>NZ_BBWL01000041.1:0-535974 GCF_001463785.1 Aureimonas sp. AU40
TCGACGTAAACACTTGAATTAGAGAACGCGGCGGTCTACACCGCCGCGTTCTCTTTGCCCTTCGGGGCGGTTTGGACGCCGTTGAGGCGTCCTGTTTGAATTGGCTGAAGACTGTTTTAGCGCTCGGATAGCGCCGGCTCTCCGGCATGTCTCCGACGGAAGGACGAATGCAATGAACGGCCAGAATATCCGCATCCGCCTGAAGGCGTTCGACCATCGTGTGCTCGACGCTTCCACTCGCGAGATCGTATCCACGGCGAAACGTACAGGCGCCAACGTGCGCGGGCCGATCCCGCTGCCGACGCGCATCGAGAAGTTCACGGTGAACCGCTCGCCCCATATCGACAAGAAGTCGCGCGAGCAGTTCGAGATGCGGACGCACAAGCGTCTTCTCGACATCGTCGACCCCACTCCGCAGACCGTGGACGCGCTGATGAAGCTCGACCTCGCCGCCGGCGTGGATGTCGAGATCAAGCTCTAACGAGCTCAACAAGAACCGAACCGGGCGACACACCCGATAGGTTCCTCTGAAGAAAGAACGAATATATGCGTTCAGGTGTGATTGCACAGAAGGTCGGCATGACGCGCATCTACAATGATGCAGGCGAGCATGTTCCGGTCACGGTCCTGAAGATCGAAAACTTGCAGGTCGTGGGTCAGCGGACCCAAGAGAAGCATGGCTATACCGCCGTCCAGCTCGGCGTCGGCCTCGCCAAGGTCAAGAACACGTCCAAGGCCATGCGCGGCGTCTTCGCCCAGGCGTCGGTCGAGCCCAAGCGTAAGGTCGCCGAGTTCCGCGTTTCCGACGACAATCTCGTTGAGATCGGCGCGGAGATCACGGCCGAGCACTTCGTCGCGGGTCAGCTGGTGGACGTCACCGGCACCTCGATCGGCAAGGGCTTCGCCGGCGCCATGAAGCGCCACAACTTCGGTGGTCTGCGCGCCACGCACGGCGTGTCCGTGTCGCACCGCTCGCATGGTTCGACGGGTCAGCGTCAGGATCCGGGTAAGGTCTTCAAGAACAAGAAGATGGCCGGTCACATGGGTCAGACCCGCGTGACGACCCAGAACCTCGAAGTCATCCGGACCGATGCGGACAAGGGCCTGCTCCTGATCCGTGGCGCGGTTCCGGGCTCGAAGGGCGGTTGGATCCTGGTTCGCGATGCGGTCAAGGTGCCGCTGCCCGCGAACGCGCCCAAGCCCGCCGCGATCCGCCAGGCCGGCAACAACGGCTCGGCAGCTGAAGCCGCTTCCGAGGGTACGGAATAATGGACATCAAGATCACATCCCTTTCCGGCGGCGAAGCTGGCTCGGTGACGCTGGCGGACGAGATCTTCGGTCTCGAGCCCCGCGAGGACATTCTTCAGCGTGTTGTGCGTTGGCAGCTCGCCAAGCGTCAGCAGGGTTCGCACCAGACGCTCGGCCGTGCCGAGATCGCCCGCACCGGCGCCAAGCTCTACAAACAGAAGGGAACCGGTCGCGCTCGTCATGGTTCTGCTCGCGCTCCGCAGTTCCGCGGCGGTGGTAAGGCCCACGGCCCGGTTTCGCGCTCGCACGCCCACGACCTGCCGAAGAAGCTCCGCGCCCTCGGCCTGAAGCATGCACTTTCGGCCAAGGCGAAGTCGGGCGGCCTTATCGTCGTGGACGAGATCGCATCGAGCGACGGCAAGACCAAGGCGGTCGCCACCCAGCTCGCCGGCCTCGGCTGGACCAATGCGCTGATCATCGGCGGCTCCGATCTCGACGTGAACTTCTCGCGTTCGGCCCGCAATCTTCCGAACATCGACGTGCTGCCGGTTCAGGGTATCAACGTCTATGACATTCTTCGCCGTCAGACGCTTGTCCTGTCGAAGGCGGCCGTCGAGGCTCTCGAGGAGCGCTTCAAATGACCGATCTTCGTCACTACGACGTCATCACCAGCCCGGTGATCACCGAGAAGTCGACCCTCGTGTCCGACTTCAACCAGGTGATCTTCAACGTTCCCGACACCGCGACCAAGCCGCAGATCAAGGCAGCCGTCGAGGCCCTGTTCGGCGTGAAGGTCACCGCTGTGAACACGTTGAACCGCAAAGGCAAGACCCGTCGCTTCAAGGGCCGTCTCGGCCGCCAGAGCGACCAGAAGAAGGCGATCGTGACGCTGGCCGAAGGCCAGTCCATCGACGTCTCGACCGGTCTCTGACGGTTGGCCGCGAGGAATTGAGAACATGGCACTGAAAAGCTTCAACTCGGTCACCCCGAGCCAGCGTCAGCTGGTCATCGTCGACCGTTCGGGTCTGTGGAAAGGCAAGCCGGTCAAGCAGTTGACCGAAGGCCTGACCCAGAAGGGCGGCCGCAACAACATGGGCCGTATCACGGCCCGCTACCAGGGCGGCGGTCACAAGCGCACCTACCGCATGATCGACTTCAAGCGTCGCAAGCTTGATGTCGTCGGCACGGTGGAGCGTCTCGAGTACGATCCGAACCGCACCGCATTCATCGCCCTCATCCGCTATGCGGACGGTGAGCTCGCCTACATCCTGGCCCCGCAGCGCCTCGCCGCCGGCGATCAGATCATCTCAGGTCTGACCGGCGTCGATGTGAAACCCGGCAACGCGATGCCGCTTTCGGCCATGCCGGTCGGCACCATCATCCACAACGTGGAGATGAAACCGGAGAAGGGCGGTCAGATCGCCCGCTCCGCCGGCGCCTACGCGCAGCTCGTTGGTCGCGATCAGGGGATGGCGATCCTTCGTCTGAACTCGGGCGAGCAGCGTCTCGTTTCCGGCTCGTGCTTCGCCACGGTCGGCGCCGTGTCCAACCCGGACCATGGCAACATCAATCTGGGCAAGGCCGGTCGCGCGGTCTGGCTCGGTCGTCGGCCTCATGTTCGCGGCGTCGCGATGAACCCGGTCGATCACCCGCATGGTGGTGGCGAAGGCCGCACCTCGGGTGGCCGTCATCCGGTCTCGCCGTGGGGCAAGCCGACGAAGGGCAAGCGGACGCGTCAGAACAAGTCCACGGACAAGTTCATCATGCGCTCGCGCCATCAGCGCAAGAAGTAAGGGAAACACTCCATGACACGTTCCGTCTGGAAAGGTCCGTTCGTTGATGGCTACCTGCTGAAGAAGGCCGATAAGGTCCGCTCCGGCGGTCGCAACGAAGTCATCAAGATCTGGACCCGCCGGTCCACGATTCTGCCGCAGTTCATCGGTTTGACCTTCGGCGTCTACAACGGCAACAAGCACATCCCGGTCACGGTCAACGAGGATATGGTCGGACACAAGTTCGGCGAATTCTCCCCGACCCGCACCTATTACGGCCACGGCGCCGACAAGAAGGCGAAGAGGAAGTAACATGGGCAAGGCCAAAACTGAGCGGGCGCTCAAAGACAACGAGGCGCGGGCCGTCGCTCGCACCATCCGAGTCAGCCCGCAGAAGTTGAACCTGGTCGCGCAGCTGATCCGCGGCAAGAAGGTGGAGCGCGCTCTCGCGGACCTCACCTTCTCGCGCAAGCGGATCGCCGAGACCGTGAAGAAGACGCTGGAAAGCGCCATCGCGAACGCCGAGAACAATCATGATCTCGACGTCGACGCTCTGGTGGTCTCCGAGGCGTTCGTCGGCAAGTCGATCACGATGAAGCGTTTCCACGCTCGTGGCCGTGGTCGCGCGAGCCGTGTCGAGAAGCCGTTCTCGCACCTCACGATCGTGGTGCGCGAAGTGGCCGAAGAGGGAGCCGCGTAATGGGTCAGAAAGTCAATCCGATCGGCCTCCGACTCGGCATCAACCGGACCTGGGATTCGCGTTGGTTCGCGAACACCAACGAGTACGGCAAGCTGCTTCACGAGGACCTTGCGATCCGCAAGTACCTTCTGAACGAGCTGAAGCAGGCAGCGGTCTCCAAGGTTGTCATCGAGCGTCCGCACAAGAAGTGCCGCGTCACGATCCACTCGGCTCGTCCGGGTATCGTGATCGGCAAGAAGGGCGCTGACATCGAGAAGCTTCGCAAGAAGCTCTCGACCATGACGAACGCCGAGACGCACATCAACATCGTCGAGGTGCGCAAGCCTGAGACCGACGCGACGCTCGTCGCGCAGGGTATCACGCAGCAGCTCGAGCGTCGTATCGCCTTCCGTCGCGCCATGAAGCGCGCGGTGCAGTCGGCGATGCGTCTTGGCGCCGAAGGCATCCGCATCAATTGCTCGGGTCGTCTGGGCGGCGCGGAAATCGCCCGCATGGAATGGTACCGCGAGGGCCGCGTGCCTTTGCACACCCTTCGTGCGGACGTCGACTACGGCACGGCCGAGGCGCATACGGCTTATGGCGTGTGCGGCGTGAAGGTCTGGATCTTCAAGGGCGAAATCCTTGAGCACGATCCGATGGCTTCCGAGCGCCGCGCGGTTGAAGGTGAAGCCTCGGGTGGCGGCAACAACCGTCGTCGCGAGCGCGATCGCGATCACGCCTGATAGGCCAGCTCCGGAGTAGATGAAATGTTGCAGCCAAAGCGCACGAAGTTCCGGAAGGCGTTCAAGGGACGCATTCACGGGGCTTCCAAGGCCGGCGCCGTACTCAGCTACGGCACGTTCGGCCTCAAGGCTCTTGAGCCGGAGCGCGTCACCGCGCGCCAGATCGAGGCGGCTCGCCGCGCGATCACGCGTCAGATGAAGCGCCAGGGCCGGGTGTGGATCCGTATCTTCCCCGACCTTCCGGTCACCGCAAAGCCGACCGAAGTCCGCATGGGTAAGGGCAAGGGCGCGATCGAATACTGGGCGGCTCGCGTCGCCCCCGGTCGCATCATGTTCGAGATCGACGGCGTTGCCGAGGAGGTCGCTCGCGAGGCGCTTCGTCTCGGCGCGGCGAAGCTTCCGATCCGTACCCGTTTCATTCAGCGCATCGCCGAATAAGGGGGAGGGATCATGAAAGCCTCCGATATCGTCTCCAAGACGCAGGACGAACTGACCGAAGAACTCGGCAAGCTGAAAAAAGAGCAGTTTAATCTGCGCTTCCAGCGTGCTACAGGCCAGCTCGAAAATACGGCTCGGGTCAAGGAAATTCGCCGCGACATCGCCCGTATCAAGACCATCGCCCGCCAGAAGGCGGACACGGCCAAGGCCTGAAGGTAGATTAAACTATGCCGAAACGCGTTTTGCAGGGGACTGTGGTCTCCGATAAGAATGACAAGACGGTCGTCGTGCTCGTGGAGCGTCGCTTCACGCATCCGCTCTTCAAGAAGACCGTTCGTCGGTCCAAGAAGTACAAGGCGCACGACGAGTCGAACCAGTTCAAGGTTGGCGATATGGTCTCCATCGAGGAGACCCGTCCGATCTCCAAGGACAAGACCTGGATCGTCGTTGCAGGCGAAGCAGCGGCTCGTTGAACTCTT
Organism: Aureimonas sp. AU40; assembly: GCF_001463785.1. Classification (NCBI taxonomy): domain Bacteria; kingdom Pseudomonadati; phylum Pseudomonadota; class Alphaproteobacteria; order Hyphomicrobiales; family Aurantimonadaceae; genus Aureimonas; species Aureimonas sp. AU40. The sequence goes on from NZ_BBWL01000041.1 coordinate 5,360, forward strand.
GTGCCGGGGTGAAGCGCGCGATCCCGCGCTCCCCGGCCGCTCGTTTATTTGAAGGCGGCCTCACATGATTCAGATGCAAACAAACCTCGACGTGGCGGACAATTCCGGCGCACGTCGTGTCATGTGCATCAAAGTGCTGGGCGGTTCCAAGCGGAAGTATGCTTCGGTCGGCGACATCATCGTCGTTTCGATCAAGGAAGCCATTCCGCGTGGCCGCGTTAAGAAGGGTGACGTGATGAAGGCGGTGGTCGTTCGCACCGCCAAGGACATCCGTCGCGCCGATGGTTCGGTGATCCGGTTCGACCGCAATGCGGCCGTCCTCATCGACAACAAGAAAGAGCCGGTCGGCACCCGTATCTTCGGACCGGTTCCCCGCGAGCTTCGCGCGCGGAACCACATGAAGATCATTTCCCTGGCACCTGAAGTGCTGTAAGGAGCCGGCTCGATGCAAAAGATCAAGAAGGGCGACAAAGTCGTCGTACTCGCCGGTAAGGACAAGGGTCGTACCGGCACGGTCACTCAGGTGATGCCGAAGGACGACCGTGCTGTCGTCTCCGGCGTCAACATGGTGAAGCGCCACCAGAAGCAGACGGCCAGCCAGGAAGCTGGCATCGTCCAGAAGGAAGCGGCGATTCACCTCTCCAACCTCTCGGTCGCCGACCCGAAGGATGGCAAGCCGACCCGCGTCGGTTTCAAGGTCGTCGGTGAAGGTGAGAACGCCAAGAAGGTCCGTTTCGCCAAGCGTTCGGGAGAACAGATCGATGGCTGACACCAACACCCAGTACACGCCGCGCCTGAAATCGGTCTACAAGTCCGAGATCCGTAAGCAGCTGCTTGAAGAGTTCAAGTACGCGAACGAGATGCAGGTGCCGCGGCTCGACAAGGTCGTGATCAACATGGGCGTCGGCGAAGCCACCGGCGACTCCAAGAAGCCGACCGTGGCGGCCGAAGACCTCGCGCTGATCGCCGGCCAGAAGCCGGTCATCACCCGCGCACGCAACTCCATCGCGGGCTTCAAGGTCCGTGAGAACATGCCGATCGGCGCGAAGGTCACCCTTCGCAAGGACCGCATGTACGAATTCGTGGATCGCCTGGTCCAGATCGCGCTTCCGCGCGTTCGCGACTTCCGCGGCCTGAACCCCAAGAGCTTCGATGGTCGTGGCAATTTCGCCATGGGCCTGAAGGAGCACATCGTGTTCCCCGAGATCAATTACGACAAGGTTGATCAGATGTGGGGCATGGACATCATCGTGTGTACGACGGCGCAGACCGACGAGGAAGCACGGGCCCTTCTCAAGGCGCTCAACTTCCCGTTCCGCCAGTAACGGCAGGCGAAAGGACAGATAATGGCTAAGAAAAGCGCCATCGAGAAGAACAAGCGGCGGGAAAAGCTCGTCGCCAAGTACGCGGTGAAGCGTGAGGCTCTCAAGGCCGTCACGATGAACCAGTCGGCCAGCATGGAAGAGCGTTTCCGCGCTCAGCTCCAGCTCGCCGAACTGCCGCGGAACTCGGCGAAGGTGCGCATCCGCAACCGCTGCGAAGTGACGGGCCGTCCGCGCGCCTATTACCGCAAGCTGAAGATGAGCCGTATCGCGCTTCGCGACCTCGGCAACTCGGGCCAGGTGCCCGGTATCGTCAAGTCGAGCTGGTAAGGAGCATCTGAGATGGCTTTGTCCGATCCTCTCGGCGATATGCTGACCCGCATTCGCAACGCGACGATGCGCAACAAGTCGACTGTGTCGACTCCCGCGTCCAAGCTTCGCGCCCGCGTCCTCGACGTCCTGAAGGACGAGGGCTACATCCGTGGCTACACCGAAACTCGTTTCGAGAACGGCACGGCTGAGTTCACGATCGAGCTCAAGTATTACGAAGGCGCGTCGGTGATCAAGGAGATCGCCCGCGTGTCGAAGCCCGGCCGCCGCGTGTACGTCTCGTCCAAGACGATCCCGCATGTCGCCAACGGTCTCGGCATCTCGGTTCTGTCGACCCCCAAGGGCGTCATGGCCGACCACGCTGCCCGTGAACAGAATGTCGGTGGCGAGATCCTCTGCCGCGTCTTCTGACGCGGCATCGAGATCCGTTTTCGACTAATCGACAGGTTCAACGATGTCTCGTATTGGTAAGAAGCCGGTCTCCGTGCCGGCAGGCGTGACCGCCTCCGTGGACGGTCAGACGGTCAAGGCGAAGGGTCCGAAGGGCGAACTGTCTTTCGTCGTCAACGAGGAAGTCCTCGTGAAGATGGAAGAGGGCTCGATCAAGGTCGATCCGCGTGACGAGTCGAAGGATGCTCGGTCGAAGTGGGGCATGTCCCGCACGATGATCGTCAACATCCTTTCGGGTGTTAAGGACGGTTTCGAGAAGCGTCTCGAGATCAACGGCGTCGGTTACCGCGCCTCCATGCAGGGCAAGAACCTCCAGCTCGCCCTGGGCTTCAGCCACGACGTTCTGTATCCGGTGCCGGAAGGCATCCAGATCGTCGTCCCGAAGCCGACGGAAATCGTCATCACCGGGATCGACAAGCAGAAGGTCGGTCAGGTCGCTGCCGAGATCCGCGAGTTTCGCGGTCCCGAGCCCTACAAGGGCAAGGGTGTGAAGTACGCGGGCGAGAAGATCGTCCGTAAGGAAGGCAAGAAAAAGTAAGGCTCGGAAAAATGGCTACGCAGAAGGAACTCCTCCGCCGCCGCGCGTCCCGCGTGCGTCGTGCGCTGAAGGCCGTTTCGAACGGCCGTCCGCGCCTTTCGATTCACCGCTCGTCCAAGCACATCTACGCGCAGGTCATCGACGACGCCCAGGGCAAGACCCTGGCCGCCGCTTCGACCCTCGACACGTCGCTGCGCGGGGACCTGAAGACCGGTGCCGACGCGGCAGCTGCGGCGGCCGTTGGCAAGCTCGTCGCCGAGCGTGCCGTGCAGGCGGGCGTCACCGATGTCGTCTTCGATCGCGGCGCTTTCATCTATCACGGCCGCGTCAAGGCGCTGGCCGATTCTGCTCGCGAGGGTGGTCTCAACTTCTAATCGCATCCCGCCTGATCGGCGGGATCGATACTCGCATGTGCGGCGAAGCGGGTTTTCTCGCTGCGCCGTTCATGCTTTAAGCCGGGTGCCGCCGAGTCGGCGCTCGCCGCCGGATGCCGCATGATCGGCATCTTCCCCAAGACGCCTCCGGAAAAAAACAAGGATAGGATATGGCGCCTCGTAACGAACGCAACGACCGCGAAGAGCGGGATGACGGTTTCGTCGACAAGCTGGTTCACATCAACCGCGTCGCCAAGGTGGTGAAGGGTGGTCGTCGCTTCGGCTTCGCCGCTCTCGTCGTCGTCGGCGACCTTAAGGGCCGTGTCGGTTTCGGCCATGGCAAGGCGCGCGAAGTGCCTGAGGCCATCCGCAAGGCCACGGAAGCGGCTAAGCGCGAGCTCATCTTCGTTCCGCTGCGCGACGGTCGCACGCTGCACCATGACGTGCACGGTCGGCATGGCGCCGGCAAGGTGATCCTGCGCACGGCGGAAGCCGGTACGGGCATCATCGCGGGCGGTCCAATGCGCGCGGTTTTCGAGGCGGTCGGCATGCACGACGTCGTCGCGAAGTCGCTCGGGTCCTCCAACCCCTACAACATGGTTCGCGCCACGTTCGACGCGCTGAAGGGTCAGATGCACCCCAAGGACGTCGCCGCTCGTCGCGGTATCAAGTATTCCACGCTCCAGGCACGTCGTCGCGACGTTGTCGGCGGCGGCGCGGAAGATTGATGCGGACAGGGGCGCGATTTCGCTGCCCCGACCGTATCTCTTCGTAGGATCAGAGGAGCCTAGACATGGCTGAGAAGAACCCCACGGGCAAGACCGTCACCGTTCAGCAGGTCGGCAGCCCCCTTCGCCGTCCGGGCGACCAGCGTTCGACGCTGATCGGACTGGGCCTGAACAAGATGCACCGCACGCGCACGCTGGAGGACACGCCTTCGGTTCGTGGCATGATCGCCAAGGTCAGCCACCTCGTTCGCGTTGTCGACGGCCAGTAAGCCGGGAGCGAGATGATGAAGCTTAACGAAATCGCCGATAAGGATGGCGCGACGCATTCGCGCAAGCGTCTCGGTCGCGGCATTGGCTCGGGTTCGGGCAAGACCGGTGGTCGCGGCGTGAAGGGTCAGAAGGCGCGTTCGGGCGTGGCGATCAACGGGTTCGAGGGCGGTCAGATGCCCCTGTACCGTCGTCTCCCCAAGCGCGGCTTCGTGAACATCTTCGCGAAGGACTATAACATCGTGTCGCTCGCGCGCATCGTCGAGGGCATCGAGGCCGGCAAGCTCGACGCTTCGGCCTTGATCGACGTGACGGCCCTCAAGGCTGCCGGCATCGTTCGCCGCAAGCGCGATGGTCTCCGGGTTCTCGGCGACGGCGATGTCTCCACTAAGCTGACGATCGCGGCCGATGGCGCGTCGAAGTCGGCCATCGAGAAAGTCGAGAAGGCCGGCGGTTCGCTGACGGTCTCCGAGAAGAAGGCCGAAGTCGAGGCGTAAGGCTTCGTCCGATCGGTTTAAACGGAAAGCCGCCTGCCTCGCAGGCGGCTTTTTTCGTATCTCCGTCATTTTGAGACGGAAAGCGCTTGTCTTTCCTTCGGCAAAATCGTTTGAAACAAAGCAGTATGAGCGTTCCTGAATCGTGTCGGTTCGGGGGAGGGGAAACCTGCGCTCGGGGGCAACCCGGAGAGATTTCACTCATGGCATCCGCTGCGGAACAACTCGCCGCAAATCTCAACTTCGCCGCCTTCTCGAAGGCGGAGGACCTGAAGAAGCGCATCTGGTTCACCCTCGGCGCGCTGCTGGTCTATCGGCTCGGCACTTACATCCCGATGCCCGGTATCGACCCGCATGCGCTGTCGCAGGCGTTCCAGCAGCAGTCGACCGGCATTCTCGGGCTGTTCAACATGTTCGCCGGCGGTGCCGTCGGGCGCATGGCGATCTTCGCGCTGGGCATCATGCCCTACATTTCGGCGTCGATCATCATTCAGCTCATGACCTCGGTCATTCCCTCGCTCGAGACCTTGAAGAAAGAGGGCGAGCAGGGGCGCAAGGTCATCAACCAGTACACGCGCTACGGCACGGTGCTTCTGGCGACCGTGCAGGCCTATGGCATCGCGGCTGGGCTTCAGTCCTCCAGCAACATCGTCATGAATCCGGGCACGTTCTTCATCGTGTCGAGCGTCATCACGCTGGTCGGCGGCACGATGTTCCTGATGTGGCTGGGTGAGCAGATCACCGCGCGCGGCATCGGTAACGGTATTTCGCTGATCATCTTCGCCGGCATCGCGGCCAACCTGCCGTCCGCCATGGCGAACCTGCTCGAACTCGGCCGTACCGGCGCGCTCTCGACGGCCATCATCCTTCTGGTGATCGTCGTCGTCGTGCTCTGCATCGCCGGCGTCGTGTTCTTCGAGCGGGCGCAGCGCAAGCTTCTGATTCAGTATCCCAAGCGCCAGGTCGGCAACCGGATGTTCCAGGGCGACACGTCGCACCTGCCGCTGAAGCTGAACACCGCCGGTGTCATCCCGCCAATCTTCGCCTCGTCTCTGCTTCTTCTGCCGGTGACGATCGCGAACTTCTCCGACACGAGCCGGCTGCCCGGCTGGGCAACTGGCATCATCGCCTCGCTCGGCCACGGCCGCCCGCTTTACATGGTGCTTTACGCCGCCATGATCGCGTTCTTTGCCTTCTTCTATACGGCCATCGTCTTCAACCCGAAGGAGACGGCCGACAATCTGAAGAAGCATGGCGGCTTCATTCCGGGCATCCGCCCGGGCGAGCGTACCGCCGACTATATCGATTATGTGCTGACCCGCATCACGGTGATCGGCGCGATCTATCTCATGGTGATCTGCCTTCTGCCCGAGATCCTCATTTCGGCGGCTGGCATCCCGTTCTATCTCGGCGGGACCTCGCTTTTGATCGTCGTATCGGTCACCATGGACACTGTGGCGCAGGTGCAGGGGCATTTGCTCGCCCATCAATACGAAGGCCTCGTGAAGAAGGCGAAGCTGCGCGGAGGCAGACGGGGAACGCGATGAGACTGATTTTGCTGGGACCTCCGGGGGCAGGGAAGGGCACGCAGGCCCATCGGCTCATCGAAAAATACGCGATCCCGCAGCTCTCCACGGGGGACATGCTGCGCGAGGCCGTCGCCAAGCAGACCGAGATCGGCAAGCGGGCGCAGGCCGTGATGGATGCGGGCCAGCTCGTGTCCGACGAGATCGTGATCGGCATCGTCGCCGATCGCATCGAGCAGCCGGACGCGCGCAAAGGCTTCGTGCTCGACGGGTTTCCGCGTACGCTGGCTCAGGCCGAGGCACTGGACAGAATGCTCGACGCGCGCGGCCTGTCGATCGACGCGGTGATCGAGTTCAAGGTCGATGAGGAAAAGCTCGTCGCTCGGATCGAGAAGCGCGCTCGCGAAACCGAGGCCGCCGGTCTGCCCGTACGCAAGGACGACACGCCCGACGTCTTCCGTCGTCGGCTGGTGGAGTTCCGGGAGCTGACGGCGGCTGTCGCACCGTTCTATCGCGAACGCGGTGTGTCGCATCAGATCGACGGCATGGCCTCGATCGACGAGGTGAGCACGCAGATCGACGCGATTCTCAAGCAGGCGGTTGCCGCCTGAACGTGCTGGCCCCGTCTTGTCACCGGGCCGTCACATCGGCAACTTGACGAAACGACCCCGAATCTTATAAGGGTCGGCTCAATTCGCGCAAAAATGAGCGATCGGTTCGCCACCCGGCGGGGTGGTGCCGGTCGTTCCGCGTTTGAAGAGAGCGGTTCCAGACCGCTCGACCATGGTTCGTCGCGGCGGATCCGCGACATAAGGAGGCTACCTTGGCCCGTATTGCTGGCGTCAACATCCCGACCGGGAAGCGCGTTGTCATCGCGCTTCAGTACATTCACGGCATCGGCCCGCGTTTCGCGGCGGAGATCGTGCAGAAGGTCAACCTTTCGGCCGAGCGTCGTGTGAACGACCTTTCGGACGCGGAAGTGCTGCAGATTCGCGAAATCATCGACCGCGACTACCGCGTCGAGGGCGATCTGCGTCGCGAAAACTCGATGAACATCAAGCGTCTGATGGATCTGGGCTGCTATCGCGGTCTGCGTCATCGTCGCGGTCTGCCGGTTCGCGGTCAGCGCACCCACACGAACGCCCGCACCCGCAAGGGTCCGGCGAAGCCGATCGCAGGCAAGAAGAAGTAATCTGGATGCACGGTGGGCCATTCGCGCTCGCCTGATGCATTCATGCCTCGAACGTCGCTTCGAGGCAGGTGGAGCCGCCGGTGTTACGGCGGTGTCGAGATCCAAGGAAAAACAAAATGGCTAAAGAAGCGCAGCGCGTCCGCCGCCGGGAACGCAAGAACATCATCTCCGGCGTGGCGCATGTGAACTCCTCGTTCAACAACACGCTGATCACCATCACCGACGCCCAGGGCAACACGATTGCCTGGTCTTCGGCTGGCGCCCAGGGCTTCAAGGGCTCGCGCAAGTCCACGCCGTTCGCGGCGCAGATCGCGGCCGAAGATGCCGCCAAGAAGGCGCAGGAACACGGCATGCGCACCCTCGAAGTCGAGGTCTGTGGCCCGGGTTCGGGTCGTGAGTCGGCTCTGCGCGCGCTTCAGGCTTCGGGTTTCACGATCACGTCGATCCGCGACGTGACGCCGATCCCACACAATGGCGTGCGCCCGCGCAAGAAGCGCCGCGTCTAACGATCCGTCAGGGTCGATCGAATTGCCGCGTGCCCGAACGGGCGCGCGGCTTTCGCCGTATGAGGGAAGCCGATCCTTCCCGATCAGATCACTCGCCACGATTGGATGGTGGCGACGTTACTGAAAGGCTCGCGTCATGATCGCCAGCAACTGGCAAAACCTCACCAAGCCGAACCAGGTCGTCTTCAAGAGCGGCGGAAGCCGCACGAAGGCGTCGCTTGTGGCTGAACCGCTGGAACGCGGCTTCGGCCTGACGCTGGGCAATGCGCTTCGCCGCGTTCTTCTGTCCTCGCTCCAGGGCGCGGCCGTCACCGCGATCCAGATCGACGGTGTTCTGCACGAGTTCTCCTCGATCGCCGGCGTGCGGGAAGATGTCACCGACATCGTCCTGAACGTGAAGGAAGTCGCGATCGGCATGCAGGGCGAAGGCCCCAAGCGCATGGTTCTGCGCAAGTCCGGCCCGGGCGTCGTCACCGCTGGCGACATCCAGACGGTCGGCGACATCGAGATCCTGAATCCCGAGCACGAGATCTGTACCCTCGACGAGGGCGCCGAGATCCGCATGGAGTTCACGGTCAACACCGGCAAGGGCTATGTGCCCGCCGACCAGAACCGCGCCGAGGATGCGCCGATTGGGCTGATCCCCGTCGACGCGCTGTTCTCCCCGGTGAAGAAGGTGTCCTACAAGGTCGAGAACACCCGCGAGGGACAGGACCTGAACAAGGACAAGCTCACGATGGAAATCGTGACGGACGGCTCGATCACCGGTGAGGACGCCGTGGCCTATGCGGCGCGCATCCTGCAGGACCAGCTTTCCGTGTTCGTGAACTTCGAGGAGCCGCAGCGCGAAGTGCGCGGCGCCGAGGAGCAGATCGCCGAGCTCGCCTTCAACCCGGCGCTGCTCAAGAAGGTTGACGAGCTGGAGCTTTCGGTCCGCTCGGCCAACTGCCTGAAGAACGACAACATCGTCTATATCGGCGACCTGATCCAGAAGACCGAGGCGGAAATGCTCCGCACGCCGAACTTCGGACGCAAATCGCTGAACGAGATCAAGGAAGTGCTGGCCTCGATGGGCCTGCATCTTGGTATGGAAGTGAACGCCTGGCCGCCGGAGAATATCGACGACCTGGCCAAGCGCTACGAAGATCAGTATTGATCCAACTCGATGAAGGGCCGGCGGTTCGCCGCCGGCCCCTCGAACTAGCCCAAAGATTCAAAGGCACATGCACCGGGGCCAACCCGGGTTGCGAGGATGCCGTCCCCGGCGCGAGCCGGACCTTTCTGATGGAGACTGAACATGCGTCACGGCAATAGCGGCCGTAAACTCAACCGCACCCATGAGCATCGCAAGGCGATGTTCGCCAACATGGTGGCTTCGCTGATCGAGCACGAGCAGATCGTGACAACGCTGCCGAAGGCGAAGGAACTTCGCCCGATCGTCGAGAAGATGATCACGCTCGGCAAGCGTGGCGACCTGCACGCCCGTCGTCAGGCGATCAGCCAGGTTCGCGACGAGACCGTGATCCGGAAACTGTTCGCGACGCTGGCTCCGCGCTACGCCGACCGCAACGGCGGCTACACCCGCGTTCTTAAGGCCGGCTTCCGTCGCGGTGACAACGCCCCGATGGCCGTGATCGAGTTCGTCGATCGCGACGTCGATGCGCGCGGCGCCGTTGACCGGGCCCGCCTGGAAGCCGAAGCGTCCACCTCCGACGCCAGCTAATTTCAGCTAACATCGATATGGAAAGGGCCCTTCGGGGCCCTTTTTACTTTTAGGGCTCCTCTCCCTATGGGAGCCATAGGAAACCGAGATCATGCTCCAGGGTGAAACCGTCCTCGTCACCGGCTGCACCGGCTTCATCGCCAAGCATATCGTTCTGGCGCTGGTGCGTGAGGGCGCTCGCGTGCGCGGAAGTCTGCGGGACCCGGCCCGTTCTGTCGAGCTTCAACGCCTGCTCCAAGCTGCCGGCTTGCCGGTCGATCGGTTCGAAAGCGTCCGCGCGGACTTGAACCGGGAGGAGGGCTGGCGCGAGGCGGTGGGAGGATGTCGGTTCGTCCTTCACACGGCGTCGCCCTTTCCCGCCTCGCAGCCGCGCGCGAAGTTTGCGCTTGTTCCGGAAGCCAAGGGTGGGGCGGTGCGTGTTCTAGAGGCCGCGAAGGCCGCCCATGCCGAGCGTGTGGTTTTGACCTCCTCGGTCGCGTCCATCTTCTATGGGCACGAGGGTGAGCGTTCGAAGCTCTTCACCGATCGCGACGTGTCGAATGTCGAAAGCGAGAGTATCTCGCCCTATGCCGTTTCGAAGACGGAAGCCGAAAAGGCAGCGTGGCAGACCCTCGCCGGGAGTGGAACCGAGCTCATTACGATCAACCCCTCACTCGTCTTCGGCCCGTTGCTGGACGAGCGGCTCGGCACCTCCGCCACGCTGGTGCGACTGATGATGAACGGGCGGATGCCCGCCGTGCCCAAGATCAGCTTCGGCGTGGTCGATGTCCGCGACGTAGCGGCGGCGCATGTGGCGGCGCTGACGCATCCGGCGGCGGCCGGGCGGCGCTTCATCGTGAGTGGCGGGGCGCTGAGCTTGATGGACATCGCAGACGAGTTGCGAGCCTCCTTTCCGCAACTGGCGCGGCGCATGCCGAAACATCTTTTCCCATCCACTCCGATTCGGCTGGCCGCCCGCGTTTCGCGGCGCGCGCGTATGCTCGCCGCCGAACTGGGGGACGCGAAGCGGCTGGACACAGGCCCGGCACGGGAGGTGTTGGGAATGGAGTTTCGCGAGCCTCGTGAGGCCGTTCGCGCGCTTGGCGAGTCGTTGATCCGCTTCGGTCTGGTGAGATGATGAATGAAAGGTGAAGACGCGAAGTCAATTTCGCGTTTCACCCAGTCTCCACAAGTGAAGCCCGAAGTTTTCGACAAATGCCCCCTGTTGCAGATGCGTAATAGCGGGCTTGCGCGAGGCTGTGCGATAGCTGTTGCAACGGAGACACCCCCCTCGAAAGACGTGTCGGAGCCCGGCAACCTTTTCGGCTCCATGGCATTTTCGAGGCAACGGGATCACCGCCCCCGAGCGGTCGCAAGCTTTACACGGAATAAACGAAAATCATGGACAATCGCGTCAATTCCATCCCAACCGACGGGTTCTCGATGCGTCGTACTGTGCTGACTCTCCTTGGCGCGACCTTGGCCTTCGGCGTGTTGACCGCCAGCTACGCCACGGCCGAGCTTCCCGAGACGGCGTCCGTCTCGATGGACCGGACGGTGGTGGCGCGCTGATCTCGGCGCTTCCCGCATAAGATCGAAAAGAAAGGGCCGCGAGGCCCTTTTTTCATGGGCGCTCCCTTCTGCCGGGATTGAGCCCTATTTAGCGCCAGAAGCTGCGAGCCATCGAATCATCGGTTCGCATGTCCCATGGAGCATTGCATGACACGCTTAAAGCTGGCGGGGGCCGCCCTTCTCCTGTCCGTCTCGGGTCTGGCGCAGGGTGCGTCGGCCCAGCCCTCCGCCGACATGCCGGTTCCCGTTCAGCCGGTGGAGCGTGCGCCGAGCGCCCAGGCCGAGATCAAGCTGACCTTCGCGCCGCTGGTGAAGAAGACGGCGCAGGCGGTGGTCAATGTCTACGCCGCCAAACGGGTGCCCGAGCGCAGCCCCTTTGCGGGAGACCCGTTCTTCGAGCAGTTCTTCGGCAATCAGCTTCGTCGCCCAAGGCTCGAGTCCTCCCTTGGCTCGGGCGTCATCGTCGATTCGTCCGGGCTGATCGTCACCAACAACCACGTGATCGAAGGAGCGGACGAGGTGCGCGTGGCGCTGGCCGACGGGCGCGAGTTCGACGCGAAGATCCTCCTGAAGGATAAGCGGGCGGACCTTGCCGTGCTGCGCATCGAATCGGACCAGCCCTTCCCGGTGGTGCCGATCGCCGACTCGGACTCGGCCGAGATCGGCGATCTCGTGCTGGCGATCGGCAACCCGTTCGGAATCGGCCAGACGGTGACGAGCGGCATCGTCTCGGCCCTGGCGCGCACCCATCTCGGCTCCGACGATTTCGGCTATTTCATCCAGACCGACGCCGCCATCAATCCCGGCAATTCCGGCGGCGCGCTGATCGACATGAAGGGCGAACTGGTCGGCGTGAACACTGCGATCTTCTCGCGCTCCGGCGGCTCGCTCGGCATCGGCTTCGCGATTCCCTCCAACATGGTGCGCGCTTTCGTGGACGCCGCGCGCGACGGACGGCCCTTCCTGCGGCCTTACATCGGCGCGAGCTTCGTGCCGGTCACGTCCGACATCGCCGAGGCGATCGGGCTGGACAGGCCGTCCGGCGCGCTGATCCAGGGCGTCGTGGACGGCGGACCGGCCTCGGAAGCGGGGCTGCGGCCCGGCGATGTGGTCCTGTCGATGGACGGATTCCCGATCGAAGGCCCCGATTCGCTGGGCTATCGCCTCGCGACCGCCGGCCTCGGGCGCCAGACGGACCTGACGGTGCGCTCCGGCGACGGCAAGACCGAGCGGGTGCGCCTCGAACTCGACGAAGCGCCCGAGACCCCGGCGCGCGATGAGCGCAACCTGGAGGGCCAGACGCCCTTCTCGGGCGCTAGCGTTGCCAATCTCTCGCCCCGGCTTGCGGACGAATTGGAGATGGCGCAGACCAAGCGTGGCGTCGTCGTGACCGAGGTCGATCCGCGCAGCCCGGCCGCCCGGCTCGGGCTTCAGCCGAAGGATATCGTCCTGTCGCTGAACGGGCGGGAAGTGGCCTCGTCGGCCGATCTCGAACGACGCGCGGAGGACGGGCGTCGCGGCTGGCGCCTGGAGGTGGAGCGGGACGGCAAGGTGCTGACCCAGTTCGTGCGTTAAGGGAGGACGGCGCATGGCCGATCTGTTCGGGGATGCGCCGGAAGCCCGGCCCGCGAACCACAAGCCTGCGAACCCCAAGGGCCCGGCGCGCGGCGCGCCCTTGGCCGAGCGGCTTCGCCCGCAGAGCCTGTCCGAGGTCGTCGGGCAGGAGCATCTGACCGGACCGGACGGCGTGCTCACCCGCATGCCCGCCAATGGAAGCCTCGGCTCCATCATCTTCTGGGGCCCGCCCGGCACGGGAAAGACGACCGTCGCCCGGTTGCTGGCGAACGAGGTGGATTTCGCCTTCGAGCAGATTTCCGCGATCTTTTCCGGCGTCGCCGACCTGAAGAAAGTGTTCGAGACGGCGCGGATGCGCCGCTCCAACGGCCGCCAGACCTTGCTCTTCGTGGACGAGATCCACCGCTTCAACCGAGCGCAGCAGGACAGTTTCCTGCCCGTGATGGAGGACGGGACCGTGGTGCTCGTCGGGGCGACCACGGAGAACCCGTCCTTCGAGCTGAACGCCGCGCTTCTTTCCCGCGCCCGTGTCCTGACCTTTCGCGCCCATGACGAGACGAGCCTTCGGCAGCTCCTGGAGCGGGCCGAGGCGGCGGAGAACCGGCCGCTACCTCTGGACGAGGAGGCACGCGCCGTTCTCCTGCGAATGGCGGACGGCGACGGGCGAGCGGCGTTGACGCTGGCCGAGGAGGTCTGGCGCGCCGCCAAGCCCGGAGAGACGCTCGACGCCGAGACGCTGCAGCGCGTCGTGCAGCGCCGCGCGCCCGTCTACGACAAGAGCCAGGACGGGCACTACAATCTGATCTCGGCCCTGCACAAGTCGGTGCGCGGGTCGGACCCGGACGCCGCACTCTATTATCTCTGCCGGATGCTCGATGCGGGTGAGGACCCGCTTTACCTCGGCCGCCGGCTGGTGCGCATGGCGGTGGAGGACATCGGCCTTGCCGACCCGCGCGCGCTCTCGATCGCCAATGCGGCGAAGGACGCCTACGACTATCTCGGCTCTCCCGAGGGCGAACTGGCTTTGGCGCAGGCGACCGTCTATCTCGCGGCCGCGCCGAAATCCAACGCCGTCTATACCGCCTACAAGGCCGCCATGCGGGTCGCCAAGGAAAACGGCTCGCTTCTGCCGCCGCGCCATATCTTGAACGCCCCGACCAAGCTGATGAAGGAAGAGGGCTACGGTTCGGGCTATTCCTACGACCACGACCAGCCGGGCGCCTTCTCCGGCCAGGACTATTTCCCCGAAGCGCTGGGGCGGCAAAGCTTCTATCGCCCGACCGAGCGAGGCGAGGAGGCGCGCATCGCCGCGCGCATGGACGAATGGGATCGTCTGCGCCGTGCGCGCGGTGGAAAGGGCTGATCCTCGATGCTGAATGTGGTTCTCGTGGCGGTCGGCGGCGGTCTCGGCTCGCTGCTGCGCTATGGCGCGGCGGTCGCCGCGACGCGCTGGTTCGGGTCGGCCTTTCCCTTCGGAACGCTCTTCGTCAACGTCACCGGCTCCTTCGTTATGGGCGTGCTGATCGAATATCTCGCGCGCCGCTATGCCGGCACGGCCGGGGCGGGGCTGCGGCTGTTTCTCGCCACCGGCATTCTCGGCGGCTACACGACCTTCTCCACCTTCTCGCTCGATGTCGCGGTTTTGGCCGAGCGCGGAGCGCTGCTGACGGCCTTCGTCTATCTCGCGGCCTCGATCCTGGTTGGGGTCGGCGCGCTGTTTGCGGGCCTTGCGCTGGCGCGCCATCTGTACTGACGCGAAGCCTCGGGCGCCAAAGCCGTTTCCGCCCCGGCGTATTTGCGCTATGGCCGGGGAAAGCGAAAAGGACGTCACCAATGGTTAGCGTGGAACAGATCCGGGTCGAGCCCGACGAAACGGGGCTGCGTCTCGACCGCTGGTTCAAGCTTCACTATCCCGGCCTCGGCTTCGGCCATCTTCAGAAGCTCCTGCGCTCGGGCCAGGTGCGCGTCGATGGCGGTCGCGCCAAGACCGACACGCGCGTCGAAGCCGGCCAGTTGATCCGCATTCCGCCCATGGGCGGCGAGTCCGCCAAGCTGAAGGTGGCGCCGCTCACCGCCAACACGATCCGCGACAAGCACGATGGCGACGTGCTCAGCCAGATGCTGCTCTACGAGGACGAGAAGGTCTTCGTCTTCAACAAGCCGGCGGGCCTCGCCGTACAGGGCGGCTCGGGCCTCTCGCGACACGTCGACAAGATGCTGGAGGCCTGGCGCTCCAAGAAGGGCGAGAAGCCGCGCCTCGTGCACCGGCTCGACCGCGACACGTCCGGCATCCTGGTCGTGGCGCGCACGCGCGGCGCGGCCGTGGCGCTCACCAAGTCGTTTCGCGAGCGCGACACCAAGAAGCGCTATTGGGCGATCCTGAAGGGCGTGCCCCAGCCCAAAGACGGGCGTATCTCGACCTATCTCGTCAAGGAAGCGACCGCCGATGGTGACCGCATGCGCGTCGCCCGCCATGGCGAGGAGGGGGCCGACCACGCCCTGTCGCATTACCGCGTGATCGATCAGGTGGCGCAGAACTTCTCCTGGGTAGAGCTCGAGCCCTATACCGGGCGCACGCACCAGCTTCGCGTCCACGCGCTGCATATCAACCACCCGATCCTGGGCGATCCCAAATATTTCGAGCACGACACCAATTGGGAGTTTCCTGGCGGCGTGCAGAACAAGCTGCATCTCCACGCCCGCCGCATCACGATCCCCCATCCGGACGGGCGCGGGAAGATGATCGACCAGATCGCGCCGCTTCCCCCGCACATGGTCCAGACTTGGAACCTCTTCGGCTTCGACGAAGCGGCCGAGAACGACTGATCCATGCGCCTCGTCCTCTTCGACTGCGACGGCACGCTGGCCGACACGTTCGGCCTGATCGTCGGCACCATGCGGCGCTGCTTTGAGGAATCGGGCCTGCCCGACCCAGACGAGGCGGCCGTGCGCGGCATTATCGGCCTGTCGCTCGACCGCGCCATCCATGCCCTGGCACCGACCGTCCCGGAGAGCGAACTTCCCCGTCTCGTTGCGGCCTATAAGGACGCCTTTCACCGCGTGCGGGCCGAGGGCGTTCATTCCGAGGCGCTGTTTCCCGGCATCGAGCCGATGCTCCGCCGACTGGCGGCGCGCGACGAGGTGCTGCTCGGCATGGTCACCGGCAAGTCGCAGCGGGGCGTGCGGATGATCGTCGAGGCACATGGGCTGGAGGGCCTGTTCCTCGCCGTGCGCACGGCCGACGATTGCCCGTCCAAGCCGCATCCCGCCATGGTTCTCGAATGCTGCGCCGAGCTCGGCGTCGATCCGGCCGACACGGTCGTGATCGGCGACGCCATCTACGATATGCAGATGGCAAAAGCGGCCGGGGCGGAAGCGATCGGGGTCGACTGGGGCGCCGGCTCCACCAACGAACTCCTGTTCCACGGCGCCAACGCCGTCGCCGCCACGGCCGAGGGGCTGGAAGCCTGGATCGACGACTGGGTGGCCAGCGCGCCCTCCGCCGCCGAGCGGCTCGCCCTTCGCTAGGCGCTTATCCCGGAGAATGTGATGTCCACTCTGACCGCCCGCCCGGATCTGCCGAAGCGCTTCTACACCGACGTGACCCTTGTCGAGGAGGAGGAGGGAGGCTTCTCGATCCGCCTCGACGGGCGCGCAGTGCGCACGCCCTCGCGCGCCGTGCTCAGCGTTCTCGCTCGGGCGGTGGCGGAGGAGGTGGCGCGGGAATGGCGGGCGCAGGGTACGCATATCGACCCCGCCACCATGCCGATGACGCGGCTGGTGAACACTGTGCTCGATGGCGTCGCACCAGACCCGGCGAGCGTGGCCGAGGACCTTGGCCGCTATGCCGAGACCGATCTCCTGGCCTATCGCGCTGCGGAGCCGCAGCGTCTTGCCGCCCGTGAGGCGGAAGGGTGGGACCCGGTGATGGATTGGGCCAGCCAGCGCACGGGGCAGAGCTTCGCGCGGGGCGTCGGCGTCATGTTCGTCGCGCAGCCCGAGCCGACCGTGGAGGCGCTGCGCGCGCTGGTGCGAGCCGAGGCCGATCCGTTTCGCCTCGCGGCGCTGCATCAGATCACGACGCTGACCGGCTCGCTGCTTCTAGCACTGGCGGTTTCGAGAGGCTTCCTCGACGCCGAGCGGGCTTGGGCTCTCGCCCATATCGACGAGGACTGGAACATCGAACAATGGGGCGAGGACGCCGAGGCGCAGAACCGGCGCGCCAACCGGTTCGAGGACATGCGCATGGCCGCGCTGATGCTGGACGCCTCGCGCCCTCAATGAGCGACGTCAGATCCCGGCGAACCATTCGTAGCCGCGATCTTCCCAATAGCCGCCGGCGCCATCGCCGAACCCGGCGAGACCATCGGTCAGCGTGATGGCGCTGACATATTTCGCCATCTTGTAGCCGAGCTGCCGCTCGACCCGCAGGCGGATCGGCGCGCCGTTGCTGACCGGCAGCGGCTGGCCGTTCATGCCATAGGCGAGGATCGTCTGCGGATGGCGGGCGTCGATCAGGTCGATCGATTCGTAGTAGCGGATCGGGCCGGTGAAGCCGTTCTCCATCGTGTCGAAGCAGGAGAACACGGCATAGCGGGCCGCCGGCTTGGGGCCGACCTGATCGAGCACGAGAGCCAACGGCACGCCCGTCCATTGCGCGATGCAACTCCAGCCCTCGACGCAGTCGTGCCGGGTGATCTGCGTGCGGGGCGGCATGTTGCGCAACTCGCCGAGCGAGAAGCTCGCCGGGCGTTCCACGAGCCCACCCACTTGCAACCGATAGGCCTCGAACTGGCCGCCGGCCAGGGTGAGATAGTCGGTGTCCTGCGGATCGGTGATTCCGTTGGGGCGCATCGGCTGGCGGATTTCGGAGGCCGAAAACTCTCGCGCCAGATGGTCGCTTCCGAGCAGCAGGCGCTGGGCGCGATAGGTGAGTTCGTTGGCCTTTTCCAAGACGCCGCGCACCTGCGAATCATTGGCCAACAGCGGGTCGAAACAGCCCGCCAGCGCCGAGGTGGAAGCGACGGCGGCTCCGGTCAGGAAACGGCGGCGATCGAGCTTGATGGTCATCGGGCGTCCTCCCGGTCGATCCGCATCCAGCCGGTGATCATGGAGCGCAATTCGTTGAACGGACCTGCGAGCAGCACCATCGCCACATGCACGACGAAGAAGGCGACGAGCAGTAGCATGATCCCGAAATGGATCGTGCGCGCGGTCTGCCGGCCACCGAAGAGATCGAGCAGCCAGGGCGCATAAGCGTTCATGCCGGGCGACATGGTGAGCCCCGTCGCGATCATCAGCGGCAGAGCGACGAACAGGACGCCGAAGTAGGAGAACTTCTGCAGCGGGCCGTAGGTGCGGCCATGATGGAGACGCAGCTTGGCATGATCGGCGATGTCGCGGGGCAGGTGCTTGGCATCGCGCCCCTTGGGCAGGATGTCGCGCGCCAGATGCCGGTTGAAGAGACTGCCGACGAGCCAGAGCAGCAGCGTGCCGGCCAGAAGCCAGGCGAAGAAGAAATGCACGACGCGCCCGGTCGCGAGATCGCGATAGGAAGGCACCGTCATCCAGGCCGGAAAGGTCTGCGGCTGCGGCGTTCCCGCGCGGTCGATCACGCCCAGCCAACCGGTCGTGTCGAAGGTCGAGCCGAACAGGCGCGTGACGCCGGTCAACTGCCCGTCCTGATAGGCTGCGCCGATCGAGAAGATCGTGTTGTCGAAGCCAAAGCCCGACTGCTGGCCGATGTAGAGATCGGGCCGCGCGGTGAAGATCTGTAGGCCGGACAGGAGCAGGAAGAAGAGACAGAGCGCCCACAGCCAATGGGTGAGGCGCGTCGTCAGGGCGTGGCGGCGGACAAGCGGCCCGTCGCGTGGGGCGGTGAGTTTCATCGGGCGAACACCATGCGATCGGCGAAAGGCTGATGCTTCATATACGGCACGCGAGCCGGCAGGGATGCGGCGGGCTGCGGCTTTTTATGCGGTGAGCCGTCGCAGGGCGCGGTCGAGCTCGCCGCGAAAGCGCGAGCGGTCCTGCGGCGTGAAAGCCTTGTTCAGCCCCTTGCTCTCGCCGGTCTCACGTAAGTGCTGGTTGAAGCTGCGCATCGAGAGGGCGTAGCCGATGGATTGCGGCGTGAAAGGTCGCCCGTCGGGATGGAGGACCAGCGCGCCCTTTTCCAGCGCCCGCGCGGCCAGCGGAATATCCGCCGTCACCACGATGTCGCTCGCGGTGGCTTCTTCTGCGATCCAATGATCGGCCGCATCCGCCCCGGCCGACACGGTGACGAGCCGCGCGCCGGGATAGCGGGACGGGCGCAGGCCGCCGTTCGACACCATCACGGTCTCAGCCTTGAAGCGATCCGCGATTTCCAGCGCCTCGTCCTTCACGGGGCAGGCATCGGCGTCGATGAGAAGGCGGACCGGCAGCAGGTTGCTCATGCGGCCTCGAAAGGGCGGCTTTCGGTCGGGCCGAACACTGTCTCGAACTGGGCGCGCAAGACGCTATCGACCTCCGGCACCGAGATCGGCAAGCCGAGATCAACGAGGCTGGTAACGCCATAGCCGGCGATGCCGCAGGGCACGATGCCGGAGAAATGCGTGAGATCCGGGTCGACATTCAGGCTGATGCCGTGAAACGTCACCCAGCGGCGCAGGCGGATGCCGATCGCGGCGATCTTGTCCTCCGCCCCGGCGCCGCCGGGCAGAGGGGCTTTATCGGGCCGGGGCACCCAGACCCCCACCCGGTCCTCCCGCCGTTCGCCGCGTACGTGATACTGCGCGAGCGTTGCGATCACCCAGTGTTCCAGGGCGGAGACGAAGGCACGGATGTCCGGGCGCCGACGCTTGAGGTCGAGCAGGACATAGGCCACGCGCTGGCCCGGCCCGTGATAGGTATATTCGCCGCCGCGCCCCGCCGCATAGACGGGAAAGCGGTCGGGCTGGAGAAGGTCCGCCGTCCGGGCCGACGTGCCGGCGGTGTAGAGCGCGGGATGCTCGACCAGAAGCACGGCCTCCGCCGCCTCGCCGCGCGCGATGGCGTCCACCCGCGCTTCCATCCAGGCGAGCGCTTCGGGGTAGGGCATGAGCCCGTCGCGGATGATCCATTCCACCGGACCGCCCGGTTCCGCCGGCTGAAAGCGCACGGCCTGCGTCGCGAGTCGGGGGCTGGGCTGGGGGAGCGGAGAGGGAACGTCCATGGAATGTCTCTAGCCTTCCACGACGAAACTGCAAAGTGCGTTCGCGTGCGCGATCAAGGGCTTCGAAGAAAAACCGGCGAGCGCCCGCGAAAACGCTTGTGCGCTTGGGGGGCGTTTGCTAAACGCCGCACACCGGTCGCGAGGCCGGCCCTGAGCGAAAGCTCGGGCACGACGTGCGGTCGTGGCGGAATTGGTAGACGCGCAGCGTTGAGGTCGCTGTGGGGCAACCCGTGGAAGTTCGAGTCTTCTCGACCGCACCATTTTTCTCCTTCATGCCAATTTGAAGGACCTGTCTCAGGCGCTGATATAGCTCTGCGACATCGGAAGCGCTGCCTGCAGCCTTTCAACCGGTCGCGAGATCGGCACTCGGTGGAAGCCCGGGAACACGGCGTGCGGTCGTGGCGGAATTGGTAGACGCGCAGCGTTGAGGTCGCTGTGGGGCAACCCGTGGAAGTTCGAGTCTTCTCGACCGCACCATTCTTTTCCAGACAAGATCTATATCGAGCCATCCGAACGATCCCTGCCGATCGCGTGTGGCGTTTGCGCGTTCCCGGCTTGGGTTTTCCTTCACCGGAAAGAGAAGGCCGACCCGAAGGCCGGCCTTGTCGCGTCGTCAGATCTTCAGATCCGATGCGCCGGTGTCGATATGCGGCGCCCAGAAGGCGATGCTCTCGGCAATGGCGGGGATGACGGCCCGGTCGTTCGGCTCGCGCTCCTTGAAGGAGAGCTCCAGGCAGATCTCGTTGTCCACCGCGCCGCCCTCGGCAAAGGCCTGGAGCAGGGGCTCGGGCTGGATGCGACCTTTGGCGTTGTGCTCGGCCGTGAAGGGGCGATGGCCGCTCTTGTCCATCGTGCTCTGCTTGATATGGATGATCGGCGAGACCTTTGGCACGGCGCGCGCCCAGGCATAGGGATCGGTGTCGTCCGGGTTGGACGAGGTGATGTCGCCATGGTCGATATCGGCCATCATCCACATCGGCACCGCCATCTCGGCCGCCGTCAGCCGGTCCTGCAGCGCCAGTGTCTCGGCGATCGTGTGACCGAACTCGCGGCCCACCGACATCGGCTCCCAGTAGACGTAGGACAGGCCCGCCGTCTTGGCGTGTTCGGCCACCTCGGCCCAGCAGTCGATGGCGGTCTGGATCAGGGCCTCGCGCCGTGCCGGATCGTCATAGTCCTGGAACGTGAAGATCGCGAACTGCGTGCCCACCGACGTGCCGCCAAGATCGGCGGTGATGTCGGCGAAGGTCTTGAACCAGTCGACGTAATACCGGCGCACGTCGCGGTCGGGATGGCCGAAATGGTTGAGGCGGCCATAGGGTCCAGTCATGCCGGAGGTGACGCGCACGCCGGTGCGCTCCAGCGCGGCGCCCATCTGCCGCGTCAGTCGGCGGATCACGGGCGCCGGCCAGGACGGGTTGATGAACTCGTGCGTTAGTTGCAGGTCGCGGATGCGCAGGTCCCGCGCCACGGTCTCGATGAGATCGTTCGGGTCGGCGAAGCGGTTCACCAGCGGATTGGTGTTGAGGGACAGCGTCAGGGCCATCGGGGCTCCTTGAGAATTCGAAGAACGGGGAAGGGGCGCGACCATTACAAGCCGCGCCGGGCTTCCGTCAGGCGGCGCGCAGGAGCTCCGTGTCGAACCATTGCG
This sequence comes from Aureimonas sp. AU40, assembly GCF_001463785.1. Classification (NCBI taxonomy): domain Bacteria; kingdom Pseudomonadati; phylum Pseudomonadota; class Alphaproteobacteria; order Hyphomicrobiales; family Aurantimonadaceae; genus Aureimonas; species Aureimonas sp. AU40. Next base: position 26,779 of record NZ_BBWL01000041.1, read on the forward strand.
CGAAGGCCTCGCGCTCGGCCGGGCTCATGTGCAGGCCCTGCTTGGTGCGGCGGAACAGGACGTCCTCGGCCTTCAAGGCCCACTCGTTGTTGACGACATGGCGCACCTCGGCCTCGTAGAGTCTGGCGCCGAAATGCCGCCCGAGCCCGTCCATCGAGGTCGCGCCCGCCAGGAGCCGCTCCATCCGCGCGCCGTAGAGGCGGCCGTAGTGATGCAGAAGCCCGCGCGGCAGCCAGGGATAGGCGTTGCGCATGTCCTCGCTGAACTGCACGAAATCGGCATTGGCGATCTCGCCGCCGGGCAGCTTGGACCCGGCCGTCCAGTCCCCACCCATATTGGGAAAGAACTTGGCCACCTTCTGCACGGCGTGTTCGGCCAGCTTGCGGAAGGTGGTGATCTTGCCGCCGAAAATGTTGAGGAGCGGGGCGCCGCCGGTCTCGTCGAGATCGAACGTGTAGTCGCGCGTGACGGCGGAGGGGTTGCCCTGGCCGTCGTCGAAGAGCGGGCGCACGCCGGAGAAGGTCTCCAGTACGTCTTGGCGCCTCAGCTTCTCCTTGAAGTAGCGGTTCACCGCGGCGAGCAGATATTCGATCTCCGACTCGTCGGCCTTCACCTGCTCCGGCGGTCCCTCGTAAGGAATGTCGGTGGTGCCGATCAGCGCCTTGTCGCCCTCGTAGGGGTTGATGAAGATGACGCGCTTGTCGTGGTTCTGGACGAGATAGGCGTGGTCGCCGTCCCAGAATTTGGGAACGATGATGTGGCTGCCCTTCACGAGGCGAACGTTGCGGCGCGAATTGCTGCCTGCCACGCGGCCCACGATGTCGTTGACCCAGGGGCCGCCGGCATTGACGATGCAACGGGCGAGAACCGTGCGCGTGGTGCCGGTGCGCTCGTCGCGCATCTCGACGCGCCAATGGCCGTTCTCGCGCCGCGCGCTGGTGCAAGCGGTGCGGGTCAGGATCTCAGCGCCCTTCTCGGCAGCGCCGACGGCGTTCAGCACCACGAGGCGCGCGTCGTCCACCCAGCAATCCGAATATTCGAAGCCCTTGGTGTACTGGTCGAGGATCGGCGCGCCTTCGGGGTCGCGCCGCAGGTCCAGCGAGCGCGTGCCGGGCAGGCGCTTGCGGCCGCCCAGATGGTCGTAGAAGAACAGGCCGAGACGCACGAGCCAGGCCGGGCGATCCTCGGGGCTGTGCGGCAGCACGAATCGCATCGGCCAGATGATGTGGCTCGCCGAATCGAGCAGCACCTCGCGCTCGATCAGCGCCTCGCGCACCAGCCGGAACTCGTAATATTCGAGATAGCGCAGGCCGCCGTGGACGAGCTTGCCCGAGCGCGACGAGGTGCCCTGCGCCAGATCGTCCTTCTCGCAGAGAATGACCTTCAGCCCGCGTCCGGCCGCGTCGCGCGCGATGCCCGCGCCGTTGATGCCGCCGCCGATCACGAAGAGATCGACCATCGGAAGTTCCGCCATCATGCGCTCCTTTCGGCGGATATCGCCGCGATGAGTGTCTGTTCTGTGTGTTCGGATTCGGCCTCGGCGCCCGCGTCGGGCGCCGCATTGCGAACCTCGGCCAGCGTGTTCCACACCGGAACCAGTGCGCGGCGGGCTTGCGAATAGGCCGGAAAGAGGCCGCGATAGGTACGGATCAGGTCGGCGTCGGGCGCCTCCGGCTCGCCCAGAAGCGGCGTCACCCATTCCGCGATGCAAGCGTCCATCGTGGGATAGGCCCCAACCGCGACCGCCGCCATCATCGCCGCGCCCGCCGCGCCCGCTTCCTCGCGGGCCGATACACGCACCGGCGCCTCCACGCAGGCCGCCAGCACGCCGCGCAGCGAGCGCGAACGGGCGGCGCCGCCGGTCAGTCGAAGCTCCTTCGGCAGCTCGCCCATCGCGGCGTAGCAATCGCGCGCGGCAAGGCCCAAGCCTTCCACCACGGCGCGAAGCAGATCGGGGAAACGGTGGTTGGCGGATAGGCCGATGAAGTCGGCGCGCGCGTCGGCATTCACGAAGGGGCCGCGCTCGCCGGTGTCGGAAATATAGGGGTGGTAGAGGAGGGCGCCGGGCTGGCTCTTCTCCATCCAGCCTTCGATGCGCTTCACCAGATCGCCGTGGGCGAACTCGCTGCCCATCTCGGAGAGGAGATCGCCGGCGACGCGCAGCACCCAGTCGATGTTCAGCGTCGCGGCCATATTGGTCTGGACCTGCGTCACGATGCCGGGAACCGGCAGCGCGATGACATAGCCCGTTCCTTCCGCGTTCAGCATCACGTCGCCCTGCGCCACCGCGCGCATGTGGACGCCGGTGGAGCCGACCGTGGAACAGGCGGCCGGCGCGCCGCCGGCATGGACGCCGGCGCCGAGCGCCGTCATCACCATGTCGACATAGCCGAGGCTCACCGGTGTTCCCATTAGCAGGCCCGTTGCCTCCGCGGCTTCGGGCGAAAGCGGATGGGTGATCTCGGTCCCGTCCACGATCTCGGGCAGGAGGTGGCGGCGCGCCGTCAGGCCGAGCGATTCGATCACCGTGTCGTCGTAGCGACGGGTGCGGAAGTCGCCGAAGGTGAAGCTCGCCTCCGAGGGATCGGTCGCCCGCACGCCGGTAAGGTTGAGATAAAGCCAGTCCTTGCAGTGGAGCGCGACCTCGGTGCCGTCCAGAAGCTCGGGCGCGGTGGCGTCCATATGCGCCATCTGGCTCCCCTGCTGGCAGGTGTTGAGGCCCGTTCCGGTGCGCTCGAAGCGCTGGCGCTCCAGCGGCGAGCGCACGAGCCGGCGCACGCTCGGCGCTGCGCGCGCGTCGAGCCAAAGCCAGGCGTCCGTCACCGGCCGATTGCCGGCGCCGACCAGCCATGTCCCGTCGCCCTGCGCTGTGACGGCGAGCGCGGCCGTGCGGCGCGCCAAGTCCTGGACCCGCTCGCCGAGATCGCGCAAGGCGCGGGCGCAGTCGTCCCAAGTCTGCTTAAGAGACTGACGGGCCGAGCCGTCGCGCCCGATCGCGTAGTGATTCAGCACCGAGGCGACGGCGAGCTGCCGCCCGGCCAGGTCGAAGGCCACGGCCTTGATGACCGAGGTGCCGGCATCGATGCCGATCAGGATGTCCCTGGTGTCAGACATGGCGCGCTCCCGCGCGTCGGCCGAATGGATGGGCGGTCGAGCCTCGCATCCCAATTCCTCCCCGTTGGCATCGGCGGCGCGATCGTTCCGATCGTCTGACAGCCGGATGCGTCTCGTCTTGCGATGGGGCAAACGCACCGAGCGCGCGTTTGTCGCCCCATCCCTAATTTGCCTCGAATGGGCGTCTCAGGCGGTTTCGTCGGCCATGAGCGCGGTCGCGGTCTCCTCGTCGGTCACCAGACCGGCGAGAAGGCCGCTGCGAAGAATGGCGCCGATGCCGCGAATCTTGGCCCCGCCGCCGGCGATCGCGACGATGCGCCGCCCCGAAAGCGAGGCGAGGTCGGGCGAAAGCGTGCGGGCCGCGAGCGAGGTCTCGACGGGCTTGCCCGCCTCGTCGAAGAAATGGCCGAGAATTTCGCCGATCCCGCCGCCGGCCTGGACCTCGCGGATCTCCTCCAGATCGATCATTCCCGCGCCCACGAGCTGGGCGTCGGGCTCGGTCGTGCCGATGCCGACGATCATCAGGTCGGCGCGCATCGCCAGATCGAACACGTCGGCGACGCCGCGCTGCGACAGGAGAATGTCCCGGTCGGCGGCGGAGTTGGCGACGAAGGGTACCGGCAGCACATAGGCCGCGCTCCCTGTCCGCTCGGCCAGGCGATACATCACGTCGTGCGGGTTGGCGGCGAAGTTGCGCGTCAGGCCGCCCATCAGCGACACGAACCGGGTCGAGCCGCAGTCGATGCGCGGCGAGGCGGCGATCGCCGCCGCCAGCGTGCGCCCATGGCCGATGCCGATGATCTTGTCCGACGAATTCTCGATCTCACGCTTGAGAAAACCGGCCCCGGCGATGCCTAACGCTCGCAGCGGCAGCCCGTCCTCGTAGAGATTGGGAACGACCTGCGCGTAGCTCATGCCGAAGCGCCGGCAGAGCCGCTCTTCCAGCCGCAGACACTCCGTCACGTCGCCGTCGATCGTCACCTTCACGGCGCCGGACTGGCTGGCCCAGCTAACCAGACGGTGCGCCTTGACGTTGGACACGCCCAGCCGCTCCGCCACCTCGGCCTGCGTCAGGCCGGCGGCGAAGTGGAGCCAAGCGGCGCGAATGGCGAGGCTGTCGTCATCGACACGCTTCGTGGCGATCCGTGCCATGTCCGATCCCGTGGTTTGCGTATTGAATTATTTTTCAATTGGTGCAAAGTCTTTCACGCAGACTCGTCCTTGTCAACGAAGTCACAAGGGTTCGAGTGCGGCCGAACAGCGTGGATGCTTCGCTGTCCTTACCAGGGTGAGAGAGGGTAAGGCGGGCGCGAGACGCGAGATGGCGGGGCTTCGAGCCCCGTGCGAATTGATGGGAAGCCGCCCGGCGAGGAGGATCGGGTCGGGCCGGCTTCAGGTGGGAGGACAGACCGATGCGCAGCACGACGACGAAGACGCCTTGCCCATCCGGGCGATCCGCGCTTTCGCTTCCGCGCGCCTGTCCCCGCCACGCCTGACAACACCCGCCGATCCTTCGGCCGGGGCCGGCTGGGCACATCTCGCCCGCGTGTCCGGCCTCAACCTCATGGGAGGTCGCTTCATGACTGTATCTGGCCTAACCGCCCCCAAGGCGAAGCGTCGCGTGATCGGCACCGGCACGATCGTCACCTCGCTCGTCAGCCTCGCGCTTCTCGTCGGCATCGCCTACGACACGGTGGTGGTGCGCATCGGCTCCGAGGCGGCCGCCGGCCCGGCCGGCTTCTCGCCGGCGACCTATGGCCAGAGCGAGTTCCCCAAGATTCGCGACGCGGTGGTCGCCAAGGCCGTGGACGCTCCGACGCTGGCCGCCGCTCTCCTCGAGAACAAGGCGGCGGCGAGCGAGAAATACGGCGTCAGCTCGGGCGGCACGGTGCTGTTCTCCGTTTCCTTCAGCGGCACGGCCGGCGAGCCCAAGGCGGGCATCACCACGATCGCCGTGCCGGGCATGCCGGAGGGCACCACGCTGCGCGTCCAGACCGGCCCGGCCATCAACGGAACCGAGCTGCGCGACGCGACGGGCACGATCCAGTTCGGCCAGTTCACCAACCAGATCGAATATCAGGACGCCGGCTCGGCGCTGAACAACGCCATGAAGGCCGAGGTTCTCTCGCCCGTCGACGTGAAGGCGCTGTCCGGCAAGACGGTCGCGGTCACCGGCGTGTTCCGCCTCGTGAACGCCAAGAACTGGCTGGTTACGCCCGTCAAGCTGGCGGTGCAGTGATGTCGAAGACGTCCGCCGCGGCCTTCACGAAAGGCGAGACCGTCCTTTCGGCCCGAAACGTCGCCAAGTCCTACGGCAGCGTCCACGCGCTGAAGGGTGTGAACTTCGACATTCATCGCGGCCAGGTGACGACCCTGTTCGGCGAGAACGGAGCGGGCAAGTCCACGCTCATGCGCATTTTGTCGGGCGTCACGCCGCAGACCTCCGGCGAGATCGTGCTGGACGGGGAGCCCGTGCAGTTCAGCTCCGCCAACGACGCGCGCGACCGGGGCATCTCGATCATCCACCAGGAACTGAGTCTCGCGCCGAACCTCAGCGTCCGCGACAACATCTTCATGGGTCGCGAGATCCAAACGGCGACTGGCGTCGATTTCGAGCGCGAGGCCGAGATCACCCGCGCCCTGATGCTGGAACTCGAAGAGGACATCGACCCGCTGACGCCGGTGGAGGAGCTTCGCCTCGGCCAACAGCAGATCGTCGAGATCGCCCGCGCGCTGTCGATGAAGTCGCGCATCCTCATCATGGACGAGCCGACCTCGGCGCTCAGCGCCTCGGAGGTCGAGGTTCTCTTCAAGGTGATCCGCGACCTGACGAGCCGGGGCGTGTCGATCGTCTACATCTCGCACCATCTCGAAGAAGCCCTACAGATCACCGATCATGCCGTGGTGCTGCGCGACGGCGCGATGACGGCCTATGCCGAGCGCAAGAACATCGATCTCGAATGGATCGTCCGGCACATGGTGGGCGAGAATTTCGACCTCGGCTCGCCGCCGTCCGGCTACGCGTTCGGCGAGACCGCGCTATCGGTGCGCGACGTCAGCGTGACGCTGCCGTCCGGCGCGGACGCGGTGGATCGACTGTCGCTGGACGTGCGAGCCGGCGAAATCGTCTGCATCTACGGGCTGATGGGCGCGGGACGTACCGAGCTTCTCGAAGCCGTCGCCGGCCGCGTTCCGGTCAGCGGCGGGCATGTGCTCCTGCGCGGCGAGGACATTTCCGATCTCTCCATCGCCGAGCGGATCGAGGCCGGGCTCGTGCTCGTGCCCGAGGATCGTCAGCGCGACGGGCTGGTGCAGACCATGTCGGTCGGCGAAAACCTGTCGCTCGCCAGCATCAAGGCGTTCACGCGCCGGCTCTTCACCTCGCAGCGGGCGGAGGAGGGGCTGGTGGCCGACTCCATCCGCCGCGTCCACGTAAAGACCTCCGGCGGCTCGGCGCCCATCGGCTCGCTTTCGGGCGGCAACCAGCAGAAGGTCGTGATCGGCAAGATGCTGGCGACCCATCCCAAAGTCGTGCTGCTCGACGAGCCGAGCCGCGGCATCGACATCGGCGCCAAGTCGGAGGTCTTCAAGCTTTTGGCCGAGCGCGCGCGCGAAGGGCTCGCGGTGGTGTTCTCGACCTCCGAGGTCAGCGAATGCCTGAGCGTCGCCCACCGAATCATCGTGATGAGCAAGGGCCGCATTTCGGCGGAGTTCCCCTCCGACGTCACCAAGGAAAAGATCATGGCCGCGTCGGGCGAAGCCGTGGTCGCCTGAACCAGAAAGAGATGGGAAACCCGATCATGAGTACCAGCACCGCCGCCCCATCCGCCAAGGCAGGGTCCGAAGGCTTCGACCTCGCCCGCCTGCTTCTGGAAGGACGCGCCTTCTTCGCGCTCGTCGCGATCATCGTCGTCTTCTCGATCCTGTCGCCGTTCTACTTCACGGTGAACAACTTCCTCATCATGTCCTCGCATGTCGCCATCTTCGGCCTTCTGGCCATCGGCATGCTGCTGGTGATCCTGACCGGGGGCATCGACCTGTCCGTCGGCTCGACGCTGGGCCTCGCCGGCGTCATCGCGGGGTTCCTGATGCAGGGTCTCACGCTGCCGATGCTGGGGGTCATTCTCTACCCGCCGGTCTGGGCGGTGGTGGTTCTCACCTGCGCGCTCGGCGCGCTGATCGGCGTCCTCAACGGCGCGCTGATCGCCTATCTCAAGGTGCCGGCCTTCGTCGCGACGCTCGGCGTGCTCTATGTCGCGCGCGGCGTGGCGCTCTTGATGACCAACGGCCTGACCTACAACAATCTCGGCGGCCGGGCCGAGCTCGGCAACACCGGCTTCGACTGGCTCGGCTTCAACCGCCTGTTCGGCGTGCCGATCGGCGTCCTCATCCTGATCGTCATCGCCATCATCGGCAGCGTCCTTCTCGCCCGCACCGCATTCGGCCGCTGGGTCTATGCGACGGGCGGCAACGCACGCGCAGCGGAGCTCTCGGGCGTGCCGGTCAAGCGCACGCAGATCCTGGTCTACGTCCTGTCGGGCGTCTGCGCTTCGATCGCCGGCCTCGTCCTATCCTCGCAGCTGACCTCGGCGGGCCCGACGGCCGGCTCCACCTACGAGCTGACGGCGATCGCCGCCGTGGTCGTGGGCGGCGCGGCGCTCACCGGCGGGCGCGGCACGATCCGCGGCACGCTGCTCGGCGCTTTCGTGATCGGCTTCCTGTCGGACGGCCTTGTCATCATCGGCGTGTCTTCCTACTGGCAGACCGTTTTCACCGGCGCGGTGATCGTACTCGCCGTTCTTCTCAACAGCATCCAGTATGGCCGGCGCCCCAAGCGCGCCCCTGCGGCTGCTGCGACGCCTTCCCCGCAGCAGGGAGCCAAGGCCTGACGGGCCTGACCGACGCGCGGAAAACGCCGGACCCGGCCCGGGCCCGGCGCATCACCAGCCAAAGACTTCAAGGGAGAGACAACATGCTGAAAAAAGGCAAGAGCCTTCTGCTCGCGGGCATCGTCGCCATGGCCTTCACGGGCGCCGCCGCGGCCGAAGGGCTGGTGACGGTGATCGTCAACGATCCGTCCAACCCCTACTGGTTCACGGAAGGCGAGATCGCCTCCAAGACCGCCAAGGACCTCGGCTACGAGGCGGTGGTCTCCTCGCACAAGGGCGACACCAACACCGAGAGCAACCTGATCGACACGGCGATCACCAACCGCTCCAAGGCGATCATTCTCGATCCCGCCAATGCGGACGGTTCGGTTGGCGCGGTGAAGAAGGCGGTGGCGGCCGGCATCCCGGTCTTCCTCGTGAACGCCGAGATCAACCAGGAAGGCCTCGCCAAGGCTCAGCTCGTCTCCAACAACGCGCAGGGCGCGGCGCTCGGCGCCCAGGCCTGGGTCGAGACGGTCGGCGACAAGGGCACCTATGTCGAGCTGCTCGGCGCGCCTTCGGACAACAACGCCGCCACGCGCTCCAACGGCTACAAGACCGTTCTCAGCCAGTATCCGGACCTGAAGCTCGCCGCTTCGGACGTCGCCAACTGGGATCGCCGCCAGGGTTATTCCAAGATGCAGAGCCTTCTGCAGGCCAACCCGAACATCAACGGCGTCATCTCCGGCAACGACGAGATGGCGCTCGGCGCCATCGCAGCGCTGAAGGAAGCCGGCGCCCTGTCGAAGATCACGGTCGGCGGCTTCGACGGCTCGCCGGACGCGGTCGCCGCCATCAAGGCCGGCGAACTCGCCTACACCGTGCTGCAGCCGGTCGCCGTCTTCTCCAAGGAAGCCGTGCGTCAGGCCGACAGCTTCATCAAGACCGGCAAGACGGGCGCTGCCAGCGAGAAGCAGCTCTTCGACTGCATCATCATCAACAAGGACAATGTGGACGATTACGCTTCGCCCTTCGTCATGAAGGAGTAAGGCGGCCTGGCCTTTCCGGCCCGATCGTCCCGACGCTTTGGGGCCGGTCGCAGTGCTGCTGCGGCCGGCTTTTTCGTGTTTGGGGCATGGGACGAAAATGGCGAAATGATCGGACTCATCTGTTACAATATCGGCATCAGGTGATACATTCGGGGTCTGGTGCGGCCGGGGAGGCTGCCTGTCCTTCGCGAGATCGCCCATGGCCAGCCTGCTTGGCATCGACAATGGTTTGACCGTCACCAAGGCGGTCGTCTTCGACATCGATGGAACGCAGCTGTCCGTCGCGCGGCGGCGGGTGCCGCAGTCCATGCCCCGGCCGCGTTGGGTGGAGCGCGATCCCGCCGGACTCTGGACGGCGACCGCCGAGGCCATTCGCGAGGCGATCGCCTTGTCGGGCCGGCCGGCGGAGGATATTCGCGCCGTCGCCGCGACGGCCCATGGCGACGGGGTCTATCTCCTCGATCGCGACCGGCGCCCGCTGCGGCCCGGCATCCTGTCGCTCGACAGCCGGGCGCTGGATCTGGTCGCTGCCTGGCGCCAGGGGCCGCTTTTCGAGAAGGCGCTCGCGCTGACCGGGCAGACGCCGCATGTTTCGGCTCCCTCCGCGCTGCTCGCTTGGCTGAAGGCGGAAGAGCCGGAAACCTTCGCGGCGATCGGCCATGTCCTCGCCTGCAAGGACTGGCTGCGCTTCTGCCTCACCGGCGAGGTCGGCACCGATCGGACCGAGGCGAGTACGTCCTTCACCGATGTTCGCACGCAGATCTATTCGGCCGAGGCGCTCGAGTTGTTCGGGCTTTCGGAGCTCGGTTCGGCTTTGCCGCCGATGCTCGGCTCGGGCGAGATCGCCGGAGCGGTGACGCGCGAGGCCGCCGAGGCCACGGGTCTTGTCGCGGGCACGCCCGTCGCGGCCGGCTTGCATGACGTGACGGCCTCGGCGCTCGGCATCGCGGCGCATCGGCCGGGCTGCGTGGGCATCGTCGCCGGCACCTATTCCATCAACGAAGTGGTGAGCGAGGCGCCGCGCACCGATCCGCGCTGGTTCTGCCGCAACGCCATCGAGCCCGGCCGCTGGAACAGCATGTCGATCTCGCCGGCCTCCACCGCCAATTACGACTGGTTCCTCGACCGGCTCTGCGAGCGCGACCAGAAAGCCGCGATCGAGGCCGGCCAGTCGATTCACGCGGTTCTGGCGGGCGAGATGGAGGCAGCCTTCGCGCGGCCCTCCACCTTGTTCTTCCATCCCTATCTCTTCGGCTCGCCGCATGGCGACGCAGCCAGCGCGAGCTTTCTCGGCCTTCATGGCTGGCACGACCGAAGCGACATGCTGCGGGCGGTGCTCGAAGGGATAGCCTTCAACCACCGCACCCATGTCGACGCGCTGCGCGACGGCTTTCCCTTCGAGAGCGCGATGCTGACGGGCGGGGGCTCGCGCAACCCCGCCTTCGCCCAGCTCTTCGCCGATGTCCTCGCCATGCCGGTCAGCGTGCCGGGCACGGAGGAGGCGGCGGCCTTCGGCGCGGCGCTCTGCGCCGGGGCGGCCGTCGGCCTCTACGCCTCGCCGCTCGCCGACCCGCGCGATCTCTCAGTGGTGACGCGCACCTTCGAGCCCGATGCCCGACGCGCGGCCGAGATGAACGAGCGCTTCGGCCTCTTCACCCGGCTGGCCGAGGCGATGAAGCCTTACTGGCTCGAACTGGAGGCGATCGGCGCGGCTTCTCCGGGGCGGCCCTGATGGGCAAGGGCGACGCGCGGCGGGAGGAGATCGCGAGCTTCGTCATCGCGCGCGGCCAGGTCCGGATCGACGATCTCGTCGCCGAGTTCGGCGTCTCCCGCATGACCGTCCACCGCCATATCGACCAACTGGCCGCGCAGGGCGTTCTGCGCAAGCTGCACGGTGCCGTGTCCGCCCAGCCGAGCGGCATCTACGAGAGCCTGTTCCGCTACCGCGAGACCGTCGCGCCGGAAGAGAAGCAGGCGCTTGCCCGGGCGGCGCTCGAACTGATCGAGCCGGGGCAGGTGGTGATGATGGACGATTCCACCACCGCCAGCGCCCTCGCGCCACTTTTGGAAACGCGCGCGCCGCTGACCGTCGTCACCAACAGTCTCGGCGTCGCCCAGCGTGTGCGGCATGGCGAGGGGATCGACCTGATCTGCCTCGGCGGTCACTACCACCCGACCTACGACGCCTTTATCGGCCATGTCTGCGAGAGCGCGGTGGCGCGGCTGCGGGCCGATGTGCTGGTCTGCTCGGCCTCGGCCGTGTCGGGTCGCAGCGCCTTCATCCAGGACGGGCAGATGGTGCGCGCCAAGCAGGCGATGATGGCTGCCAGCGCCCGGCGCCTCCTGCTTCTGGATTCCACCAAGTTCGGCAAGACCGCCCTGCATCTCTTCGCCGATCTCGCCGATTTCGACACCGTCCTCGCCAGCTCCGCCATCGCGCCGCAGACCGCCCGCGCGCTGGAGGATTCCGGCATTCCGCTTCGTCTCGTGGAGACCGACCCCGCATGAACGTAAACGCGACGCCCCGATCCGCCTCGCTCTTCGACCCGCAACGTCTCGCCGCGCTCGACGGGGCGGAGGTGCACGTTCTCATCCTTGGAGCGGGCGTCAACGGCGCCGGTCTGTTCCGCGACCTTTGCGAGCAGGGGCTGACCTGCGTCCTTCTCGACAAGGGCGACTTCGGGTCGGGGACCAGCGCCGCGCCTTCGCGCCTCATCCATGGCGGGCTGAAATATCTGGAAACGGGCGAGTTCGGCCTCGTCGCGCAATCGACCCTGGAGCGCAACCTGCTCCTGCGCAACGCGCCCCACTGCGTCGAGCCTTTGCCGACGATTATCCCCGCCTTTTCCTGGACCAAGGGGATCGGCGCAGCGCTGCGCACGCTGCTGGGCTCCACCACCGCGCCGCGCAGCCGGGGCGCGGTTCTCGTCAAGATCGGGCTGGCGCTCTACGATTTCTACGGCGCGCGCCACCGCGTCATGCCGCGCCACACGCTTTCCGGCCGAGCCAAGTCGCTGCGCGACATGCCGATGCTGACGCCCGCCATCAAGGCGACCGGCCTCTACTACGACGCCAAGATTGCCCGACCCGAGCGCCTCGTGCTCGAACTGGTCGAGGATGGCCTTCGCGTCTCGCCCCGCTCGGCGGCGGCCAATGGCGCGGAGCTGATCGGCGCGGAAGACTCGGGCGTCGCCTTCCGCGCGCCGGACGGGCGGCGGCTGTCCGTCCGGCCTCTCATCACCGTCAATGCGGCCGGTCCCTGGATCGACCATGTGAATGCAGCGCTCGGCGCGCCGTCGAAGCTGATCGGCGGCACCAAAGGCTCGCATATCCTGCTCGACCATCCCGAACTCCTGCGCCAGCTCGCGGGGAGGATGATCTATTTCGAGGCGGACGATGGGCGCATCTGCCTCGTGTTCGACTATCTCGGCCGGGCGCTGGTCGGCTCGACCGACATCAAGGCCGCCAACCCGGACGAGGTCCGCTGCGAGGCGGAGGAGATCGACTACTTCCTCGACAGCCTGCGCAGTCTGTTGCCGGGCCTGTCCTTCGATCGCGGCCAGATCGTCTACACCTATAGCGGCATCCGGCCGCTGCCGGCCTCCGACGCGTCCAATCCGGGCCTTATCAGCCGCGATCATTCCGCGCCGGTGATCGAGCCGGCCGAGGGGCGCGGCTTTCCCATCATCTCGCTGGTCGGTGGCAAGTGGACGACTTTCCGGGGCTTCGCTGAGGAAGTCGCCGACACGATCCTCGGCCGGCTTGACCGCAGCCGCCGCGTCTCCACGCAGCATCTGCCGATCGGCGGTGGACGCGACTTTCCGGCCGACGCAAAGGCGCGCGACGCCTTCATCGCCCGCGCGGCCGGGGAAACCGGGCTCGCGCCCGCGCGCATCGACCAACTCCTGTCGCGCTATGGAACCACGGCGCTCGCCATTGCCGCGCATCGCGGCCGGTGGAGCGATTCCGATCGTCTGCTGGGGGCGGATAGCTACAGCCTGTCCGAGCTCGACTATCTCCTGCGCCATGAGGGCGTGCTGCATCTCACCGATCTCGTCCTGCGTCGCACGACGCTGGCCGTTCGGGGCGAGGTGACGGGCGACCTGCTCGCGCGTTTGGCGGATGTCGCCGCCGAGGTCTTGGGCTGGAGCGAGGAGCGAAAGATCGCGGAATGCGAACAGACGAGGCAGGTCCTCACCACGCTCCATGGCGTGACGTTCTGACGGAGCATGGACGGGAGGGCGCGTGCCGCCCTCCCGACCGTGATGCTTTCGATTTCCGGTGTCTATCGCTTAGCCCGGCAAAGCGTCTTCGTTTTGCCGGGAGATGCTCTACGTGGCCGGCGCCGGGTCCGGCGAGCCGGTATAGAGCGAGGTGCTCGGCGCCTGCGTCAGCACGCGGTAGCGCTCGAACTGCGCCAGCACGTCGGAGATCAGATCGTCGCGGCTGAAATCGGCGACGTCGTATCCCCGTGTGCCATCGGAGAAAGCCGTGCGCGCGGCCCAGACCTGCTCGCGCCGTGCTTCCGGCCGAGAGGCGTCGGCGGCCGAGAAGACCATGGCGGGCCGGGCCGCCGGATTGACGCCATAGACGAAGTTGCGCGTCGCCTCGGATCGCACGGTCAGCGTCGCGCCGCCGTCCTCGTCCCGCTCGGTAGCGGCGTCGAGACCCCGCTTGTTCAACTCGCGGCAGACCTCCTCCAATGCCGGCGCGGCGGTGCGCTCGATGAAGGCGAGGATGTCGCGCTTGGTCGGCTGGTAGAGAATGGCGCCGAGCCGCGCCTGCCATCCCGCCGAGCGGGCGCGGATGGCGGGACGGGCCTCGCGATGGGCGGTCAGCCGCGCCATGTCCGCCCGCATGCCGCGCACGAGCCCGAAGGCCAGAAGCAGAAGGATGAAGGCGAAGGGCAGGGCTGTGATCAGCGTCATGGTCTGCAAAGCGCCAAGGCCGCCCGCGAGCAGCAGGGCCGCAGCCACTAGCCCTTCCAGAGCGCACCAGTAGATGCGCTGCCAGACCGGCGTGTTGGAATTGCCGCCGGCTGCGATCGTATCGATCACCATGGAGCCGGAATCGGCCGAGGTGACGAAGAAGACCGCAACGAGGGCGCAGCTGAGCGTCGAGGTGACGAGCGTCCAGGGCAGATATTCGAAGAACTGGAACAGCGAAACCGAGATATCTTCCCCCACGGCGCGCGCGATCGCCCCGGCGGCCGGTCCCATGTCCAATGAGATCGCCGTGTTTCCGAACACGGTCATCCAGAAGAAGGTGAAGGCGGAGGGCACGAACAGGACGCCCACCACGAATTCGCGCACCGTGCGGCCGCGCGAGATGCGCGCGATGAACATGCCGACGAAGGGCGACCAGGAAATCCACCAGGCCCAGTAGAACAGGGTCCAGTCGCTGATCCAGTTCTTCGGCTCGTAGGCATAGAGCTTGAACGTGCGCTCCACGAAGCCGGAAAGATAAGTGCCCGTGTTCTGGACGAAGGCGCGGAACAGGAACTCCGTCGGCCCGACCACGAGCACGAAGAGCATGAGCACGATGGCGAGGAGGAGATTGCCCTCCGAAAGACGCCGAATGCCCTTGTCGAGGCCTGAGATGACCGAGGCGGTCGCCATCGCCATGACGAGCGCGATCAGCCCGACCTGAATCCAGGGCGTCTGCGGCACGCCCAGGAGATAGTTCAGCCCTGCGTTGATCTGCAGAACGCCGAGGCCGAGCGAGGTCGCGATGCCGAACATGGTGCCGCAGATGGCGAAGATGTCCACGGCATGGCCGATCGGCCCATAGATGCGCTCGCGGATCAGCGGGTAGAAGCCGGCCCGGATCGTGAGGGGCAGGTTGTAGCGAAACGAGAAATAGGCGAGCGACAGGCCCACCACGGCATAGATCGCCCAGGCGTGGATGCCCCAGTGAAAATAGACGATCGACATGGCCTGCCGAGCGGCGGCGAAACTGCCCGGCGCCTCTTCCGGTGGCACGGAATAATGCAGGATCGGCTCCGCCACGGCATAGAACATGAGGCCGATGCCCATGCCGGCGGCAAACAGCATGGCGAGCCAGGACACATAGGGATAGTCCGGCTCGGAATCGTCTGGCCCGAGCTTCAGCGTGCCGTAGCGGCTCACCGCCAGGAAGAGGACCGTGACGACCAGAATGCCGACGGCCAGGAGATAGAACCAGCCGAAGGTTTCCAGAACGAAACCCTGCACGGCCGAGAAGATGCGGGCGGAATCGTCGGGATAGACGACGCCCACGAGGGCAAGCAGGACGATGATGGCGCTGGCCGTGAAGAAGACAGGCCTGTTGAGGGTCGATGTGGGCAAGGGCAGGGCATTCCATGGACGAGAAAAGCGATTCCGCGCCCGGAAGATCGGCGCGACAGCCATCAGATCTAGGCCGCGATCCGGTCATGGGAACACTTTTTCGCCACGAAGGGTGATCGGGCGGCCCTTCCCGGCACGAGAAAACCCGCCCGCGACGGTGCGCGAGCGGGCTTCCTCATAAGACAGGCGAATGGTCGTTGGCTCGCCCTTGCGGGCGGTCGGATCGCCGGCGATCAGCCCCGGCGACCCTGCGTCAGGTCGCGCTCGATGTCGAAGCCGGCGCCGAGGCGCATCTTGTAGACCTGATAGTTCTCCATCACGCGCTGCACGTAGTTGCGCGTTTCGGTGAAGGGGATCAGCTCGATCCAGTCCACGACCTTGTCGATGTTCTGGCCGCGCGGATCGCCGAACCGGTCGATCCATTCGCGCGCCCGGCGCGGACCGGCATTGTACGCCGCGAAGGTCAGGATGTAGGACCCGTCGAAATTCGAGATCTGCTGGCCGAGATACTGGCTGCCCAGAAGCGCGTTGTAGGACGTGTCGTTGAGGAGCCGCGTCTCGGAATAGGGAAGGCCGGCGTTCTTGGCGAGACCCTTGGCCGTGGCCGGCATGACCTGCAGCAGGCCGAGCGCGCCGACCGGGGACTTGGCGCGCGGGTTGAAGGCGCTTTCCTGGCGCGCGATGGCGTAGGCGAGCGCCTTGCCGCTGGCCGAGATGTTGGCGCTTTCGGGAATGACGCCGACCGGGAAGGCCAGCGCCGGGGCGTTGACGCCGCGCCCATAGGCGGTCTTGCCGACGGTGAGCGCCAGCGCATGGTCGCCGCGACGCTCCGCCATGGAGGATAGGATGGCAAGTTCGCCGGGGCTGGTCAGATCGTCCGCCAGCGCCTTGTACAAAGCGTCGGCCCGGCTTTCCGAGCCGATCTGCTCCAGCCGCTTGATGGCGCGCACCGCCTCGCGGCTTTCGAACGTGCGGCGCTCGTTGTCGGACGGGCGGGGATAGGCGATCGGGCCGGGATTGCGGCCGAGCTTGGCGGCGGCCAACTGGCCGTAGAAGGTCGCGGCGTGGCGTGCGGCCTGCTCGTAATAGGTTCGCGCGCTGCCGGGGCCGCCGGCCTCCGCCGCGCGGCCCAGCCAATAGAAGGCGCGGGACTGCGACAGGGGGCGCGAGGAGATCTGCTGGATGCGGCCGAAATGCTTGGCCGCCGTCGCGGGATCGTTAAGATAGCGCAGCGCGTACCAGCCGGAATGGAACTCGGCCTCGACCGCCTCGGTCTGGCCTTCGGCGGAATGGTTGGCGACGATGCGGTAGGCGGCCTTGCGGTCGCCCTTCTCCAGAAGCATGCGCGAGATGATGCGCCGCTCGTTCCACCACGCATCGGGGTCGACCAGGCTGGCGCGGTCGCGCGGGGCGCGCTCGATCAGTGCTGCGGCCTCCGCGATGCGATCCTTCTTGCGAAGGTTCTCGGCGGCGGTGAAGAGATAGCTGGGGTCTGACCGCAGGTTCGCCGGCACCTTGGCCAGCAGGGCGTCGGCGCTGGATTCGCCACGAATAGAGGCGGCGCGGGCGCGGAACAGCGATTCGGCGTTGGCAAGCGAGGCGACGCGTTGCGCGTCCGAAACGCGGTCGCCGTAGAGCAGCATGTCCATGCGGGCCTTGTGGTCCGCCCTGGTCAGCAGCGCGCCGAAGTTCGAGAGCATCTGCGTCTCGATCGCCTTGTCGAACTTGCCCGTGCGCCAGGACTGGACGACGAGCGCCTTGGCCTTGCCGGCCTGACCGAGCTCGATATAGGCGCGGGCGAGCGCCATGGCGCCTTCCGGTGTCTGCGGCGCGTCCTGCGCGAAGGCGGCCACGACATCGGGCGCGCGCATCCGCTCGCGGTTCAGCGCGCGCTCCAGATTGGCGCGGATGGTCTTCATGCCGGGCCAGCCGCGCAGCTCCATGGCGGTGTGGGCGATCTCGGCGGCGGGCACGTCGGTCGTGCCTCGCAGCGCGATGGCCCAGGACAGGATGTGCCGGTCGAGCGAGCCGGGAGTCATGCCTTCGCGGATCGCCAACGCGCGGGGGATGTCGCGCCAAGTCGCGTCGAGCCCGTCCTTCAGGTCGCCTCGCATGGGCGCGACGCTAGATACGCGAGAGCCCATGGCGGCGATCGAGGAGGTGAAGGCGGTGGCGTCGGCTGGCGCGGCAGCGCGCGGCGCCGGGGCGGCGGGCTGGCGCAGCAACGGGTTGCCGGAGGGCGGCGGCGCGCCGAAGCGCTCCGGCGTCGGCTCGGGAGCGGGCCGCTCGCGCCCCAGGCCCAGCGTCGGCATCTTGAAGTTCGGCATCGGGATGCGGTCGAGCAGCGATTCCGCATTCGCCGAACCGGCCATCAGCGCCGCCATGACGACGGGCAGAAGAAGAGCCTTGGCGCGGATCGCGTTTCTCATGGGTCGTCCCGTTGCATTGCCATCACAGAGGCGCCCCGAAAGGCGCCGGTTCGTCAGACTTTCCATCAACGCGATGAAGAACTCGTAAACCATGCCCGTTGCCATCGCTCGCCTCCGGGCGAGGGAGTCGCGCGGCGTGTGTCGCCGCTTCGTTGTCGCTTGTCTCCGTTCGGCGGCTTTATTATGGTGCCGCGTCCGTAAGCGGGCCGAGTGCGCTTCAGTGTCGCCCGGTGGCCGCGCGGATGGTCGAAAGCTGCCGGCTCTTGCGCTTCGCGCGGCGGACCTTCTCCTCATTCGGTCGCCGGGAGTGACGACATGACCTTCAAGGGCTCGATGACGGCTCTCTTGACCCCCTTTGCCGCCGACGGCAGCGTCGACGAAGGCGCGTTTCGCGACTTCGTGGAATGGCAGATCGCGGAGGGGACCCACGGCCTCGTTCCCGTCGGCACCACGGGCGAAAGCCCGACGCTGACCCATGCCGAACACAAGCGCGTGGTGGAACTCTGCATCGAGACCGCCGCCGGCCGCGTGCCGGTGATCGCGGGCGCGGGCTCCAACAACACGGTCGAGGCGATCGACCTCGCCCGCTCAGCCGAGGAGGCCGGCGCGGACGGCATTCTGGTGGTGACGCCCTACTACAACAAGCCGACCCAGCGCGGCCTCTACGAACACTATGCCGCGATCGCCCGCGCCGTGACCAAGCCCATCGTCATCTACAACATTCCGCCCCGCTCGGTGATCGACATGACGCCGGAAACGATGGGCCGTCTGGCGCACGACTTCCCCAATATCGTCGGCGTCAAGGACGCCACCGCCAAGCTCGACCGCGTGTCGGAGCAGCGCATCACCTGCGGTCCGGACTTCATCCAGCTGTCGGGCGAGGACGCGACCGCGCTCGGCCATATCGCGCATGGCGGCCATGGCTGCATCTCGGTGACGGCCAATGTCGCGCCGCGCCTGTGCGCCGAGTTCCAGGACGCCTGCCTCAGCGGCGACTTCGCCAAGGCGCTGGAATACCAGGACCGGCTCATGCCGCTGCACAAGGCGATCTTCATCGAGCCGGGTCTGTGCGGCACGAAATACGCCCTGTCGCGCCTCGGCAAGGGCCGCAACGTCGTGCGCCTGCCGCTGGTGCCGATCGAGGCCTCGACCGAGGCGGCGATCGACGCGGCGCTGCGCCATGCCGGCCTCCTGAATTGACGAACGCGGGCGCTGCCCTCACTTAAGGCGTCACAGCATCAGCAGCGGACGGGGCAGATAAGTTGCCCCGTCCCGCAACCGGACGGACCCATGGCCAAGAAGCCGGCTCGAAACAATGTCGCCGCCGAGAACCGCAAGGCGCGCTTCCACTACGAAATCATCGACACGCTGGAAGCCGGCTTGGTGCTTACGGGCACCGAGGTCAAATCTCTGCGCGAGGGCCGGGCGACTATCGCCGAATCCTACGCCACGGAGGAGGGCGGGGAGATCTGGCTCATCAATTCCAACGTGCCGGAATATCTCCAGGCTAACCGCTTCAACCACGAGCCGAAGCGGCGCCGGAAGATCCTCGTCCACGCTGCCCAGCGCAACCGGCTCGCCGGCGCGGTGCAACGCGACGGCATGACGCTCGTGCCATTGAAGATCTACTTCAACGAGCAGGGACGGGCGAAGCTGGAACTCGCCGTCGCGCGCGGCAAGAACGCGCCCGACAAGCGCGAGACGATGAAGGAGCGCGACTGGAACCGCCAGAAGCAGCGCGTCCTCAAGGAAGGCGGGCGCGACTGAGCGTCTGAGCGCCGACCAGGGCGCATTCCTCCTTGCGCGCCGGGGCGTTCGGCTCCAGCATGCCGCCTTGGCATTCGGGAGGTTGCGACATGACGGACTTCACCATTCTGCCGGAAGGGCTCGAAGCACCGCTGGATGATGGCGGCGCAGCCCATCTGACCGGGCGGCGGCTGCCGTCCCTGGCCTTGTCCTCCACTGCGGGCGGGCAGGTCGATCTTGCCCGGCTCAAGGGCTTGGCCGTTCTTTATCTCTACCCCATGACCGGGCGCCCGGGCCTGCCCCTGCCGGGCGGCTGGGATGAGATTCCCGGCGCGCGCGGCTGCACGCCGCAGGCTTGCGGCTTTCGCGATCACTTCGCCGAGATGCACAGGCTCGGCGTTGCGCATGTGTTTGGGGTTTCGACGCAGACCACCGCCTATCAGCGCGAAGCGGCCGAGCGGCTGCATCTGCCGTTCCCGCTTCTCTCCGACGCCGCGGTGGAACTAGCCGAAATGCTGGACGTGCCGGTGTTCGACGTGGACGGCGACACGCTGTTCAAACGGCTGACGCTGATCGCCCGCGATGGCGAGATCGTGAAGGTCTTCTACCCCGTCTTCCCGCCGGACCGGAACGCCGAGGACGTGGCGGAGTGGCTGGCCGAGCATCGCGAGGCGCTGAGCCAGCCCCGCATGTGAGGAGCTAGGGGCGGTCCTTCAGATGCTCGGCCACCTTTGCGAAGACGTCATGGAACATCGCCTCCGTCAGCCGGCCCGTGTTCGTGTTGTAGCGCGAGCAATGATAGCTCGACGCGACCAGGAACCCGCCGACCTCATGCGTGCCGCCATGGCTGAACGGAGCGTCTTTCAGCTTGGCCCCGAGCGCGCGAAGCGTCGAGTCATGGGCGATGCGCCCGAGCGTCACGATGGCGCGAAGCGACGAAAGGCTTTCGATGGTCGGCGAGAGGAAGCGCCGGCAGTCGTTGATTTCCTGGCCCGTCGGCTTGTTCTCGGGCGGCACACAGCGCACCGCGTTGGTGATCGCAGCGCCCACCAGACGCAAGCTGTCGTCCGGCCGCGCCTCGAACTCCCCAGCCGCAAAGCCGAAGCGCTTCAGCGTGCTGTAGAGAAGATCGCCTGCATAATCCCCCGTGAAGGGGCGGCCGGTCCGGTTCGCCCCCCGCACGCCGGGTGCCAGACCCACGACGAGAAGCCGCACGCTTCCCGCGCCTTCCCTAGGCAGGAAGGAGCGCACCGGCGCATTGTGCCAGCCGGGCTCGCGCTCGCGCCACTCGTTGCGAAAGGCGGCAAGGCGCGGGCAGATCGGGCAGTCCGCCGGAGGGGCGACGGCGTCGGGCTCGGTGGGCTGCGTGGCGGGGCTGGGATGCGCGCTCAATCCTGCGCATCCGCCGGCAGTGCGTCCTCGGTGCCGGCCTCGATGCGGCGAGCGAGCCGTGCCTCGCGCTCGGCCGGGTTGCGTCCGATTTCGCCCTGAAGCGAGCGAAGGTCGATGAAATGGTCGGCCTGCCGGCGCAGGTCGTCAGCGATCATGGGTGTCTGCGAGGCGAGGGTGGAGACCACCGAAACCTTGCGCCCCTTGCGCTGCAGGGCCTCGACCAGCGAACGGAAGTCGCCGTCGCCCGAGAACAGGACGAAATGGTCCACCGTCTCCACCAGTTCCATGGCGTCGACCGCGAGTTCGATGTCCATATTGCCCTTGATCCGGCGACGGCCCATCGCGTCCGTGAATTCCTTCGCCGGCTTGGTGACGACGGTGTAGCCGTTATAGTCGAGCCAGTCGATCAGAGGGCGGATCGAGGAATATTCCTGATCCTCGATCATCGCGGTGTAATAATAGGCCCGCAGCAGGTAGCCGCGCTTCTGGAAAGCGGTCAGGAGCTTCTTGTAGTCGATGTCGAAGCCGAGCGCGCGCGAGGTGGCATAGAGATTGGCGCCATCGATGAAGAGGGCGATCTTTTCACGGGGATCGAACATCGTTCGCTTTCCAGTCAGGCGATCAGGCCGGGCAAAGCCGCAGGGTCCTCGGCGCGCCGAACCGCGCGCCGGGTCAATCGGTCAGGGACACACAATAGGGTGATGCCGGCGGCCTGCCAACAGGACGCCCGGCCGGGATGACGGCATAAAGCGCCGCTTGCCCCTTGAGATTCATTTGTCAAGAGACTACACGGACGGTTCAGCTCATTGCCCCCGTTCCCAAGGAGACAGGCCATGGCCCGCGTCACCGTAGAAGATTGCGTCGATAAGGTCGAGAATCGTTTCGAGCTCGTCCTGCTCGCCAGCCACCGCGCGCGCCAGATCGCCCAGGGTCAGCCGATCACGGTGGACCGCGACAACGACAAGAACCCCGTCGTCGCGCTGCGCGAGATCGCGGACGAAACCCTGTCGCCGGACGATCTGAAGGAAGACCTGATCCACTCGCTGCAGAAGCATGTCGAGGTGGACGAGCCCGAGCCGGCCGCGCCGACCGCCGGCGCGCTGGTGGAGTCCCAGGCCGACGGCGTCATCACCGCCGGCGAGGACGAGGACGACAACATCGCCTTCGACCGCATGTCGGAGGACGAGCTTCTGGCCGGCATCGAGGGGCTCATCCCGCCGGAAAAGAACGAAGATTTCTAATCTTCGGGCGGTTTGACCCTTTCTCCGATTCCGCATTGCAACCTATATTGGGGGACGCCGGCTCGATGGCCGGCGTCCCTTTTTCGTTCGATGATGGAGACGGCGTCCGGTCATGATGCGGCAGTATGAGCTTGTCGAGCGCGTGGCGGCTTACAAGCCAAACCTCGACGAGGCTCTGCTGAACAGAGCCTATGTCTACGCGATGCAGAAGCATGGCGCGCAGATGCGCGTGAACGGCGATCCGTATTTCTCGCATCCGCTCGAAGTCGCCGCCATCCTCACCAAGCTCCATCTCGATGAGGCGACGATCGCGGTCGCGCTACTGCACGACACGATCGAGGACACGGACGCCACCCGCAAGGAGATCGACCAGCTCTTCGGCGCCAAGATTGGCCAGCTGGTGGAAGGGCTGACCAAGCTCAAGCGCCTGGATCTCGTGTCCAAGAAGGCCGCCCAGGCCGAGAATCTGCGCAAGCTCCTGCTCGCCATCGCCGACGACATCCGCGTTCTCCTGGTCAAGCTCGCCGACCGCCTGCACAACATGCGCACGCTTCATCACATGAAGCCGGAAAAGCGCGCGCGCATCGCGCAGGAGACCATGGACATCTATGCCCCGCTCGCCGGGCGCATGGGCATGCAGGACATGCGCGAGGAGCTGGAGACGCTCTCCTTCCGCCACCTGAACCCGGAAGCCTTCGAGACGATCTCGACGCGCCTCGCCGAGCTGATGGAGCGCCACGCGCTGACGATCAACGAGATCGAGCGCACGCTGACCGAGAAGCTGAAGGAGAACGGCATCGAGGCGCAGGTCTCCGGCCGTCAGAAAAAGCCCTATTCGGTCTTCTCCAAGATGCAGCGCAAGGCGCTGTCGCTGGAGCAACTGTCCGACATTTTCGGCTTCCGCGTCCTCGTCGATACCGAGGAGGACTGCTACCGCACGCTCGGCATTGTCCACCGCACCTGGCCGCTCGTGCCCGGCCGGTTCAAGGACTACATCTCGATCCCGAAGCAGAACGACTACCGCTCGATCCACACCACGATCGTCGGGCCGTCGCGCCAGCGCGTCGAGCTGCAGATCCGCACCCGGGCGATGCACCATATCGCCGAATACGGCATCGCCGCACACGAGCTTTACAAGGACGGAGAGCACGCGCTGTCCACCGAGTCCTCCGCCTATGCCTGGCTGCGCCGCACCGTGGAGATGCTGGCTGAGGGCGACCAGCCCGAGGAGTTCCTCGAGAACACCAAGCTCGAACTGTTTCAGGATCAGGTCTTCTGCTTCACGCCCAAGGGTCGGCTCATCGCCCTGCCGCGCGGCGCAACGCCGATCGACTTCGCCTATGCCGTCCACACCGATGTCGGCGACACCTGCGTCGGCTGCAAGATCGACGGGCGCATCATGCCGGTGGTGACCGAGCTCGCCAATGGCGACGAGGTGGAGATCATCCGCTCCAAGGCCGCGACACCGCCGCCGGCCTGGGAAAGTGTCGCGGTGACGGGCAAGGCCAAGGCCGCGATCCGGCGCGCGACGCGCCTTGCGATCCGCAAGCAATATTGCGGCCTCGGCCAGCAGATCCTGGAGCGCACCTTCCAGCGCGCCGGCAAGACCTTCACCCGCGACGGGCTGAAGCCCTACCTGTCCAAGGTCGGACATCGCGACGTGGAAGATGCGCTGGCGGCGGTCGGACGGGGGGAACTCGCCTCCAACGACGTGTTCCGCGCCGTGCATCCCGACTTCCAGGACACGCGCGTCACCCGGCCTGCCGCCCGGCCGGACGGCGATGGCTGGTTCCCGCTCAAATCGGGTGGAGCGGGCATGGTGTTCCGCCTGCCGGGCCATCTCGACGGCGGGCCGAACGGCTTTTCGCAAGGCGACGTTCCCGTGCGTTTCAATTCGGACGGCGCCGTGCCGGGCGATCGCATCGTCGGCATTCTGGAGCCGGGGCAGGGGATCACGATCTACCCCATCCAGTCCTCGGCGCTCACCGCGTACGACGACGTGCCGGACCGGTGGATCGACGTGCGCTGGGATCTCGACGCCGAGATGACGCAGCGCTTCCCCGCGCGCGTCAAGCTTTCCGCGCTCAACGAACCGGGCGCGCTGGCCGAGATCGCCGAGACGATCGCTCTCAACGACGCCAATATCCACGCCCTGAGCATGGCGGCCACCGCGCCGGACGTGTCCAGCATGGTGATGGATCTCGAGGTCTGGGACCTCCAGCATTTGACGCGCACGCTCAATCAGTTGCGCGGAAAGCCTTGCGTGACAGACGTGGTTCGTGTGAACGGCTAAGCCCGGCAGGGAATCGACACGAAAGCTGGGCCGGACCATCATGGACACGAACGACGTCATCGACATCTTCCGCAAGGCGGGCGCCTTTCTGGAAGGACACTTCATTCTGACGTCCGGCCTGCGAAGCCCGATCTTTCTTCAGAAGGCGCGGGTCTTTATGCATCCGCACTATACCGAGACCCTGTGCAAGGCACTGGCCGAGAAGCTGCGGGCCGGCGTCGAGGGGCCGATCGACTTCATCGTCGGCCCGGCCGTCGGCGGTCTCATTCCCGCCTACGAGACGTCCCGCCATCTCGGCGCGCCCTCGATCTATGTCGAGCGCGAGAACGGCACGTTCCGCCTACGCCGCTTCGAAATCCCGGCCGGCGCGCGCGTGGTGATCGTGGAGGACATCGTCACCACGGGCCTGTCGATCCGCGAGACGATCACCTGCCTGCGGGACCTCGGGGCCGAGGTGCTGGCCGCCGGCTGCGTGGTGGACCGTTCGGCGGGCAAGGCTGATGTCGGTATCCCACTGATCTCGCTCGCACAATATGAAGTCCCGGCCTATCATCCGGACAATCTGCCGCCTGAGCTTGCCGCAATTGCGCCGATCAAGCCGGGTAGTCGCTCCCTCTGACGTTCCTTCTCGGAAGCTAGGTTCCCAATGCTGTTCCGGCGGCGCCAGCCTGAAACACGACTGCAGCGCCTGCGTGGGGCGCTTTGGCCGCGCCGGTCCTGGCGGCGGTCCTTGCGCTACATGCAGAAGCGTGTCCTGCGCCTTCGCGCTACGCCCCATGCCATCGCGGCAGGCGTGGCGGCGGGCGTGTTTGCCACCTTCACGCCCTTTCTCGGCTTCCACTTCATCCTGGCCTTCGCCATCGCCTATTGCATCGCCGGCAACATGGCGGCTGCGGCGCTGGGATGCCTGGCCGGCAATCCTTTGACCTTCCCACTCGTCTGGGCCTCGACCTACGAGGTCGGACGAGCCATCCTGCGCGCCGAGGTGCCGGACGGCTCGGCCCCCCCGGGGCTGGAGAGGGCGCTGACGCATCTCGACATCGCCTCGATCTGGGAGCCCTATCTCAAGCCCATGCTGGTCGGCTCGATTCCGCTGGGTCTGGGGTTCGCCGGCCTCACCTACGCGCTGGTGCGCTTCGGCGCGGCCTCTTTCCAAGCGAGCCGGGCGCGGCGCGCGCATGAGCGCACCGCCGCCCGCATTCGGCCTCTTGCGGCGCGCACACCGTCGGACGTGCGCTCATGATCGTCGGCATCGGCAGCGACCTCATCGATATTCGCCGCGTCGAGAAGACCCTGGAGCGGCATGGCGAGCGCTTCGTCGCCCGCGTGTTCACGCCGGTGGAGCGCGCCAAGTCCGACCGGCGCGCCCAGCGCGCGGCCTCCTACGCCAAGCGATTCGCCGCCAAGGAGGCCTGTGCCAAGGCGCTGGGAACCGGGCTGGCGCAGGGCGTCTTCTGGCGCGACATGGGCGTCGTCAATCTGCCGGGCGGCAAGCCCACCATGGCGCTGACCAACGGCGCGGCGGAGCGTCTGGCGGCGCTCATGCCCAGCGGCCACCGCCCCGTCATCCACGTCACCATCACCGACGATTTTCCGCTGGCCCAGGCCTTCGTCATCATCGAAGCCTTGCCGGAAGAGCTGGCTTAACAATTTTCTAACGATTGCCTGAGAGCCGCCGACGCTTTACAGAGCCGTTCCAGACGTGGCTCCGTGGCGGGTCTTGCGCCGAATCCCCTCATGTCCCTCGCTCATTCGGCGGCCCTCAGCCGTCTGCGCGGCGAAGGCAGGCCGGGGCGGCAAACAGGAAGGGTTTAGCATGGTCGATCGGACCGCAGGCAAGAAGAAGGAAGGCTGGGGCGAGACGGTCAAGGTCGTCGTCCAGGCGCTTCTTCTGGCGCTCGTCATCCGCACCGTCCTGTTCCAGCCGTTCTCGATCCCATCCGGCTCGATGATGCCGACGCTTCTGATCGGCGACTATCTCTTCGTGTCGAAATGGAGCTACGGCTTCTCCAAATATTCGCTGCCCTTCTCGCCGGATCTATTCCAGGGGCGCATCCTCGCCTCCGACCCCGAGCGCGGCGACATCGTCGTGTTCCGCAAGCCGAGCGAGCCGCAGACCGACTACATCAAGCGGCTGATCGGCCTGCCGGGCGACCGGGTGCAGATGCAGGGCGGCGTTCTCTACATCAACGGGCAGGCCGTGCCCAAGGAGCCGGCGGGTTTCTTCGTAACGGGCGGCGGCACGCAGATCCCGCAGTTCCGGGAAACCCTGCCGAACGGCGTGAGCTACGTCACGCTCGACGCCGATCCCGATTCGATCGGCGACAATACGCGCGAATTCGTCGTGCCGCCTGAGCACTATTTCATGATGGGCGACAATCGCGACAACTCGCTCGATAGCCGCTTCGACGTCGGCTACGTCCCTTTCGAGAACTTCGTCGGTAAGGCGCAGGTGATCTTCTTCTCCATGGAGAACGATGCCTCCCCGCTGGAAGTGTGGCGTTGGCCGACGAGTCTGCGTCCAAGCCGGCTCCTGACATGGCTCGGGTGAGGGGATCTGCGCCCGCGCTCGACCGGCTGGAAGAGCGCCTCGGCCTGAGCTTCAAGGATCGCGCGCGGCTGGAGCGCGCGATCACGCATTCGAGCCTCGCCAAGACCGGGTCGCAGGCCAGCTACGAGCGGCTGGAGTTCTTGGGGGACCGCGTTCTCGGCCTGACGGTCGCGGAAAAGCTGTTCGAGCTGTTTCCCCAGTCCGACGAAGGCGATCTGTCGCTGCGGCTGAACGCGCTGGTAAGCGCTGAGACCTGCGCGGCCGTCGCCGACGATCTCGGCCTGCCCGAGTTCATTCGCCACGGCGCCGACTTGAAGCGCGCGGCGGCGGGCCGCAACCGCAACATCCGCGCCGATGTGGTCGAGGCGCTGATCGCCGCGATCTATCTCGACCATGGGTTGGAGGTCGCGCGCCGCTTCATCCTGACCCATTGGCGCGAGCGCTTCCACAGCGTCAGCGAGGCGCGGCGCGATCCAAAGACCGAGCTGCAGGAATGGTCGCATAAGCAGGCCGGCGTGCCGCCGACCTACGACCTGATCGAGCGCAGCGGGCCGGACCACGAGCCGGTCTTCACCGTTCGGGCTTCGGTCCCCAATCGCGAGCCAGCCGAAGGGCGAGGCCGCTCCAAGCGCATCGCCGAGCAGAACGCCGCCGAGACCATCCTGCTCCGCGAGGGTGTCTGGCAGGCGTCCGATCGTTCGGGCGAAGACTGAAATTCCGGCCGGGCCGCGCATGATGCGCCGTCCGTGCTAAGATGATCCGAGGTCGCCTCCCGCGCGGCCCATTCAAGGAGAGCCGATTGACCGACGACCTGCCGAACGACCAGCCTGCCACCGAGGGAGGCGAGACCGCGCTCGCCCCGACGCGCTCCGGCTTCGTGGCGCTGCTCGGCGCGCCCAATGCCGGCAAGTCCACCCTGGTCAACCAGCTCGTCGGCACGAAGGTCTCGATCGTCACGCACAAGGTGCAGACGACCCGTGCCCTGGTGCGCGGCATCGCGATCAAGGATCGGACGCAGATCGTCTTCGTCGACACGCCCGGCGTCTTCAACCCCAAGCGCCGGCTCGACCGCGCCATGGTGCGCACCGCCTGGGGCGGCGCCAAGGATGCCGATCTTGTTCTGCCGATCATCGATGCGCAGCGCGGCGTGAGCGAGGAGGTCGAGACCATCCTCCAGCGCCTCAAGGACGTGAAGCAGCCCAAGATCCTCCTGCTCAACAAGGTCGATCAGATCCGCCGCGAGAAGCTTCTCGGCATGACGCAGGAAATCTCCGCGAAGGGCGATTTCGAGCGCGTCTTCATGATCTCGGCGCTGAACGGCTCGGGCTGCGACGATCTCATGGCGTATCTCGCCAGCCGCCTGCCGCAAGGTCCTTGGTACTACCCGGAAGACCAGATTTCCGATCTGCCTTTGCGCCAGCTCGCCGCTGAGATCACGCGCGAGAAGCTGTTCCTGCGCCTGCACCAGGAAATCCCCTATGCCTCGACCGTCGAGACCGAGCTTTGGGAAAGCCGGCCGGACGGCTCGGTGCGCATCGAGCAGACGATCTATGTCGAGCGCGATTCGCAGAAGGCCATCGTGCTTGGCCACAAGGGCGAGACGGTGAAGGCCATCGGTCAGGCCGCGCGCAAGGAGATAGCCGAGGCCGCCGAACAGAAGGTGCATCTCTTCCTGTTCGTGAAGGTGCGCGAGAACTGGGGCGACGATCCCGAGCGCTATCGCGAGATGGGCCTCGACTACTCGTCCTGAGCGGCGCTTGGCAGCGTTGCAAGCGCGTCCCGCCGATCTTATTTCTGAGTAACAAACAGACCGCGAGGGGCGTCCTCGCGGTCCTTTTCGTTTCGGAAGACCCTGCATGGAATGGCGCGAGGAGGGCATCGTGCTCGGCGTGCGCCGCCACGGCGAGACCAGCGCCGTCGCGGAGGTGATGACGCGCGAGCGCGGGCGTCATCTCGGCCTCGTGCGCGGTGGGCGCTCGCGCAAGCTCCAGCCGGTTCTCCAGCCCGGCAACCAGATCGAGGCCACCTGGCGCGCGCGGCTGGACGAGCATCTCGGTTTCATGACGATCGAGCCGGTTCTCCTGCGCGCCGCGCGGCTGATGGAAAGCGCGGTCGGGCTCCACGGCATCCAGCTTCTGGCCGCCCATATCCGCCTCCTGCCCGAGCGCGATCCGCACCCGCGCCTCTATGACGCGATCCAGACCATCGTCGCCCATCTCGAAAATCCGCTTCTGGCAGGCGCCCTGATTTTGCGCTTCGAGGTCATGCTGCTGGAAGATCTCGGCTTCGGCCTCGATTTGGAGACCTGCGCGGCGTCGGGCCGGCGCGACGAGTTGGTCTATGTCTCTCCCAAATCCGGCCGAGCGGTCAGCCGAGAGGCGGGCGAGCCCTGGAAGGATCGGCTTCTCCCCTTGCCGGCCTTTCTCGCGGGTGAGGCCGAGGCGCCGGACCGGACGGGTCTGGCGCAAGGGTTTCGGATGACGCGCTTCTTCCTGGCGCGCCATGTCTGGGAGCCGCGCGCGCTGGAGGAGCCGACGTCGCGCACGGGCGCGCTGGGCGCGATCGAGCGCGGCTCAGAGCTCCAGCGGTAGCACGAAGGGCGTGCCGCTGAAGGCGTTCTCGCCCCGGCCGATGGAGCGGATCGCCTCGATCATCCGTCCGTCGCGTCCCAGCTTGCGATCGGCGATGGCGACCAGAAGCGCGTTGGGCGTGGCCGAGGGCGCGCGGCGGCGAAGCTCCTGCGCCAGTTTCATTTCGTCCAGCGCCGGGTTGATTGCGCAGGCCAGGATATAGGCCGCCGCCGTGGAGCGGCTGATGCCGGCCCAGCAGTGGATCGCCAGTGGCTGGTGCCGGTCCCAGCGCATGCCGAACTCCAGAAGCTCTTCGAGATGGTTCTCGCCGGGATGCGTCATGCCTTCGGAGGGCGCCGAAATGTCGTTCATGCCGAGGAACAGGTGCCGCTCAGGGGAGACCCCACTCGGCCGCTCTACCGGCGTGTCGGCGTTGATCAGCGTGACGACATCGAGCGCGCCATGCTGAGCGACGGTGCCTGGCAGATCGGCGAGGGAGGAAACGACGAGATAGGTCATGAGCGGGCCTTTTCGGAAAGCGAAGCCTGGGCGCGCAGCGCGCCGTCGAGCGTGCGGAATCGATGCAGGAAGGCCTCGCCCACCTCGGCGGCGGGCAGGGGGCGAAACAGCGCCTCGTCCGGCGCGCGCGCGCCGGGTCGGCCGAACAGGGCGTTGGCCTCCGCCGCCGTGAACCCGGCCAGGAGCTTCGCCTCGAAATGGGCCGAGACGCGGTCCGCCGCCTTGACGAGACGGGCGATCGGGGCGGGCAGCGCGGCGGGCAGACCGAACCGATGGTGGATCGCGGTCTGCAGTCTCTGCTCGACGCTGCGATAGTCGCCGCCGAGCACGGCTTTGAACGGCGAGATCATGTCGCCGATCACATATTCCGGCCCGTCATGCAGAAGCGCCGCCAGCCGCCAGCGCGGGTCGGGCTCCTCGGCGGCGACGATCTCCTCCACGATCAGCGAATGCTGCGCCACGGAGAAAGCGTGGTCGCCCAATGTTTGCCCGTTCCAGCGGGCGACGCGGGCGAGCCCATGGGCGATGTCGACGATCTCGATGTCGAGCGGCGAGGGGTCGAGAAGATCGAGCCGCCGGCCTGACAGCATGCGCTGCCAAACGCGCGGCACCTTGGCCGCGCGCGGCGCGGCGCCGTTGGAAAGGCCCGCCGAGCTCATGCGTCCCCGTCAGCCCGCGTGCCCGCTGCCTCGGGCAGGGTGTAGCCGGCCCAGGAGGGCACCTCCGCCTCGACCGGCACGCCGTCGGCCGAGATGGTCTGATCGGCCCGAAGCGCGTCGGCCAGCTTGTCGATGCGCATCATGGCGATGCCGAGCCCGCCGCGCGCCGAGAGAACCGTGCCGATCGGCTTGCCCGCCGCCTCGACCACGGCGCCCGGCGTCAGATGGCTCTCGGTGCGCAAAACCATGATGCGACGGCGCGCGGTGCCGCGATGCTGCATTCGGGAGACGACCTCCTGGCCGACATAGCAGCCCTTGCGGAAGGAGACGCCCTCGTTCTGGTCGAGGAGCACGTCGTGCGGGAAGACGTCGGATGCGGGAAAGTCCCGCTCCGCTTCGGCGATGCCGGCGGAAAGGCGCAACTGCTCGAACCCCTCCCGGTCCTCGCCCGCACCCTCTGCCGCCGGCCCGTAGAGACGATAGACGCCCGCGGGAAAGCGCCGGTCGACAAGCGCGCCGTCGGGCACCGGTTCGTCCCAGCTTGTTGCCACTGCCTCGTCGCTCGGTGCGATGGTGAGCTTGGCGCGCAGCTTGTAGAGCGTCAGGCGCTTGGCGAGATCGCCGCGCGCCGAGGTCGCGACATCGAGGCGCAACGCTTCGCCATCCAGGCTCACGAGGAAGTCGAACAGGATCTTGCCCTGCGGCGTCAGCAGCGCCGCCGGCCGCGCTTCGCCGGCAGCGAGCTTGTCGAGATCGGCGGTCACAAGATTTTGCAGGAAGGGGCGGCTCTCCGGCCCGGAGACGAGAAGCACGGCGCGGTCGATCAGTCGGGCGGAGGGCATGAACGGGCATCCCATATCGGCGCGCCCGGCAAATGAGGTTTCGATGCGCCGGGGCATTCGCTAGAAGCTTCATTCGTATCTGACGGAACGGCGCCAAGAAGCAAGGACGGGATGATGAGCAAAGGGTTCGAGCGGGTTCTGAGAGGCGGCACCGTCGTCAACGCGGATGGGATCGGCCTGCGCGACATTGGCATTCGAGACGGCCGGATCGCCGCGATCGGCACGATCCCGGCCGGCAGCGGGGGCGAGGAGATCGACTGCACCGGGCTCCACATCCTGCCCGGCGTCATCGACAGCCAGGTTCATTTCCGTGAGCCCGGCCCGACGCACAAGGAAGACCTCGAATCAGGCTCTCGCGCGGCGGTGCTTGGCGGCGTCACCTGCGTCTTCGAAATGCCCAACACCGATCCGCTCACCACAAGCGAGGCGGCGCTGGCCGACAAGGTGAAGCGCGGGCATCATCGCATGCATTGCGACTTCGCCTTCTGGGTCGGCGGCACGCGCGAGAATGCGCCCGACGTCGCCGAACTGGAGCGCCTGCCGGGCGCGGCCGGCATCAAGGTCTTCATGGGCTCGTCCACCGGCTCGCTCCTGGTGGAGGATGACGAGGGCGTGCGTGAGATCCTGAAGCGCGCGCGCCGCCGCGCCGCCTTCCATTCGGAGGACGAGTTTCGCCTGCGCGAGCGCATGGGCCTGCGGGTCGAGAACGACCCGGCCTCGCACCCCGTCTGGCGCGACGAGGTGGCCGCGCTCCAGTGCACGGAGCGGCTGGTGCGGATCGCGGAGGAGACCGGCGCTCGCATCCATGTGCTTCATATTTCGACCGCCGAGGAAATCCTGTTTCTCGCCGACCACAAGACCAACGCGACCTGTGAGGCCACGCCCCACCATCTGACGCTGTCCGCCGAGGACTATGCCCGGCTCGGCACAAAGCTTCAGATGAACCCGCCGGTGCGCGAGGCCCGGCATCGCGACGGCGTCTGGTTCGGCATCGAGCAGGGGATCGTCGACGTGCTCGGCTCCGACCACGCGCCGCACACGCTGGAGGAAAAGGCCAAGCGCTATCCCGCCTCGCCCTCGGGCATGACCGGCGTGCAGACGCTGGTGCCTGTCATGCTCGACCATGTCGCCAAGGGGCGCCTGTCGCTGGAGCGCTTCGTGGACCTTACCTCCTCCGGCCCGCAGCGCATCTTCGGCCTGTCGGGCAAGGGGCGGATCGCGGTGGGCTGGGACGCCGACTTCACAGTGGTGGACCTCAAGCGGCGCGAGACGATCCGCGACGCGTGGATCGGCTCCAAGTCGCAATGGACGCCGCATGACGGGCGTGAGGTCACGGGCTGGCCGGTCGGCACGATCGTGCGCGGACGGCGCGTGATGTGGGACGGGGCGTTGGTGGAGACCTCGCTCGGCGAGGCGGCGCGCTTCGTGGAGACACTGGCGCCGCGCGCCTGAGGCCGATTTCCCAAACGAAAAGCCGGCGACGCTCAGTCGCCGGCGATGAAGAACTCGAAGCGTCCTTCGGGGGATAGGCCGACGCGGTAGAAGTCGTAGGAACCGTTGCCGACCATGCGCTCGTAGTCGCCCGCCGTGACCAGTTCGAACAGCTCGACCAATTGCGGCTTGGTCAGCTTCTCCAGATTCACCTGGGTGAAGTAGGGCCACATGTAGAGTTCGTTCTCGCCGCCGGGGTCGAGATGGACATAGCCGGCCTGGAGCGTTTCCAGGAGGATCGCCAGAAGCTCGACGCCCTTGCCGTCTCCGGACGCGTTCTTGAGAATCTCGATCGGGTCCTGCCCGTCGTCGCTGGTGGAGACCGCCGTGCCCTCGGGGCCGGTTTCCAGGAGCGGCTTCAATTTTTCGATCTCGCCGGTCTTGGCGACCTCGATCAGCTTGCGGCGAAGATCCCTCACCGGGGCGGGCAGCTTCTCGTCGCCGTAGAAGATCTCGGCCGGCGGCACGTCCGCCGCACGCGGCTGGCTGATGCCGGAATCGGGATCGCCCCCGGCGGGAGGCGTCGCTGGTGCTGCCGGCTGGGGTGCGGGGAGCGCCGGTGGGGCTTGCGTGGCCGGCTCGACCACCGGCGCGGCATTGGCGGCCGGCGGGGCGGACGCTGCGGGCGCAGTGGCTCCTGGCACGCCTGCGGGCGGCGCTGCGGCTGGAGCGCTCTCGCCGGCGGGCGGGCTCGGCTGTGCGGCGTCCGGCACCGGCGGCAAGGGCACCGATACGATGCCACCCTGCCGGTTGGCGCTCGCGCCGTCCTGGTCGGTGATCTGCGAGAAGGCGCTCGCGGGGGAGGAGACGCCGACCGCCATGGCCAGCGCCCCCGTCAGCCGGAGCGCGCGGAACGAACGGGGTGGCATGGGAAACCTCGGAAAGCTGGAAAGGCCTTATTGCAGGGTGTGGTCGGCCCTGAACTCGCCGAACTCCACACGCTTGCGCAGCGCGTCGATCATGTCGAGCACCTCGGTCTCGCCATAGCGGCGCACGAGCTCGGTGACGGCGGTGGCGATCGCGGTCTCGGCCAGGATCTCGGTCTCGATCCCGTCGGAGATGCCGTCGGCCCAGGCCTCGTTGTGATACTCGATGGCGACCTGTTTCTTTTCGGCGATGATCATCTCGTCGAGTTCGGAACCGTGCAGATCGATCATGCCGATGACTCCATCTTTTTGGTCTTGTCCTCACGCATCATGCGCGGGTCGAAACGAGGCAGGCCACCCCGTTTCTTAATCCAATCTTAATTTCCGTACCTTGCGCTGATCTCTCGCGAAAGGTTGGCGCCTTCCTGGCGGTATCTTTCCATGGCCACCGTCGCAGCCGGGGTACACATCCGATAGGTCGAGGCGAAGGCCCGGTAACCTTGGTTGAAGCTCGCCACGAGAATGCGCCGATCCGCTTCGTTGGGCGCCTGGGCCGCGAGAATCGCGTCCATCTTGGCGCGCCAGACATCGGCGTCCGCATCCCCGCACAGGCCGCGCAGAAAGTGCATGGAGCCGAGAATCGTCGCGAGCCGGCCGAGCGGTTTCATATAGGCCGCGTTGGTCGGCTTCACGGTCTCCTCGGCCGCAGGCTTGCTCTCCTCCGACTTGCCCTTCTTGTCCTGCGCTTGCGCCTGCCCGCTCGCCAAAGGGGCGAGGGCGAGGCTCAAAACGCACAAAATTTGAGGCAAATTACGCCGAAGGATCATACGTCCGAGGTTTGCCGGCCGATTAAGGAGATTGCAAGACAAGCTTGTGGCCGTGGCCCAGATCCCGCCAATATGGTTATCGCGCCAGGGCTGCGCCCCGATGCGGGCACCAGGCCGCTCGCACCACGCCGGCCAGCCCCTCGGTCGTCTCGCCGCGCGCGTCGAGCGCCTCCAGTTCGGGCAGGGAGACAAAGCGCACATCCGCCGCGTCGTCGCCCGCCAGCGCCACGCTGTCCGCGCCGATCGGGGCGAGGGCGCGGAACACCGCGATCACGGCATGGGCGCTGTTGGCGACGTCGATCGCCTCGTGCAGCGTCACGAAGGCGATGTCGGTAACGGCGAGGCCGGTCTCCTCCAAGGCTTCCCGGCGCACGGTGTCCTCCAGCCGCTCGCCGAACTCCACCCGCCCGCCGGGCAGGCTCCAAAGGCCCGCGAAGGGGGCATGGCCACGCAGGATGAGAAGAACCTCTTCGCCGCGAAAGACGCAGATCGAGGCACCGAGAAGGGGGCGGGGTGTTGTCATAGCGACAGGGGTAGCCGGTTCGGCCGGGGGCTGCCAGACCACGCCCTCGAAGCTTGCCCACACCGTCCCGCACCGACCGCTTTTGTCGCCGGGTCTTGCCCGAGCCGCCGCGCCGCGCCACCTTCGGTTCATGTGTGGCCGCTTTACCCTGACCGACTCTCCGCCCGCGATCGCCGAGCGCTTCCATCTGGACGCGGTCGAACCCTTTCCGCCGCGATACAACATCGCGCCGACCCAGCCGATCTTGATCCTGCGGGCGGACGAGCATCGACGGGCCGAGGACGGTGGCGTGCGCCGCGTGGCGCATCTCGCCCGCTGGGGCCTCATTCCCGGCTGGACCAAGGACCCCTCGTCCATCCCGCTTCTATTCAACGCCCGGTCCGAAAGCGCGCATGAGCGCAACAGTTTTAAGGCCGCGATGCGCCATCGCCGCTGTCTGGTGCCGGCCAGCGGCTTCTACGAATGGCGGCGCGAAAGCGGGCGGCGCGGCACGCCCTTCTTCATCCGGCCGCGCCAGCCGGGGCCGATCGCCTTTGCCGGCCTGTGGGAAACCTATCTCGCGGCCGACGGCAGCGAGATCGACACGGCCACGATCCTGACCACGTCGGCGAATGCCGCGCTGTCCGAGATCCACGAGCGCATGCCGGTGACGATCGCGCCCGATCAGGCCGAGCGCTGGCTGGATTGCCGCGAGAGCGAGGTGCGGGACGTCGCCGATCTCATGGTGCCGGCGCCGGACGATCTCTTCGAGGCGATGGCCGTGTCCGAGCGCGTGAACGCGGTTGCCAATATGGGGCCGGAGGTGCAGGAACCCGCCGCACCCCCGGGCGCCGCGCCGCCGGCCGCGCAGGGGTCCCTGTTCTAGAACCTTGTCTTGGGGGACGCGCGCCGTTGGCTCCGTCCCCTTCCGTTTTGCCCGATCCGGCCGGCCGCAGCGCCTGCCGGGCCGATAGGTTGAGGAAGGCCTGCCCGCATGAACATCGATCTTCTCAAGCGCCTGTGCGAGACGCCCGGCGTGCCCGGCCACGAGCACCGGGTGCGCGACCTCATCGCCGCCGAAGCGAAGGGCCTGTTCGACACGATCGAAACCGACGTGATGGGCAATCTCGTCTGCACGCGAAAGGGCGAGGGCGAGAATCCCGAGCGCATCATGCTGGCCTGCCACATGGACGAGATCGGCTTTCTCGTCAGCCATATCAACGACAAGGGCTTCATCAACGTCTCGCCCGTGGGCGGCTTCGACCCGCGCAATCTGTTTGCCCGGCGCGTTCGCGTCTGCACCCCGAAGGGGGACTACAAGGGCGTCATGATGGCCGAGGGCAAGCCGATCCACACGGTTTCGCCGGAGGATCGCAAGAAGGTGCCGGAGCCGACGGAGTTCTTCGTCGATCTCGGCCTCGGCGCGGAAACCAAGAAGAAGGTCCGGGTCGGCGATTTCGTGGTGATGGACGAGCCTTTCCTCGAGCTCGGCGAGGAGCGTATCGTCTCCAAGGCGATCGACAATCGCATCGCATGCTGGCTGGGCTTGGAGGCCGTGCGCAAGCTGGTGGACGAGAAGCGCGCGCATCGCTGCGAACTGATCGTGGCCTTCACCGTGCAGGAGGAAGTCGGGCTGCGCGGTGCCAAGACGGTCGCCTTCGCCAGGCGCCCGCATATCGGCATCGGCGTCGACACCACGCTCGCCTGCGACACGCCGGGCGTGCCGGAAAAGGACCGCACCACCGAACTCGGCAAGGGCGCTGGCCTGCATCTGAAGGACGGGTCCTTCATCGCCGACGTCGCCTTGGTGGAGGAATTCGAGGCCGTGGCCGAGGCCGGGTCGATCCCGGTTCAGCGCACGATCCTCGCCGGCGGCGGCATGGACGGTGCTTCGCTGCAGCAAGCCGCCAGCGGCGCGCGCGCCATCGGCATCGTGGTCGGCACGCGCTACATCCACACGGTCGGCGAGATGATCGACCGGCGCGACGCGCTCGCCGCCCGCGATCTTCTGGCCGCCTTCATCGCCTCTCACTGAGCGCAGAGGGGAAGGGCTTCAGCGCTTCCCCTGTCTTTCCCCGTCGCGGGGCGGCACCATGCCGCGCCTTGCGGCGGCTGCCCTACGGCCTAGCTCTCAGTGTCACGAAGGCTTGAAGGTGTGCCGGCTCGTATCGCCGGCTGAAGCCGCAACCCCTGGGGCTCGCGGTGTCACTTCCGCCTCGTCCGCATCGAGGGGAGAGAGCCGATGTATCTCGACACCAAGCGGGAATGGGTGCCGCCGGAATGGCCGGAAAAGCCACCGCGCCGGCTGACGGAGCGTCAGGAATCGGTGCTGATGTGGCTCCTGGGCCTCAATCTTCTGCTGCTCTTCGTCGGACCGCTGGCGGGTGTCACCCTGTTCGAGGGGATCTACGCCATCTGGGCGGGCTGAAAGCGCGCCAAACCCGCGCGGGGGGTCATGCGGTCCGCGCGGGTTCGATGCTCTTCGATAGATATCAGTCGGTATGCGAACCGTTGGCGGCCTTGCGCTTGGGCTCGGCGCCCTTGTCCTTTCGGCAGGACACATGCGCGGCGGCGGCGATCGCGGCGATCCCGATCTCGCGATAATTCTTCAGGAGATCGTTTTCGCGTTCCCGCTCACGCTCGCTGCGGGATTTGAAGACGATGTTGGCGCGGGTCATAACGGCGGCTCACTGCTAATGCGATGAAAGAAAGAAGCATTCCGATTGCGACAGTTTAGGGGCGTCGGACTGAAAAATCCCTAAATCTATACTTAACAAATCGTTGCAGCGCGGGAATGTTGCGTGATTGTGACATGATGCACTGCGAAAGACTTTGCGCAGTGCGGCGCAATGCTTCGCGGCGAATTTGAGGCGGCCGCGACCCCCGGCTGATGAATTCGCGGTGTTTGTGCCCGAGGCCGTTTGGCTGTAGCAGGACGGCCTCAGCCCGGTCGGGCTCAGTTGGAGACGTGGTTTTGGACGACGGATTTCGGGGTCTTTTCCTGACCAACACCCTGACGCGGCGCAAGGAGCGCTTCCTGCCGCTGGATTGGCACGCTTCGCACGATGTGCCGGAAGCCGAGCGGCGCGTTCGCATGTATGTCTGTGGGCCGACCGTCTATGACTTCGCCCATATCGGCAACTCGCGGCCGGTGATCGTCTTCGATATCCTGTTCCGCCTCCTGCGCCATCTCTACGGCGCGGAGCGGGTGATCTATGTCCGCAACATCACCGACGTGGACGACAAGATCAACGCGCGTGCGCTGCGCGACCACCCGGACCTGCCGCTCAACGAAGCGATTGCGCGCGTGACCGAGGGAACCGCCGCGCAGTTCCACAAGGACGTGGCCGCGCTCGGCACGCTGCCGCCCAGCGTCGAGCCGCGCGCCACGAGCTTCGTCACCCCCCGATCCGACGGCCTGCCAGACATGGTCTCGATGATCGAGACGCTGATCGAACGCGGCCACGCCTATGTGGCCGAAGGGGAGGTCCTGTTCGACGTTTCCTCCATGCCAAGCTACGGCGCGCTTTCGCATCGCAAGCTGGACGAGCAGCAAGCGGGAGCGCGGATCGCCGTGGAAGCGCACAAGCGCAGCCCGGCCGATTTCGTCTTGTGGAAGCTTTCGTCCGCCGAGGAGCCGGGCTGGGACAGCCCCTGGGGTCGCGGCCGCCCGGGCTGGCATATCGAGTGCTCGGTGATGAGCGAGGCCTATCTCGGCCGGACCTTCGACATTCATGGCGGCGGGCTCGACCTGATCTTCCCGCACCACGAGAACGAGATCGCCCAGAGCTGCTGCGCGCATGGCACCGAGAAGATGGCCGAGGTCTGGCTGCACAACGGCTTCGTGCAGGTGGACGGACGCAAGATGTCCAAGAGCGAGGGCAATTTCATCACCATCGCCGACGTGCTGGAGACCGATAAGGTGGGCGGCCGGCGCTGGCCGGGTGAAGCCGTCCGCCTCCTCATGCTGAAGACGCACTACCGCGAGCCGATCGACTTCACCGCCGCGCGGCTGGAGGAGGCCGTGCGCGAACTCGACCGCTGGGAGCGCTTCGCCCGGGAGGCCGACGCCCGGGCCGCCGAGGCGCCGGACGAGGCGTTTCTCACCGCCCTCAGCGACGATCTTTCGGGTTCGGTGGCGATCAGCCGAGTTCACCAGCTCTTCGACGAGGGGCGGGCGGGCGAAGCTCTGGCGAGCTTGGCGCTGGTCGGCATCCATCCGGTTCGCGAGAGCGGCGTCAGCGACGACGTCGCCCAGCGCATCGCTGCGCGCCTCGACCATCTCAAGGCCAAGGACTTCGCAGAGGCCGACCGCATCCGCGCCGAGCTTGCCGAGGAAGGCGTTCTCCTTAAGGACGGCAAGGACCCCGCAACCGGCGAGCGCGTCACCACTTGGGAACTGAAGCGTTGATCCAGCCGCCGCGCGTGCTCTATCCGCCGATCCAGCCGTTCCGCACTGAGCGGCTGCCGGTCGGCGGCGGGCACACGCTCTATGTCGAGCAATGCGGCAACCCGGCCGGTAAGCCGGTGGTCTTCCTGCATGGTGGGCCGGGCAGCGGATGTAGCCCGGCCCATCGACGCCTGTTCGACCCCGCGCGCTACTGCGTTACCCTGTTCGACCAGCGCGGCTGTGGCCGCTCAATGCCGCTGGGCTCGCTGGACGCCAACACGACGCCCGATCTCGTCGCCGATGTCGATCGGGTCGCGGACCATCTTGGTCTCAACCGCTTCATGCTGTTCGGGGGCTCCTGGGGTTCGACGCTGGCGCTGGCCTATGCGCAGACCCGGCCCGAGCGTGTGAGCGAAATGGTGCTGCGCGGCGTCTTCACCGGGCGGCGCGCCGAACTCGACTGGTACTACAAGGAAGGCGCGAGCCGCCTCTTCCCAGACGAATGGTCCAATTTCATCGCACCGCTGACGGAGGAGGAGCGGGCCGACCCGATCCGTTCCTACCACCGTCGGCTGGACGATCCCGACCGCGCGGTGCGCGCCCAGGCGGCGCGCAGCTGGACGGACTGGGAAGCGCGCACAGTCTCCATGCGCACGATCCGCGACGGGGTCGGGGCCTTTGGCGCCAGCGACACGGCGATCGCCTTCGCCCGCATCGAGAACCATTTCTTCATCCACGATCTCTGGCTGGAGGAAGGGGAACTCATTCGCGAGGCCGGACGCCTCGTCGGAATCCCCGCCGTCATCGTGCAGGGGCGCTACGACGTGGTGACGCCTCCTGTGACGGCCTGGGACCTGCACCGCGCCTGGCCCGGCTCGGAACTGCAGATCGTGGAAGACGCCGGTCACGCCTTTTCCGAGCCCGGCACGCTTGACCGGCTCCTGGCCGCGACGGATCGTTTCGCCAACTGACGGCTTGCTCAACGGGAAGCGCGACCATGACCCTCGACAACCGACCCATCCACACCGGCGGCTGCCAATGCGGGGCCGTGCGCTTTCGCATCGAAGGCGCGCTCGGCAAGGCGTCCATCTGCCATTGCCGCATGTGCCAGAAGGCGTTCGGCGCCTTCTACGCCCCGCTCGTGTCGGTCGATCCCGCCACGATTCGCTGGACGAAGCGTGAGCCCGATCGGTTTCGCTCGTCGACGGACGTGCTGCGTGGCTTCTGCTCGCGCTGCGGCACGCCGCTGACCTACGAGGCGCCCGAGGGGCCGGCGCTCAGCATCGGCGCCTTCGACGACCCGTCCGCCATTCGTCCTGAAATCCAGTTCGGCTGCGAGGGCAAGCTGCCTTATGTCGACGAGCTCCCGTCGTTGCCGGTGCGCAGCACGCAGGAGGATGCGGGGGAGCATCCCTATCTCGCCGATATCCGATCCTTCCAGCATCCCGACCACGATTGAGACGCCGCTGCCCGGCCTGATCCATTCGTTTCGGTGATGGATCCATCACGGGAAATCGGGTGTCGCCGCTCACCCCGGCTGATAGAAGTCGGGTCGCGACCCCAAAGCCCCGAAGGTGACGCCATGTCGGACCAGCCCGCCGAAACGCCGCGCGGATATGTCTACGCGATCTCCGCCTTTCTGATCTGGGGCCTGGTGCTGCCGATCTATATGAAGGCGCTCTCGCATGTCTCGCCGGTGGAGATCGTCGCCCATCGCATTCTTTGGGCTCTGCCCTTCGCCGTCCTCATTCTGGCAAAGGGCGGTCAGCTCAGGACGGTCGGGCAACTGGTCACGCCGCGCATTCTCGGGCTGATGACGATCACGGCCGGGCTGATCTCGATCAACTGGGGCACCTATGTCGTCGCGATCGTCACCGGTCATGGCGTCGAAGCTGCGCTCGGCTATTACATCAACCCGTTGATCAACGTGCTTCTCGCGGCCGTCTTCCTCGGCGAGCGGCCCAATCGCACGCAGGCCGCCGCGATCGCGCTAGCCGCCTTCGGCGTTCTGATCCTGACGGTGAAGGCCGGCGGCCTGCCCTGGATCTCGCTGCTGCTGGCCGGGTCGTTCGGCCTCTATGGCCTCATGCGCAAGACCGTGCCGGTTGGCGCGAGCGAGGGGTTCTTTCTCGAGATCGCCATTCTCTTCGTGCCGGCACTGCTTTTGGCCGGCTGGGTCGCGAATGGCGGGCAGGGGCATTTCGCCGAGAATACGCCCGAAACGCTACTTTTGATCGGCGCCGGCGCGGTCACCGCCATTCCGCTGATCCTCTATGCTGCCGCCGCGCGCATGCTGCGTTTCACCACGGTGGGGCTACTCCAATACATCGCGCCGACCTTCATCGCGCTGACGGCGGTGTTCGTCTTCGGCGAGCCCTTCGGGGTCTGGCAGGGTGTCGCCTTCGCCTTCATCTGGGCCGCGCTCGCGCTCTACACCTGGTCGATGTTCGCGGCACGGCGCCCCGCGCAGGTTTCGGTTCGCCAAGCCTGTCC
Organism: Aureimonas sp. AU40; assembly: GCF_001463785.1. Taxonomy (NCBI): domain Bacteria; kingdom Pseudomonadati; phylum Pseudomonadota; class Alphaproteobacteria; order Hyphomicrobiales; family Aurantimonadaceae; genus Aureimonas; species Aureimonas sp. AU40. The sequence goes on from NZ_BBWL01000041.1 coordinate 68,947, forward strand.
GGCGGAATAGACGGGCTGAACGAAAAAGGGCGGCTCGCCGGCCGCCCTTGTCCTGTCCGTTTGCGATCGCCCGTCAGAGACGCTCGATCACCGCTTCGACGCCCGTGCGCTCGGCTGGAACCGCCGCCGCCTCGATGGCCGGAAGCAGGTCCTCGATCCGATCGCGGATGATCGGGCGCACCTGATGCGCGGTGTGGATGAAGCCGGCCTCGCGCATATGGTCGAGCAGGCCGGAGAACGGGTCCCAGAACCCGTCCACATTCGCGATGGCGATCGGCTTGCGATGGCGGCCGAGCTGGCTCCAGGTCATGATCTCGACCAGTTCCTCCAGCGTGCCGATGCCGCCGGGCAGGGCGACGAAGGCGTCCGAACGCTCGAACATCATGTGCTTGCGCTCATGCATGTCCTCGGTGATCACCAGCTCGTCCAGCCGCTTCAACTCGCTTTCCGTGGCTTCCATGTCGATCAGGAAGCGCGGGATGATGCCGGTCACCTGACCGCCGGCGGCAATCACCGCGTCGGACACCGCGCCCATGATGCCGCGCGTGCCGCCGCCATAGATCAGGCGGATGCCGCGATGCGCCATGGCGGTGCCGAGCGCTTGGGCCGCTGCCACGTATGAAGGATCGCGGCCCGAAGCGGAGCCGCAGTAAACGCAGAGAGATCGAATCGTCGTCATGCCGTGAAAATCGGCCGGCTCGGCCTTCGGGTCAAGGCGCTTTCAGCCGAAATGCTGCGCCGCGTCAGCTTCGCGCATCGATCGCCTCGGCCACTTCGTCCGCCATCTTGAGGGTGCGCAGGAGAAGCGGCACGAGCAGCGCCAGCATGCTGCGATCGAGCCCGCGCGCCCGTTGCGCCTCGCGCACCTCGGCAAGCACGCTGCCGAGCGCCGGCAGAAACCGGATCGCAAGCGAGATCGCGAGCCCGACACGTTCGGGATCGATACCGAAGCGCCGAAAAGGGCCGAGCGCCCGCTCCAGCGTCTCCGTCATGTCCGATACGCGGGTCGTCAGCGTCACCAGCGCGGCCAGAAGAAGCAATGTTCCGAGCCGCAGGACCACGAGCGCGGCTGCCGAGACATCCGCGGCCCAGAGCTGGAAAAGAAACAGGACGGCGAGCACGGGCAGGGCCGGGCGCATCTGCCGCAGCGCCGTGACGAGCGAAAAATCGGCGGCGCGAAACAGCGCTAGGCTGAGACAGAAGAGCGCCACCATCAGAAGCGGATCGCCGACGAGAACCACCAGCGTTCCACAAATCGCCAGCGCCGCGAGCTTTCCCCCCGGCGAGGCGCGGTGGAGCGGGCTCGCCCCCGGCCGATAGAGGCTGCCGATCATGCGGTGAGCGCCAGATAGGTCTGGATGGCTTGGGCCGGTGGGGCATCGTCGGCCAGCCGGCCGTCCTCGAACACCAGGACCCGGTCGAAGCCCTCCAGAAGATCGAGATCGTGCGTCACCATGACGACATGGCGGCGCATGACGGCGAGCGCGTCCATGACGCGGCGCTTATTGCGCCGGTCGAGAAGCGTCGTCGGCTCGTCCAGCACCAGAAGATCGGGGCGCAGAATGGTCACGCCCGCGATCGCCACCATCTGGCGCTCGCCGCCCGACAGTTCATGCGTCAGCCGCTCCTCGAAGCCGCCGAGGCCGGCGTCGGTGAGGGCGTGCGAAACGCGGGCGGCGACCTCGGGCTTGGGCAGCTTCAGCGGCTTCAGGCCGAAGGCGAGATCCTCTCCCACGGTGGGATAGACGATCTGGTTGTCCGGGTTCTGGAACACGAAGCCGACATGGCGCCGCACCTCGCGCCCCTTCTCGGCCGTGTCGAGGCCGAAGACGCGCACTGAGCCCGTGGTCGGCAGAAGAAGCCCGTTGAGAAGCCGCGCGAAGCTCGACTTGCCGGAGCCGTTGGCCCCGATCACGCCGATCCGCCCCTCGCTCAACGTCAGGTCCAGCCGATCGAGAACCACGCGGCCGCCCCGCTCGAGCGACGCCGAATCGAACTCGATCATGCGATGTCCCTTTTCGCGCGTCAGGACCGGGCGGCGCGCAGCGAACCGCTTTGGATCAGCGGATAGGCGCGCTTGACGATCAGGATCGCGGCCGTCGCCAGCGCGGCCTTCACGAGATCGCCGGGAATGAAGACGATCGCGGAGGAGGCGAAGGCGGTGAGGAGATCGAGCTTGGCCATCATCGCATACCAGGGCACGCCCACGGCATAGACCACGCCGATGCCGCCAAGCGCGCAGATGGCGAAGGCCGACACCGGACCGAGCCGATCCCAGCGCCGCTCCACCAGCCAGCCGATCACAAAGCTCGCCGCGACCCAGCCATAGATGAAGCCCGACCAGGGACCGACGAAGGGCGCAAGACCCCCGCGACCACCCGACAGGAGCGGCAAGCCCATCGCGACCAGAACGAGAAAGAGCAGCATGGCGAGCACGCCGCGCCGCGCGCCGAGAATGCCGCCCATCAGCATGGGGCCGAGCGACTGTGCGGTGATCGGAATCGCGATCAACGGCAGCATGAGCGGCGGAAAGGCGCCGAGAACCGCCATCATGGCGGCAAACAGGGCGATCAGGACGATGTCGCGGGTGCTCACGGGCGGGTCTCCGACGGAATGGGCCACTTCACGAAGTCTTCATAGGGAGAGCGGGTGAAGGCGTCAAAGCCCCGTGCGCAGCGCCTCGTCGAGATAGATTGCGCGCAGACGACGAGCGATCGGCCCCGGCGCGCCGTCGCCCACGGGCAAGCCGTCGATTTCCACCACCGGGGTCACGAAGGCGCCGGCCGAGGTGACGAAGGCCTCGCGCGCGCCCTGCGCTTCCGCCAGCGTGAAGGGCCGCTCCTCGACCTCCAGCCCGGCTTCGGCCGCGCCGCGCAGTATGGCGGCCCGGGTGATGCCATGGAGAATGGCGTTGGACAGGGCGCGGGTGACGATCCGCCCGCTCTCGGTCACGATATAGGCGTTGTTGGACGTGCCTTCGGTGACGAACCCGTCCTCCACCATCCAGGCATCGTCCTTGCCCTGGCGCTTGGCCTCCATCTTGGCAAGCGAGGGGTAGAGAAGCTGCACGGTCTTGATGTCGCGCCGCGCCCAGCGCAGATCGGGAACGCTAACGACCCGCAGGCCGTCGCGCGCCTCGCGCGATTCCACCCCGTCGCGCCCCTGCGTGAACAGGACGAAGCTCGGCGGCGTGCCCTCCTTCGGCCAGACGAAGTCGCGATCGGCCGCGCCGCGCGTCACCATGAGATAGATGTGGCCGAAGGTGAGGGCGTTGCGCTGGAGAAGCTCGCGGTGAATGGCGAGGATCTCCTCGTCCGTGGCCGGTGAGGGCAGCCTCAGCTCGGCCAGCGAGCGGCGCAGCCGGGCCATGTGTCCGGGAAAGTCGAGCAGCTTGCCCTCGATCACCGCCGTCACCTCGTAGACCGCGTCGGCAAAGAGGAGCCCACGATCGAAGATCGAGAGCTTGGCCTCTTCTTCCGGCACATAGGCGCCATTGACGTAGACGATGCGGCTCATGGGCGCTTATCCCTTGCTTTCCGGCGGTCCGGTCTTTCGATGGCTGCTGTAGCGCGAAGAGTCGCGTCGCGAAAGAAAAGTCCTTATGGAAAGAGCAGGGCGAGGGAATGCGCCGGGCCGCGGAATGGCGCGCCGACCCCTTCCTCGCCGATCGGAACGGCAATCTGCCCGCGGCAAGAAGCGGGCCTTTGGAGGCTTCGCGTTCGCATGGGTCATTATCTCGGGCTCGACCTCGGCACTTCGTCCCTGAAGGCGCTGGTGATCGACGAGAACCAGAAGCCGCTGGCCAGCGCCACGGCCGCCTTGACGGTGGAGCGGCCCCATTTCGGATGGTCCGAGCAGGACCCGGCGTCCTGGATCGCGGCCTGCGAATCCGTGATCGTCGAGCTCAACGCGCGCGATCCGCAGCTGCTCGCCGGCGTCACCGGCATCGGCCTGTCCGGGCACATGCACGGCGCGACGCTGATCGGCGCAGACGACGCGGTGCTGCGCCCCTGCATCCTGTGGAACGACACGCGCTCGCACGAGGAAGCCGATGAACTGGACGACGAAGAGTCGCGCGCCATCACCGGCAACATCGTCTTCCCCGGCTTCACCGCGCCCAAACTCCTCTGGGTGGCGCGCAACGAGCCGGCGATCTTCGCCAAGGTCCGCCGCGTTCTCCTGCCGAAGGATTATCTGCGGCTGTGGCTGACCGGCGAGGCCGTGTCGGACATGTCGGATTCGGCCGGCACCGCCTGGCTCGACACCGGCGCGCGCGACTGGTCCAGCGAGATGCTGGAGCGCACCGAACTCACCGTCGAGCAGATGCCGCGCCTCGTGGAAGGCACCGAGGTCAGCGGCACGCTGCGCGCCGAACTGGCCGCGCGCTGGGGCCTCGGCTCCGGCGTCGTCGTGGCGGGCGGCGGCGGCGACAACGCGGCCTCGGCCTGCGGCGTCGGCGTCACGCGGCCGGGCACGGGCTTCCTGTCGCTCGGCACGTCCGGCGTCCTGTTCACGGCGAGCGCGGGCTACGATCCGGTGCCCGACACCGCGCTCCACACGTTCTGCCACGCCATTCCCGGCCTATGGCACCAGATGGGCGTGACGCTCTCGGCCGCCGGCTCCATCGAATGGCTGTCGCATGTCATGAAGGAAAAACCGGGCGAGCTGACGGCGGCGGTCGGATCCGAGCTGAAAGCGCCGGGCCGGCTCCTGTTCCTGCCCTACCTTTCGGGCGAGCGGACGCCGCACAATGATTCGGCCGTGCGCGGCGCCTTTATCGGCCTCGAAGCGGACACGACGCGCGAGGACATGACGCGGGCCGTCATGGAGGGCGTCGCCTTCTCGATCCGCGATTGTCTCGACGCCGCGCCCGATGCCTCCTGGGTTCGCCAGCTCATCGCCGTTGGCGCGGGCTCGCGCTCGGAACTCTGGCTGAAGATGATGGCGAGCGTTCTGGAAACGCCGATCGCGCTGCCGGCGGCGGGCGATTTCGGCGCGGCCTTCGGCGCCGCGCGCCTCGGCCTTTGCGCCGCCACCGGGGCGGACCCGGCCAGCGTCATGGTCGACCCCCCGATCTCGGCGCGCTTCGAGCCCGAAACGGCGCTGGTGGAAAGCTTCGCCGCCGCGCACCAGCGATATCAGGCGCTTTATCCCGCGCTGAAGGATGCCGCGCGGCGTCACTGATACGAACGCGCTGGTCTGACGGGCGAGGGAGACCTTCCCGGCAGACAAGCTGAGCGGACAACACGAAAAAGCCCGGCTGCGATGCGGCCGGGCTTTTTCGTCTCAGACCGGAACGGGCGACGCTTGCGCGCCGCCCGGAGAACCGATGCTTACTTGGAAGCGCTGAGGTAGTCGTACTTGCCGCTCTTCCACTCGTAGATGACGTAGCCCGGCAGGGTCACGTCGCCCTTGGCGTCGAACTTCAGGTCGCCGATGACGGTCGGCAGCGAGTCGCTGTTGAGCGCGGCGGTGACCTTGTCGAAGTCGGTCGAGCCAGCCTTCTTGGCGGCTTCTGCCCAGGCCTGGATCGCGGCGTAGGTGTAGAGCACGTAGCCTTCGGCCGTCTTGCCCTGCTTCTCCAGCTCGGCGACGATCGGCGCGGCCTGCGGGTTGCGGCGCGGATCGGGCGAGAAGGTCATCAGCGTGCCTTCGCCGGCGTCGCCGGTGATGGCCCAGTACTCGTCGGTCACGATCGCGTCGCCGGACATGACCTTGGCCTTGAGGCCCTGTTCCTTCGCCTGACGGGCGATGAGGCCGGCTTCGGTCTGGTAGCCGCCGATATAGATCAGCTTGACGTCGGCCTGCTTCATCTTGGTGATGAGCGAGGAGAAGTCCTTCTCGCCGACCGTGTAGGACTCGGAGATGGTCGGCTTCTTGCCAGCCGCTTCCATGAACTTGGTGGTCTGGTCGGCGAGGCCCTTGCCATAGGCCGACTTGTCGTCGAGCACGGCCACGGCGCCGTCCTTGAAGTTCTCGGCGATGTACTTGCCGGCGACTTCGCCCTGCTGATCGTCACGGCCGCAGACGCGATAGATGCCGTCGCCCGCGCGCTTGTCGGTGAAGTCCGGGTTGGTCGAGGCCGGCGAGATCTGGACGATGCCTTCTTCGGCATAGACCTGGCTCGCGGGGATCGATGAGCCCGAGCAGAAATGGCCGGCCACGAACGGCACCTTCTGCGAGGCGAACTGGTTCGCCACGGCGACCGCCTGCTTCGGGTCGCAGGCATCGTCGCCGACCGAGAGCTTGATCTGCTCGCCGTTGACGCCGCCCGCCTTGTTGATGTCGGCCACCGCCTGCTCGGCGCCGATGCGGAGCTGCTCGCCGAAGGCGGCGTTCTGGCCGCTCATCGGGCCGGCGACGCCGATCGTGATGTCGGCGAAGGCGGCACCCGAAAGGAGGACGTTGAAGGCCACACCGGCCAGGAACGCTTTTTTCATGTCGAACTTCCCCATTGGATCTCAGGCCGCCCCGTCCGCTCTTCATGAGCGGATTCAAGCTGTTGCGGTCGAGGGATTAAAGACCAGCTTTCCCGCGTCGAAAATAGGCAAAACCCGTTTTCGACGCGTTTTTGCGCGAAAAGTGAAGTCGAGGCTCAGCGCCGCCCGGTGGCAGATAGAAAGCGGTACTGCCGCGCCATCTGGGCCGAGCGCATCGTCACCCGCCCGGCCGCCGCGAAGGCGAGGAGGATGACGAAATCCACCAGCCCGTAATGAAGCGCCGTGCCGAACGTGGCGGGCGGCAGGAAGAACGAGCCGTGGAACAAGCTGAAATGCAGGAAGCGGATCGCCAGCGTCAGAAGCGCGACACCGAAGACCAGAAAGCTCCAGCCGCCCCAGCTGCGCGCCGAGGAACGGCCCACGGCGAAGGCGAGGCCGCCGCCGATCACCAGCGTCACGATCACGAACTCGACGAGCGAGACTTCCCAGAGGAGGGCGTTTTCGGGATTCATCAGTGATGCCCTCCTTCCAGATAGGCGCTGCGCACCTCCTCGCGGGCGAGGAGTTCGCGACCCGTTCCCTTCATGGTGATTCGCCCGTTCACCATGACATAGCCGCGATGGGCGAGGCGAAGCGCGTGGAAGGCGTTCTGCTCCACCAGGAAGACCGTGAGCCCTTCCGTGCGGTTGAGTTCGCGAATCACCTCGAAGATCTGCTTCACCACGATGGGCGCCAGGCCCAGCGAGGGCTCATCCAGAAGCAGCAGGCGAGGGCGGCCCATCAGGGCGCGGGCGATCGCCAGCATCTGCTGCTCGCCGCCCGACAAGGTTCCCGCCCGCTGCGAGGCGCGCTCCTTGAGGCGCGGGAACATGTCGAACACCCGGCGCAGGTCTTCATCGAAATGCGCGGGGCCGACCAGCGTCGTGCCCATCTGGAGATTTTCTAGGACGGTCATGCGGCCGAAGATGCGCCGTCCTTCGGGAGACTGCGCGATGCGCCGCGACATGATCGAGTGGGTCGGCAGCTGCGCGATGTCTTCGCCGGCATAGAGGATCTGCCCGGCGCGGGCGCGCGGATTGCCGCAGATCGTCATCATGAGGGTCGACTTGCCGGCGCCGTTGGCGCCGATCAGCGTGACGATCTCGCCCTCGTTTACGTCGAGATCGACGCCCTTCAGCGCCTGGATCTTGCCGTAGAACGTTTCGACGCCGCGAATGCTGAGAAGCGGCTGGGCGGCGGGCGTTACGATGGCGGGGCTCTGGGTCGCGTCGGCGATGCTCATGCCTCGGGCCCTCCGCTCAGGTGGACGCTCTGCACCGCGCCCTCGACATCGCCCTTGTCCAGCTTCTCCTCCACCGCTTCCACTTCCTCGTCGTCGACGCCGAGATAGGCGGCGATGACCTTGGGATCGTTGCGCACCTCGGAGGCCGTGCCGTCCGAGATCTTCTTGCCGTAGTCGAGAACCACGATGTGGTCCGAGATCTCCATGACGACGCCCATGTCGTGCTCGATCAGGAGGATCGAGGTGTCGAACTCGGAGCGGATCGAGCGCAGGAGCTCGTTCAGCTCGGCCGATTCGCGCGGGTTGAGGCCGGCCGCCGGCTCGTCCAAGCACAGGACCGATGGGCCGGTGCACATGGCGCGGGCGATCTCCAGCCGGCGCTGGTCGCCATAGGAAAGGTCGGCCGCCGGATCGTCGGCCCGGTGCAGCAGCGCGGTGCGCTTCAACCAGTCCACCGCCAGATCCTGCGCCGCCTCGCGCGCCCGCCGGTAGCCCGGCAGGCCGAACAGGCCGGCGATCGTGAAGCCGGAGGCACGCATCAGCGCATTGTGCTGGGCGACGAGCAGGTTCTCGTACACGGTCATGCCGCCGAACAGGCGTATGTTCTGGAAGGTGCGGGCGACGCCCGCCGTGCGCGTGATGCGAAAGTCGCTCATGCGCTCCAGGAGGAAGACCTCGCCCTGCGGCGTCTTGCGGCTCTGCGCGCCCGAGCGGGTGAGCTCGGCCACGGCCTCGTCGGTGATGCCGCGCCCGCGGCGCAGCGAGATGCGCCCCTCGGTCGGCTTGTAGAAGCCGGTGACGCAGTTGAAGACCGTGGTCTTGCCGGCGCCGTTCGGGCCGATCAGCGCGGTGATGTCGCCGCGCCCGACCGAGAAGGACAGGTCGTTGATGGCGACCAGGCCGCCGAAACGCATCGTAAGATGCTCAACGGTCAGCACCGGATCGTCGAGCCAACGGCGCGGCTCTGCACCGAGCGGGGCGGGGATGGGCTGTGCGTTCGTCATCGTCAGTGTCCCTCGCCCTGCGCCACCATGTCGGCGCCGATGGCCTTGCGTTCCTTGTAGACCGCCGAGGGCTGGCGGGACGACACGAGGCCGCGCGGCTTCCACACCATGATCGCCACCATGGCGACGCCGAACAGCACCATGCGGTAGCGGCCGGGGTCGAAGTCGTTGCCCAGAATGTCCTGGATGAAGGTGAGGTTTCGCATCAGCTCGATGCCGCCGATCATCACCAGCGAGGCGAAGACGACGCCGAGCTGCGAGCCGAGGCCGCCCAGAACCACGATCGCGAGGATGATTGCCGATTCCAGGAAGGTGAAGCTTTCAGGCGAGATGAAACCCTGGCGCGTGGCGAAGAAGGAGCCGGCGAAGCCGCCGAACATCGCGCCCGTGGCGAAGGCCGTGAGCTTGACGTTCGTGGTGTTGATGCCGAGCGCGCGGCAGGCGATCTCGTCCTCGCGCAGCGCTTCCCAGGCGCGGCCGACCGGCATCTTGCGAAGCCGCAGCGTGACGAAATTCGTCAGAAGAGCCAGGGCCAGGATGATGTAGTAGAGGAAGATGAAGCGGTGCAGGCTGTCGTAGGGAATGCCGAAGAAGGCCGAGAACGAGCCTTCGCCGCGCCCGAAATCGAGGCCGAAGAAGGTCGGGCGCGGAATACCGAGCAGGCCGTTCGGGCCGCCGGTGAAGGCGCCCCAGTTCAAAAGCACGACGCGGATGATCTCGCCGAAGGCCAGCGTGACGATGGCGAGATAGTCGCCGCGCAGGCGCAGCACTGGGAAGCCAAGAATGATGCCCCAGAGAGCGGCGAAGAGGCCGGCCATGGGAAGACAGACCCAGAAGCCCAGTTCGAAATTGATGGCCAGCAGCGCGAAGGAATAGGCGCCGACCGCATAGAAGGCGACATAGCCAAGGTCGAGGAGACCCGCGAGCCCAACCACGATGTTGAGACCCCAGCCGAGCATGACATAGGTCAGGATCAGGATCGACAGATCGATCAGGTAGCGCGAGCTGGAGGGGAAGACGAGCTGGATCAGGAAGGGCAGGACGAGCGCCACCAGAAGGAAGAGCGCACTCAGCACCTTGCCGATCGTCAGGCCGCCCTTGGCCTTGACGCTTTTCACCGTCTTCGCGGATTTGCCCGAGGCGCCGGCGGCGCGGCGCTGGAACAAAGCGAGGCTCAGAACGAGCCGCACGCCGAAGGCGATGGCGACGAAGGTCAGCCAAAGGTCCCAGCGCGTGTAGAGGAGCAACCCGCCGGGCGCGATGTCGCTGCGCACCGCCACGAAGAACAAGGTCAGCAAGCCGACGATGGCGGCGGTGATGGCCGCTTCGCGGAAGGCCTGCGGGAAGGAGAGACGAAATTCCGGCTCGGGCGTGAAAGGCGCTTCGCCTCGTACGGCGTCGCGCTGGTTCTCGAACTCGCGCTCGGCGCCGACCGGCGACGAGGAGGGGGTGTTGGGCGTGGTGGCCATGATCTCAGACCTTCTCCACTTCCGGGCGGCCGAGAAGGCCGGAGGGGAGAAAGATCAGCGTGATCGCCAGGATCGAGAAGGCGGCGACGTCCTTGTATTCCACCGAGAAGTAGCCCGACCAGAAGGTTTCGATGAGGCCGATGGCGAGGCCCCCGAGCATGGCGCCCGGCAGCGAGCCGATACCGCCCAGAACCGCGGCGGTGAAGGCTTTCACGCCGGCGAGGAAGCCGATGTAGAAGTCGATCACGCCGTAATAGAGAAGGTACATCGTGCCGGCGACGGCGGCGAGCGAGGCGCCCATGACGAAGGTCAGCGAGATCGTGCGATCGACATTCACGCCGAGCAGCGAGGCCATCTTGGCGTCCTGCTCGCAGGCGCGCTGCTGGCGGCCGAGCGGCGTGCGTGTGATCAGGATCGTGAAGCCCGCCATCAGCACGAGCGTCGTCAGCACGATGACGATCTGCATGTAGGAGACCTGCACGCCGTCCGTCAGCACGATCGAGCCCTGGACCTGCGGCGGCAGCGGCTTGACGCGCGCGCCCTGGGCAAGCTGCACGAAGTTCTGCAGGAAGATCGACATGCCGATGGCGGTGATGAGCGGCGCGAGGCGGAAGGAGCCGCGCAGCGGGCGATAGGCGATGCGCTCGATCGACCAGCCCCAGAGCGCCGTGAAGATCATGGCGACGACCACCATGATGAGCAGCACCAGCGGAAGGAAGGTGAGCCCGACGGCGGTCAGGATCAGGAACACGGTGAGCGCGATGAACGACCCGATCATGAAGACCTCGCCATGGGCGAAGTTGATCATGCCGATAATGCCGTAGACCATCGTATAACCGATGGCGATCAGCCCATAGATGGAGCCGAGCGTCACTCCGTTGATGAGCTGTTGAAGAAAATAATCCATGAAACGCCTTTGTTTCGCGTCAAACTCGTTCGAACTTCGGGCGCTGCGCGGAATGAAAGGCGCGCCCTTCGAAGAGGCATGGCGAATTTCTTAGCAATCAGTGAATGCTTCGCCAATGGGTCGTGGCCCCGGCATCGTGGAAAACGCGTTGGTGCGACACGGAAGTGTCACGATCGGCGTGCAAAGGCCGCGCCGACCCCATGCGGGTACGGGCGTCTTCCCTTCAACTTGGAATTCTTCTAATGATGGGATCAACGACCGCGTTCGCCGTTCGATGCGGCGCGCCTCTATGGAGTGCGCCATGCGCCTGACCCGCCAGACGAATTATGCCATTCGCATTCTCATGTACTGCGCTGCCAACACCGATCGGCTGAGCCGGGTGGGCGAAATCGCGTCGGCCTACAATGTTTCCGAGCTTTTCCTGTTCAAGATCCTTCAGCCCCTCGTGGAGGCCAAGTTCGTGCAGACGGTGCGCGGTCGCAACGGCGGCATTCGGCTTGCCCGGCCGGCGCGGGAGATCACGTTGCGCGCGGTCGTGGAAGTGACGGAGGAAAGCTTCGCCATGGCGGAATGCTTCGAGACCGGCGCGGTGGATTGCCCGCTGATCGACAGCTGCGCCTTGAACGCGGCGCTGCGTGAAGCCTTGAACGCCTTCCTCAATACGCTCGGCGGTTACACGATCGAGGGCTTGGTGAATTCCAGCGGCGCCATCCATCATCGCTTGGGCCTCGGCGTGCCCGCACCGGCGCCGGCTCTTGCGGCCGCACTGAACTAGCAGGCTTACCCGTTGGGCTTGAAGGGGAGCCCTGCAAGCTACCCCAGCATCTCCTCCAGAAGCCCGACCTGCTGCGGCAGGCAGACCCGCGACAAATCGTAGCGCTCCATCGCGGTGCGCCGTGCCGCTTGGCGCAGAGGTTTGAAACGCTCCGGGTCCTGCAGCGCCTGCGTAACGCGCTGGGCGATGGCATCGACGTCGAAGAAATCCACCAGAAGCCCGTTCTCGCCGTCGCGGATCACCTCCTCGACCGGCGGCGTGCGCGAGGCGACCAGCAGGCAACCCGTCGCCATCGCCTCGATCATCGACCAGGACAGGACGAACGGGTAGGTGAGATAGACATGCGCGGCCGAGACCTGCAGCAGGTTCAGATAGGTCGCGTAGGGCAGCTTCCCGGTGAAGTGGACGCGCGAGAGATCGACTTGCGTCTCGCGCAGGGCTCGCTCGCGATAGGTCTCGCCGCCGGGCAGGCGCGAGCCATAGCTGACATCGTCGCCTCCGACGATCATCACCTCCGCTGCCGGGTTGCGATCTAGGATCGGCTGCACCGCCCGCATGAAGATGTGGAAGCCGCGATAGGGCTCGAGGTTACGCGCGACATAGGTGACGACAGGCGTCGCGGCATCGAAGCTGCGCCCGTTCGGCAGCGTGACGCTCGCCTCCTGCCCGGGGCGAACCGCGTCCGTATCGACACCGTCATGGATCACCGCGACCTTCGACCGGAAGGGGGCGGGCAGGCGTTCCTGCTGCCAGCGCGTCGGCGACAGGCCGCGATCGGTCGCCTCCAGGCAGGAGAGAATGGCCTGGTTGCGAATGCGCAGCCGGAACTTGAGATCCGGGTCGGATGGAAATTCCGGGTCGAAGCCGACATCCGCCCCGAGCGTGCTGTAATAGAATTCGAAATAGCTGAGCAGCGGCACGTCGGGGAAGACGTCCTTGACGAAGAGCGTTTCCCCCCAGCCCGTATGTCCGACGATGAGGTCCGGCCGGATGCCCTCCCGCCTGAGCTTCAAGAGTTCGCGCACCACCGCCTGCCCATGCAGGATGCCGCGCTCCGGCCCCGAGAGATAGGGATGGATGCGCGCGTCGGGCTCGCGATGCAGATCGTATTCGACCAGCCGCACCCGCGCCAAGCGGTTCGGCGTCTTGCGGCTGAGGAACAGGACCCGGTTCTCGCGCGACAGATGCCGGGCGAGATGCAGGAACTGGCCGGGAAAGTTCTGGTGCAGGAACAGGATCGTCCGGTTGCGGATCATGCGACGACCGCTTTACAGCGGCGAAGACTGGCTGTCACGCGGCGGCCCCTGCAGCTTGGATAGGCGGTGTTCCCAGCATGATCTTGTCCCGAACCGTCGCGGAAGGTGAAACGCCAAGTAGCGCTTCGGGATTGAATGCCCGTTAACGATCCTGCGCTAGCCTTTCCCTTCATCACGAGGCTGGCACGTCATGATCATCCAGATCCAGTATCTGCGCGGGATCGCCGCCTTGATGGTCGTGCTGTTCCACGCGTTCGACCTGCTCGGGCGCGAGACGGGAATGGACAATCCGTTTCGCGTGGGGGCGCTCGGCGTCGACATCTTCTTCGTCATCAGCGGCTTCATCATCTTCGTCGCCGCCGAGAAGTCCGAGCCCCGTCCTGCCGAGTTCATGATACGGCGCATCTTGAGGATCGTGCCGCTCTACTGGGCGCTGACGCTCCTCATCGCCGGTGTCTCGCTGCTGCGGCCCGACCTTTTGTCGTCCACCGTCTTCGATCCCAAGCACCTCCTCGCTTCGCTCTTCTTCGTGCCGATGGCCCATCCCAAGCTTGGCGAACTCTTCCCGGTTCTGATTCCGGGATGGACGCTGAACTACGAGATGGCCTTCTATCTCGTCATGGCGGCGGCGCTGTTCGCGCCTCGCGGTGCCCGCGCCTGGATCATCCTTGCCGTGCTGCTTCTCCTGGTTGGGCTGGGGCAGGCCGGGATTGCGATCCCCGCCTTTTATGCCCAACCGATCCTTCTCGAATTCGGGCTCGGCCTTCTGATCGGCATGGCCTACCGCCGCAACTTGCGGATCGACGCCGGGGCCGGAATGATCGTGACGCTGGTCGGCTTCGTCGCTCTCGTCTGGCTCGAACCGGTCGAGCTCTCGCGCTTTCTGAAAGCCGGCCTGCCGGCGGCGCTGATCGTCGGCGGTGCGGCGCTGGGCCGGCGCGCCCCCGGCCGGGCCGGCCATCCGCTGATGCTGCTTCTGGGCGATGCGTCCTACTCGCTCTACCTGACGCAGGCGATCGTTTTGCCGGCCATGGCCAAGGTCTGGAGTTCCACCGGCTTGCTGCCGGGGCTTGCAGGCGGCCTGCCGTTCGTCGCCGTCCTCACCGCCGTCGCCGCGCTGGCCGGCATCGTCTGCTACCGGCTGCTCGAAAAGCCTCTGCTCGGCTTCACCACGCGTCTGTCGGCCCGCTCCTCGCCGGCCGCGCCGGGCGGCTTCCAGGGAAAGCAGCCAAAGGGAGCGAGCCTGTCGTGATCGCGAAACAGGACACGCGCTTCGACGCGCTGGACGGCTGGCGCGGCGTCTGTGCCGTGATGGTGATCTTTCTCCATGCGCCGATCGCGGGGCCGATCGGGCAGTTGGGATTCGTGCGCCACAGCTTCCTGTTCGTGGACTTTTTCTTCGTCCTGTCCGGCTTCGTCATTGCCCATGCCTGGGGCGAGCGTCTGATCGTCCAGAAACGTTGGGCCTCCTTCATCCAATCCCGCTTCTGGCGTGTCTACCCCCTGCATCTGGCGATGCTGCTAGTGTTCCTGCTGTTCGAGGTCCTTCGCGTCCGGGGGATACCCAGCGAAGGCGGCAGCACGCCGATCGCCCTTCTGCACAATGCGCTTCTGACCCATTCGCTCGGCTTCGTGCCGAGTCTCGGCTGGAACTATCCGAGCTGGAGCATTTCCGCCGAATTCGTCTCCTACCTCATCTTTGCCGCGCTGGCTGTCTGGCTCCCCCGGCAGATGAATGTCCTCCTGCCGGTGATCGCGTTCGGGGGACTCGCGTTCCTTCTCGCAAGGCTTGGTCATATCGAAGCGCATGTGGACTTCGGCTGGCTTCGCTGCCTCGCCGGTTTCGCGCTCGGCGCGTTTCTTCGCCTGCGCGTTTGGGACATCTTACGCATCGAGGTCCGCACGGATCGCGCCGCGTGCTGGACCGGCGCGGAACTGGCGACAGTCGCGTATGTCGCCGCCTTCGTCAGCCTCTACGGCACGTCGGGCGTTTCCGTTGCCGCGCCGCTGGTCTTCGCCGCTGCGATCTTCGTCTTCGCCCATGAGGGCGGGGCGATCAGCCGGGCATTGAAGACGCGGCCGTTCGCGCTTCTCGGGCTCCTGTCCTATTCCATCTACATGACCCATGCCTTCGTCATCGCGCGGCTGACCAATGTCGGAACGCTGCTGGAGAAGCGCTTGGGGCTTTCGCTCTTCGTCGACGTGTCGCCGGACACCAAGGTCATGGCGAATGGCTGGGTCAGCGAGATCGCCGTGTTGCTCGCCATCCTTGCTGGGACGCTGATCCTTTCCGCGATAACGTGGCGGCTGATAGAGAAACCTGGTCAGGCCCTCGGCCGAATCTTCGCCGCGCGCCGGCCGGACGCAAGGCTCGCCGAGCCGGGCACTGACGCGGTGCAGGGTTAGGCGCGACGACCCTACCTGCTGGCGCTACCAGCCCAGATCGGCCTTCAGGCGCGCAACCAGACGATCGGCCATTTCGCGGTTCGCCGCCAAGCCGGGATGCCAGTCGCAGCCGAAGGAAGACGGGGGCGGGGGAAAGGCGAGAAAGCGCACCGCCTCGTCCCCCGCTCCGCGCCGGCTCGCCACCGCACCCTCGATCGCCCGGCTCGCCTCAGTGAAACGCTCGGGCCCGAGCATGGGCCCCAGCAGCGCGTAGATCGGCGCTTCGGGGTAGCGTTGGCGGAGGGTCTGAAGAAGCTCGACATAGGCTTTCTCAAACCCCTCCGGCTTGTCCTCGCCGCTGAAATCGTTGGTGCCGAGATGCACGAGTACGAGATCGAACGGGCCGGGGGCAGGCGCGGTCGGCCGCGCTTCGCCGGGCAGGGCGCGGTCCATCAGCGCGAGCATCGTGCCGGTGCTGGCGCCGCTGTAGTTGCGAACGAGGCCGCGGCCCGAGGCGGCCAGCGTCGTGGTCTCCGCTTCGAAGCGCGCGGCGGCCAGGGCGGCATAGGTCTGCGTCTGGTCCTGCGTGCCCGGCGAAAACGGGCAGTCTGGTCCAGCGCCCTCGATCCCGTATCCCGCCGAGATCGAATCGCCGATCACGAGAACGCGCCGTTCCGGCGCCGGGGCCGGAAGGAAATGCCCGTCCGTTTCGGCGCCGAGAAAGCCGACTTGGCCGACATCGCCTTCGGTGCGCTTGAATAGCCGCACGTCGTGTCGACCGGCAGCACCATCGAACAGCGTGTAGCTTCGAGCGCCGGGCGCGAGGTCGATCCGCCGCCGCTCCCCGTCGATCTGGGCAACGAGACTGTTCTCGCCATCGGTCTGGAGGCGGAGTTCCAACCGGCGACCTTGGAATCTGAGGGCGAAGCCGCTGCCCGGCCAGCTGAACAAGCGCTCCCTCTCATTCACGCGCCCGATCCAGCGTCCGGGCCGCTCCACCATCTCGGCTTCAGCAACCGAGACACAGGCCAGGAGCATCGCGCTTGACCCAAGCGCGCGAGCGAGAGAGAGGATGGCCGCACGGGCGGGCTGAGGCATGGATGCTCCTGTTGGCGACCGGGTGGGAGTTTAGGGCGGTTTCCGCCCGGCGTGACAAGCAACGGAAGACAAGGTGAATCCAGGCAAGCCCGTGTTGCTTGGCTGTCACCATGACGAGGTGAGAGAAGACCCGAGCAACTGCCCGGCTTCCCCGCGATAACCTTACCGCGCCAAAACGCATTGCCGTAGGAAAGTTGCGGGGATAAACTCCCTTAGTAATCAATTTTTTACCTCAAATTGGCGGCAAGAGCATGAACGCGCGTATGGGAGTTTCGATATTGGCCATTGCGGTCGCCGCGTTTGCCGGCGGCTGGCATTTCGGCCTGTTCGAAGCACCGCGCACGGAGCTCGCTTCGACCGAGAAGCCGGCGCCGGCGAGTGTCGCGCCATCCTCGACGGTCGCTCCCTCGGCAACTGCGCCAGCCGAACAGGCGGCCGAAGCGACGACAGCCCCCGCGCCGAGTTTCGATATCGTGCGCGTGGAGCCCGATGGCGCGGCCGTGGTTGCAGGGCGCGCGGCGCCGAATGCCACCGTGCGCCTTCAGAACGGAACCGAGCAACTGGCCGAGGTGAAGACCGACGCCAGCGGCGCCTTCGCCCTCGATCTCACGCTTCCCGTCGGCCAGCATCGCTTGGCGCTGAACGACACCGGTCGCGCTTCCGACGCCGCGTCGGGTGAGACCGCCATCGTCAACGTGCCGGAGAAGGGGCGCGAGAGCGAGCTGCTGGTCATGCTGCAGCGGCCGGGCGAGGCTTCGGAAATACTGGTGAAGCCTGCCTCCGAGCCCGCCGCCACCAAGGATCGGACGCCGGCTGACCCGTCTGGTGCGGGCACGCAGGTCTCCTCCGCGCAGCCGGCGCCGGATGCGACGCCACCGGTCTCCGCTGGCGCTCCGGCGAGGACGCTGTCGGTCGAGGCGGTCGAAGCCGAGAACGGCAAGCTCTTCGTGGCCGGGGCCGCGAGCGAGCGCTCGAAGGTGCGCATCTATCTCGACGACGCGCTGGTTTCGGAAACCGAGGGCGGCGTGGGCGATCGGTTCATCGCCAGTGCCCTGGCGGGCGTCGCGGTCGGCGATCATGTCGTGCGCGCCGACGAGGTGGACGGTGCGGGCCGCGTCGTGGCGCGTGTCGAGGTTCCCTTCAACCGTCCGGACACAGCCCCGCTCGCTGCAATCGCGCCGGCTCCGTCCGAGGCGACTGCCGCTGCGGCCCCGGGCGAAGCGGGCGCCGATGTCGCTGCCACATCCGGTGCAACCCTCCAGCCGGCGCTGGAGCGCGTCGAAGCGCGCGTCATCATCCGCAAGGGCGATACCCTCTGGCGCATCTCCCGCAACGCTTATGGGCAGGGCAGCCGGTTCACCGTGATCTATCTCGCCAATGGCGATCAGATCCGCAATCCGCACCGGATCTATCCCGGCCAGGTCTTCCGCGTTCCCGACAAGAACGGCTGAGCCGTTCTGCCTGAGCCGGCGTGCCGGTGCGTTCACCAAAGCAAGGGCGAAGGGGACTGGCCTCCGGCCGGGCACGGGACTAGAACCGATCCAAAGCGGGCGGCGCAAGAGCCGCCGGTGCGGCGACGCCTTTGCCGCCATCACATTGGATCGTCCCCTTGTCCGACACGAAGCCCCAAGCCGTTTCCGGCGACAGCGGCGCCATGTGGCGCACACTGAAGAACCTGTGGCCCTATATGTGGCCGCAGGAGAGACCCGACCTCAAGGCCCGCGTTCTCTGGGCCACCTTCTATCTCGTGCTGGCCAAGATTTTGACAGTCGGCATTCCCTATTTCTTCAAATGGGCGACCGACGCGCTGAACGGCGTGAACTCTGCCTCCGGCTGGCTGCCGCTGGTGCTGACCGGCGCGGTGACGCTGGTCGTGGCCTACAACATCGCCCGCGTCGTCTCCGTCGCGCTGAACCAACTGCGCGATTCGCTCTTCGCGCGGGTGGGGCAATATGCCGTTCGCATTCTGGCGTATCAGACCTTCGTCCACATGCATCAGCTCTCGCTGCGCTTCCATCTGGAGCGGCGCACGGGCGGGCTCAGCCGCATCATCGAGCGCGGCACCAAAGGCATCGAGACGATCGTGCGCTTCACGATCCTCAACACGCTGCCGACGCTTCTGGAATTCGCGCTGACGGCGGCGATCTTCGGCTTCACCTACGGCCTGTCCTATCTCGTCGTCATCACCGCAACCGTGGTTCTCTACGGCTGGTTCACCATCAAGGCGAGCGACTGGCGAATCACCATCCGCCGCGAGATGAACGACAGCGACACCGACGCCAATACCAAGGCGATCGACTCGCTCCTCAATTTTGAGACCGTCAAGTATTTCGGCAACGAGACCATGGAGGCCGAGCGCTACGATCGATCCATGGCGCGCTACGAGAAGGCCGCGACGGAAACCTGGACCTCGCTCGGTTGGCTGAACTTCGGCCAGGGCGTCATCTTCTCCGCCGGCATGGGCATCGCCATGGTCATGTCGGCCATGGAGGTGCGCGCGGGCACGCAGACGCTGGGCGACTTCGTCTTCATCAACGCTCTGCTCATGCAGCTTTCCGTGCCGCTCAACTTCATCGGCTTCGTGTATCGCGAAATCCGCCAGGGCCTGACCGACATGGAGGAGATGTTCAACCTCCTCCATATCCGGCAGGAGGTGCAGGACCGTTCGGGCGCGAGGGATCTCGTGGTCGGGCAGGGCGCCATCCGCTTCGAGGACGTGCGCTTCGGCTACGATCCCGAGCGGCAGATCCTGCGCGGCGTGTCCTTCGAAGTGCCGGCCGGCAAGTCGGTGGCGATCGTCGGCCCGTCGGGCGCCGGCAAATCCACCATCTCGCGGCTTCTCTTTCGCTTCTACGATCTGGATTCCGGCCGCATCACAATCGACGGGCAGGACATTTCCGAGGTCCGGCAGGAAAGCGTGCGCAAGGTCATCGGCATCGTGCCGCAGGACACTGTGCTGTTCAACGACACGATCCGCTACAACATCCGCTACGGCCGACCCTCGGCGAGCGACGAGGATGTCACGCGCGCCGCCGATCTGGCGCAGATCTCGCGCTTCATCGAGCTTCTGCCGGACGGGTTCGACACGATGGTGGGCGAGCGCGGCCTGAAGCTTTCCGGCGGCGAGAAGCAGCGTGTGGCAATCGCCCGAACCATCCTGAAAAGTCCGCCGATCCTCGTGTTGGACGAGGCCACCTCGGCACTCGACACCCACACCGAGCAGGAGATTCAGAGCGCGCTCCAGCTCGTCTCGCGCTCGCGAACGACGCTGACCATCGCGCACCGGCTCTCCACCATCGTGGACGCCGATGAGATCATCGTGCTTCGGGCCGGTGTCATCGTGGAGCGCGGATCGCATCGCGACCTACTCGCCGCAAGCGGCCTTTATGCCGAGATGTGGCGCATGCAGCGCGAGGAAAGCGAAGCCGAAGAAACGCTGCGCCGCGCCCGTGAGGCGGATGCGCTCGGCGTGCTCGAGCGCAAACGACCCGCCGAGACGGTCTGACCGCAAGGCGGCCCCAGGCCGCCAAACCCGACGGGACGGCGTTGAGCGCCGGCCCGTTTCTCCCTATGTGTCGGTTCCCGGCGGCAACGGCCTCGTTGCCGCGCCGCGCAGCGAAGGACCAATTCCCCGATGGACATGATCGCCTCGATCCGAAACGCCTTGGTGCCTATCCACCGGGCGGGCTACCCGTTCATCGCCGGCTTCTTCGTCGCTTCGGTTCTGCTCGGGCTCCTGTGGGAGCCGCTGTTCTGGATCGGCCTCGTGCTCACCCTCTGGTGCGCCTATTTCTTCCGCGACCCTGAGCGTGTGACGCCGGTGGCCGATCATCTTGTCGTGAGCCCGGCGGACGGGCGCGTGTCGCTGGTCGGCCATGTCGTGCCGCCGGCCGAGCTCGGCCTCGGCGAAGAGCCGCTGCTGCGCATCTCGATCTTCATGAACGTCTTCAACTGCCACGTGAACCGCGTTCCGGTTCGCGGTCGCATCGCGCGCATCGCCTA
This sequence comes from Aureimonas sp. AU40, assembly GCF_001463785.1. NCBI lineage: Bacteria > Pseudomonadati > Pseudomonadota > Alphaproteobacteria > Hyphomicrobiales > Aurantimonadaceae > Aureimonas > Aureimonas sp. AU40. The sequence goes on from NZ_BBWL01000041.1 coordinate 89,565, forward strand.
CAAGGAGGGCAAGTTCGCCAATGCTGAGCTCGACAAGGCGAGCGAGGTGAACGAGCGGTCCTCCATGGTGGTCGAGAGTCCGCGCGGCGAGGTGGGCGTGGTCCAGATCGCGGGCGCCATTGCGCGGCGCATCGTGGTCTTCTCTCACACCGGCGACCATTTGGAGGCGGGCGAGCGCTTCGGCCTCATTCGCTTCGGCTCGCGCCTCGACGTCTACCTGCCGGACGGCACGGTGGCGCGCGTCGCGGAAGGCCAGACGGCGATCGCCGGAGAAACGGTGATCGCCGAATTCGCCGTCAACACGGCCCATGTCTCCTGGCGCAAGGATTGATCCGATGAGCGGAGCGATCCCCCCGGGCGACGAGATCACGCAGCGCGCGCCCGCTTCGCGCGTCACCTTCCGGCAGGTCCTGCCGAACATCATCACGATCCTGTCGATCTGCGCCGGCGTGACGGGCATTCGCTTCGCCTTCGAAGGCCGGTTCGAGCTGGCGGTGGGGCTGGTTCTCGGCGCGGCCTTCCTGGATGGGATCGACGGGCGCATCGCGCGCCTCGTCAACGGCCAGAGCCGCTTCGGCGCGGAAATGGATTCTCTCGCCGACATCGTTAATTTCGGAGTCGCCCCGGCGCTGCTGCTCTACGCCCATTCGCTGCACGCGGTCGGCTCGATCGGCTGGATCGCGGCGCTTCTCTACATCGCGGGTTGCGCGTTGCGTCTCGCGCGGTTCAACACGATGCTGGACGAGCCGAACCGGCCGGCCTGGAAGAGCGCCTACTTCACCGGCGTACCTTCGCCGGCGGGAGCGGGACTCGCTCTATTTCCGGTTTATCTGACGTTTGCCGGCAACTTCAACATGCCGGAAGTCTCGGGCGCCTTCGCCTCGATCTATCTCGTCTGCGTCGGTCTCCTGATGGCGAGCCGAATCCCGACCTTCTCGGGCAAGACGATTGGCCTGCCGGTGCGGCGCGATCATTTCGTCTGGATCGTGTTGGTCGTGGTTCTCTATATCGGCCTGCTGCTCAGCTTCTTCTGGGAAACGCTGACGGTGTCGGCCATCGCCTACTACGCCGCGATACCCTTCTCCATCCGCGCCTATCGCCGGCAGGAGCAGGCGCACGCCGGCGCAAACCCCTGAGGTCGACTCCATGGCCAAGCAGTTTCCCGCGATCGACGAGCGTGTGGCGGAGTTCATCGACCGGCAGCGCATCTTCTTCACCGCATCCGCGGCGGAGGGAACGCGCGTCAATATCTCGCCGCGCCCGACCGACCATCTGCATCGCCTCGGGCCGAACGAGGTGGCCTATCTCGACCTGACCGGCTCGGGCAGCGAAACGTCCGCGCATCTGAAGGCCGACGGGCGGCTGACCATCATGTTCTGCGCCTTCGACGGTCCGCCGCTGATCTTGCGCCTTTATGGGAGCGGAGACGTGGCCTTTCGCGGGTCGGAGCGCTACCGCGCCTTTCTCGACGCCCATTATGGCGGCGAGGAACCGCTTGGCGCCCGGCAGGTCGTCTTCCTTGCGGTGAATCTCGTGCAGACCTCCTGCGGTTTCGGCGTGCCCCTGTTCGAGCCAGCCGGCGAGCGACCGACGCTGGATCGCTGGGCCGCCGCCAAGGGCGAGGATGGCTTGCGCGCCTATCGCCAGGAGAAGAACCTTATCAGCATGGACGGCTTGCCGACCGGCTTCGAGGAAGCCTAATCGATCAGGTTGGGGACTCCCGGCTGCCGTAGGCCGCCGGGAGGAGCCTACTCATTCCGGGTCGCGATAGCGCAGGAAGCGGTTCTTGCGCACGTCGAACAACTGACCTGTCTCGGTGAGGCTGGGGAAGGCGAGCGGCAGGATCTTGGCTGCGACCTCGGCCGGGCTCGGCAGCGTCGCCGGGTCTTCGCCCGGCATGGCCAAGGCGCGCATTGCCGTGCGGGTGCCGCCAGGGTTGACGGAATTGACCCTCAGCGGCGTGTTGATGGTCTCGTTGGCCCAGGAGCGCACGAGCGCTTCCTCCGCCGCCTTGCTCGCGGCGTAGAGCCCCCAGAACGCCTTGCAGGAATGGGCCGCGCCCGAGGAGAGGACAATGCCGCGCCCGGCGTCCGATAGGCGCAGGAGCGGGTCCACCGAGCGGATGACGCGCCAGGTCGCGTTGACGTTGATCGTCATCGTCTTGTCGAAGGTCTTGGCTTCGATATGGCCGATCGGCGCCAGGATGCCGAGCACGCCTGCATTGGCGACCAGAACGTCCAACTTGCCCCAGCGCTCGTTGATCGCGCCGCCGAGCCGGTCGATACCGGCCATGTCGGTGAGGTCGAGCGGCACCAGCGTCGCCGAGCCGCCGGCCGCCTTGATCTCGTCGTCCAGCTCTTCCAATCCGCCTACGGTGCGGGCGACGGCCACGACATGCGCGCCTTCCGCCGCCAGAAGCTTGGAGAGGTGATAGCCGATGCCGCGCGACGCGCCGGTGACCAGCGCGACGCGCCCTTCGAGTTGTCCTGCCATGAGCCGCTGAGCCCCCCGGTTCGGGGCGGCCCGGTGGCCGCCTTCAAGCGGCCTGTCTAGCTCATGGCAGGGCGGGTTTGAACCCGCTCAGCCGTTGCCGCCCAGCATGGAGAGCTGGCGCACATTGTCCGCGCCGTCGAAGTCGGTCAGCGCGGTCGGATAGTCGCCCGTGAAGCAGGCGTCGCAGAACTGCGGCGCGTGCGGGTTGCGCTCCGGCTCAAAGGAGGCGCGATACAGGCCGTCGATGCTGACGAAGCCGAGACTGTCGACCTGGATATAGTCCCGCATTTCCTCGATCGTCATGCGCGAGGCGAGGAGCTTGGACTTTTCCGGCGTGTCGACGCCGTAGAAGCAGGAGGCACGCGTCGGCGGCGAGGCGATGCGCATGTGCACTTCCTTGGCGCCGGCCTCGCGCACCATCTGCACGATCTTCTGCGAGGTGGTGCCGCGAACGATCGAATCGTCCACCAGGATGACACGCTTGCCTTCGATCATCGATCGGTTGGCATTGTGCTTGAGCTTCACACCCATGTGGCGGATCGAGTCGGTCGGCTGAATGAAGGTGCGGCCGACATAGTGGTTGCGGATGATGCCGAGCTCGAAAGGAAGCTTGGCCTCCTGCGCATATCCGATCGCGGCGGGCACGCCCGAATCAGGAACGGGCACCACGATGTCACCCATCTCCTTGCTCTCGCGGGCGAGCTCCGCGCCGATCCGCTTGCGGATCTCGTAGACATTGCGCCCTTCGACATTGGAATCGGGTCGGGCGAAATAGACATACTCGAAGATGCAGAAGCGCGAGCGGCGCGATTGAAAGGGGAAAGTGGATTCCAGACCGGCGTCGGTGATCGTCACCATCTCGCCTGGCTCGATGTCGCGGATGAAATCGGCGCCGATAATGTCGAGCGCGCAGGTTTCGGAAGCGAGAATCAGCGAGCCTTCGAGTTCGCCGAGCACGAGCGGGCGGATGCCGAGCGGATCGCGCACGCCGATCATGCGGCCGGGCGCCATGCCGACCAGCGAATAGGCGCCCTCGAGCCGAGACAGGGCGTCGATCAGCTTCTCGTTGAAATGCCGAGCCGCGCTGGTTGCTACCAGATGCAGGATCGTCTCGGTGTCGGACGTGGACGAGAAGATCGATCCGCGCCGCTGCAACTCGCGCTGCACGGTCATGGCGTTGGTCAGGTTGCCGTTATGCGCGACGGCGAAGCCGCCGGCCGAAAGCTCGGCGAAGAAGGGCTGCACGTTGCGCAGGCCGCCACCGCCGGTCGTGGCGTAGCGGGTGTGGCCGATCGCGGCCTCGCCGGGCAGGCGTTCGAGCACCGACTGCTTGGTGAACGTGTCGCCGATCAGGCCGGCATGGCGCTCGACATGGAACTGCTTCCCGTCGAACGAGACGATGCCCGCCGCTTCCTGGCCGCGATGCTGGAGGGAATGAAGCCCGAGCGTCACCACCGCCGCCGCATCCGCGCGACCGAAAATGCCGAAAACGCCGCACTCTTCGTGCAGGCTGTCATCGTCGAAAGGTGTCTCGTCCATGCGCTCGAACTTTCCCTGCACGCCGTTTCCGACTGGCCGCCACCCATTTGTCATATAGGGGGTCGGCTCCTGAAACACGAATGAAAAACCTAAAAGGCCCGGGACCTTGGCGCCCCGAGCCGCTCTTCGTTCGGAAGGAAGGGCGCTCGCCGCTTCCTCGCTGTTCGTCCCGCATGGCGTCGATCAGGCGCGCCGGATCGTCGGGACGCCCTGTCAGTTGGCCGGTGCTTCCGCCGGCTGTTCCTCTTCCTGCTGAATCGCGTCCTCGATCGAGGCGGGCTGGTCGGACGCCGCCGGGCTGCCCGGGGTGGCCGTACCGGCGGGCTGCTGCGCTGCGCCCTCGAAGCGCTGGCGGATCGTGGCTTCCGGATTGTCGGGCAGGGCGGCGACGAGCTTGGTGCCGAGTTCGTCCAGCATCGGCTTCGAGCGGGCCTGCATGACCCAGGCCGGCTGGTTGCCGCCTTCGGGCGGGGTCAGCCAGTTGAAGAACACCATGGCGACCACCACGAGCAGCAGCCCGCGCGCGGCGCCGAACACGAAGCCGAGCGTGCGGTCCAGCGCGCCGATCCGGCTGTCGATGATGAAGTCCGCGATCTTCAGCGTGATGAAGGAGACGATCAGCAGCGTCACGAAGAAGATGCCGGCGGCCGAGGCCGCCATCGCCAGCTTCTCGTTGTGGATGTATTGCGAGGCGAAGGGCGTCAGTTGCTTGTAGAAGAAGAAGGCTGCCGCCGCCGCGGCCACCCAGCTGAGGACGGACAGGATCTCGCGGGAGAAGCCGCGCACCATGGCGAGCAGCGCCGAAACGAGCATGATGGCGACGAGGATCGCATCGAGAAGCGTCAGGGTCATCGGTTCCGTGCCTTCGGCGGGCTGTTGGTGGCGTCAGTCCGCCCGATCAGGGTTCTTTGCCGTGCGATGCGGCGAAAAATCAAGTCTCGACTTCGATTTGGCGACCCGCAACCTCCGCGACGAGATGCGGCAGGGTCTCGATTTCCAGCGTCTCCACGTCCCTCGGCTTGGGCGCCTCGCCCGACGTCGAGGGCATGACCGAGCGCCGGAAGCCGAGCTTCTCGGCTTCCTTGATGCGCTGCGCGGCGTGGCTCACCGGACGCACCGAGCCCGACAGGCTGATCTCGCCGAAATAGACGCAGTCGGACGGAAGCGGCCGACCCGACAGCGACGACACGAGCGCGGCCGCGACGGCGAGATCGGCCGCCGGCTCATGAATGCGATAGCCGCCCGCGACGTTGAGATAGACGTCGTGCTGGCCTAGCCGAACGCCGCAATGGGCTTCCAGCACGGCGAGCACCATCGCGAGACGCGGCGCGTCCCAGCCCAGCACGGAGCGGCGCGGCGTGCCGAGCGGCGAGGGCGCGACCAGCGCCTGGATCTCCACCAGCACGGGGCGCGTGCCCTCCATGCCGGCGAAGACCGCCGCACCCGGGGACTTGCCGTTGCGCTCGCCCAGAAACAGCTCGGACGGGTTCGGCACTTCGCGAAGGCCGCCGTCGCCCATCTCGAATACGCCGATCTCGTCGGTCGGGCCGAAGCGATTCTTCACCGTGCGCAGGATGCGATAGTGATGCCCGCCTTCGCCTTCGAAATAGAGAACGGCATCCACCATGTGCTCGACCACGCGAGGGCCGGCGATCTGGCCTTCCTTGGTGACATGGCCGACCAGGATCACCGTCGCGCCGCTCGACTTGGCATAGCGGATCAGCGCTTGCGCGCCGGAGCGCACCTGCGTCACCGTGCCCGGCGCGGATTCGGCCATATCGGTCCAGACGGTCTGGATCGAATCGATGATGACGAGGTCGGGCCGCTTTTCCTGGCCGAGCGTCGCCAGAATGTCCTCGATATTGGTTTCGGCCAGCAGCATGACGCTGGTGTCGTCGGCCTTCAACCGTTGGGCGCGCAGGCGCACCTGCGCCACCGCCTCCTCGCCCGACACATAGACGACCCGGTGCCCGCCGCGCGCCAGCGCGGCCGCGGCCTGCATCAGGAGCGTCGACTTGCCAATGCCTGGATCGCCGCCGACCAAGAGCGCCGAGCCGCGCACGAACCCCCCGCCGGTCACCCGGTCGAGCTCGGGAATGCCCGAGACGATGCGCGGCGCTTCCTCCATCTCGCCCGACAGGGGCAGGAGCGCGGCCGGGCGCCCCTTGCGGCGCGACTTCAACGGCCCGCCGCCGATGCCGCCCGTGTCGTTCTCCTCAACGATCGTGTTCCACTCGCCGCAGGCCTCGCACTTGCCCATCCAGCGCGAATAAACCGAACCGCAATTCTGGCAGATGAAGGAGGTCTTGAGCTTCGCCATCCGGTCAGACCGCGAAGCGCTGGACGCGGGCGCCAAGCTGGGTCAGGAGTTCGTAGGAGATCGTGCCGCAGCGCCGCGCCACTTCGTCCAGCGGAATGGTCGGGCCGAACACTTCCGCGACCTCGCCCGGCCGCACGGCGTCCTCCGGCAGATCGGTCACGTCAAGAAGCGTCATGTCCATGGAGATCCGTCCGAGAACCGGAGCGCGATGTCCGGCAATCGCCATGTCCGGCGCGGGCTCCTCAGTGCGCCAAGGCGTGACGCCGGAAGCCGTGCGAGGATAGCCGTCGGCATAGCCGATGCCGACCGTCGCGATGCGGGTCGCGCGGTCCAGCCGCGCCGTCGCGCCATAGCCTGCCGCCTCGCCGCGCGTCGCCGTATGCACCTGCAAAACGCGGGCATGGAGCGTCGCGACTGGGCGCAGGGCGCCGGTCGGATCGAGCCGCGTTTCGCCGCCATAGAGCGCGATGCCCGGCCGCGTCAGATCGAAATGGAAAGGCGTGCCGAGGAACACGCCGCCGGAATTGGCCAGCGAGCGCGCCGTGTGAGGAAACAGCGCGGCCAGCCGCTCGAAGCTTTGGCGCTGCTCCTCGTTCTGCGCCGACGCGGGATCATCGGCGGAGGCGAGATGGCTAATGACCAAGGCCACGTCGAAGCCGCCCTGGCGCGCGATGGCGAGCGCCTTGCGCGCATCCGCCTCGTCCAATCCAAGCCTGTTCATGCCGGTTTCGAACTGGATCGCGGCCGGCGCGGGCAGGGCGCTGGCGCCGGCCTCCGCGAAGAGGCGCACGTCGTCCAAGGTCGAGAGTACGGGAATGAGCCGGAAGCGCCGGCAGAGCTCGGCCGCTTCCGCGTCCATGCCTTGCAGCACGAAGATGCGGCAATTCGTGTTGGCCAGGGCTTCGCGCACCTGAACGCCCTCGCTGGCCCAGGCGACGAAGAACTCGCGGCAGCCGGCCGCGAACAGCGCCTTGGCGACGAGCGGCGCGCCGAGCCCGTAGCCATCGGCCTTCACGGCGGCGCCGGTGCGCGCGCCGCCGGCGAGATTGGCGAGATGGCGCCAGTTGGATTTCAGCGCCCAGCCGTCGATCGTGACGAAAGGGCCGCGACCGCTCAACGGAACGGCGGACAGAATGGGATGCATCATGGCTGTCAGTCTGGTCTGCTTGCTACTCGAACCGCTCGGGCAGATGGCTTTCCTCCGCCAGATCCGAGAAGCGGGTAAACTCCGCCTGGAAGGCGAGGGGAACGGTGCCGGTTGGGCCGTGGCGCTGCTTGGCGATGATGACCTCGGCCTTGCCCCGGGCCTCGTTCATCTCCTGCTGCCACTTCATGTGATCGTCCGTGCCGGGCTTGGGCTCCTTGCTCTGGAGATAATATTCGTCGCGATAGACGAACATCACCACGTCCGCGTCCTGCTCGATCGAGCCCGATTCGCGAAGGTCGGAGAGCTGGGGCCGCTTGTCATCGCGCGATTCGACCTGACGCGAGAGCTGCGACAGGGCGAGGATCGGCACTTCCAGCTCTTTGGCTAGAGCCTTGAGGCCGGTGGTGATCTCGGTGATTTCCTGCACGCGGTTGCCGGACGTCTTGGCCGAACCCTGCATGAGCTGGACGTAGTCGATCACCATCACGTCGAGGCCGCGCTGGCGCTTGAGCCGCCGGGCGCGAGCCGCGAGCTGCGCGATCGAGATGCCACCCGTCTGGTCGATATAGAGCGGCGCCTTCTGCATCATCTCGGTGCAGGCGACGAGCTTGGAATATTCCGCGTCGGTGATGTTGCCGCGCCGGATCTTCGAGGAAGAGACTTCGCTCTGCTCGGAAATGATACGGGTCGCCAGCTGCTCGGCCGACATTTCCAGCGAGAAGAAGGCGACGACGCCGCCGTTCTTGGCCTTGTGCGAGCCGTCGGCCTGTTCGGCCGGCTCGTAGGCCGAGGCGATGTTGAAGGCGATGTTGGTGACGAGCGAGGTCTTGCCCATGGCCGGTCGCCCGGCCAGGATGATCAGGTCGGAGGGCTGCAGACCGCCGAGGCGCTTGTCCATTTCGCGAATGCCGGTGGAAATGCCCGACAGGCCGCCGTCGCGATCCTTGGCCGCGCCGGCCATCTCGATGGCCTGGGCCATGGCGTCGCCGAAGGACTGGAAGCCGCCGTCGTAGCGCCCGGTCTCGGCCAGCTGATAGAGCGCGCGCTCGGCCTCCTCGATCTGCTTGCGCGGTTCGGCGTCCACCGGCGCGTCGAAGGCGACGTTCACCATCTCCTCGCCGATCGAGATCAGCGAGCGGCGGATGGCGAGATCGTAGATGGCGCGGCCGTAGTCGGCCGTGTTGATGATGGTCGTGGCTTCGGAGGCGAGGCGCGCCACATACTGCGCCATGGTCATGTCGCCGACGCGGTCGTTCGCCGGCAGGAAGGTCTTGAGCGTGATCGGCGTCGCGACCTTGCCCATGCGGATCATCGTGCCCGCCTTGGAGAAGATCTCGCGATGGATCGGCTCGAAGAAATGCTCCGGCTTCAGGAAGTCATGGACGATGTAATAGGCGTCGTTGTTGACCAGGATGGCGCCAAGGAGGGCCTGCTCCGCCTCGATGTTCGCGGGGGCTTCCCGATAGAGCGGCTGCTCCTCCTCGAACTTGCGCGCGGCTTCCGCCATTCTCTTGCACTCCATGCGTAGGGTAGGGAACCCTTCTACAGGAGATCGGCATCGAGAACCAATTTCGCGAGGCCCAGCGGAAAAGATTCACCGCGTCCCCACGCCGCACGCGAGGACAAGCGGTGGATAAGCTGTGAATTTCCCGAGCCTTCACCCGGTGCGCTCCAGCGACGGCGCGCGGGCCACCGCGTCCCGCTCGCGCAGCCGCCGCTCGGCGTCCACCATGTAGTCCCGCGTGATGGGAAGGGCGTCGATCCGGCGCGTGATCTGTATCTGGAACACGGCCAGCCCCTGCCAGCGGAAGCCGACTTCGGAAATCGCGAGATAGAACTCCCACATGCGACAAAAGCGCTCGTCGTAGAGCGCCCGCGCGCGGTCCCACTGCGCGACGAAGGCCAAGCGCCAGGCGCGGCAGGTCTCGGCGTAGTGGAGCCTCAGCACCTCGATATCGGTCGCGAAGAGACCCGCCCGCTCCAGCGACGGCGTGATTTCGGAGAGCGAGGGGATGTAGCCGCCGGGAAAGATGTAGCGGCTGATGAAGCTGTTGGTGTTGGCCGGCACGTCCAGCCGGCCGATTGTGTGCAGCAGCATGACCCCATCGGGCTTGAGCATGCGGTGCGCCTGCCGAAAGAACGCATCGTAAAAATCCCGCCCGACATGCTCGAACATGCCGACCGAGACGATCCGGTCGAAGCGCGCCTGGACATGGCGATAGTCCTGCATCTCGAACCAGACGCGATCGTCGATCCCGCCCTCCACCGCCCGCCGCCTCGACCAGGAGAGCTGCTCTTCCGACAGGGTGATGCCCGTGACACGCGCGTCGCCGACATCGGCGAGATACAGCGCCAGACCGCCCCAGCCGCTGCCGATGTCGAGAATGTCGAGATGCGGCCGGTCGAGAAGGAGCTTGGCGGCGATATGGCGCTTCTTGGCGAGCTGCGCTTCGGCGAGCGACTGGTCCGGCCGCTCGAAATAGGCGCAGGAATATTGCCGGTCGGGATCGAGAAAGAGCGAATAGAGCTCGGCCGACAGATCGTAATGATGGGCGACGTTGTGGCGGGCGCGCGCGGGGACGTTGTTCTGGACGACGCGGCGCCAGATGAGGCGCAGCCGCTCCCAGGCGCGCATCCAGACCTCGTTCGTGGGATCGGCCCCTGCGTTCTCCGAGACGAGGGTCAGGAGACCCATGATCCCGCCCTCGGTCATGTCGAGGTCGCCGTTCATGTAGCATTCGCCCAGCGTCAAAGCCGGGTTGTGCGCGAGCAGGCGCTCGGCGCGGCGAGAGTTCAGGCGCATGACCACCGGCGGGCCGCTGCCATCTCCGAACCGATGGCGCGTCCCGTCCACGGTTTCAAGCACGAGATCGCCCCTGCGAATGAGTCGACGCAGGAAAAGCGAGAGCAGAGGATACATGCGAATGCCTCCTGACCACCCGGCGGCCGTGTGGGCCGATTCGTGAATAGGATGACGCAACTCACAAAAAAGGGAAGGCGGACTGATGGTTTTCAGCCCGCCTTCCCTGAAATTTTTGACCCAGCGGAATGCCGCCGGGTGGATCGCTCAGCCGATCTTAAGGATCAGGCCTGCTCTTCTTCGCTCTCGCCTTCGGTCTCTTCGGCTTCGTCCTCGAGGAGTTCGTCCTCGTCGTTGCCGTAGATCGCCTCGGCCGAGGTCAGGAGCTCGCCGCGAGCTTGGCGCTCTGCCTCGTCCGGCGAACGGGCGACGTTGACCTTAATCGCCGTGTCGACTTCCGGGTGAAGAACCAGCGAGACCGTGTGCAGGCCGATCGTCTTGATCGGCAGGTTCAGCTCGACCGCGTTGCGGTTCACGGCGAAGCCCTGGTCGCGCAGCAGATCGGCGATGTCGCGCGCCGAGACCGAACCGTAGAGCTGACCGGTTTCGCCGGCCGAGCGCACGATCACGAAGGTCTTGCCGTTGAGCGTGCCGGCGATGCCCTGGGCTTCGGTGCGGCGCTCTTCGTTGCGGGCGATGAGCGAGGCCTTCTGCGACTCGAACTTGGCGCGGTTCGCCTCGTTGGCGCGAAGCGCACGGCCGGTCGGGAGGAGGTAGTTGCGGGCGAAGCCGTCGCGGACGCGAACGGTGTCGCCGATGCCGCCGAGACGGTTGATGCGCTCGAGAAGAATGACGTCCATGGTCTTTTTCCTAAGGGTTAGCGGGGTTGGTTGGTGTCGGCCGCTTGGGCCGGCGATTTCGCGGTCTCGAACAGGCCGAGAGCCAGGAAGGCGAGAAGCGGGATCGAAAGAAGCACGATCGCCGCATAGGCGGTGAAGAGCAGCAGGCCGCGGGCCGCGCGGCCGCGCGAGCGCCGGTGCATGACGGCTAGGCCAACCAGCGTGAAGGCGCAGCCCAGCGCGCCGGTGAACACGGCGCCCACCAGCGCCGCCGAGCCGCCGGTGAAGCAGAGCGCCAGCGCGAAGGCGAAGGCGAAGAGCGCCATGCGCGGCAGGCCGGCGCTTGCCGGAATGTCGTCCTTTGGGCGCGGCAAGCGGCCGCTGGCCCGCACGATCGCCGCCGACACGAACAGGCAGACGACCAGCGTCAGCACAAGGAAGGCCGGCTGCGCATAGGGTATGACGTTGACGACGAAACGCGCCAGCTCCGCCAGCTGCTCGGGCGGCACGGAGGACGCCGCCTCGCTCGACAGGGCCTGCGCGACGGCGGGCGCGAGATCGCTCGGGTCGTAGCCGATCAGCCAGCCCATCGCGAGGCAGCCCAGCGCCGCGAGAAGGCACGTCGCGAAGAGGATGCGCGACAGGGGAAACCAGAGGAGGGCCGGTCCCTTGTCCTTCCAGCCTGTCGGGGCCTCGATCGGCTGCGCCAGGCCGGCGATATGGCCGAGAATGGCAGCGGGAAGGCCGACGCTGAGAAGGATCGAGAGGCCGGCATAGACCGAGCCGAGCGCGCCGGCCACCGCCCCGAAGGCGGACAGCGCGGCGACGAAGCCGGCCGTGCTGCCCCATCCGAGGCTGGCGATCAGGATCGGAACCGGGGCGACGAAGGCAAGCCCGACCGCGCTCGACGCCTGGGTCACCAGGCCGGCGAACAGAAGGGCCGAGGCGAGGCCGGCCAGCAGTCCGATCAGGAGGGCTCTTGGATTCATCGACTTGGGTTCGCTGTCCTGCATCATGGCAGTTAGGGGCCATGCCTTCCGGCTGGGCCCCAACTCGGCTGATCGTCACGAACCGGAGGCGCCGAACGGAACCGGATCGTCTGGAGGCTTTGAAGAAACGCCCGAAGCCGGGCGTTTCGTCAAAGCCTCGGCGCGCGGCGGAGAAACCGCCGCGCGCCGAATTCCAAGCCGAACCCCGGAGGGGTCTGAGCTTACTTCAGGACGTAGGGCAGGAGGCCCAGGAAACGGGCGCGCTTGATGGCCTGGGCCAGAGCGCGCTGGTTCTTCTGGGAAACCGCCGTGATGCGGGACGGAACGATCTTGCCGCGCTCGGAAATGTAGCGCTGCAGGAGACGGACGTCCTTGTAGTCGATCTTCGGCGAATCGCTCGCCGCGAACGGATCGGACTTGCGGCGGCGATGGAACGGACGCCGGGTCGGGAGCTGAGCCACGTCAACCATTATGCGGCCTCCTCGGTGCGGGGACGGCGCGGACGATCGTCGTCGTCACGGCGCGGACGGTCGTCGCGGTCGCGACGCGGGCGGTCGCCGCCGTCACGGTCCGAACGGCGCGGACGGTCGTCGCGCTTCTGCATCATGGCCGAGGCCGTGTCCTCGTGCGCTTCGACGCGCACGGTGAGGTAACGCAGGATGTCCTCGTTGAAGCGCATCTGGCGCTCCATCTCCTCGACGGCCGCCGACGGCGCGTCGATGTTCATCAGCGTGTAATAGGCCTTCCGGTTCTTCTTGATCCGGTAGGTGAGGGTCTTGAGACCCCAATTCTCGATCTTGCCGACCTTGCCGCCATTGGCTTCGATCACACCGCGGTACTGTTCCACGAGTGCGTCGACCTGCTGGCCGCTGATGTCCTGTCGGGCAAGGAATACGTGCTCGTAGAGCGCCATATCGTGTCGCCTTTCCTTCGGTTGCGATTGCGTCGAACCAGCGGCTAAGCCTCTGCGACTCTCCTGTTGGCCGGGTGGCCGAATGGGGAAAGGCGCGCTCTTAGAGACGGTCGAGAGCGGGGACACGGGAAGCGGATGCGCGAAGCATCCAACGGGCAAAAGCAAGCCGTCTTCCGTTCAGCCCCCGGCTGGTTCGGACAATACCGGGCGGCGCTTAGCCGATTTTGGAGGACTTGGCAAGGACGGGGCGCGAATCGGCCGGGCATGGCGACTGCCAATTTCCACCCATCCGGTCGGTAAAGGAGCGGTGTCTCGATGCGCCGCCTGCGCCCTTAAATCTCACCTCAAACTTGACAGTCCGCGAGCCTGCCCCCATTCACCCCGAAAATTCAACCGCAAATGGGATGGCGATGACGCTTGCCTTAGTGTTCCCCGGCCAGGGTAGCCAGACCGTCGGCATGGGCCGCGATCTGGCCGATGCCTTTCCCGAAAGCCGCCGCGTTTTCGAGGAAGTCGACGAGGCGCTCGGCGAGAAGCTCAGCGAGACGATCTGGAACGGACCCGAGGACAAGCTGACGCTGACGGCCAACGCCCAGCCCGCACTCATGGCGGTCTCAGTCGCGGCCATGCGGGCCTTGGAGGCGTCAGGCTTCGATCTCGGCGCGCGTGCTTCCTTTGTCGCAGGTCATTCACTGGGCGAATATTCCGCGCTTGCCGCCGCCGGCTCGCTGACCGTGGCCGACGCCGCGCGCCTTCTTCGCATCCGCGGCGAGGCCATGCAGGCTGCCGTCGCTCCCGGCGAAGGCGCGATGGCGGCTATTCTCGGGCTGGACGAGACGGCGCTGGCCGAGGTCTGTGTTGAGGCCGGGCAGGGCGGCGTCTGCCAGATCGCCAACGACAATGGCGGCGGGCAGATCGTCATTTCCGGCACCAAGGCCGCCGTCGAACGCGGCATGGCGCTATCGCTGGAAAAGGGCGCCAAGCGCGCCATTCCGCTTCCTGTTTCCGCGCCGTTCCACTCCATGCTGATGCAGCCCGCCGCAGAGCGGATGCGCGAGGCTTTGGCGCAGGCGCGAATCGAGGCGCCCCGCGTGCCTCTCGTCGCCAATGTCCTGGCCTCGGCGATTTCCAACCCGGACGAGATCCGCGAGCGGCTGGTCGAGCAGGTCACGGGCCAGGTGCGCTGGCGCAAAAGCATGACCTATCTCGCCGACGCCGAGGTCGATCTCCTGTTCGAAGTCGGCAACGGCAAGGTCCTGGCCGGGCTCGCCAAGCGCATCGACAAGCGCTTGTCGGCCGTCTCGATCGGCGCGCCGGCCGATGTCGAGGCCGCGCTCGCCAAGCTGGCCGCCGTTTAAGCCAAGCTTCCTTAAGCCACGCTTCTCGAGCCGCCCGCCGGCTCCACTCGAAATCGAGGACGCATCCATGTTCGATCTCACCGGCCGCAAGGCTCTCGTCACCGGCGCCAGCGGCGGCTTGGGCGAGGCGATCGCCCGAGCGCTGCACGGCGCAGGCGCCAGCGTCGGCCTGCACGGGACGCGGCGCGAGAAGCTGGAGGAGGTCGCCACCTCACTCGGAGACCGGGTTCACGTCCTGCCGGCCGATCTCGGCTCGCGCGAAGGGCAGGCGGGGCTGGCGGAAGCCGCCGATGCCGCGCTCGGCGGCGTCGACATTCTGGTCAACAACGCCGGCATCACCAAGGACGGCCTCTTCGTGCGCATGTCGGACGAGGACTGGGACCGGGTGATCGAGGTCGATCTCACCTCGGTCTTCCGCCTGACGCGCGCCCTGACGCACCAGATGATGCGCCGCCGCTACGGCCGCATCATCAACATCACGTCGATCGTCGGCGTCACCGGCAATCCCGGTCAGGCGAACTACTGCGCGGCCAAGGCCGGCATGATCGGCTTTTCCAAGTCGCTCGCGCAGGAAATCGCCTCGCGCAACGTGACGGTGAACTGCATCGCGCCCGGCTTCATCCAGAGCGCCATGACCGACAAGCTCAACGACAAGCAGAAGGAGGCGATCATGGGCGCCATTCCGATGCGTCGCATGGGTTCGGGCGAGGACATCGCCGCCGCCGCGCTCTATCTTGCGTCCGACCAAGCCGCCTATGTCACGGGGCAGACGCTGCACGTGAACGGCGGCATGGCGATGATCTGACACGGACATTGGAGCCGGGGCGAACGCACACGTTGTTTGCAAACGGTTTCCAGCGTCCCAAGCGCCGGTCTCCCGCCTTGGATGGGGGGCGGCGCCGTGCTAAGCCGCCGAGGTGGGCGATCTCCGTCGTTCGGCATTTCGGGCGCGCCCGACTTGGGCGCGCTTCTTGATTAACCACACTCCGGCGTCTAACGAAGCGACGGAAGCCAATCCAACTGAGGAATGACTATGAGCGATACCGCTGAACGGGTTAAGAAGATCGTCGTCGAGCATCTCGGCGTCGAGCAGGAGAAGGTGACGGAAAACGCCTCCTTCATCGACGATCTCGGCGCCGACAGCCTCGACACGGTCGAGCTCGTCATGGCCTTCGAGGAAGAGTTCGGCGTCGAAATCCCGGACGACGCGGCCGAGACCATCCTGACGGTCGGCGACGCGGTGAAGTTCATCGAGAAGAACCAGGCCTAACGCTCGGGCGGATGCGTCCGCCGCTGCACATGAGTACGGAATGAGACGAGTCGTCATTACCGGCGTCGGTATGGTCAGCCCTCTCGGCGCCGGTGTCGAAGTCACTTGGAAACGTTTGCTCGAAAGCCGCAGCGCGGCCGGTCGAATCGAAGGTTTCGAAGTGTCTGACCTGCCGTGTCAGATCGCCTGCCAGATCCCGAAAGGCGATGGCACCGAGGGCACTTTCAATCCAGATCTCTGGATGGAGCCCAAGGAGCAGCGCAAGGTCGACGATTTCATCGTGTACGCCGTGGCGGCCGCCTCCGAGGCGTTGGACGATGCCGACTGGCACCCCGAAACGGACGAGGATCAGTGCGCCACCGGCGTCATGATCGGCTCCGGCATCGGCGGTCTCCAGGGCATCGAGCGCAACGCGCTCCTTCTTGCGGAGAAGGGGCCGCGTCGCATCAGCCCCTTCTTCATTCCCGGCAGCCTCATCAATCTGGCGTCCGGCCACGTCTCGATCCGCAACAAGCTGCGCGGACCGAACCATTCCGTGGTCACCGCCTGTTCGACAGGCGCCCATGCGATCGGCGACGCCGCGCGCCTCATCATGCTCGGCGATGCCGACGTCATGGTCGCGGGCGGGGCCGAATCGCCGGTGGGCCGCCTGTCCATCGTCGGCTTCTCGGCCTGCCGGGCGCTGTCCACCAGCTACAACGACAACCCGACCGTCGCCTCGCGGCCCTACGACAAGGGTCGGGACGGCTTCGTCATGGGCGAGGGCGCGGGTATCGTTGTCCTCGAAGAGCTGGAACATGCGCAGGCGCGCGGCGCGCGCATCTATGCCGAGGTGATCGGCTACGGTCTGTCCGGCGACGCCCATCACATCACCGCCCCCGCCGATAGCGGTGACGGCGCTTTCCGCTGCATGACCATGGCGTTGAAACGCGCCGGCATCGCGCCTTCCGAGATCGACTATGTCAACGCGCACGGCACCTCGACGCCGCTCGGCGACGAGATCGAGCTGCGCGCCATCGAGCGCGTGCTGGGAGAGTCCGCGCCCAATGTGCTGATGTCCTCGACCAAATCATCCATCGGCCACCTCTTGGGCGCCGCCGGTTCGGTGGAGGCGATCTTCTGTGCGCTGGCGATCCGCGACAATGTCGCGCCGCCCACGCTCAATCTGGAAGATCCGTCGATGGAAACGCAGATCGACCTCGTGCCCAAGATCAAGCGCGAGAAGCAGATCGACGTGGCCCTTTCGAATTCCTTCGGATTCGGCGGCACCAACGCCTCGCTCGTCCTGCGCCGCTACAAGGCGTGAACGCGGGCGCCTCGTTCGAACCGGCTTTTGCCACATTCGAATGATGGTTCGGATGCCTTGTTGCGCGGGCGAGCGGGCGCCCGCTGGCCTGACCTATTCAGCGATCGAGGAGCGCGGCGCCGGGCGCCGCCGCGTCTCGTCCGGTCCAAGTCGAAGGGAACCTCATGATGACCGGTTCTGACGAATCCTTCCATGAGCGGCCTTCCCAGGCGGACGATGCCGCCGCCAAGCGGCGCATCCGCTCCAAATCCGCCAAGAACAGCTTCGTAGCCTTCCTGAGCTTCTGCTTCAGTGGCGCCCTGGCGCTGGTTCTGGCAGCGGGCGCGGTCGTCTATTGGGGCAAGACGCAGTTCGACGGGCCAGGTCCGCTCCAGACCGAGGCGACCTTCCTCGTTCCCAAGGGCGGCGGTCTGGAAGGCATTTCGACGGCGCTCGAGCGCAACGGCATCGTCAGCGACGCTCGCATCTTCGAATACGGAACGCGTTTCGAGCGCGCCGCCGGCCAGCTCAAGGCGGGCGAGTATGCGTTCGCGCCCGGCGCAAGCATGCGCGACGTAATGAACACGATCCGCTCTGGCAACTCGATCCTCCATGCGATCACCATTCCCGAAGGCTGGACCGTGGCGCAGATCTACGCGCGCCTTTCCGCCGACGAGGCGTTGGTGGGCGATCTGCCGCCCGAAGCGCCGGAAGGCTCGCTGCTGCCCGAAACCTACAAGTTTACGCGCGGCCTCAGCCGCGCCGAGCTCGTGTCGCAGATGTCGGCGGCGCAGTCCAAGCTCGTGGCCGAGATCTGGAAGGGGCGGCAGGACGGGCTGCCGGTGTCCGACGTCGGCCAGTTCGTGACGCTCGCCTCGATCGTCGAAAAGGAAACCGGCATCGACGCCGAGCGACCCCATGTCGCCTCGGTCTTCGTCAACCGGCTGAGGAAGAACATGCGTCTTCAGTCCGACCCGACCATCATCTATGGGATCTGGGGCGGAGCGGGAAAGCCGTCGGACGAGCCGATCCGCCAGTCGCACATCGCCAGCGAGACGCCCTACAACACCTATGTCATTCGCGGCCTGCCACCCGGCCCGATCGCCAATCCCGGCCGCGCGGCGTTGGAAGCCGTGGCGCATCCGCTCGCCACGGACGATCTCTACTTCGTCGCGGACGGCACCGGGGGGCACGCCTTCTCGCGCACGCTGGACGAGCACAACAACAACGTGCGGCGCCTGCGCGACATTGAACGGCGCGCGGCCGCCGAGCGTGGCCAGCCGGCGCCACCAGAAGCGGCGGTCGAATGAGGCGACTTTCGCTTCTCGCCCCGTTCGACCTTAAGAGGACATCGAACAATGCCCGTCAGTAGCATGACGGGCTTTGCCCGTTTCGAGGGACAGGCCGACGACGCGGCCTTCGTTTGGGAGTTGCGCTCGGTCAACGGCAAGGGGCTGGAGACGCGGCTGCGCCTGCCTCCAGGCTTCGAAAGCCTTGAGGCGGAGGCCCGAAAGCGTCTCGGCGCCCGGCTGTCGCGCGGCAATTTGCAGGTTTCGCTGACGTTGGACCGGCCGGAGAACCTCGCCAATTTCAGCATCGACCAGCCGTTCCTGAACGAACTGCTTCGCCTTTCGGACGAATTGGTGCAGGCCGGGCGCGCCGCGCCCCCGCGCGCCGACGGCTTGCTGGCTCTGCGCGGCGTGATCGAGGTGTCGGACGAGGCGCACACGGCGGACTGGTTCACCCAGCGCGCGCCGGCCATTCTGGACGGGCTCGATGCCGCGATCGACGCGTTGGTCGCGGCCCGGCAGAGCGAAGGCGCGGCCCTGCGTGCCATTCTTGAGGCGCGGGTCGACGAGATCGAGACGCTGGCGCAGGCCGCAAGCGATGATCCCGCTCGCTCGCTGACAGCGATTCAGGCGCGACTGCGCCGGCAGGTCGGGGATTTGCTGGGAACCGAGACGGGGCTCGACCCTGCGCGGCTTCATCAGGAGGCGGCGGTGATTGCGGCCAAGGCCGATATCCAAGAAGAGCTAGACCGGCTGAACGCTCATATCGTCGCCGCGCGTGCGCTTCTTGGCGAAGGCGGCGCTGTCGGTCGTCGGCTCGATTTCCTGTCGCAGGAATTTAACCGGGAATCGAATACGATCTGCTCCAAGTCTCATGCGGCCTCGCTGACCGCCATCGGTCTGCAGCTCAAGGTCGTCGTCGATCAGTTTCGCGAACAGGTTCAGAATCTAGAATGAAGCCTCTCTTGGATGTCGAAACGAATCCGCCGATCGCGCGACGGGGGCTGATGCTGGTGATTTCCTCGCCGTCCGGCGCGGGGAAGTCCACGATCGCGCGCAATCTCCTCGAACTCGACAAGAAGTTCTCGCTCTCGATCAGCGTGACCACGCGCAAGCGGCGGCCGAGCGAGATCGACGGCGTGCATTACCACTTCATCACGGTGGAGGAGTTCGAGCGGCTGCGCTCGTCCGACGCGCTTCTCGAATGGGCCGAAGTGCATGGCAATTTCTACGGCACGCCGCGTGCGGCGGCCGAGCAGGCGATGCGCGAGGGGCGGGACATGCTCTTCGACATCGACTGGCAGGGCGCATTGCAGCTTCAGGAGCAGGCCAAGACCGACATCGTCTCGATCTTCATTCTGCCGCCCTCCATGGACGAGCTCGCCCAGCGCCTGACGCGCCGGGCCGAGGACTCCAAGGACACGATCGCCATGCGGCTGAAAAACGCCCGCATCGAGATCGAGCGCTGGCGCGACTACGAATATGTCGTGATCAACGACGATCTCGACCGCGCCTTCTCGGCGGTCCTGTCGATCGTCAACGCCGAACGGCTGCGGCGCGATCGGCGCCCGGGCCTGTTCGACTTCACGACACAGCTTCTGGACGAAGCGGCGAAGGCGTCGGAACGCTAAGGATTCGGCTTCGCGCTCAATGGAATGACGGCGCCTTCGGGCGCCGTTTTCGTTTATTCTATTGAAGCGCGTTGGCGAGGCGCACGAACTCCGCGACTTCGAGCGTTTCGGCTCGCCGTGTCGGGTCGATGCCGGCGCGGGCCAGCAGCGCCTCGCCGCCGACCGGTTTCACACTCTGGCGCAGCATCTTGCGCCGCTGCCCAAAGGCGGCGGCAGTGACCTTTTCCAGATCGGCCAGCGAGACGGGCAGGGGCTCCGGGCGTGGCACGATCTGGACGATAGCCGAGGTCACCTTCGGCGGCGGTGTGAAAGCCTCGCGCGACACGTCGAACAGGATTTCGGCCTGGGTGCGCCATCCCGCAAGCACGCCGAGACGGCCATAATGATCGTCGTCGGCACCGGCGACGATCCGCTCGGCCACTTCCTTCTGGAACATCAGCGTCAGGTCGATCCAGCGCGGCGGCCAGACGGGAACCGTGATCCAGTTCAGGAGCAACTGCGTCCCGACATTGTAGGGCAGGTTGGCGACGATCTTGAAGGGGCCGTCCGTCAGGCTGGCGGGATCGATCTCCAGTGCGTCGCCCTCGACCAGCGTGAAGCGGCCGGGATAATGCGCGCCGATCGCCTCCAGCGCCGGTCGGCAGCGCGGGTCCTTCTCGATCGCGATCACATGGGCTGCGCCATGGGCCAGAAGTGCGCGCGTCAGGCCGCCGGGGCCGGGGCCGATCTCGATCACCGTCTGCCCTTCGAGCAGGCCGGCCTGTCGGGCGATCCGCCCTGTCAGGTTCAGATCGAGAAGAAAATTCTGCCCGAGCGCCTTGCGCGGATCGATGCCGTGGTCCGCCAGGACTTCGCGCAGCGGCGGCAGGCCGTCGAAGGCGAGGGTCAAGACGCCGCCTCAAGCGTGTCGAGGCCGGTCTCGCGGGCAATCTTCGCCATGCGGCTGGCGAGCCGGAGTGCGGCCACGAAGCTGTTGGGCCGCGCCGTGCCGGTTCCGGCAATGTCGCCCGCCGTACCGTGATCGGGCGACGTGCGGATGATGGGCAGGCCGAGCGTGACATTCACGGTTTCGTCGAAGGCCAGCGTCTTGGCGGGGATGAGTGCTTGGTCGTGATACATGCAAAGCGCCACGTCGTAGCGCCGGCGCGCCTCGGGATGGAACATCGTGTCGCCGGGCAGCGGCCCGACCACGTCGGACCCCTCGGCCTGAAGGATCGCGACCGCCGGGCGGATCATTGTCTCGTCCTCGCTGCCGATGGCTCCACGCTCGCCGGCATGCGGATTGAGGCCTGAGATTGCAAGACGCGGCGCGTCGAGCCCGAACCGCGCCTGAAGATCGGCCATCACGATGCGGGCGGTCGAGAGAATGAGGTCGGTCGACAGCGCGGCCGGAACCTTGGCCAATGGAATGTGGATCGTCACGGGAACGCAGGAGAGTTCTGGACCTGTCAGAAGCATGACCGGCTGTAGCGTTTCGCCCGTCAGCGTGCCGCAGAGTTCCGCCAGATATTCCGTATGGCCGGGATGGGCGAAGCCGGCGTCGTAGAGCGCCTTCTTGTCGATCGGATTGGTGACCAGCGCGTCGGCCTCGCCCGACAGGACGAGGCGCGTCGCCCGATCGATCGCCTCGATCGTTCCGGCGGCGTTAGCCGGGTCGAGTTGGCCGGGCTCTTCCAGATGATGGTTCACGAGCGGCAGAACGGCGAGTTCGGAGGCCGGCACGGACGCGCTCTCCGCCACGCTTGCGATCCGATGGATCGACACCTCGATCCCCAGCCGCTCGGCGCGCTTGGCGATCATGTCGGGATCGGCCAGGAGCACGAAGCGGGGAAGGTCGAGCGTCTCGCGGTCGCGAAAGGCCAGAAGCGTGACGTCCGGCCCGACGCCCGAAGGCTCGCCGACCGTGACCAGAAGTGCGCGGCCATCCGGCCCGGCGGCGAGTTCGCTTGGCATGGATATCGGCTTATCGACGGATGATCGCCGCCTTGTCGCGCAGCTTCTTCAGGAACGCCTTGTCGGGCTCCTTCTTGCCCATGGCTTCCATGTCGTTGGCCTGGAAGACCATGGCGGCCGTCTGATCGTCCGAAACGGAGCGGCTGTCGCAGATGGCGATGAACTCGACGCCGCGCTCGGTCGCCTGCGCCTTCGTCGTGCGACCGCGCGAGGCGTTGACGACATCGTCCTTCCAGCGGGGCGGCAGTTCGGGCTGCGGGATCCGTCCGAGATCGCGCACCGTCACGTCGCGCAGGCCCTTGGCGATGTCGTAGGTCGCGGGGCAGCTGGTGAAGCGCTGGCGCATGGCATTGGCTTCGCTCATGCGCTTGTCGAGCTGCGAGGCGCGCTTGTCCTCCGGCACCACGAAAATGACCTGCTGCAGCGTGTATTCCGTCGTGGTCGGCTTCTTGCCGCCTTGCTGGATCATGCGCTGCACGGCTTCCTGCTCGGTCAGGCGCTCGGTCTGGCGGACATTGGCGATCACCGCCTGACCCCAGCCCATCTGCACGCGGATGTAATCCTTGAAGCCCTTGGCCGAGAAGCCGGCGCGGCCGAGAACCTCGGCGAGCTGCGCTTCAGTCAGCTTGTTGTCGCGCGCGAAGCGGGCGAAGGCCTCGTCCACCGCCGCATCCGGGATCTGGATGCCGCGACGCCGGGTCTCCTGCGACTTCAGCGCTTCGTCGATCAGTTCGTCGGTCGCCGCCTGCGTGCCGCCCGGCGCGCGGCGCAGCTTCAAGAAGGCGGCGCGCTGCTGGATCTGGAAGCTGGTGATGGCCTGCTTGTTGACGATGACCTTGATCTCCGACGCGGCCTGGGCCGGCGCGGCGGACACTCCGCCCGTGAGCAGAAGGGCAGCCAGAGCCGAACAGACGGCGAACTGTCGGGCAAGGGTGCGTGCGGTCATGGTGTGCCTATCTCCCGCTCTGAATGCGGCCGGTCATCCGGCCGCACGTCATCGCTGCTATGCGACGGCTTTGGCGAAACAATGGTCTTTTAACAGATCAATTCGTGGAGCCAAGACCATAGCTGTATCCGACCTGGGCCAGGGTGCGGAACGAAAGCGTGACCATGAGCTTGGTTCGCGAATCCGTCAGGCGGTACTGGTCGTCGGTGTTCTGGTACTGCGCGATGAGGCTGAAGCACTCGTCGGCATAGCCGATGCCGAAGGTGCGGTTGATCATCGTCTCGTTCTCGAGGTCGTAGGTCAGCGAGCCGAAGGTGCGGATCTGGTCCGTCACCTTGTAGTTCGCGGCGATCGAGACCTGCTTGCGGTCCTCGGGGAAGCTGTAGATCGGCTGCGCGGCGATCTGCGAATAGACCACCGAGGCGTCGAGTTGCTTGTAGGTCAGGCCGGACATGAAGTCCGTGCGGCGAACGCTGAAATCGTCCTTGTCGAAACGCCCCTGCGCGCCGAAATTGACGCCGATCGGCGTCGAGACGGCGAGTGAGGAGACGTAGTCCGATCGGTCGTGCTCCAAGCCCGACTCGTATCCGACAAGCGCGAGATCCGGCTGCGCGAACGGGTTCTCGCCCGCGAGGTGGAAGGACTGGCCGAACACCGCGTCGATCGCATAGCCCGCGCCGAAGACGCCGCCATACTGCACGCCGACATTGGCGCGCGTCCCGCCCTCGATCCGGTCGTAGCCGGAGAACTTGTCGTCTTCGAAGAGATTGGCCGCGTTGAACACGAGGCTCTGCGCGTCCTCGTTCGGTAGCTGGCCGGACTTCATCTCGTCGGGGCGCACCAGAAGCTGGGCGATCGGCGTGATGACATGCGAGGAATTCGCCGTCTCGATCAGATAGGGATAGCGAACGTCGACGCCAGCCGTCGCCATGCCGCGCGCGCCGGACTCGTCCACCTCGATGCCGCCGAGGCCGAGGCTGGAGGTCGTGAGTGCGGGAATGCCCTGGGCTTCCATGTCGGCGCGGTAGAGATCGCCACGCAGGCTGGCCGAAGGCGTGACCTGAAGGCCGAAATCGGTGGTCAGCGTCCGCTTCCACTTGGCGTCGACGCTGGAGCGCGTGTAGTCGCCCTCCAGCACGTTCCGCCGGAACACGTCCGAGCGGTAGGGGAAGCCGAGCGACGCGTTGCAGGTGCCGGCGTTGAAGCGGCTGGGGTCGCACAGGAGAAGGTAGCCTGGGCTCGTCGCCTCGCGCCGCAGGTTGGTGACGTTGGCGTCCACTTGCAGCTGGCCGCCGAGGACCGGATTCTCGTTGATGTACTGGTAGTCGAGCGAGGGCAGCACATAGGGCTGCACGCGGTTCGTCAGCGTGTTCTCGGTCTGGACGTCGAAGCTCTGGGCGCGCAGGTCGAAGAAGCTCTGGTCGCCGAGGCCCGTGAGGTAGATCTCGTTGGTGCGGTAGAGCTGATCGAAATTCTCGATCTGGTAGACATGGCTGAAATTCGTGTCGCTCTGGGCGAGCACGTCCCAGCCGAAGGTCCACTGGTCGCTGAGGGCAAAACGGCCGGTCGTGCCGATCATGCCCCGGTCGCGATCGGCCGGATCGAGATTGGTGATCACCGTGTCGGAGCGGAAGTCGCTGAACCGGCCCGGATCGAGCTGGGCGATGCCGGCGGTCTGCAGCGTGAAATAGCCGTTCTCGAACGCCTTGCGGTATTCCGCCTCGGCCAGGAATCCCTGCTTGGTGAAATAGGTGCCGGCGACGGTCGCGTCCGAGCTTTCGTCGATCGCGATGTAATAGGGAACGCGCAGGCCGACGCCGATCTTCGATGTCGATTTGACGCTCGGCGGAAGCAGGCCGCTCTGGCGCTTCACGGTCGGGTCGGGCGAGGCGAAATAGGGGAGATAAGCGAGCGGCTTGCCGAACAGCTCGAAGCGCGCGCCGTAATAGCGCACGACCTTGTTCTTCTGGTCCCAGACGATACGGCGCGCCTTCACCTGCCACAGGGGCGGGCGCTCGGGATGCTTCTCGCAGGCTTCGCAGGCGGTGTAGACGCCGCGCTCGAAGGTCGTCGTGTCGCCGTTCTGGCGCACGGCCTGGCCCGCGGCGAAGCGCGTGTTGTCGGGCGTCTCGATGCGCAGCGCCTGGATGAAGCCATTGGCGAAATCGTCGGTCAGGTCGATCGAATCGGCATAGATCTTATTGCCCGAGGGCTCGATCAGCTCGACATCGCCCGACGCCACAAGCCGGCGCGCGGCCTGATCGTAGGTGATGTTGCGCGAGACGAGCTTGTAGCCGCCATAGTCGATTTGGATGCCGCCCGAAGCGGTGACGACCTGCTTGTCACTGTCGTAGGTGACGGTGTCGGCTTCCAGGAACAGTTGCGTTCCCTCGGGCACCGAGACGGAAGTGCCGAGATCGCCGAGCGATGTCTGCGCGCGCGCGTCCATCGCCCCGACCATGACGGCCGAGATCGCGGCGCCCGTCAGGAGAGCGCCCTTGAGAAGCGACCGACCCCCGGCCCCCCATCGGCGCGAGTTCCCCCTCGCTGTCATTCTATCCGTCCTCCTGATGGAGCAGGATTGTCGTCCCGAACAATCCCGCCGCCACGACCGGAAACCAGGCTGCCACGACAGCCGGAATCACGGAGTTGCTTCCCAACGCCTGCGCCAGGAACGTTACGACGTAAAGCACGAAGCCCGCAGCGACGCCACCGACGATCGTGCCGCTCGACTGTCCCAATCGCGTGTAGCGCACAGCTACGGTGGCCGCGACGAGCGTCATGGCCACGAACAGGGCAGGGCGGGCGAGAAGCGCGTGGAAGCGCATGGCGAAAGCGTCGGCGTTGTAACCCAGGCTCCTGGCCACTTCGATCTTGCTGCCGAGATGCCAGATGGAGATCGCGTCCGGATTCGCCAGCCGCTGCTCGATGAACTCGGGCAGGAGCGTGGTGGGCAGGAGGACGAGATCCTCCCGCACCGGCGGCGAGCCGACGCGGGTCACCAGCGGATTCTCGATCCGCCAGGCGCCGTTCTCGAGATGGGCCCGGCCGGCGTCGATACGCTCGGACACGACGCCTTCCTCGCGCATGATGAAGGCCGTGACGCCGCCCAGCGTCGCGCCGCCGTCCGACACCGCCTTGGCGCCGATGATGGATTCGACGCCCTTGCCGGTCTGGCGCAGCCAGGGCGAGCGGTCGGAGTTCTGGCTGACGACGCCGGCGGCGGCCGTCTGGAGCTTAGCCGAGTGGGCCTGCGCGGAAGCGGCGATCGGATTGTAGAGCCCGACGGCGACGAGGCCGATCAGGAACGAGCCGAAGGCGAAGGGCGCCAGGATCTGCCAGACCGACATGCCGCCGGCTCGCGCGATCACGAGTTCCAGCTTCCGGTTGAGCGTCACCAGCGTGAAGATCGAGGAGAACAGGATGATGAAGGGAAAGGCCTGTTCGATGAAGGCGGGCACGCGCAGCGCCGAGATCGTGGCGATCGTGGCGAAGCCGACATCCGCCGCCGCGCCGCGCCGGCTGACCTCGATCATGTCGATGAGATAGGTCAGTGCGAAGACCGCCGTCAGCGTCGAGATGAAGCTGACGAGATAGCGGCGCAGGAAGTAGAAGTTGATGGTCGAGCGTTTCATGCGCCACCCGCGCCTGCCTGGCGGCGATCGGAGGGAAGGAGCCGGGCCAGCTGGCGGCCGATCCAGCGGAACCCGTCGCTCGTGCGGCGCACGATCGCGCTTTCCGTCACGTTCACGTCGCGCCACAGGAGCCAGATGTCGAACAGGATCGCCGAGATCGGCAGTGAGTAGATCAGCGCGGCGTAGCGCGGGTCCTTGTTGATGAAGGAGAGCGACACGAATCCGATCGCCTTGAGCGCCAGCGCGCCGGACAGGCCGAGCGCCATGGCCGCTCCCGGCCCCTGGCGGTTGGTGCGCGGATGGGCCGCGACCACCAGGGCCCAGAGCGCGAAGGCGATGGGGAAGAGCCAGTCGGTGCGCCGCTGCGCCAGTTCTTCAACGAACTGGTTGGGGTGGAGCTGGAAGACCTTGTCGTTCGGGTCGGGGTTCAGGAGCTCGCGCGTCGTGCGTTCCGACATGCGGATCCAGTCGCCCGTTTCCACCGGCCGCAGATTGGCGAGGTCGAAGGCGTAGGTCTGGAATTCGATGATCGAGACCGTGCCGTCCGCGTTGTTGCGGCGGTGCAGCTGGCCGTCGTCCAGCACGAGATAGGACTGGCCCTGGCGCTCCACGACCTGCGCTTCCCTGGCGAAATAGGTGAGGTCCAGCGTGGGATCGCGCGTGTCGGACAGGAACAGGCCGCGCACGTTCGGGCCTCGTGCCTCGTCGATGCTCATCACCAGTCCGTCCTGCACCCGCTCGAAGCGGCCGGGCTGCAGAAAGAGGCTGATCGCGTCGGCATTGATGGCGCGAATCCCGTTCTGGAAGGCGCTGGAGGCGGCCGGTCCGACGAAGTTCGAGTTGATGACGATGAGTGCCGCCGCGCCGAAGGCGAGATAAAGGATAGGCTTGAAGATCACCTTGCGCGAGCCGCCGGCCGCCGCGATCACCGCTCGCTCGGAATCGGCGTTCAGCGAGTTCAGGGCCTGGATGGCGCCGATCAGGAGCGCGAAGGGAATGACGCCCGCCGCCAGATCCGGCATCAGCATGAGGGCGATCCAGACGATGTCGCCCGCCGCCGTGGCGCTGGTTCGCACGATGTCGAGGCGCTGGAGGACCTGGACGATCCACACGATCATGACGAGCGCGGCCAGCGAGCCACCGGTGTAGAGCGCGACTCGCTTGAAGATGTAGCGTTCGATAAGCTTCATGCGTTTCTTGGTTCCGGCAGTCCCGTTTCGGGCGCCGGTTGTCGGCGCAGCTCTCGAACCCGTTCGTTCGACATGTCTGGCTGCGGTAGACTGCTCCAGCTTGGCTAAAGAAGGGCGAACAAAAATGGTTACCGCTTTCTTATAATGTTGACCACCCTTGCAATCGCGCCCTCCACGGCCAGAATGCGCAAGAGGCGAACGGTCCTTTGACGTCCGTTCCCGTTCCTTCGAGCCGTCCGGCTCCCTGCTTCCGCACCGAGGTGTTCATGTCCATTCTGCCGACCATCCAGTTCGCCGCGCCCGTCCTTCCCTCGTCCGGCGTTCTGGTGCTTCTGGCCGGCAAGGACGGGGCGCTCCCGCCGGGGCTGCCGGAGGGCGTGCGCGGCGCGGCGGAGAGGGCCGCTTCGCTCGGCAAGTTCAAGGGCAAGAGCCTGTCCTTCGCCGAGACGATCGCGCCCGCTGACAGCGGTCTCGACAAGATCCTCCTCGTCGGCACCGCGTCGAGCGAGCCCTTGGGCGAAGAGGACTGGCTGAAGCTCGGCGGCGCGATCGCCGGCAAGCTCAACGGCGCGACTCAGGCGACGATCTGGACGGAAGGGGCGAGCGCAGCGCCCGGCGCCAGGGAGGCCGCGACGATCGGTCTGGGGCTTCTCCTGCGCGCCTACAAGTTCGACCGCTACAAGTCCAAGAAGAGCAAGGACGGCGAGGACGAAACGCCCGACACCGCGCTGGCCGTGACGATCGCGCTCGCCGACGCGCAAGGGGCGCAGGCGCAGTTCGAGACGTTGGAATCCGTTGGCGAGGGCGTGCGGCTGGCGCGCGACCTCGTCAACGAGCCGGCCAACGTCCTGACCACCACCGAATATGCGAGCCGGATCGAGGCGCTCGGCGCCACGGGTCTCGAGATCGAGATTCTCGACGAGACCCGCCTACGCGAATTGAAAATGTTCGCCCTGCTCGGCGTCTCGCAGGGATCGCCGACGCCGCCGCGCCTTTGCATCATGCGCTGGAACGGCGGGGCGGAGGGCGAGGCGCCGGTCGCTTTCGTCGGTAAGGGCGTGGTGTTCGACACGGGCGGCGTGTCCATCAAGCCGGCCGGCGGCATGGAGGACATGAAGGGCGACATGGGCGGCTCGGCCGCCGTGGTCGGCCTCATGCGTGCGCTGGCCGGGCGCAAGGCCAAGGTCAACGCGATCGGCGTGGTCGGTCTTGTGGAAAACGCGGTGGACGGGCTGGCGCAGCGCCCGGGCGACATCGTCACCGCCATGTCCGGCACGACGATCGAGGTCATCAACACGGACGCCGAAGGGCGCCTCGTTCTGGCCGACACCCTCTGGTACACGCAGGAGCGGTTCAAGCCGCGCTTCATGGTCAACCTGGCGACGCTGACGGGCGCCATCATCGTGGCGCTCGGCAACCAGCATGCGGGCCTTTTCTCCAACAATGACGAGCTGGCGAACCGCCTTCTCGCGGCGGGCCTGGAAACGGGCGAGAAGGTCTGGCGCATGCCGCTCGGCAAGGACTACGACAAGATGATCGAGGGCAAGTTCGCCGACATCAAGAATGTCGGCAACGGGCGCTCCGCCGGCTCGATCACCGCCGCGCAGTTCCTCCAGCGTTTCGTCAACGACGTGCCCTGGGCCCATCTCGACGTCGCCGGCACAGCCATGGGCTCGCCCAGCAACGAGTACAACCAATCCTGGGCCTCGGGCTTCGGCGTGCGCCTTCTGAACCGTCTGGTGGAAGAGCATTACGAAGCCCGCTGATATGGCGGAGGTCCTGTTCTACCATCTCACCGAAAGCCGGATGGAGGAGGCCCTGCCGGACCTCCTCGAACGCTCCGTCGCGCGCGGCTGGCGGGTGATCGTCCAGACCGTGACGGTGGAGCGGCGCGATGCGCTAGACCAGCATCTCTGGGTCTACCGGGAGGACAGCTTTCTGCCGCATGGCACGGATGCCGACAGTTCCGGCGCCCTGCAGCCGATCCTCCTCACCACCGAGGCGGAACAGCGCGCCAACGATCCGCATGTGCGCTTCATGGTGGAAGGGGCTGTGCCGGCGAGCCTGGAGGGCTACGAGCGCGGGGTCTATCTCTTCGACGGGCACGACGGCGAGCAGCTCGCCTCGGCGCGGGCGCGGTGGACGGCGGAGAAATCCGCCGGCCATGCCGTCACCTATTGGCAGCAGACGGAAGATCGTCGCTGGGTAAAGAAAGCGTAGCCTGCCGGATCGATCCGGTCTCGCTCGCGTCCAGCACTGGGCTGTCCTTGTCCATGAAGGCGAGTACCGCCTCGGCATAGCCTTCTGGATCTTCAAGTGGGGCGGAATGGCCAACATCGGGCAGCACCAGAAGCCGCGCCGTGGGAATTGTGTTGGCGAGATATTCGGTGTGGCGGCGGCTGATCGCCTCGTCATGATCGCCGATCACGATCTCGGTCGGCACGTTGATCGAGGCGAGATCGTCATCCGAGAAGTTCGGCTCGTTCGCCCAAAGCGCCTGAATCTCGTCCACCACATTGTCGTAGTGCTTGAGCTCGGGGACGATCGCCGTCTTCGGGTCGTAGTGCTTGACGCCGGCTGGCGTTGCGTTCGCCGCCTGGATGAAGATGCGGGACAGGCGTTCGGGGTGCTTGATCGCGAGATCGAGACCAATGATGCCGCCATCGCTCCAGCCCACGAGGTCGGTCTGCTCGATGCCGAGCTGATCCAGCAGTTCGAGATAGTCCTCGGCCATCAGGTCGTAGGTGATGGGGTCGCTGGTGCGGGTCGAGCGGCCCTGGCCCCGGCTGTCGGCGAGAATGATTGTGTGGTCGGCCGACAGCGCGCCGATCTGCGCCCGCCAGACGCGACTGTCTGACAGGCCGCCATGGATCAGGAGGATCGGGGGGCCCTTGCCGTAGACGCGGAAGAACATGTCGATGCCGTTGACCGACGCGTATCCGGTCTGATTCGGCATCGGCCCGTTGGCGAACGCCAGCGGCGCGTTCGTCGCCGGGACGGCCGCCACCAGAAAGGCGAGCGAGAAGGTCGCAATGGATCGAAGCATGGTCCTAACCCCGAATCGACCGCGCCATCGAGGCATGTCGATCGAGCGCTGAACGGGAGAATAAACGGGAGGTTCCATCCCGCTCAAGCTCTAGAGGGCCAAGCTTGCCTTAACTTTTCGCAACTTACGCGATCTTAACTTTTTTAATCAGCCGTCATCGCGGCGTCATGCTCCTCGGTGAGCTCCAGCCACTCGCCTTCGCACTTCTGCAGCGTGCGCTCGACACTGGCCTTCTGCTTGGCGAGGTCGGCCGCCTTGGCCGGCTCCTTGGTGTAGAGCGCGGGGTCGGCCAGCTTCCCATCGAGATCGGCCAGCGTCTGCTGCAGCCGGGTCATCTGGATTTCCAGCGCCGAGATTTTCTTCTTGAGGGGCTTCAGCGCCTCGCGCCGCTCGGCCGCCGCGCGGCGCTGATCCACCTTGGAAAGGGTGGGGGATTCCACCACGGCGATCGTCTCGCCCTGGTTGCCGCCGCCGGCCCGCGTGCCGGAGAGGATCAGCTTCTTGTAGTCTTCCAGATCGCCGTCGTAGCGCGACACCGTACCGTCACCGACAATCCAGAGCCGGTCCATCGTGGCTTCCACCATGTGCCTGTCGTGGCTGATGAGGATCACGGCGCCGCTATAGTCGTTGAGCGCCCGCACGAGGCTTTCACGCGCTTCGATGTCGAGGTGGTTGGTCGGCTCGTCGAGGATCAGGAGGTTCGGCGCGTCGAGCGTGGCGAGACCCATCAGGAGGCGCGCCTTCTCGCCGCCCGACAGATTGTCGGCCACCGTGTCCATCTTCTCGGTGACGAGGCCCATCTGCGCGACGCGGGCGCGCACTTTGGGCTCGGTCGCGTCCGGCATGTGCCGGCGCACATGCTGCACCGCCGTCTCGTTGGGCCTGAGATCGTCGATCTGGTGCTGCGCGAACATAGCGATCTTCAGCCCCGGCGCGCGGGTGATCGAGCCGCTCTGCTCGCGCAGCCGATCGGCGATCAGCTTTGCGAAGGTCGACTTGCCGTTGCCGTTGGCGCCGAGCAGGGCGATCCGGTCGTCCGCGTCGATGCGCAGGTTCAGGCCCTTGAGGATCGAGCGCTCGGCGGAATAGCCGACCGCGACGTTTTCCATGCGGATGATGGGCGAGGCGAGGATCTTCTCCGGCGCTGGGAAGGTGAAGGGCGTGACATGCTCCTCCACGATCGCCGCGAGCGGCTTCATGCGCTCCAGCGCCTTGAGGCGGGACTGCGCTTGACGCGCCTTGGAAGCCTTGGCGCGAAAGCGCTCCACGAAGGCTTCCATATGCTTGCGCTCGGCCTGCTGCTTGGTGATCGACTTCTGCAGCAGCTCCATCTTCTCGGCGCGCTGGCGCTCGAAACTGTCGTAGTCGCCGCGATAGAAGACGAGCTTGCGCTGGTCGAGATGGATGATCGCATTGACGGCGTTGTTCAGAACGTCGCGGTCATGGCTGATGATCAGCACGGTATAGGGATAGCGGGAGACGAAGTTCTCCAGCCAGAGCGTGCCTTCGAGGTCGAGATAGTTGGTCGGCTCGTCCAGGAGCAGAAGGTCGGGCCGCGAGAAGAGAACGGCCGCGAGCGCGACGCGCATGCGCCAGCCGCCCGAGAAGCTGCCGACCGGGCGCGCCTGCGCCTCGGCGTCGAAGCCGAGACCGGACAGGATCGAAGCCGCGCGCGCTTCCGCCGAATGGCTTTCGATGTCGGCGAGCCGCAGATGGATGTCGGCGATACGGTCGGGGTCCTTCGCCGTCTCGGCCTCGGCCAGAAGCGCGACGCGCTCCTCGTCGGCCTTCAGCACGATTTCGAGCAGCGACTCGTGGGTGCCCGGCGCTTCCTGCGCCACTTGGCCGAGGCGCGTGCCGCGCGGAAACGAGACATTGCCGCTTTCCGAGGCGAGGTCGCCGGTGATGACGCGGAACAGGGTCGACTTGCCCGCGCCGTTGCGGCCGACGAGGCCCGCCTTGGTCCCGCTCGGGATCGTCAGGCTGGCGTGGTCGATAAGGAGGCGCCCCGCGACGCGGGCGGACAAGTCGTTGATCTGAAGCATGGTCGCGCTTGTGCCATGTTTGGCCGCAGCGCGAAAGGTCGCTCAATCGCGCCCGGTTTCGCGGATAAAGGCGATAAGGTCGAGCCCCGGTGCCGGGAGCCCGAAGCCGGTCAGAATCGCATGGGCCTGCCCGCGATGATGGGTCTGGTGGTTGAAAAGGTGGAACAGCGCGGGGCCGAGCCTGCCCTCCACCGGCACCGGCTTAGAGATCGGTGTGTAGCGGAAGGTGCCGGCGAGGGCGGCCTCGGTGAGCGAGCCGATATAGGCCTCGATCCGCGCGTCCTCCGCCGCTCGCGCCTCGCGCAGCGGCTCGAACGTCTCGAACAGGACAGCGTCGAGCCGGCTCGGCGCCTCGCCCGCGCTGGTGAAGCGCTGCATCCAGATGCGGTCGGTGGCGAGGAGATGGTTCAGCGTTCCCAGCGTGGAGTGGAAGAACACGCCGCGATCGGCCGCGAACCGCTCCGGCCCCAAAGCGGCGGCCGCCTCAAAGAGCCGCTGGTTGGCCCAGCGATTATAGGCCGCAAACGTGACGAGTTGTTCGTGATACATCGGGTGATCTCTTTCGGAGGCGCCTATGACCCTAGCACTCTATGAACTCGTCGGTCGCGATTCGGCTCGGCCCTTCTCGCCCCATTGCTGGAAGGCGCGCATGGCGCTGGCGCACAAGGGTCTCCCTTACGAGATGCGGCCGGTCTCCTTCACCGAAGTGTCCAGCGTCGAGAACGGCGTCGACCGGACGGTGCCGGTGCTGCGCGACGGTGAGGCCGTGGTGCAGGACAGTTTCGCCATCGCCCATTATCTCGATGCGCACCACGCCGATCGGCCGGCGCTGTTCGGCGGCGAAGCGGGCGAGGGCGTCACGCGCTTCGTGGAAAGCTGGTCCCAGCGCACGATCCATCCCTATGTCGTGTCCGTCGCGGTTCTCGATATCCACGCCATCTTGGACGAGCCGAACCAGACCTTCTTCCGGGCCAAGCGCGAGGCTGCCTTCGGGCGCAAGCTGGAAGACATTCAGGACGGCCGAACCGAAGAGAAGCTCGCCGCCTTCCGTCGCTCGCTGGAGCCCCTGCGCGCGACGCTGAAGCGCCAGCCCTTCCTGGGCGGCCAGAGCCCGCGCTTTGCCGACTATATCGTCTTCAGTCCGTTCCAGTGGTTGCGCATCGTCTCGACCTTCCAGCTGCTGGAGCAAGGCGACCCGATCGCGGACTGGGTGGAGCGCTGCCTCGACCTGCACGAGGGCGCGGCGCGCCGGGTTCCGGCGGCGGGTTGAGCGCGCGTCCTTGCCGAGGCGCGGGGGCGCGGCTATAGAGCGGCCGACCCACAACCCCCAGGGAACCTGAGCCTATGGCGATCGAACGCACCTTTTCCATGATCAAGCCCGATGCGACCCGTCGCAACCTGACCGGCGCGATCACCAAGATGCTGGAAGAGGGTGGCCTTCGCGTCGTCGCTTCCAAGCGCGTGTGGATGAGCCGCCGCGAGGCGGAAGGCTTCTACGCCGTCCACAAGGAGCGCCCCTTCTTCGGCGAGCTGGTCGAGTCCATGTCGGCCGGCCCGACGATCGTGCAGGTTCTGGAAGGCGAGAACGCCATCTCGCGCAACCGCGAGCTGATGGGCGCCACCAACCCGGCCCAGGCCGCCGAGGGCACGATCCGCAAGGTCCATGCCCTGTCGATCGGCGAGAACTCGGTGCACGGCTCCGACGCCGCCGAGACGGCCAAGGAAGAGATCGCCTACTGGTTCTCCGAGACCGAGATCGTCGGCTGATTCCAGCCCGATCGATCTGACTGTTGCGACGCCGGCCCTCGGGCCGGCGTTTTCGTCTCCGGGATTAGAGCCGATGCCAGCGGTCGCTCGCCGCGTCGTCCGTGTCCTTGGCCTCGACCCAGCCGCCGATCGTGCCGTCCTTCAAATGCTCGCGTTTCCAGAACGGGGCGCGGGTCTTCATGAAGTCCATGACGAAGCTCGCCGCCTCGAAGGCCGCGCCGCGATGGATCGAGGCGCAGGCGACGAGCACAATCTCCTCGCCCGGCCGGATCATCCCATGGCGATGGATGCAGAGAATGCGGATCAGCTCCCAGCGGTCCATCGCCTCGGCCGCGATGCGCCCGATTTCGCGTTCGGCCATGCCGGGATAATGTTCGAGCTCCAGCGCCGAGAGGCGGCCGCCCTCGTCCCGGCAATAGCCGGTGAAGGTGACCACCGCGCCGGCATCGCCCCCCGGCGCGAAGCGCTCCAGCTCGGCTGCGAGATCGATCCGCTCGGCGCGGACGGAAACACGGGCGGCCTCCATCTCAGCCGCCCGTCATCGGCGGAAACACGGCGACCTCGCGGCAGTCGCCCAGCGGCTCGGAATGCTCGGTGTGTTCCTGGTCGAGGGCGACGCGAACCGTCTCGGGCGCCTGAAGGGCGCTCGCATAGTTTTCGCCCCGGCCTTTCAGCCAGTGGAGAAAGTCGGTGACGGTGATGATGCCGGCGGGAAGGGCGACTTCCTCTTCGTCGAGGCCGATGCGCTCGCGAATCCAGGCGAAATAAACGATCTTCATGCCCGTCCTCCTCTGGCGCGCGGCGCGAAGCGAAGGCGCCGCGAAACTCTGGAGCGTCTTCGGTGAATTATGATCCACCGCAATGCCCGCAGTCTTCGATTGTGCCGCATTCTCCAGCGGCGAAGCCTGCCAGTCTTGCTTGGAAAAACGCTCTAAACGTCGATATGGCGCAGGCCGGCGCGAAAGTAATCATAGCCGGTGTAGAGCGTGATGATGGCGCTGATCCAAAGGAGGACGATGCCGGACTTGGTCACGAAGGGCAGGATCACGTCGCCCGCCGGGCCGGCCAGCAGAAAGGAGATCGCGACCATCTGAGTCGCCGTCTTCCACTTGGCGAGGCGCGTGACCGGCACGGAAACCTTCAGCTCGGCCAGGTATTCGCGAAGGCCAGAGACGAGGATCTCGCGGCAGAGAATGACGATCGCCGCCCAGATCGTCCATCCCGCGATCGTGCCGTCCGCCGCGAGCACCAAGAGCGCCGCCGCCACCAGAAGCTTGTCGGCGATCGGGTCGAGCATCCGGCCGATGGTCGAGGTTTGCTGCCAAGCGCGGGCGAGGTAGCCGTCCAGCCAGTCGGTCACGCTGGCGACGACGAAAAGCCCGAGCGCCCACCAGCGCGCCGCGTCCGAACCATGCAGCCGACCTTCCACGAAGAAACAGAGAACCACCAAGGGAACGGCGACGATTCGCGCATAGGTGAGGATGTTGGGAAGGTTCAGCGCCTTGGAGGCCATGGGTTCGGTCCGGTTCGGATGGGCGGCAGAAGGCGAATGCGCCTGCCAGGGGCTGGCTGATTGCCTGTTCAAACGC
The DNA here is from genome assembly GCF_001463785.1 of Aureimonas sp. AU40. NCBI lineage: Bacteria > Pseudomonadati > Pseudomonadota > Alphaproteobacteria > Hyphomicrobiales > Aurantimonadaceae > Aureimonas > Aureimonas sp. AU40. The sequence goes on from NZ_BBWL01000041.1 coordinate 125,609, forward strand.
GGCAAGGCGCCTGCGTCAACATCGCCGGCGGCTTTTGACGTCGGGAAAGCGCGCTTCCCCGCCCAGCGTGGTTACTGACGCTCGTGGAAATGGTCGTAGATCGTCTTCGCCATGGCCGCCGAAATGCCTTCCACCTTCAGGAGATCGTCGAAGGCCGCGCGCGACACCGCCTTCGCCGTTCCGAAATGATGCAGCAGCGCACGCTTTCGAGAGGGGCCGATGCCGCCGATCTCGTCCAGGGGGTTGGCGGTCAGCTCCTTCTTGCGCTTGGCCCGGTGTGTGCCGATGGCGAAGCGGTGCGCCTCGTCGCGCAGGCGCTGAACGAAATAGAGCACGGGATCGCGCGGCGGTAGCGAGAAGGACTCGCGCCCTTCCACGATGAAGCGCTCGCGCCCGGCGTCGCGGTCGACGCCCTTGGCGACGCCGATCGTCGTCACCTTGTCGGCGATACCGAGCTCGGTGAGGATTTTTCGCACCGCCGAGATCTGCCCCTTGCCGCCGTCCACCAGGACGAGATCGGGCCAAGCCGGCATGTCGGCGGTCTCCACCGTGTCCTCCGGCTCGACGCCCTCGGTTGGCGTGGGGGCGGGAGCGGGGCCGTCTTCGCCATGCTCCTTGATCAGGCGCGAGAAGCGCCGCGTCATGACTTCGCGCATCATGCCGAAATCGTCGCCCGGCGTGATGTCGGTGCCCTTGATGTTGAACTTGCGATACTGGCTTTTCGCAAAGCCCTGCGGCCCGGCGACGATCATCGCGCCGACGGCGTTGGTGCCCATGATGTGCGAATTGTCGAAGACCTCGATGCGGCGCGGCACCTGATCGAGCGCGAAGGTCTCCTTGAGACCGGCGAGCAGGCGCGCCTGCGAGGAGGTTTCGGCCAGCCGCCGGCCTAGCGCCTCGCGGGCGTTGGCGGTGGCGTGGTCCACCAGATCCTTCTTCTCGCCGCGCTGGGGAACGGCGATCTGCACTCGGCGTCCGGCCTTGATCGCCAGCGCCTCGGCCAGGATCGCCGCGTCCTCCACCTCGACCGGCAGCAGCACCAGCGAGGCGGGCGGCTTGTCGTCGTAGAACTGGCCGAGAAAGGCGCCCAGCACCTCGCCGGGCTCCAGGGTCGAATCGGCTTTGGGGAAATAGGCCCGATTGCCCCAGTTCTGCCCGGTGCGGAAGAAGAAGACCTGAATGCAGGTCAGCCCGCCTTCCTGGTGGATGGCGAAGACGTCGGCCTCCTCCACGCCATGTGGATTGATGCCCTGATGGCCCTGGATATGGGCCAGCGCTGACAGACGATCCCGGAACACCGCCGCGCGCTCGAAGTCGAGATTTTCCGCCGCCTCCTGCATGGCGCTGGCGATGCCCTGCTTCACCTGGCTGGAGCGGCCGGAGAGGAAGCCCTTCGCCTCGTTCACCAGCGCCTGATAATCCTCCAGCGGGATTTCGCGCGTGCAGGGGCCGGCACAGCGCTTGATCTGGTAGAGGAGGCAGGGGCGCGAGCGCGTCTCGTAGACTGAGTCGGTGCAGGTGCGCAGCAGGAAGGCGCGCTGCAAGGAGGCGACCGTCCGGCCGACCGCGCCGCCCGAGGCGAAGGGGCCGAAATAGCTGCCCTTTCGCGAGCGTGCGCCGCGATGCTTGAAGATCGCCGGCGCCTCGTGATCGTCCGAAACGAGAATGTAGGGAAACGACTTGTCGTCCCGCATCAACACGTTGAAGCGCGGCCGCAGGCGCTTGATGAGGTTGGCTTCGAGAAGCAGCGCCTCGGTCTCGGTGCGGGTGGTGACGAACTCCATGTGCCGCGTCGCGCGGATCATGCGCATGATGCGGTTGGTGTGGCCGACGAGGCGGGTGTAGCTCGCCACGCGCTTCTTCAGCGACTTCGCCTTGCCGACATAGAGGACTTCGTTCGCCTCGTCGAACATGCGGTAGACGCCGGGGCTGTTGGGTAGGCGCTTCTGGAATTCGGAGATCAGCTCGGCGCCGACCAGGGTCTGGTCGACGTCGCGCCCGCCATCGTCCCATTCGATCGCGGCGATCAGCGAGGCTGCGGCGGACGGCTCGGCGGCGACATCGGCCTCCAACTCGTCGCCTGCGAAATCCTCGTCCTCGTCATCGATCTCGGGAATCACTTCGTCGGTCATGTCGTCTTCGCTGCCGAAGCGCGGTGCCAGCCCGCGCCCTTTGTGTCGCAAGGCGGCGCCGCGCCGGCGCCGCGTTCGGCCGTTGGCCAAGGTCGTTCCTTATATGATTCTTAGACGCCGCAATGGGAGGGGCATGATGGCGAACTCGCGGCGGTGGACTGCGCGCGATTGACCCGGGGGTGTCACCCCGCTGCAATTGGCGAGGCCCGAGCTTCGCGCTTATATCGCATGGAGCGGACCCGGGCTTTGTCAATCACCTTCTCGCGTTGGTTTTGAGGCAAGCCCAAGGTTCGGGAACGGAGCGGGAAAACGCACGTTCCGACCAGACCTGATGGATCGGCGGGCTACCCGCCGGAAGTGGAGTGGGATCGATGAAGGTGTTCCGCACCTTTGCCCTTGGTGCAACGCTGACGCTGCTGGCCTCCGGTGCCTATGCGGCCGATGCCGTCCTGCCCGAGGCGGCCGCGCCCGTCGCGCCGGCCGCTCCCGCCTATACTTGGTCCGGCCCCTATGCCGGCGGCTTCGTCGGCTACAACTTCGCCCATTTCGACCAGAGCGGCGGCGCGAGCTTCAACGGCGAGGGCGTCGTGGGCGGCGTCTATGCCGGCTACAGCCTGCAGACCGAGCGATTCGTCTATGGCCTCGAAGGCGATATCGGCGCTTCCGACGTGGATGCCGGCGGCTTCAACGTCGCGACCGGCGTTCCCATCTCGGCCGATTCCACGGCCTTCGGCTCGTTGCGCGCCCGCGTCGGCATCGACTACGATCCGATCCTCCTGTTCGCGACGGGCGGCGTCGCCGTGTCCAACAAGGAATTGACGCTGCGCGGTGCCAACGACGACCAGACCCATGTCGGCTACACCGTCGGCGCTGGCGTAGAGGCCAAGGTGGCGAACGGCGTCACCTCGCGCGTCGAGTATCGCTACTCGAATTTCGAGAACAAGACCTACGATCTCGGCAACGTGTCGGTTTCGTCGGGCTTCGACGAGCATTCGATCCGCGCCGGCCTCGCCCTGAAATTCTGAACGAACTTGCTGCACCAGACGAAAACGGCGCCGCGAGGCGCCGTTTGTGTTTGAGCGGATGGGTTTTCTCAGGCCACCGGCTTCAGGTCGGCATAGGCCGGGTTCGCGGCGTAGAAGCCGTCCAGCCAGCGCACGAGGCCCGGGTTCTTCTCTTCGAAGGCTCCGGGATAGCGCAGCTGAATCCAACCCAGATCGCTCGCGACCGCGAAATGCGCCAAGCTCGGCGCCTCGGGCAGGTTCGCGACATCGGCTTCCAGCGCGTCGAGCCCGCGATGGGCGCGGCGCCATTGCTTGTCGACCCACGGCTGGTGCCGCTTCTCCTCGGGGCGATAGCGCACCTCGTAGAGCGTCGCCATCACCGCTTCCGTCAGACCGTCCGCCAGCGCTTCGACTCGCTTGCAGACCGTCCAGCCTTCCAGCGCCTGCGGGATCAGGAGATTGCCGCTGGCGCGGTCGAAATACTCACAGATCACCCGGCTGTCGTAGAGAACCGAGCCGTCGTCCAGCTCCAGCGCGGGAATCTTGCCGAGCGGGTTGGTGGACAGGAGGTCGTCTCCCTCCGCACCGGTGTCGGTCGGCACGCAGTCGAGCGTGAGGCCGCAAAGATGCGCGGACATGCGCACCTTCGACGAATAGGGCGAAGGCTTGGAATAAAGCAGGCGCATGACGGCTCCGGTCAGAAGCGGCGAAGCGATTCGCAGTTCGCGCCGTAGACCTTCCACGGGTCGAGGCCGAGAACGCAGCCTTCCGCGCGCCAGCCGACCCCGGCATAGCCCATCGGATATTCGATGACGTAGTAGAGCGTGCGATGCTCGCCGGACGAGATCAGCGCCGTGCCCTGGCAATAGCGCCGCTCGATCAGTTTGGTGCCGGCGCGGGGCTGGTAGGCCTTCTCGTAGAGGCCGGAAAATTCCACGACCTGGAGCGCGGCGTGGACGGTGTTCGGCGCGCCGTATTCGAACTGGTCTTCGACCTGCGCTAGCACGCGCGGGTTCTCGCAGGCCGGCACGAGGGCGTTGGTCACCACCACGGCCCGCTCGGCGGGCGCCTGATAGTAGTCGGCCGCGAAGGCGGGGGCGGTGCTGGCGGCGCAGGCCGCGAGGCTGACAAGGGCGGAAAGGTGTCGGCGCATGGTGCGGCTTCCTCGGATGCGGGCGGGGTGGCGCGCGGGAATCATCAGTTCGCCATCATATTGCACCGAATCATTCTTCGGCCAGCACATGAATGCCACATTCCGCACCCGGCGAAAGGGTGAGGACGGGTTGGAGCAAGGCAAAAATCGCCTCCGCCTCCGCCGCGAACGTATAGGGCGGGTTCACGACCACGAGACCGGTGCCGACCAGCCGTTCTTCGGCCGTGTGCGGCTCGCGACGGAAATCGGCCGCGACGATATTGGGAATGCCGCTTTCGCGCAGCAGATCATGAAAGCGTCGATGCTGGGCCGGCCGCTTGATCGGATACCAGACGGCATAGACGCCGCCCGGCCAGCGCGCATGCGCGCGCGCCAGTTGCTCCACGATCGTCTCGATCTCGTCGGTGCGCTCGAAGGGCGGGTCGATCAGCACGATCCCGCGCTTTTCCTTCGGCGGCACGTGGGCGCCGAGCGCCAGCCAGCCGTCGAGCTCGATCGCCTTCACGTGGCTGTCCCCAGCGAAGAGCTCGCCCAGCGCCCCGGCGTCCACGGGATGCAGCTCGTAGGCGCTGAGCCGGTCCTGCCGGCGCAGGAGCTGGCGCGCGATCAGGGGCGAGCCGGGATAGGTGTCGGTGCCAAAGCGCGCCCGCGCCGCTTCCACCGCCGCGCGATACTCGGCCAGAAGCGGGTCGTCCCAGGCGGGGGAGGCGACGAGCCGATCGATGCCTTCCACGGCCTCGCCCGTGCGCCGCGCCTCGTCGGCGTCGAGATCGTAGAGGCCACGTCCGGCATGGGTGTCCATGACGCGGAACGGCTTCTCCTTGCGCTGGAGATAGCCGATCAGCCGGCAGAACAGGGCGTGTTTCACCACGTCGGCGAAGTTTCCGGCATGAAAGGCGTGGCGGTAGTTCACGTCGTTCTCTTTCCCGTTTCGAAGACGCAGCGTTCACAGGTCGCATACCGCAGTGCGGAACCCGAACCCCCATATCCGCTTCTGATAGCCGATAGCGCGGCTTCGCGCGAAACGATCGCAAAGGATTTTCCATGGCCCATACCAAGCTCTTCGAATCGTTCGATCTGGGGCCCCTGCATCTTTCGAACCGAACCGTCATGGCACCGCTGACGCGATCACGCGCCACGCCGGACGGCGTGCCGAAAGAGATGCATGTCGAATACTACCGCCAGCGGGCGGGCGCCGGCCTCATCATTTCCGAGGCCACGAACATTTCCGTCGAGGGGCGCGGCTATGCCTGGACGCCCGGCATCTATTCCGACGAGCAGGTGACGGCCTGGAAGAAGGTGACGGACGCCGTGCATGCCGAAGGCGGCAAGATCGTTCTTCAGCTCTGGCATGTCGGCCGCATCTCGCATCCCGACCTTCAGCCGGGCGGCGCTCTGCCGGTGGCGCCCTCGGCGGTGAAGCCGAGCGGCAAGGCCTTCACGGAAGAAGGCTTCAAGGACCATGTCGAGCCGCGCGCGCTGGAGGAAGCTGAGCTTCCTCGCCTGATTCAGGACTACGTGAAGGCGACGCGCAACGCCCGCGCGGCCGGCTTCGACGGCGTCGAGGTCCATTCGGCCAATGGCTACCTGCTCGACCAGTTCCTGCGCGACGGCACCAACACGCGCACGGACCGCTACGGCGGCTCGATCGAGAACCGGATGCGCCTGCCTCTCGAAGTCGTGGACGCGGTGGTCGCGGCCTGGGACAAGGCGCATGTCGGCATCCGCATTTCGCCGGTCACCGTGATGGGCGGCTCCAGCGAGAGCGACCAGCAGACGCTCTTCAACGCCTATGTCGAGGAACTCGACAAGCGCGGGCTGCTCTATCTTCATGTGATCGAGGGGCAGACCGGCGGCGACCGGGGCAAGGACGGGTTCGACTATCACGCCCTGCGCCAGCGTTTTCACGGCACCTATATGGGCAACAACGAATACGACGTGGACCTCGCCAAGCAGCGTCTCGACGCGGGCGAGATTGATCTCGTCTGCTTCGGCAAGCTCTTCATCTCTAATCCCGACCTCGTGGCGCGCCTGCGCATCGGCGCCCCGCTCAACGAGTGGGATCAGAACACGTTCTACGGCGGCGACGAGCACGGCTACACCGACTACCCCTCGCTGACGCCCGAGGAAGTGGCGCGCTACGCCCACGCCGCCTGATCTCAGGTTCGGAAAGGCCGCTCCCGCGAAAGGGGCGGCCTCATTTTCATGGTTCGCATTCGCAAATTGAATTGGGGTCGCTCGCGCCCCATGCGATAGGATCGCGCCATGAACCAGCACGTCCCGCCCAAGATCGGCTTCACCGCCTGCCCGCACGACTGCCCCTCGACCTGCGCGCTCGAGGTGGAGATCCTGGCTCCCAACCGCATCGGCCGCGTGCGTGGCGCCGAGGGCAACAGCTACACGGCGGGCGTGATCTGCGCCAAGGTCGCCCGCTATGCCGAGCGCGTCCACCATCCCGACCGGCTCCTGAAGCCTTTGCAGCGCGTCGGCGCCAAGGGCGAGGGTGGCTGGCGCGAGATCGGCTGGGACGACGCGCTGGACCTCGTCGCCGAGAAGTTCCTCAAAGCCGAAGCGCAACACGGCTCGGAGTCGGTCTGGCCCTATTATTATGCGGGGACGATGGGTCTCGTGCAGCGCGACGGGATCAACCGGCTGCGCCACGCCAAGCGTTATAGCGGCGAGTTCGACACGATCTGCACCAATCTGGCCTGGACCGGTTTCGTCGCCGGGACGGGGCATCTGGCTGGGGTCGATCCGCGCGAGATGGCCCAATCCGACTGCGTGGTGATCTGGGGCACCAATGCGGTGGCGACGCAGGTCAACGTCATGACCCACGCGATCCGCGCCCGAAAGGAGCGCGGCGCCCCGATCGTCGTGATCGACATCTACGACAACCCGACCATGAAACAGGCCGACATCGCGCTGAAGCTGCGGCCGGGCACGGACGGGGCGCTGGCCTGCGCGCTCATGCACATCGCCTTTCGCGACGGCACGGCCGACCGGGCCTATCTCGCGCGATATGGCGACGATCCGGCCGGGCTGGAGGCCCATCTACAAAGCCGCACGCCGGCCTGGGCGAGCGCCATCACCGGCCTGTCCGTCGACGAGATCGAACGGTTCGCCGCCCTGATTGGCCGCACCAAGCGGACTTTCTTCCGCCTCGGCTACGGCTTCTCGCGCCAGCGCAACGGCGCGGTCGCCATGCATGCCGCGCTCTCGGTGCCGACCGTCTATGGCCATTGGCAGGTCGAAGGCGGCGGCGCCTTCCACAACAACGGCGCGCTCTGGCGTTTCGACAAGGCGCTGATCGAAGGTCTCGGCGACGAGGACTCTTCGATCCGGCATCTCGACCAGTCGCGCATCGGCGCGGTGCTGACGGGCGATGCCGGCGCGCTGGCCGGCGGGCCGCCGGTCACGGCGATGCTGGTGCAGAACACGAACCCAGCCAATGTCGCGCCCGAGCAGCGCGACGTGGTGCTCGGCCTGCTACGCGAGGATCTCTTCGTCGCGGTCCACGAGCAGTTCATGACCGACACGGCGCGACTCGCCGATCTCGTTCTGCCGGCCGCGACCTCGATGGAATATGACGACATCTATCGCGGCGGGGGGCAGAGCCACATCCTGTTCGGCCCCAAGCTGATCGACGCCCCAGACACGGTGCGCACCAACCATTTCGTGGTGGAGGAACTCGCCAAGCGGCTCGGCGTCGCCGACCGGCCGGGGTTCGGGCTGACCGAACGCCAGCTGATCGACGATCTCCTGCTTCGCAGCGGCTACGAGGGCTTGGACCGGCTGGAGGCCGAACGCTGGCTCGACGTGCAGCCCGGCTTCGAGGAGGCGCATTACATCGGCGGCTTCAAGACGCCGGACCGACGCTTCCGCTTCCGTGTCGACTGGGCGGGCCTCTCGGCCCCCAACCGGCCGCCCGAATCCATGGGCCTGCTCGGGCCGGTGGAGAAGCTGCCGAGCTTTCCCGACCATGCCGAGCTGATCGAGGAGGCCGATGCGGACCATCCGTTCCGTCTCGCCACGCCCCCCGCGCGCCAATTCCTGAACTCGACCTTCGCCGAGACCGACGGCTCGCGAAAGCGGGAAGGAAAGCCCGAGCTGAAGATGCATCCCGACGATGCCGAGCGGCTGGGATTGATCGACGGGCAGCGGGTGGAGATCGGAAATCGGCGCGGCGAAGTGGTCCTGCCCCTGAAGGTGGACGCGGCGGCCAAGGCCGGCGTTCTCATCCACGAAGGGCTCTGGCCGAACGGCGCCTTCGAGCGCGGCGAGGGGATCAATGTCCTGACCGGGGCCGATCCGGCGGCGCCCTTCGGCGGGGCGGCTTTTCACGACAATCACGTCTGGGTTCGGGCTCTCTGAGAACCATCGGCCGCGGGATCGCACCAGCGGCCGAGTCTTTCAGGCGAAAGGCGAAACCAGGATCGAGGCGGGCGTTGCATCCGGCGCAGCGTCGCGATGCGCAAAGACGGCGCGGCCGCCTTCCATCCGCACCTGCCCGTCCAACACCAGCCGGAGCGCATGCGGATAGAGTCGATGCTCGGCGGTAAGAAGGCGGGCGGAGAGGCTGTCCGGGGTGTCGCCCGGCTCGATCGCGATCGCGGCCTGCGCGATGACCGGCCCTTCGTCCATGTCTTCGGTCACGAAATGCACTGTGCAGCCGTGGAGGCGCATGCCCGCTTCCAGCGCCCGTTCATGCGTGTGCAGGCCGGGAAAAAGCGGCAGGAGCGAGGGATGAATGTTGATCATGCGCCCGCTGTAATGGCCGACGAAGCGAGGCGTCAGTAGCCGCATATAGCCGGCAAGGCAGACGACATCGGGCCGAAACGCGTCCAGTGCCTCGATCAGCGCCTCTTCATGCGCCTCGCGCGAGCCGAAGCCCTTGTGGCTGATGGCGACGGTGGCGATGCCGCGCGCCTCGGCCGTCCGCAGGCCGCCCGCATCCGCCTTATTGGACAGGACGGCGACGATCTCGCCGGGAAAGCCGGCGAAGTCGGTCGCCTGCAACAGAGCGTTCATATTGGAGCCACGGCCCGAGATCAGGACCGCGACGCGCTTCTTGGGCAAGGTCTCGCTCACAGGGCGAGCGTTCCGTTGAAGGTGACGGCAAGCTCGCCCTCGCGCGGCAGAATGCGGCCGAGCGGGAAGACGCTCTCGCCCTCGCTCCGCAGAATGGCGGCGACCGCCTCGGCCTCTGCTTCGGCGACCACGACGATCATACCCACGCCGCAATTGAAGGTGCGCAGCATCTCGGCCTCGGCGACGCCGCCCTGGCGCGCCAGCCAACCGAAGACCGGCGGCACGGCGACGGCTTGAAGATCGATGTCGGCCCGAAGATGCTCGGGCAGCACGCGCGGAATGTTCTCGGGGAAGCCGCCGCCGGTGATGTGTGCCAGCGCCTTGACGCCGTCGCCGGCGCGGATCGCGGCCAGAAGCGGCTTCACGTAGATGCGCGTCGGCTCAAGGAGAGCCTCGGCCAGCGTGCGCGTGGCGTCGAACGGGGCGGGGGCGTCATAGGCGGCGCCCGCCTGCTCCACGATGCGGCGCACCAGCGAATAGCCGTTGGAATGAACGCCGGAGGAGGCAAGGCCGAGGATCACGTCGCCTGCCGTCAACTCGGCGCTCGGCAGCAGACGCCCGCGCTCGGCCGCGCCCACGGCGAAACCCGCGAGGTCGTAGTCCTTCTCCGCGTAGAGGCCTGGCATCTCGGCGGTTTCGCCGCCGATCAGCGCGCAGCCGGCCTGCCGGCAACCGTCCGCGATGCCCGCGACGATCGCCTCGCCCTGCGCGGGGTCCAGCTTACCGGTCGCGAAATAGTCGAGAAAGAACAGCGGCTCGGCGCCCTGCACGACGAGATCGTTGACGCACATGGCGACGAGATCTACCCCGATCGTGTCGTGCCGGCCGGTGTCGATCGCGATCTTCAGCTTGGTGCCGACGCCGTCATTGGCCGCGACCAGAACGGGGTCCTTGAAGCCCGCCGCCGTCAGGTCAAACAAGCCGCCGAACCCGCCGATCTCCCCGTCCGCGCCGGGGCGGCGGGTGGAGCGCACCAGCGGCTTGATGCGTTGGACGAGTTCGTTGCCCGCGTCGATGTCGACGCCGGCTTCGGCATAGGTCAAACCGTTCGTGGTTTCGGCGGTCATGGCAGCTTTTCCCCTTTGGGGCGAGTTCGCATGATCGAACCGCGCGGGCAAGACTTTCCGTGCAAGGCCGCAATGCAATTCTGCGCGCGAAAGAGGCCATCCGGCGCCCGATCCGGCGAAGCGGCGGCGCGCCTGGGTTAAGGCGAGGTAAACGAGCGGGGCGTTCGGTGGGCCTTGTGCTTGCCGCGCCCTGGTTTTCCCCCATCTGCACAGGACCGGGCGGAGGGCTTGACCCCCTACCGAGCGGCTGCCTATCTCGAAGTCCCGGCCGTTCCGCGCCGGCCGCCACCGGCGCCGGTTCGCGCTTCGGAGCCCAGTTTCGATGGTCCATGATCGCGCCAAGCTCCTGAAACGCCAGGTCCTCTTCTGGAGTCTGGCGGCGCTGGCCCTCGGCCTTTCGCTCTGGCTGTTCCGGGGCATTCTGCTGCCCTTCGTGCTGGGCATGGTCATGGCCTATTTCCTCGACCCGATCGCCGATTGGCTGGTGCGGCGCGGACTGTCGCGGCTGGCCGCCAGCCTTCTGATCCTGGTCGCCTTCGTGATCGTCATCGCGCTGGTGATCCTGATCGTCGTGCCGGTGATCGGCGGACAGGTCTCGAGCTTCGCCGACCGCCTGCCGCAATATCTCGGCCGGCTGCAGGAACTGGCGCTGGAGCTTCGCACCGGCTCGCTCTCGCGCTTCTTCAATGGCGACGATCAGACCCTGCGGCAGGATTTCCAGACGCTGGTGCGCCAGCTCTCCGGCTACACGACGGCGCTGGTCGCCTCGCTCTGGTCGTCCAGCCTCGCGGTCGTCAACTTCATCTCGCTCTTCGTGGTGACGCCCGTCGTCGCCTTCTATCTCCTGCTCGACTGGGACCGGATGATCGCCAAGATCGACGCGCTCGTGCCGCGCCAGCATGTCGGCACCGTGCGCCGGCTGGCGCGCGAGATCGATCGCGCCGTCGCCGGCTTCGTGCGCGGGCAGGGCAGCGTCTGCCTCATTCTCGGCACCTATTACGCAGTGGGACTGACGCTGGTGGGCCTCAATTTCGGGCTGCTGATCGGCTTCTTCGCGGGCATCATCTCCTTCGTTCCCTATGTCGGGTCGGCCATCGGGCTGATCGTCGCCGTCGGCGTCGCGCTGGTCCAGTTCGCACCGGACTGGATCTGGGTCGCGGCCACGGCGGGCGTCTTCTTCACCGGCCAGTTCGTGGAAGGAAACATCCTCCAGCCCAAGCTCGTCGGCGCCTCGGTCGGCCTGCATCCGGTCTGGCTGATGTTCGCGCTTTTCGCCTTCGGCGCCATCTTCGGTTTTGTCGGGCTGCTGATGGCGGTGCCGGCGGCGGCCGCCGTCGGGGTTCTCGTGCGCTTTGCCATTCATAAATATCTGGAAAGCGAGATGTACTTCGGGCGTTCGATCGAGGTCGGCGCCCCGAAGGAAATCGAGGGAGGCAATCTGGAACTCGCGCTCAAGAACCAGTTCGACCCGAAGTCGGGACGCTCGGTTTGACCGCGCGGCCTCCCTCGCAGATCCCCTTCGATCTGTCGCCGACCCCTTCGCTGGCGCGGGATGATCTCGTCGTGGGCGAAGGCAATGCCCTGGCCGCAGGGGCGATCGACGCTTGGCCGGAATGGCCGCATCCCGTGCTGCTCGTGGTCGGCCCGGTGGGGTCGGGCAAGACGCATCTCGCCACGGCCTGGGCCGAGATGGCCGGCGCGACGCCGCTTCTTCCGGGCGAGCCGGCCTCGACGCTCATCAGCCAGACGCCCTTCGCCGTGCTGGTGGAGGATGTCGATCGCGCGGGTTTCGACGAGACCGAGCTGTTCCAACTCCTGAACGCGGCCCGGCTCGGCGGCGGCAGCGTGCTTCTGACGTCGCGCCTGCCGGCCTCCGCGCTGCCTTTCCAACTGCCCGATCTCCTGTCGCGCCTTCGGGCGGCGACGGTGGTGGATCTTCTCGCGCCCGACGAGATGCTGCTCTCCGGCGTCCTGATGAAACTCGCCGCCGATCGGCAGATCGAGCTTGAGCCCAAGCTGATCGACTATGCCGTGGCGCGCATGGAGCGCTCCCTGGAGGCGGCGGCGGAGCTGATCCGCCGCCTTGATCTGGAGGCCCTGGCGTCCAAGGAGCGCATGTCCCGCGCGCTCGTCGGGCGCATCTTGACGGAAATGGAAGAGGAAAGGGCGCGGCAGTCATGAAACAGTCGCGCAGGTCCCCTAAGGCAATATCCAACTGTATCTTTTGAGGCGACGGCTGAGCATGAGCGACGTGATCACTCCCGAGAATCCGCAGAGCCAGACCCAGGCGGAGCCCGCCAAGGACGCAGCCGAAGGGCTGGGCGCCTTCATGGACGGCGCGGGCGAGCGGGACGACGCTCTCGAAGCCTCGGAACTCGATCAGGAAGACCAGCTCGAATCGGAAGGCTTCGACGACGAGCCTTTGCCCGATCAGCCGCTAATGGAAGCGATCGGCATCATCCCGGTGTCGCAGCCGGCAGCCGAGCCCGCCGTCAGCGAACTGCCGTCCGACCGCTACGTGAACCGCGAAATCTCCTGGCTCCAGTTCAACCGCCGCGTCTTGGAAGAAGCGCAGAACACCGCGCATCCGCTTCTGGAGCGCGTGCGCTTCCTGTCGATCTCGGCCGGCAATCTGGACGAGTTCTTCATGGTGCGCGTCGCCGGCCTCGCCGGTCAGGTCCGTGAAAAGGTGGAGGTGCGCAGCATGGATGGGCTGCTGCCGCAGGAGCAGCTCGATCGTATCCTGGCCGAAGTCACCAGCCTGCAGCAGGACCAGCAGGCCTCGCTCGCCTCGCTGGTGAAGGACCTGCGCGCCGCGCGCATCTCGATCGTCGGGGCGGGCGACGTGAAGCGCGAGGACAGGGCTTGGCTGGAGCGCCATTTCAATGAGTCGATCTTCCCCGTCCTGACGCCGCTCTCGGTCGACCCCGCGCACCCGTTCCCCTTCATTCCCAATCTCGGCTTCACCATGGCCCTGTCGCTCGTTCGCGAGCGTGATTCGCAAGGGATGAACGCGCTTCTGCGCCTGCCCGTGGCGCTCCAGCGCTTCGTGGAACTGCCGCTGACGGAAGAGGGCGAGGCGCGTTTCGTACCGCTCGAAAGCGTCGTCGCGACCTTCATCTCCAAGCTGTTCCCCGGCTACCGGGTAAAGGGTCAGGGCACGTTCCGCATCATCCGCGACTCCGATATCGAGGTCGAGGAAGAGGCCGAGGATCTCGTGCGTCTATTCGAGACGGCCCTGAAGCGGCGCCGTCGCGGCTCGGTGATCCGTATCGAGTTCGACCATGTCATGCCGGAATCGCTGCGCAATTTCGTGGCCGGCGAACTCGGCGTCGCGGAAAATCGCATCTCCGTGATGGACGGCCTCTTGGCGTTGGATTCGGTCTCGCAGATCGTCAAGCTGCCGCGCGACGACCTGAAGTTCGACCCCTACATCCCGCGTTTTCCCGAGCGGATTCGCGAGCACAATGGCGATTGTTTCGCGGCCATCCGCGAAAAGGACATCGTCATCCACCACCCCTACGAGAGCTTCGACGTGGTGGTGCAGTTCCTGCGCCAGGCCGCGCGGGACCCCGACGTCGTCGCCATCAAACAGACGCTCTACCGCACCTCCAACGACTCGCCGATCGTGCGCGCTCTGATCGACGCCGCCGAGTCTGGCAAGTCGGTGACGGCGCTGGTCGAGTTGAAGGCGCGCTTCGACGAAGAGGCCAATATCCGCTGGGCGCGCGATCTCGAGCGGGCCGGCGTGCAGGTCGTCTTCGGCTTCATCGAGAAGAAGACCCACTCCAAGCTCTCGCTCGTGGTGCGCCGGGAGGAAGGCAAGCTGACCTCCTTCGTCCATGTGGGGACGGGCAACTACCATCCGATCACGGCCAAGATCTACACCGATCTCAGCTACTTCACGATCGATCCCGACATCGCCTACGATGTCGCGCATATCTTCAACTACATCACCGGCTATGCCGAGCCGACGGAGCTACGTAAGCTCGCCATGTCGCCGCTCTCGCTGCGCAAGCGCATCCTTCAGCATATTGAGGAGGAGATCGAGCACGAAAAGGCGGGGCGTCCGGGCCAGATCTGGATGAAGATGAACTCGCTGGTCGACCCGCAGATCATCGACGCGCTCTATCGGGCGAGCCAGGCCGGCGTCGAGATTGATCTCGTGGTGCGCGGCATCTGCTGCCTCAAGCCGCGCGTGGCCGGCCTGTCGGAGAACATCCGCGTCAAGTCGATCGTCGGCCGCTTCCTGGAGCACAGCCGCATCTTCTGCTTCGGCGCGGGGCACGGCTTGCCTTCGGAAAAGGCGATCGTCTACATGGGTTCGGCGGACATGATGCCGCGCAACCTGGACCGGCGAGTGGAAACCTTGATCCCGATCACGACGCCCACCGTCCACAGCCAGGTCCTGTCGCAGATCATGCTCGCCAATATTCTCGACAATCAACAGAGCTGGTCCGTCCTTGCCGACGGTACGTCGCGACGGATCGCGCCTTCCGAGGGTGAGCAGCCGTTCAACGCCCAGCGCTATTTCATGACCAATCCGAGCCTCTCGGGTCGGGGGAAGGCCCTGAAGTCGAATGCACCCAAGCTCATCGCAAGGCAGCGTGCCGAGCACTCACGCTTCGATTGATCTTCTCCACCCGCACGGCCGGATTCCCGGCCGTGCTCCGGTGGCGGTGGTCGATATCGGATCGAACTCGGTTCGACTCGTGATCTACGAGGGCAATGTCCGGGCCCCGACCACCCTCTTCAACGAAAAAGTCCTGAGCGGTCTGGGGCGCGGCATCGCGCAGACCAACCGGCTGGACGACAAGTCCGTCGCCAGCGCGCTCGCCGCGCTGCGGCGGTTCCGCACCTTATGCGACCAGAGCGGCGTGACCGAGATCCATCCGATCGCCACCGCCGCCGCGCGCGAGGCGGCGAACGGACCGGACTTCGTGGCCGCCGCGGAAGCCGCGCTCGGCTGCCCCATCACCATACTTTCGGGCGCCGACGAGGCGCATTACGCGGCCGAAGGCGTGATCGCCGGCTTCCATGCGCCGAACGGCATCGCCGGGGATCTTGGTGGCGGGAGCCTGGAGATCGTCGAGGTCGCCGACGGACGGATCGGCAAGGGCATCACCATGCCCCTGGGCGGCCTGCGCCTGCAGGACCTCTCGGGCAACGACATTGCGAAGGCGCGCTCCATTGCCGAGAGCCATGTGGCGAACTCGGACTTCGCGGCGATCGCCGCCGGGCGGCCCTTCTATGCCGTGGGCGGCACGTGGCGGAACCTGTTCAAGCTGCACATGGAGCAGTCGAATTATCCCGTCCATGTCATGCATGGCTACCGGGTGCGGCCCGCGGAGGTCGAGAGCTTCCTCGCCAATGTCGCAAAGAACGACCCGGACAAGCTGCCGGGCATCGGGGCGATCTCGCGCAATCGTCGGCAATTGCTCGCCTTCGGTGCCGTCGCCATGCAGGCGGTGATCTCTCAGCTGAAGCCGTCCGAAATCGTGCTGTCCGCCTATGGCGTGCGCGAAGGCTATCTTCATTCGCGCCTCAGCGAAGACGAGAAGGCGCGGGACCCGCTTCTGGAATCGGCGATCGAGCTGTCCTTCCTGCGCTCGCGCTCGCCCATCCACAACGAGGAACTGGTGGACTGGTCGACCCGCACCTTCGAGGCGCTGTCGATCAACGAGACGCTCTACGAATCGCGCCTGCGCAAGGCGGCCTGTCTGCTGACCGATATTTCCTGGCGCGCTCATCCCGACTATCGCGGCCGCCAGAGCCTGTCGATCATCGTGAACGCCAACATCCCGGCGGTGGACCATCCCGGCCGCGTCTATCTCGCGCTCGCCAACTACTATCGTTACGAGGGCGAGTTCGACGCGGGTGTCCTGGAATCCATCGGCAGCGTGCTCGACCCGCGCCTTCTCTATCTCGCGCGCGTTCTCGCCTCGCTGTTCCGGGTCAGCTACCTGCTGACTGCGGCCATGCCCGGCGTTCTCGGCCGCCTTTATTGGAAGCAAGACCCGCGCGGCGGCTTCTCGCTCGTGGTGCCGCGCGATCTGGAGCCGCTGCTCGGCGAGCGCCCCGACGCGCGCCTTCAGGCGTTCGCGAAGGTCGTGGAGCGCACGCTGCGCTTCGACGTGCGCTGAGCGCGACGCGAGTGTGATTTGAGAAGGGGCGGTGCCATGGGCACCGCCCTTTTTTCGTTCAGAGCTGAACGATCTCGACCTTGCGATTGCGGTAGACCAGCGCCGTGCGACCGGCCAGAAGTTCCAGCGCGCGGGCGCCGAACAGGTCTCGCCGCCAGCCCTGGAGCGCCGGCACGTCGGCCTTGTCGCCGTCCACAGCGAGCTTCTCTAGATCGTCGCTCGAGGCGATCAGGCGACCGGCGACGCCGCGCTCCTCCACCACGATCTTGAGGAGAACGCGCAGGAACTCCACCGCCGCCGCCGTGCCTTCGGGCAGGGCCGGGGGCTTGGGGATGGGAGGCAGCTGCGCCTTCGGAATGGCGTTGGCGCGCGCGACGGCGGCCAGGATCTCGCGGCCCGCCGAGGAGCGCTCGAAGCCCTTGGACACCGTGCGAAGCCGCGACAGCGCCTGTTCGTCGCGCGGCTGCTGCTGGGCGATCTCGTAGAGCGCGTCGTCCTTCAAAACGCGCGAGCGCGGCTGGTCGCGCGTGCGGGCCTCGCGCTCGCGCCAGGCGGCGATCTCTTTGAGCACCGCCAGCTCGATCGGCTTGCGGATGCGCAGTTTGAGGCGCTTCCAGGCGTCGTCGGGGTGGATGTCGTAGGTGCCGGGATCGGACAGGATGGCCATCTCGTCGGCAAGCCAGCTCTCGCGCTCCTCCACCGCCAGCGCCTTGGCGAGGAAGCGATAGGCGTCGCGGAGATAGGTCACGTCGCCCAGCGCGTATTCCAGCTGCTCGGTGGAGAGCGGCCGGCGGCGCCAGTCGGTGAAACGCGAGGTCTTGTCGATATGGCCTTTGGTGGTGCGGGCGACGAGCTGGTCGTAGGCGATCGACTCGCCGAAGCCGCAGACCATGGCGGCGACCTGCGTGTCGAACAGCGGCGCGGGAATGAGCCCGCCGAGCTTGTGGATGATTTCGAGATCCTGCCGCGCGGCATGGAAGACCTTGAGAACCGACGGATCGGCCATCAGCTCGAAAAAGGGCTTGAGGTCGATTCCCTCGGCCAGCGGGTCCACGAGCACGGCGAGCTCGTCGGACGCCATCTGGATGAGGCAGAGCTCGGGCCAGAACGTGGTCTCGCGGATGAACTCGGTGTCCACGGTGACGAACTCGGCCCGGGCGAGGGTGCGGCAGGCATCGGAAAGGGCGGCGGTGGTGGTGATCGGCTCCATGCTTCGATCCTTAAACGATGCGCGAGCGCGAAGGAAAGCCGCGCTTGCGCGCAAAACTTGACAGGGCGGGCGCTTGATGTGCTTTTCCCGCGCAAAAACAGGTGGCGTCCTTGAGGGCGCGGCCACGGAGCGCCTCGCCCATCCCGAGGCTCGGAGAAAGATCGCCATGCACCGCTATCGCAGCCACACCTGCGCCGCCCTGCGCCCGTCCGAGGTCGGCCAGACCGTTCGCCTGTCGGGCTGGGTCCACCGCGTGCGAGACCATGGCGGGCTTCTGTTCATCGACTTGCGCGATCACTACGGCCTGACGCAGATCGTCGTAGACCCCGAGTCCCCGGCCTTCAAGACCGCCGAGACGGTGCGCTCGGAATGGGTGATCCGCGTCGACGGCGAGGTGAAGGCCCGCACGCCCGAGACGGTCAACACCAAGCTGCCGACTGGCGAGATCGAGATTTTCGCCCGCGAGATCGAGGTTCTGGCGCAGGCGCAGGAACTGCCGCTGCCGGTCTTCGGCGAGCCGGACTACCCGGAAGACGTGCGCCTCAAATACCGCTTCCTCGATCTGCGCCGCGACACGCTGCACAAGAACATCGTCAAGCGCACGCAGATCATCGCCGCCATGCGCCGCGAAATGTCGGGTGCCGGTTTTGCCGAGTACACGACGCCGATCCTCACGGCCTCCTCGCCGGAAGGGGCGCGCGACTTCCTCGTGCCGAGCCGCATCCATCCCGGCAGTTTCTATGCGCTGCCGCAAGCGCCCCAGCAGTACAAGCAACTTCTGATGGTGGCGGGCTTCGACCGCTACTTCCAGATCGCGCCCTGCTTCCGCGACGAGGACCCCCGCGCCGACCGCCTGCCGGGCGAGTTCTATCAGCTCGACATGGAGATGAGCTTCGTCACGCAGGACGATGTCTGGAACACGATGACCCCGGTCATCACCCAGATCTTCGAGGAGTTCGCCGAAGGTAAGCCGGTCACCAAGGAGTGGCCGCGCATCGCCTATGACGACGCGATCCGCAAATACGGCTCCGACAAGCCGGACCTGCGCAACCCGATCGAGATGCAGGCCGTCACCGAGCATTTCGCGGGCTCGGGCTTCAAGGTCTTCGCAGGCATGATCGCCGCCAACCCGAAGGTCGAGGTCTGGGCGATCCCGGCCAAGACCGGCGGCAGCCGCGCCTTCTGCGACCGTATGAATTCCTGGGCGCAGGGTCAGGGCCAACCGGGCCTCGGCTACATCTTCTGGCGCAAGGAAGGCGAGACGCTGGAAGGCGCCGGGCCGCTCGCCAAGAATATCGGCCCCGAGCGCACGGACGCGATCCGTGCCCAGCTGGGCCTCGGCGATGGCGATGCCTGCTTCTTCGTCGCCGGCGAGCCCTCGAAGTTCTACAAGTTCGCGGGCGAGGCGCGCACGCGCGCTGGCGAGGAGCTGAACCTCGTCGACCGCGACCGGTTCGAATGCTGCTGGATCGTCGATTTTCCCTTCTTCGAATACAACGAGGACGAGAAGCGGATCGACTTCGCGCACAACCCGTTCTCCATGCCGCAGGGCGGTATGGAAGCGCTGGAGAGCCAGGACCCGCTGACCATCAAGGCCTATCAGTACGATGCGGTGTGCAACGGGTTCGAGATCGCTTCCGGCTCGATCCGCAACCAGTCGCCCGATCTGATGGTCAAGGCCTTCGAGATGGTCGGCCTGTCGAAGCAGGACGTCGAGGATCGCTTCGGCGGCATGTACCGCGCGTTCCAGTACGGCGCTCCCCCTCATGGCGGCTGCGCCTTCGGCATCGACCGGGTGGTGATGCTTCTGTGCGGCGCCAAGAACCTGCGCGAGATCACGCTGTTCCCGATGAACCAGCAGGCCTTCGATCTCCTGATGAACGCGCCGTCCCCGGCCGCGCCGCAGCAACTGCGCGAGCTTCAGCTTCGCCCGATGCCGCAGGCCCCCAAGCCCTGAGCCGGCCTCTTCCATGATCGACGAAAAAGGGCGCTTCTGCGCCCTTTTTCATGCCGCCCGCGCCGCGAAGGGAAAGGCGCCGACTGCCTCCCACGGGCCGCCGCGATAGCGCCAGAGACGAAGGCCCGTGCCCAAGCCTTCGAAGGGCTGAAAGCCCGCGCGCAGCGCCTCCAGAAGGTTGCGCGCCTCGTCCGGCGAAACCTTGTTCTGCACCGTCACATGCGGGCGAAACCCTTGCGCGTCCTGCGGGGTGAGCCAGTGTTTCCACTCGGCTGCAAGGCCGCAGCGCAGCACCAGAAGCCCGTCGCAATCCACCTCGTAGGCTACGCCTCGTCCGAGTGAGCGAAGCCCGGGCACGGTGAACGGCAGCGCGTCCGTTCGGGCGGCCAGCGTGGAGAGATGGCGGACGATGCCAGGCTCCTCCGCGCCGGGCAGGGCATGGAACAGCGTGAGATGCGCGGCGAGGACGTTGCGCTCAGGCGGAAAGAAGCGGCGGCGCTCGGTGTCGAAGCGCTGGAAGCTCGCCGGGTCCATGTCGAGCGTCAGAATAAGGGGTGCGTCGGTCATCCCATCCGAACGCAAACGCCGCGCCCGGTTTCCCGGACGCGGCGTCATGTCTCCCAAAGCCGGAAAGGTTTAGTTGCCCGAACGCACCGACAGGTTCAGGACCTGCGGCAAGGTCTGCGGTGCGCCCATGGCCGCGCCCAGGATCTGCGTCGCGGGAATGGGGTTCTGCGGAGCGATCGAGATGTTGAGCGTGCGCGGGTTCTGCAGGAAGTCCCGCACAGCCGCCGTCACCTGCGCCTGGAACTCGGGGTTCTGCAGATAGGCCAGGGCCAGCGGTAGGGCGCTGACCAACTGGTCCACCAGCTCCGGCCGAGTCTGTTTGTTCTGAGCCGAATAGTAGTCGAGCAGCTTCCCGGTCAGCGAGCGGTCCGTGAAGGAAAGCTCGGCCGAGCGAAGGTAGAGCTGCGAGATCAGGCCGATCACTGCCATACCCGTTCCGTCACTGGCGCCCTGCGAGGCCTTCATCTGGTCGGACAGCTGCGCGAGGGACTGGATGAAGCTCGGCGTGTAGCCGGTGATCGTGTAGGAGAAGGACAGGGCGCCGGCATTGTCGACCTCCAGCTGCAGCGGATCAAGCGTCAGCGCGCCGGTCGCCGGGTCCCAGGCGCCCGAGCCGGTGAGATCGCCGGTGAGCTGGGGATAGCCGAGCGCCACGAGAGGCGAGGGGTCGGGGCCATCGCTCGCGGCCGTGGCGTCCAGCAGGAAGCGCCCGATGCCGAAATTGGCGCGATATCCACCGCCCGCCGTCGGGAGATTCTCGACCCGGCCGTTCTCGACGGTCGCGACGGTCTTGCCCTGCCGCTCCACCGCGACATTGTTGATCTGCGCGCGGTCGAAGAAGATCGGCGAGAGGGCGGCCGCCTTGTCGTTGGTGCCCTTGATCTGGATGCCCTCGGCGGCGATTCCCGAAAGGGTGACGCGCGTGCCGTCCTCGCTCTGGTCGACATCGGCAAGCTGCACGCGGGCGACGCGCCAGCCGTCCGGCGTCGAGCCCGTCACGGTTTCGAAGCGAATGTCCCCGAGCGAAACGGGCTGCGCGCCCTCGCCCTTCGGCGTGACCTGCGCGCCCTTGAGAACCACGTCGTCGTCGTCCGTGGAAACGCCGGTATAGGCGAGGGTCGTGGACTGGTCGGCCATGACCGCTTTCAGTCGATCGGCGAAGGCCTGCCCATCCACTGCGAAGGCCGACGAGGAACCGGCGAGCACCAGGGCGAGACCCGCCAGAAGGCTGCGGGAGCGCGAAGCAGTCATGAAGGAGACACCCTTTCGAACGGATCAACGAGGCATCGCGCCGGCACGGGGCGGCCCTGGCTGATGCAAAGCATGAACTCGGCCGTAATATGGCCGATTCCACCGCAAGTGTAAGCCCGCGCCCGGGCTTTGTCTTCCCATGGTTGCCGACCCCGGCGGCAGGCTCTGGTCCCGATTTGTTCTTCCCTTGTTCGCGGCCGGGCTTTGCGGTAACGAGCCCGCATGGGCAAGCCTGTGGATCCTCCCGCCAACGGCGGCGACATCGAACCGATCGACCTCAAGACGGCGCTGGAAGAGCGCTATCTCGCCTACGCGCTATCGACCATCATGGGTCGCGCGCTGCCGGACGTGCGCGACGGGTTGAAGCCGGTGCATCGACGCATCGTTCACGCCATGCGCGTTCTGAAGCTCGACCCCGACCAGGGCTACAAGAAATGCGCCCGCATCGTCGGCGATGTGATGGGCAAGTTCCATCCTCATGGCGACGCCTCGATCTACGACGCGCTTGTGCGCCTCGCGCAGGACTTCTCGATCCGCTATCCCCTGATCGACGGGCAGGGCAATTTCGGCAATATCGACGGGGATAGCGCGGCCGCGATGCGCTACACCGAAGCGCGAATGACGGAGGTGGCGACGCTCCTCCTGCGCGGCATCGACGAGAACGCCGTCGACTTCAAGCCGACCTACAACGAGGAGGACGAGGAGCCGATCGTTCTCCCCGGCGCCTTCCCCAATCTCCTGGCCAATGGCGCGTCGGGCATCGCCGTGGGCATGGCGACCTCGATCCCGCCGCACAACGCGGCCGAAATCTGCGACGCGGCGCTCAAGCTCATCGAGCAGCCCGAGGCCGATCTCGACACGCTGCTGCGTTTCATCCAGGGGCCGGACTTTCCGACCGGCGGCGTCGTGGTGGACGGGCCGGAGGTGATCCGCGAGGCCTACGCGACGGGGCGCGGCTCGTTCCGCGTGCGCGCCAAGTGGGAGCGCGAGGAGCAGGGGCGCGGCGGTTATGTCGTGGTGGTCACCGAAATTCCGTTCCAGGTGCAGAAGTCGCGGCTGATCGAGAAGATCGCCGACCTGCTCATGGCCAAGAAGCTGCCGCTTCTCGCCGACATTCGCGACGAATCGGCCGAGGACGTGCGCGTCGTGCTGGAGCCCAAATCCCGCACGGTCGACCCCGAACTCCTGATGGAATCGCTGTTTCGTCTGACCGACCTGGAATCGCGCATCCCGCTGAACATGAACGTCCTGTCGGGTGGCAAGGTGCCGAAGGTCCTGTCGCTGAAGGAGGTGCTGACCGAATGGCTGGCGCATCAGCGCGAGGTGCTGATCCGCCGTTCGCAGCATCGGCTCGACCAGATCGAGCGACGGCTGGAAATCCTGGCCGGCTACATCATCGCCTTCCTGAATCTCGACGAGGTGATCCGCATCATCCGCGAGGAGGACGAACCCAAGCAGGTCATGATGCGGACCTTCGAGCTCAGCGACATGCAGGCCGAGGCGATTCTCAACATGCGCCTGCGCTCGCTGCGCAAGCTGGAGGAGTTCGAGCTGAAGCGCGAGTTCGACCAGCTTTCGGAGGAGCGCGCCGACAAGCAGGCGTTGCTCGCCTCGGCGGAGCTGCAATGGCAGCGCGTCGCCGGCGAGATCCGCGAGGTCCGCGAGACCTTCTCCAAGAAGACCAAGCTCGGCAAGCGCCGCACGGTCTATGCCGACGCGCCCGAGCGCTCGCTGGACGACATCGCCGTCGCCTTGATCGAGAAGGAGCCGATCACCGTCGTCCTGTCTCAAAAGGGCTTTTTGCGCGCCATGAAGGGGCACGGGGTCGATCTTTCGACGCTCGGCTTCCGTGAGGGCGATTCGCTGAAATTCGCTTTCCCGGCGCTGACCACCGACAAGCTCGTGTTCCTATCCACCAACGGCCGCGCCTTCACGCTGTCGGCCGACAAGCTGCCGGGCGGGCGCGGGCAGGGCGATCCGATGCGCCTTCTGATCGAGCTGGAGGACGACCAGGATCTCGTGCTCGGCTTCGTCGCCGACCCCGCGCAGAAGCGCCTTCTGGCCTCGACCGACGGCAACGGCTTCGTCGTGCCGGAGGTCGAACTGGTGTCGGGCACGCGCAAGGGCAAGCAGGTGCTGAACGTCGGTGAGCCGGCGCGCCTCGCCAAGGCCGAGCGCATCACCGGCGACATGGTGGCCGTGGTGGGCGAGAACCGCAAGATGGTGGTCTTCCCGCTGGCGCAGGTGCCGGAAATGCTGCGTGGTAAGGGCGTGCGCCTCCAGCGTTACGCCGACGGCGGGCTGCTCGACGTCAAGATCTTCAGCTTGGCGGAAGGGCTGACCTGGACCGACACGGCCGGTCGCCAGCACCAGCGCTCGGAAGCCGATCTCTTGGAATGGCGCGGCGACAGGGCGCAGGCCGGACGCCTCGTTCCCAAGGGCTTCCCGAAGAGCGGCCGCTTCACCTGATCGGCGGGACCGCAGTTGGCTCGGCGGGCGCCTCGAGGCTCGCCGGCTGGCGCTGGGCCTGCGGGTCGTAGCGCTCCCAACCCTTGGGCAGGAGATGCTCCTGCGGCTGGTAGCGGATCTTGTAGTCCATCTTGCGGGACCCATCGACCCAATAGCCGAGATAGAGATAGGGCAGACCCATCTCGCGCGCCCGCTCGATATGGTCGAGGATCATGAAGGTCCCCAGGCTCCGGTCGGCCTCATCCGGGTCGAAATAGGAATAGACCATCGACAGGCCGTCGCCCATCACGTCGGTCAGGGCCACGGCCTTCAGGTCGCCGTCCGAGCGCGTGGAGAAGGCGGAGTCCGGCCCCTTGAGGCGATACTGGATCAGCCGCGTGTCGACCTGGCTGTCTTCCACCATCATGGCGTAGTCGAGCACCGACATTTCCGACATGCCGCCATGGGTGTGACGCGCGTCGAGATAGCGGCGGAACAAGGCATATTGCTCGGAGGTCGGCTCCGCCTCGGCCATGCGGCCGACCAGATCGGAATTCGTCTGGCGGACGCGCTTCATCGACTTGGTCGGCCGGAACTCGTCCACCAGAATGCGAATCGAGATGCAGGCCCGGCAGCGTTCGCAGGCCGGGCGATAGGCGATGTTCTGCGAGCGGCGGAATCCGCCTTGAGTCAGGAGATCCAAAAGATCGGGCGCCCTGTGTCCGACAAGGTGGGTGAACACCTTCCGCTCGAGCTGGCCGGGAAGATAGGGGCAGGTCGAAGGCGAGGTCAGGAAGAACTGCGGGGTCTGGGGATGCGCCGTCATGGATCTGCGACCGCCTCGTCGTCTGTCCGCCGGCGCAAGAAGCGCGCCGGCCTGTCATACCAATGTGAGACCTGACGCACGTGTTGGAAAGACCGTAAGGGACGGCCTTTCCGACGCAGGGACTCTCAGCCCCGACGCACCACCACGGTTCCGAGCAGGAGGTCCTGCAACAGCTGCTTGCGCGGCGTGAAAAGCGCTACCAGCACGATGAAGCCCGAGGTCAGAGCGCCGGCCGCCCAGAAGAGGATGCTGTGCGCGGCGCCCAGCGCCGGGTCCACCGGCTTGCCGTCCAGCCGCTCCAGTCGCAGGTCGAACATCCGCATGCCGGGCGTCGCTTGCGACGCGCCGCCGAGCGTGAAGGTCACGTAGGGCAGCGCCACCAGCGGAAAGAGAATCGCATAGAGCATCCACCCAAGACCCAGCGTCAGCACGCCGAGAAGGCCGATTACGAAGACGGCGGGGACGCAGAGCATCAGGACGATGGTGTAGTCCACCAGAAAGGCCAGGCTCCGGCGCGTGCGCACGCTGCGATAGGCGCGCGGCTCATCGAGCCAGGTGGAGGCGGGATTGTAGGTGGCGGTGTTGCTCATGGGCGCGGGGTTCCAATGTCCTTCGCTCTAGGAAATGGGAACCCCGCCGCCGAAACTCAACAGGCGCGGCGCTGCGGAAACGGGTTCAGCGCTGCTGGAGCGCCTCGGCGACGCGCGGCGAGAAATAGCTGAGGATGCCGCTGGCGCCGGCGCGCTTGAAGGCCCGGAGCGATTCGAACATCGCCCGGTCGCCGTCGATCCAGCCATTCTCGGCCGCCGCCATGATCACGGAATATTCGCCCGAGGTCTGGTAGGCGAAGGTCGGCATGCGGAATTCCTCGACCAGCTTGGCGAGAATGTCGAGATAGGGCAGGCCGGGCTTCACCATGATCATGTCGGCGCCCTCGGCAATGTCCTGCGCGGCCTCGCGCAAAGCCTCGTCGCGATTGCCCATGTCCATCTGATAGGTGCGCTTGTCGCCCTTCAGCGCACCGGTGGAGCCGACGGCGTCCCGGAACGGGCCGTAGAAGGCCGATGCGTATTTGGCGGCATAGGACATGATCATCGTGTCGCGCAGCCCCGCGCCGTCCAGCGCCGAGCGGATGCAGGCGACGCGCCCGTCCATCATGTCGGACGGCCCGATAATGTCGCAGCCCGCCTCGGCCTGCACCAGGGCCTGCCGGCAGAGAACCTCGACCGACTCGTCGTTGAGAATGCGCCCCGCCCGAACCAGCCCGTCATGGCCGTGGCTGGTATAGGGATCGAGCGCGACGTCGCAGAGAATGCCGATCTCGGGGACGGCGGCCTTGATGGCGCGCGTGGCGCGGCACACGAGATTGTCGGGGTTCAGCGCCTGCGTGCCGTTTTCGTCGCGAAGGTCCGGGTTGGTGAAGGGGAACAGGGCGATCACGGGAATGCCGAGCCCGGCCGCGCGCTCGGCCGCATCGACGCAGCCACGCACGGAATAGCGGAACACGCCGGGCATGGAGCGCACGGGCTCCGGCTCACCTTCGCCTTCGCGCACGAAGATCGGCCAGATCAGGTCGTTGACGCCGACATCGCTTTCTCGCACGAGGCGGCGAACCCATTCCGTCTGGCGCAGGCGTCGAAGGCGCGTGCCGCCGGTGACCTGATCGATGGTGCGCGAAAGCGTGATGTCGTTCTTCATGTCGGGCCGCTCATGCTGATGTCGGGCAAACAGGCGTCGGAGAAGGGGGCGAAGGCCTGCCTCGAACTCTCACGGCTTCTTTAGCGGCCGGACCCGCCTGACGAAACCGTGCACCGGGAAAAATCGCGTCCGCCCTGCCATCCCGCCGGGATATGGTCTACCTCTGGCGCAAGGCGGACCGAGTTTGAAGGTCGGCCGCGAGACGGGACAGATGCATGGCAGTAGCGAGTTTCGACGTTTCGAGCGTCCGTCGGGGAGGTGACGGACGCCAGCGATGACGATCGAACCCTTCAAACAGGACCGCGAGAAGACGCTGAACCGGGCCCTGACGGTCTGGCTTTGCCGGATCGCGGGGCTTGCCCTGTTCGGCATGGGCCTCTTCTACTGGGCGCGGCTGATCGGCGTGTTCGACGGGCCGCTCTGGCGCTTCGACCTGATGCCCGTCTGGTGGCGCTTCGCGGCGCCGACGCTGGCGGTGCTCTATCCCGTGGCCGGCATCGGCCTTTGGATGTTGGCCTCCTGGGGATCGGTGATCTGGGTGCTGCTTACCCTGGTCGAGGGGACCATGCATTTCGCCTTTCCGCAGCTGTTCGGCGCCGACATTCTGCCGGTTTCGCTGAACCTCACGGGGCTGGCGCTGCTCGCGATGCTCCGCATCGTCGCCTACTTCGAATCGCGGCGACAGTCCTGACGAAATTCGACCGAACACGGTTAGGGCTTGTTAAGCAACAATCGTAAACGGCCAAGGCTAGATTTCGTTAACGCCGACGTTTAAGTCGAATTTTAGAGGGGTTCTGTAGCTTGGGACACAAGAAGAGGTCGAAAGAGACCTACGCCAAGCAACAACGGAGCCGTTCTCATGTCATCGACGCCCGCCCGCCGCGAGATTCAGCCCCCGGTCGAGAAGGTGGAACTGAAGTCGCTCTATCTCGAAACGCT
This sequence comes from Aureimonas sp. AU40, assembly GCF_001463785.1. NCBI lineage: Bacteria > Pseudomonadati > Pseudomonadota > Alphaproteobacteria > Hyphomicrobiales > Aurantimonadaceae > Aureimonas > Aureimonas sp. AU40. The sequence goes on from NZ_BBWL01000041.1 coordinate 153,092, forward strand.
CCAGCTGGTGGAACGCCTGCACCGCAGGCTCCTTGACGTTATCAAGGACGAGTTCGATCGCAACGGGCGCACCGACATCAACGCCGTCCAGGCCCTGCTCCTGTTCAATATCGGCGACGCGGTCCTGACCGCCGGCGAGCTGCGCTCGCGCGGCTTTTATCTCGGCTCGAACGTGTCCTACAATCTGAAGAAGCTGGTTGAGCTGGGCTTCATCGACCACCAGAAGTCTCGCGTCGATCGCCGCGCGGTGCGCGTCTCGCTCACCAAGGCCGGCCGCGAAGTCGCCGAAATCGTCGCCGAGCTTTACGATCGCCACATCGGCTCGATCGACAAGGTGGGCGGGCTCGACGAGGGGGAGTTTCAGAAGATGAACAAGTCCCTCCAGCGCCTCGACCGCTTCTGGAACGATTCGATCATGTATCGCCTGTAAGGCGTGCGGGACGGGCACGTCCTCCAGTCCGTGCCTCTTGCAACTTGCCCTGCGACCGGCCTCCCGGTTGCAGGGCCTTTCCATGTTAGAAGCCCGGGTCTCCGGGGCGTTTGGGCAACAGGGCGCCAAACTCTTGAGCGGGGCGCCGCCTCGTCGCCTTTGATCCACGCTTTCGCCCTATTTCGATGCGCTTTCAAGGCCATGTCACTCGCGGCCTTCCGCTCGCGAGTTCGTGTGCCGCCTGTTTCCGGTTGGTTTACCACGCGGCCCTTATGGAAGGGTCTGCGCGAACGGGCGAGAAACGTATCGAGGGGATTTCATGACGAAGAGCAGGTCCGACCGGGTGCTTGAAGGCATGTCGCGGCGCCGTTTCCTGGCGGGTGCGGCGACCGCGGCCGGGGCGGCGGCCTTTGCCGGGACGGCGCGCGCCCAAAGCGCGCTCGACGGCGTTCTGGCCGCGCCCAATCGCGGAGGCTGGACGGACCAGTTCGACACGCGCGCCGCCAGCGTGCGCAACGTCGCCTCGTATCAGCCGGTCTTCTCGCCCAACACGATCTCGGCCATGCAGTCGGCGGTCGGCCATTATCAGCAGATCGTCTCGGCCGGCGGCTGGCCCAGCGTACCGGCCGAAGGCAAGATGGAGATCGGCGCGCAGGGGCAGGCCGTCGCCGCGCTTCGCCAGCGTCTGGCCGTGTCTGGCGATCTCGACCGCCAGGCCGGCGGCTCCACCGCCTTCGACACCTATGTCGACGCCGCCGTGAAGCGCTTCCAGGCGCGCCACGGACTACCGGCGGACGGCGCTGTGGGCGAATACACGTTCAAGGCCTTGAACGTGCCCGCCGACGTGCGCCTGAACCAACTCTACAAGAACATCGATCGTCTTCAGAAGATTCAGCTGGATCCCGGCCGCTTCGTGATGGTCAACATTCCCGCGGCAGCCATCGAGGCGGTCGAGAACGGCCGCGTCGTGCAGCGCCACACGGCGGTGGTGGGCAAGATCGACCGGCAGACGCCGATCCTCGATTCCAAGATCACCAATCTCAACCTCAATCCCTACTGGCATGCGCCGGCCTCGATCGTCCGCAAGGACATCATCCCGCTCATGCAGAAGGACCCGACCTATCTCACGCGCAACGACATCGTGATCTACGGTCCCGATGGCGGCGTGATTCCACCGGAGTCGATCAACTGGCATTCCGAGGAGGCGGTGAAATACCTGTTCCGCCAGAATCCGGGTCGGATGAACGCCATGTCCTCGGTGAAGATCAACTTCCCGAATCCCTATTCCGTCTACATGCACGACACGCCGCAGCAGAGCGTCTTCTCGCAGCTCATGCGCTTCGAGTCGTCGGGCTGCGTGCGCGTCCAGAACGTGCGCGATCTCATCGTCTGGCTGGCGCGTGACACGCCGGGCTGGGACCGCGCCGCGATCGAGAAGACCATCTCGGCCCGAACGCGCCAGGATGTGAACTTCACCAACCCGGTGCCGCTGCACTTCACTTATCTGACGGCCTGGGCGACCGAGCCGACGGTGGTGCAGTTCCGCGACGACATCTACCATCTCGACGGCGACGCGCAGCTCGCCATGAACCGGCTTCAGACCACCGCCTATTCGGCGGGCGAGCAGGCAAGCGCCGACCTGCCTTACTGAATGCGGGCACAAGGATAAAGGCGACGCCGGGCTGAAAAGCCCGGCTTTTTTACTTGCGCGCCAGACGGTTGGCCACGTCGCGGGAACATGGTAAGGCGCCGAACTCAGCCGGAGAAGATCGTTTCCGGCCGCGATCAGGAGGTCTCAATGTCGCAAGCCCATGCCCTGGACACGTCGACCCGTCACGACCCGTTCTTCAGCGACGGCATCGCGACGCTGGACCCCGATCTCTTCGCTGCCATGCGCGACGAACTGCATCGCCAGCAGCACGAGATCGAACTCATCGCCTCGGAGAACATCGTCTCCCGCGCCGTCCTGGAAGCGCAGGGCTCGGTTCTCACCAACAAATACGCCGAGGGCTATCCCGGGCGCCGTTACTATGGCGGCTGCGAGTTCGTCGACGTGGTGGAGCAGCTGGCGATCGACCGCGCCAAGCAGCTGTTCAACTGCGGCTTCGCCAACGTGCAGCCCAACAGCGGCAGCCAGGCCAACCAGGCCGTGCTCATGGCGCTGTCCAAGCCCGGCGCGACGATTCTCGGCATGAGCCTCGACGCGGGCGGCCACCTCACGCACGGTGCCAAGCCCAATCTTTCCGGCCGCTGGTTCAACGCCGTTCAGTACGGGCTGGATCTTTCGACCGGCCTGATCGACTACGATCAGGTCGAGCGTCTCGCGCATGAGCACAAGCCCGACATCATCATCGCCGGCGGCTCGGCCTATTCGCGCCAGATCGATTTCGCCCGCTTCCGCCAGATCGCGGATGCTGTTGGGGCCTTCTTCTGGGTGGACATGGCGCATTTCGCCGGCCTCGTGGCCGGTGGCCAGCATCCCAGCCCGTTCCCGCACGCCCATGTCGCGACGTCCACGACGCACAAGACCCTGCGCGGACCGCGCGGCGGCCTGGTGGTGACGAACGACGAGGACATCGCCAAGAAGATCAATTCCGCGATCTTCCCCGGCCTGCAGGGCGGTCCGCTCATGCATGTGATCGCCGGCAAGGCCGTGGCCTTCGGCGAGGCCCTGCAGCCGAGCTACCGCACCTACATCAAGGCCGTGGTGGACAATGCGCGGGCGCTGGCCGGCGTGCTGCGCGAGGGTGGCCTCGACATCGTATCGGGCGGCACGGACACGCATCTGATGCTGGTGGACCTGCGCCCGAAGATGCTGACGGGCAAGGTCTCGGAAACCGCGCTCGGCCGGGCCGCGATCACCTGCAACAAGAACGGCGTTCCCAACGATCCGGAAAAGCCGACCATCACGTCCGGCATCCGAGTCGGCACCCCGGCGGCGACGACGCGCGGCTTCGGCGTCGCGGAGTTCGAGGAGGTCGGGCGCCTGATCGTCGAAGTGCTGGACGGCCTGAAGGCGGCGAACTCGGAAGAGGGCAATGCCACGATCGAGGCCGGGGTGAAGGCGAAGGTCGAGGCTTTGACCGCGCGCTTCCCCATCTATTCCAGCCTCGGCTGACGGCGCTTCATGCGCTGTCCCTTCTGCGGATCGCAGGACAGCCAGGTGAAGGACTCGCGCCCCGCCGAGGATGGCGGGGCGATTCGTCGCCGGCGGGTCTGCCCCGATTGCAACGGGCGCTTCACCACGTTCGAGCGCGTGCAGCTGCGCGAGCTCATGGTGGTGAAGAAGTCCGGCCGGCGCGTGCCGTTCGAGCGCGACAAGCTGGCGCGCTCCGTCCACACCGCGATGCGCAAGCGCCCGGTGGACACGGAGCGCGTCGAGCGTCTGATCTCCGGCATCGTGCGCCAGCTCGAATCGAGCGGCGAGACCGACATTCCCTCCGAGCTGATCGGCCGCCTCGTGATGGACGCCCTCCGTCATTTCGATGATGTGGCCTATGTCCGCTTCGCTTCGGTCTATCGCGACTTTCGCGAGGCGCGCGATTTTGAATCGGTGATCGAGGAGTTGAAGAGCGACCCGATCGTCTCCGCCGAAGATGAACGGTCCTGAGGTGGCGAGGGCGGCCGACGAGCGATGGATGGCGGCCGCCATCCGACTCTCGAGCCGCCATGTCGGACTGACCGCCGACAACCCGTCCGTCGGCGCCATCATCGTGGCGCCGGATGGTCGCGTCGTCGGGCGCGGCGTCACGGCGCCGGGCGGACGCCCGCATGCCGAGCGTGTGGCGCTGGCGCAGGCTGGATCGGCCGCGCACGGCGCGACCGCTTATGTCACGCTGGAGCCCTGCGCCCATCATGGACGCAGCCCGCCTTGCGCCGAGGCCTTGATCGAGGCCGGGATCGCCCGGGTCATCTTTGCCGCGTCCGATCCCGATCCGCGTGTCGACGGGCGCGGCGCCGCCATGCTTCGTGCCGCCGATGTGGAGGTCGAGCAGTGTCCGGCCGGCACTGAGGGCGAACGGCCCTTCGAGGGCTTCCTGTCGCGCCTGCGCCTCGCGCGTCCCTTCGTGACCCTCAAAATGGCCGTGTCGGCGGACGGATTCGTCGGCCGTGTCGGCGAAGGGCAGGTCGCGATTTCGGGGTCGATCGCTCGCCGGCAGACGCATCTTCTTCGGGCGGAAAACGACGCGATTCTGATCGGCGCCGGCACGGCCCTTGCCGATCGCCCGCTTCTGACCTGCCGGCTGCCGGGGCTTGAGTCGCGCTCGCCGCGCCGCATCGTGCTCGACCGCCGCTTGCGACTGCCTCTCGATCACCCACTTGTGGAAACGGCGGGCCTCGTGCCGACGCTGATCGCGACGGGCGAAACCGAGGCGGCGCGCCTCGATCCGTTCAAGGCGAAGGGCTGCACGATCTTGCCCCTGACTGAGGGCGGTTTGGGGGACTTCCTGGCAAGCCTCGTTCCGCTCGGGATCTCCTCCCTGCTGTTGGAGGGAGGGCCGCTCCTGGCGGAGGCTTTCCTTCGCGCCGATCTCGTGGACCGCGTGGTTTCGGTTCGTTCCGAGCGCGCGATCGGCGGGCCAGGCATTCCCGTGCCGGCGCAACTTGCCTCGTTTGGCGGCTTCACGCCCGAGCGAAGCGAAGAGTTTGGACCCGATCGCTGGGTCGAATGGAAAAGGACGAGAGTCTGATGTTTACCGGAATCGTATCCGATGTGGGGCGCGTCGTTTCCACGGAGGCGCTGGACGAGGGAAGACGCTTCCGGGTCGAGACGGTCTACGATCCCGAAACCATCCTGATCGGCGCCTCCATCAGCTGTTCCGGCGTCTGCCTCACCGTGACCAAGCTGCCGGAAACCGGCACCAACAGCCGTTGGTTCGAGATGGAAGCCTGGGAAGAGGCGCTGCGCCTCACCACCGCCGGCACCTGGGCGGAAGGCACGCGGCTCAATCTGGAGCGCGCGCTGAAGGTCGGCGACGAACTCGGCGGCCATCTCGTGTCCGGCCATGTCGACGGGCAGGCCAGCATCGTCGCGCGGCAGGACGAAGGCGAGGCCGTTCGTTTTACGCTGGAGGCGCCGCCGCATCTGTCGCGCTACGTCGCCCCTAAGGGCTCGGTCTGCCTCGACGGCACGTCGCTGACGGTGAACGGGGTGGAGGGCGATCGCTTCGACGTGCTCCTCATTCGCCACTCGCTCGAAGTAACCACTTGGGGTGAAAAGCAGGTTGGCGATTCGGTGAACCTTGAGGTGGACCAGATTGCACGCTATGCCGAGCGTCTGTTCGGCGCCGGCCGGCCCGCCTGATCGCGGGTCGCCCTGGCGCCCCATGAGTTCAGGGCCGATCGGCTATGCCGGCCGGCCCTTGCATTTGTTGGAAATTCGCGTGCCGACCCGGTCCCTCCCGTAGCCGAGCGTCGCCGCTTTGCTCATTGGAAGGTCCTCGCCCATGTCCGCGCCGCATATCCTAATCGTCGAAGCCCGGTTCTACGACCACCTCGCAGACTTCCTGCTGGAAGGCGCCAAGGCGCATCTCGACGCGGCAGGCGCGACCTATGACGTCGTGACCGTTCCCGGCGCGCTGGAGATTCCGGCTGCCATCGCCTTCGCGCTGGCCGGCGCGGAAGAGGGCGGGCGCGATTTCGACGGGTTCGTCGCGCTCGGCTCCGTGCTGCGCGGCGAGACCTATCACTTCGAGGTTGTTTCCAACGAATCCAGCCGCGCCATCATGGATCTGACGGTGCAGGATGGCGTCGCCATCGGCAACGGCATCCTGACGGTCGAGAACGAGGAGCAAGCCCTCGAGCGGGCCCGGCCCGATCGCAAGAACAAGGGCGCGGCGGCAGCCGAAGCGGCGCTGACCATGATCGCCCTTCGCCAGCGATTCGGGGCCTGATCGATGTCCGACCCCCAGAACGTCCGCCCCGCGAACAAGCGCGGCGCCGCCCGCCTCGCCGCCGTTCAAGCGCTCTACCAGATGGATGTTGGCGGAACGAGCCTCCTGGAAACCGTGGCGGAATACGAGTCCTTCCGTCTTGGACAGGAGCTCGACGGCGACACCTATCGCGAGGCGGATGCCGCCTGGTTTCGCGACATCGTCTCGGGCGTCGTGCGCGCGCAGACCACGATCGATCCGCTGATTCATTCCTCGCTGACCTCCGACTGGCCGCTGTCGCGCCTCGACACGACGCTGCGCGCCATCCTGCGCGCGGGCACCTACGAGGTGACGAGCCGCAAGGACGTGCCGACCGCCGTGATCGTCAGCGAATATGTCGACATCGCCAAGGCCTTCTACAGCGAAGACGAGCCGCGCCTCGTGAACGCGGTGCTCGACCGCGTGGCGCGCCGTTCGCGCGGCGAAGGCCGGGGGCAGGAAGCCCGCGCGGTGGACTGATCGGGCGGGGAGGCCGAGCCTCCCTCAAACCGCTTTCTCATCGAATCGCAAAAAAGGCCGCGCGGCACGAAGCCGGCGGCCTTTTTCGTGGGAGGAAGGCGGCTTCACGCCGCCCAGTGGTCGTTCAGCGTCCCGGCGAAACGCTCGACTTGCCGAGCTTGTCCAGAATGTCGCCACCGCTCGGGCCGCTGTCGGACAGGATCGAGCCAAGGAAGCTGGTGTCGCGTCCGCCGGTCGGCGTGGTGCGCGAGATGAAGTCGAACAGGCGACCGTTCTCGAGCCCGTAATTGGCGATGCGATCGACCGTGTTGTTCTTGCTGAAGTAGATCGCCAGCACCCGCTGCTCGACAAGGCGCGGGTTCATGAAGGCGACCGGGCGGACGCGCTTCTGAGAGATGTAGTAGAACACTTCGTTGTCGAAGGTCGCCGTGGTGGAGGGCGTGCCGAGCGCCAGCAGCACCTGCTCGCGGCTCGATCCGACGGGGACCTGCGCGAGTGTCTGCTCGTCGACAATGTAGCCCTGATTGTAGACCTGCGAGGTCTGGCAGGCGCCGAGCGCCAGGCTGGCGCCCAGTCCGGCCACCAGAGCCACGCAACGCAAAGGTCTTTTCTGTTCGCTCACGCTGGCGCTACTCCCCCGGACGCATAAGGCACACTTCGCCGCATAGGCCCGACTTGGTCGGAAATTGAGGCAATTGCCCCTGAAAAACATGGCGTCTTGGTAAAGCACCTTGGGAAACGTTGCAATCGCGCCGCGCCCGTGCGAACCGGATTGAGGATCAGGAAAAAGGGGGCGGAATGCTCGAAGCCTTCCGTCGCAGGCGTCGGAACCGGGTGGTCGTCGAGGCGATCTGGGAACAGGTCGTCGCCCGGGCGCGTCGTGCCTATCGCTTCGAGGCGGGCGGCCTTCCCGACACGGTGATGGGCCGCTTCGAATCCCTGTGCATCGAGGTGTTTCTTCTGCTGCGTCGCTGCGGCGAGGAGCCCGCGCTCTCGGCGCTGTCGCAGGATCTGGTAGACCGGTTCATGACCGATCTCGACCATTCGCTGCGCGAGATCGGCATCGGCTATCTCGCCGTGCCCAAGCGGATGCGGGCGTTGGCGGCGCGATTCTATTCCCGCGTCGGCGCCATGGAAGGGCCGCTTTCGGCAGGTGATAGGTCGGCTCTTGCAGAGGTCCTGCGGGCTGGAGCCTTCGTCGACGCCCCGGGCGGGCGCCCGGATGCGGCACCCGACCTCGCTCACCATATGATGGAAGAGGCGACGTGGTACGCCGCCATCCCCACCGACCGGCTTCTGGCCGGACGACTTGAGTCTCAGAACGGAACGAACGCTCCATGAACCGCCCCGACCCGATCCTCGAGCCGGCCCCTCTCAAGCTGGAGGTCGCCGTCACCAAGCTGCCGCAGAACGGGATGCCGGTTCGGTTCGAGGCGAGCGCGGACGAACGCGCGGCTCTCGCGAATCTACTCGGCATCCTGTCCGTCGAGAAGCTGGAGGCCGATCTCACGGTTCGCCGCTGGAAGCGCGACGGCGTCGAGGTCGATGGCCGGTTCAAGGCCGAGGTGACGCAGGCCTGCGTCGTCACCACCGACCCCGTCCGGGAAAAGATGGACGAGCGGGTCGAGGTGATCTTCGTGCCTGAAGGCTCGCGGCTGTCGCGCATCGCGCCGCAGGACGATGGCGAGCTGCATCTCGACCCGGAAGGCGCCGATATCCCCGAGACCTTCACCGGCGACCGGATCGATCTCGGGGCCTATCTCACGGAGATCGTCGGTCTGGCGCTCGATCCCTATCCTCGCTCCGAGGGCGTGGAGTTTGAGGAGATCGACACGGACCCCGAGCCGGATGGAGGGCGGATTTCCCCCTTCGCCGCGCTCAGCCAGCTCAAGACGCCCAAATGAATTCGGGCGGCGCCCGCGAGCGCCGCCAGCTGCGAGGGCGCGCGATCGCGCCTGTTTCTAAGGCCGGCCGGATGCCGGATTGTTGAAAGCGAGCCAATCTTGGATTCGAAAGCCTCCATCACTCTCGCCCTGGATGCCATGGGCGGCGACCACGGGCCCGAAGTGGTCCTGGCAGGAGCGCAGATCGCCCTGGAGCGCCACCCCGATGTCCGCTTCATTCTGTTCGGGCAGGAAGAGGCGGTGCGCCCGGTTCTGGCGCGCCTGCCCAAGCTCAGCGAACGTTCGGTCTTCCATCACTGCGACGTTTCCATCCGCATGGACGACAAGCCGTCTCAGGCGCTGCGCCAGGGGCGTAACAAGTCCTCCATGTGGAAGACCATCGAGGCCGTGAAGACGGGCGAGGCGGATGTCGCGGTATCGGCCGGCAACACTGGCGCGCTCATGGCCATGGCCAAGTTCTGCCTGCGCACCATGGCCAATATCGAGCGGCCGGCCATCGCCGCCATCTGGCCAACCATCCGGGGCGAGAGCATCGTGCTCGACGTGGGAGCGACGATCGGCGCCGACTCGCAGCAGCTCATCGACTTCTCGGTGATGGGCGCGGCCATGGCTCGCGCGCTCTTCCATATCGAGCGGCCGACTGTCGGCCTCCTCAATATCGGCGTGGAAGAGGTGAAGGGCCAGGACGACGTCAAAGAAGCCGGCCGTCTCCTGAAGGAAACGCCGATCGCAGGCCTCGAATATCGCGGCTTCGTGGAAGGCACCGATCTCGGCAAGGGCACGGTGGACGTCGTCGTCACCGAAGGCTTCACCGGCAATATCGCGCTCAAGACGGCGGAAGGCACCGCCAAGCAGATCGCCTCCTATCTTCGCGCGGCGATGACGCGGACCTGGATGGCTAAGATCGGCTATCTCTTCGCCAAGAGCGCGTTCGACCGGCTTCGCGACAAGATGGACCCCAACAAGGTCAATGGCGGCGTGTTCCTGGGCCTGAACGGCGTCGTCATCAAGAGCCACGGAAGCTCCGACGCGGAAGGCACGGCGGCGGCGATTGACGTGGCCTATGCCATGGCGGCCAACGGATTGCTGGCCAAGATCGAGGCCGACATCAGCGACGTCTACACGCAGGTCGCCGCGGCGGCCGAGTTGGGAGCGCTCGCCGCCTCCGAATCGAAAGAAGCGCTTCAATGACAGTCACCCGTTCCGTGATCCTGGGCACTGGCTCCTCGCTGCCGCGCCGCCTGATGCCCAATGCCGAGATGGAAGCGCTGGTCGACACGAGCGATGAGTGGATCCAGCAGCGCACCGGCATCCGCCAGCGCTATATCGCGGGCGAAGGCGAGACCACGGTCTCGCTCGGCGAGGGGGCGGCGCGCCAAGCCCTGGAGGCCGCCGGCCTCAAGCCCACCGACATCGATTTGATCATCGTGGCGACCGCCACGCCCGACAACACCTTTCCCGCCTCGGCCGTGCAGATCCAGCGCCGGCTCGGCATCACGGCCGGCTACGCCTTCGATATGCAGGCCGTGTGCAGCGGCTTCGTCTATGCGCTCACCACGGCCGACCTGCATCTGCGCTCGGGGCTGGCGCGCCGCGCGCTGGTGATCGGCGCCGAAACCTTCAGCCGCATCCTCGACTGGACCGACCGCACGACCTGCGTCCTTTTCGGCGACGGTGCGGCGGCGGTGGTTCTGGAGCGGCGCGAGGAAGCCGAGGAGGCGGGGCGAGGGGTGCTCACCGCCAAGCTGCGCTCGGACGGCAACCATTTCGAAAAGCTCTATGTCGATGGCGGCCCCTCCTCCACCGGGACGATCGGCCATCTTCGGATGGAAGGGCGCGAGGTCTTCAAGCATGCGGTCGGCATGATCACCGACGTGGTGGAGGATTCCTTCGCAACGCTCGGCATCTCGGCCGAGGATGTCGACTGGTTCGTGCCGCATCAGGCAAACCGGCGGATCATCGACGCTTCGGCCAAGAAGCTCGGCATCGCGCCGGAGAAGGTGGTGGTGACGGTGGACCGGCACGGCAACACCTCCGCCGCCTCCATTCCTCTGGCGCTGGACGTCGCCTGCCGCGACGGCCGCATCAAACAGGGCGATCTCGTGCTGCTCGAAGCGATGGGCGGCGGCTTCACCTGGGGCGCGGTGGTCGTCCGCTGGTAAGCTGACGGCTTGATTGCGCTACGGTTTTCGGTATTTTCGATCAGCAGGGCGAACCGTTCCCGATTGGCTTTGGGGGCATGGGACGGTGGCGCGCTTGGCAGTTGAGCAGGGGAAGCGCATGGGAGACAGGACGTTGACGCGGGCCGATCTCGCCGAGGCGGTGTTCCGGAAGATCGGCCTCTCGCGAACCGAGTCGGCCTATCTCGTGGAATCGGTTCTGGAAGAAATCTGCACGACGATCGCCAAGGGCGAGGCCGTGAAGATCTCGTCCTTCGGCTCCTTCCTCGTGCGCAGCAAGAACGAGCGCGTGGGCCGCAACCCCAAGACCGGCGAGGAAGTGCCGATCTCGCCGCGCCGCGTTGCGGTGTTCAAGCCGTCCAATGTCATGAAGGACCGCATCCTCGCGGCGCATGACCGGCGCAGCGGCACCGCCCAGCCGGTTCTGAAGGCCGCTGAGTGATGGCGCGCGCGGGATGACCGACAAGAGCGCCGACGCATTTCGAACCATCAGCGAAGTCGCGGAAGATCTCGACCTGCCGCAGCATGTGCTGCGCTTCTGGGAAACGCGTTTCCCGCAGATCCGGCCGATGAAGCGCGGCGGGGGCCGCCGCTATTATCGCCCGGACGATGTCGAGCTGCTCAAGGGCATCCGGTATCTCCTCTATGTCCGTGGGTTCACGATCCGTGGCGTTCAGCGCATCCTGAGAGAAAGCGGACCGCGCGCCGTCATGGCGATCGGCGGCGGCGATCTTAGCGGCCTAGAGCGTCTTCAGTCCGGCCGCGCCGGCGTCGGGGCGCATTCCGAGCCGGACGAAACCGACGAGACCGCAGACGAATCCATGCCAGTCTACGTGCCGGAAAAGCCGCGTGGCGGCCTGTCCAACCTTCTGCGGCGTGAACGCGAAGGCGACATCCTCGTCGGTTCGCCCGCTCTGTCCGGCGACGCCGCCACACGCCTCAACGGCGTGATTCTCGAGCTTCTGGAACTCAAGCGGCTGCTCGATCAGGTCCGCTGACGGCAGTGGGTCTCGCGTCGAGACCCGCCATGGCGCTTTGCGCGTTTCCCATCTCTGCCATAGCTTTTGCGCGTGCGCCATGGCGCCTGCGCCAGATGTCCGTTGGCTGCAGACCTGGTTTTGTGGGCCGCCGATGCACCGCCTCACTGCAGCCGGATAGCGCAGCCAAGAGCAATTCGACCTTTCCCCGGTTTCTCACCGTTGGTTCGAACAAGGCGCCGAAATCGCTTGCTTTCGAGAGCCCCATCTTCTACGGAGTTCATCAGTCGGAGCGTAGCGCAGCCTGGTAGCGCACCTGAATGGGGTTCAGGGGGTCGGAGGTTCGAATCCTCTCGCTCCGACCACTTCTCCGAAAATCCCTTGCTCGTTGTATCGAATGTTCGCAGGCGTTTTCGTAGACGTGCTAGCGAATGTAATGACGGTTTGAAGCGTTCCCGTCGCAAACCCTGCGACCGATGCGCGCTCGTGAAACCCGGTCGGCCCTTTAGACATTCGGCTTGCGTGATCAACAGTCGGCGTCGGCTTCTTTCAGTCGTGTCCGGTCGAGCCGAGTGGCGTTTCATGCTCAAGCCCTATCCCCGCAAGGGGCCTTTTCCGAATCGTGCCGATCTCGGATATCTCCCGCTTTGCGCCTATGCTGCCCTGGGCGATGGCCGGTCCGTCGCGCTTTCGGGCGCCGACGGCTCTATCGACTGGTGGTGCGTCCCCAATCTCGACTCGCCGCCGATGTTTGATCGACTTCTGGCGGAAGGTGAGGGCGGCTCGTTCTCCATCACGCCGACGGAGCCCTTCTCCGTCGAACGCGGCTATCGCGAGGGCAGCAATGTCCACGAGACGATCTTCACCACCGCCGGCGGGCGGGCGGTTCTGACCGAATCAGTCAACACGGGCCCGGGTGGTCGTTTACCCTGGTGCGAACTGGCCCGGCGGGTCGAAGGGCTGGATGGCTCCGTTGAGTTCCGAGTCCGCTTGCGGTTCAGCACGCGGGCCAATTCAATCTGCCCCTACTTCTCCCGCAACGACAACGCGACGACCTTTCATGCCGGAGACGTTCTCGGCCTCTTCCGCCATTCCAATGGCGTGGAAATGGTCGAGGAGGGCGACGACGGGATCGAGGCGCGGTTCCGCGTCGAGGCGGGCAGGCGAGAGATCGTCGCCATCCTGGCCGGCCAGAACGAACCGCTGGTCGTCGCGACCATGGAGGAGATCGATCGGCGCATCGATGTCTCCGATAAGGAGTGGCGCGAGTGGTCGGAGGAGATTGGTTACGACGGCAAGTTCGCGCCCGAGGTCATGCGCAGCGCGCTGGCGCTGAAATTCCTGCTCTATTCTCCGACCGGCGCGATTGCCGCCGCCGCCACGACCTCGCTTCCCGAGGGCATCGGCAATCACAAGAACTACGACTACCGCTACGCCTGGGTGCGCGACGCCTCCTACACGATCAAGGCCTTCCTTCGGATCGGCGCCAAGTCCGAGGCCAAGGCTGCCTTCACTTGGCTTATCCATCGCCTGGAGGAGCATGGGCCGCAGGTCTGCTACGAACTGAACGGCAAGCTGGTCGAGGACGTCACCGAGATCGATCTCCCGGGCTATCGCGACAGCCGCCCCGTCGTGCGCGGCAATCAGGCGGCCGGCCAGCTCCAGCTCGGCGTCTTCGGCGATATTTTCGAAACGGCGGCTCGCTTCGTCGCGGACGGGCATATCATCGATCCCCACAGCGCCGAGGTCCTGGCGCGCATGGCCGATATCTGCGCCGACAGCTGGCGCAAGAAGGACGCCGGCATCTGGGAGTTGGAAGAGACCGAACACTACACGATGTCGAAGATCAGCGCATGGCAGGGCATGGCGCGCGCTGCCGAGTTGGCCGGCGGCGGCCATCTTCCCTCCACCTGCAAGCCGCGCTGGGAGCGCACGCGCGATCGCATCGCCGAGTGGATCGATCAGAATTGCTGGAGCGAGGAGAAGCAGTCCTATCTCTTCTTCCCCGGCAGCGACGCCTATGACGCCTCCCTGGCCTTGGCCGTGCGTTTCGGCTTCGACGGGCAGGATCGGCTGGAGAAGACGATTCGCGCCATAGACCGCAACCTGTCCGCCGGTCCGTTCCACTACCGCTACAATGGCGTCGAAGAGGATGAGGGCTGTTTCCTGGCCTGTTCCTTATGGATCTGCGAGGCGCTGGCGCTTCTCGGCCACCGCGAAGAAGCCGAATCGCGCTTCCGAGCATTGCTGGATGGCCTGGACCTCGGCTCCGGCATCTATAGCGAGATGATCGATCCCGAGAAGCGCACCTTCCTCGGCAACATGCCGCAAGGCCTGACGCATCTCGCACTGATCCAGACGGCCGCCACCTTGTCAGGCAATGAGATCTAGCGGGCTTGATAGGGTTCTGCGGATCGCATGTTCCGTGAAACCCAAGGTCGGTTTGAAGGAGATATGGCTGGGGCGCCTGGATTCGAACCAGGGGATGGCGGTACCAAAAACCGCTGCCTTACCGCTTGGCTACGCCCCAAGACCGACGGCAAGTCCGCGCTCTCTATAGTCGGGCGCGGGCGTGCTGGCAACAGGGCGAGCGCCGATCAGATGGCGAGGCGAGGGCGGATCGAGCTCGTTCGAAATTCCGTCCGACGAGCGCGGAAAGGTGTTGCGTACTCATCTGCGTTTGGCTATATCCCCGCTCGGCCACGGAGTGTAGCGCAGCCTGGTAGCGCACCTCGTTCGGGACGAGGGGGTCGCAGGTTCAAATCCTGCCACTCCGACCATTCATCCAAGGCTTTCAGCGTTTCATCCCGGTTAAACGCTACTGAATTCCTTGGAACATTTCCAAGTTTATTCGAGCTGCCTCTCCATACTCCGTATTGTTAACGGCGATTTTGTCGTCAAGCCAACACGACCTTAGATCGAAGTGCCGACATCTTGCCCGCACCACTTCGACCAAACCGAGCGCTTGCTCGGCTCGAGATCTCTAATTCCTTCACCTTCTTCAGACGCTCGTTGCGCCGTGCTTCTCGCTCAACAGTCGCTCAATGACGGACTGGAGATGGGCGGGGGAAGACGGCTTGGGGCAGACCGCAGCGTCGGGATAGCGCCCGAGCAGCTGGGTTTTGTCGGCGTGGCCGGAGTGGAAGATGATCGGTACGCGGGCCGCGCGTAGGCGGTCCGCCGCCGGATAGACCTCGCCGTCCAGAAGCTGCACGTCTAGAATCGCGCAGGCCGGCAGGTCGGCCTCTATCGCGACCAGCGCCTCGCGCACCGTGACATAGGGGCCGAGCACGCGGTGGCCGATCTCCTCGACGATGTCCTGCAGGTCCAAAGCGACGAAGAGCTCGTCCTCGACGATCATCACAGATCTAGTCATTGGCAAGAACTGTCTCGGGGAGATGAAGGGACAGGCGGAAGCACGTTCCGTCGAAGGCACGGTCGAGCCGGGCGCCGAGCTGGCGGGCGGAGGTCTCCAGAAGCAGCGTACCGAATCCATTGCCCTGTCCAGGCTCGGCCTCGTAGGCCATACGCTCTTCCCATTCGAGCAGGATGCCCTCCGCCGCGCGCCGCCAGCGGACCGACAGCCTGCCGTCCTCGCGGCCTAGCGACCCGTATTTGACGGAGTTCGTCGCCCATTCGTGGAGCATCAGCGCCAATGGCGAAACATGGCGCCAGCCGATCGGCACCGATGGCCCCTCGAACGTCGCCTGGACATGGCCGTGATAGGGCGAGAGCGTTGCCGCGACGAGGCCTGACAGTTCGCTCACCGCCGCCGAACCCGCAGGCGAGGCCAGCGAATGCGCCCGGCCGAGCGCCATGATCCGCTCGCGCATATCGGCGGCGAAGCTCTTCGTATCAGAATGGCTTCGCGCGCCAGCTGAAATCATGCCGCCGATAATGGCGAAAAGGTTTTTCACCCGATGGTTCATCTCGCGCAGCATCAACTCGCGCGTTTCGGCGACGGCGAATTCGGGCGAGACGTCGATGGCGACGCCGACGATCCGGCGCTCGCCCCCGGCCGTCATGGGTCGCCCGAAGCTGCGGATCCAGCGATGGGTTCCATCGGCGCTTTCGATGCGGAATCGCGCTTCGAAATCCTGCTCTCCGTTCACCGCCATGGCCAGCTGATCCCGAACGGTCGGCCAGTCCTCCGGCGTAATCTGCGCCTTCAGGTCATCAAGTGTGCGCGTGCCTTCGCCCGGGAGGCCGAACAGGCCGGCGACGACCGGATCCATTTCTAGAGCGTCGCGCGCCGGGGCGTAATCCCAGATACCAATGCCGCTCGCCTTGATCGCGAGATCAAGTCGATCCCGCTCAGCGGCAAGCTGGCGCTCTAGCCCCAGCGGCTCGGTGATGTCGGTGAGGACCAGCGAGGCGCCGTCTGTGCTGCCGTTCTGCGTGCGATAGGGCAGGACGCGCAGCGAGAGGGTGCGCAAGCCATCCCGCGTGGTGACGCGGCGCTGAACGATGGAGCCCCCGGCGGCGACGCGGCGAGCGTCTTCCAGATAGTCTTCGCCGACAAGCTGGCTCGCGACATCGGCCAGGGGTCTGCCCCGATCCACGGGCTGGAGCGGAAAGATCGAGACCGCCGCTCGGGTGTAGCTGCGCACGCGCATCTCCGCGTCCAGAACCACGACGGCGAGTTCGGTCGATTCGAAGAAGTTGCGAAGGTCGGAATTGGCGGTGGTGAGCTGGTCCACCTTGGTTTTCAGCTCGTCGTTGACGGTTGAAAGCTCCTCGTTGGTCGATTGGAGCTCCTCGTTCATCGACATCATTTCTTCGTTGGAGCTTTTCAGCTCCTCGTTCGCCGTTTCAAGTTCCTCCACGGCGGAGCGCAAGCGGTGGCGCGTGAGGCGAAGCTCGTCCTCCAGCACCTCGATATGGTCGTCGCCCATCGCCATTTCGGCGAGATCGGCACCGCCGGCCGGGCGGAAGGGACCGGCGTCGCGCAGCACGAGAAGCAGCGTCGCGTCCGGCAGCGGGTCGCAAATGACCTCCACCGGCTGAACGCCATAATCCGACTGCACCTCGACGTCGCGCGCCACCAGCCGCTTTCGATTGTCCCGCACCTGCCGGACGAGCGGGCCGATCACTTCGCGCAGGCCCGTGCGCGCCAGGGTGATGGCGCTGATGCCGCCCGCGCGGGTCACGGGAAAGTCGAAATAGGGGCTGAGCCGGCCATAGGCGGCGATGATCCCGCCGTCATGATCGAGCACCATGCTGGGCGGGGCGTAGCGATCCACGACGCGCCGCACCGCGATCGTCTCGTCGGAAACGGAAAGGCCGGTCGCGCGATCCTCCCTGTCGCCGCGCCGAAGCTCGTGGCGCCGCGAACCGCTCGGCAGGTCGATCGGATATTTCGGCGAGCCCGGTGAGCGCTGAAACAGCCGGGTCCCGTGGTCGAGCACGGGGAAGAGCTGATCGAAGCGCCCGACGCTTTCGGACGGGCCGAGAAAGAGCGTGCCGCCCGGACGAAGGGCATAGTGAAACAGCGGCAGGACCGACTGCTGTAGGCGATCGTCGAAATAGATCAGGAGGTTGCGGCAGGAGACGAGGTCGATCCGCGAGAAGGGCGGGTCCTTCACCACGCTATGATTGGAAAAGCGAATGAGATCGCGGATCTCGGAGACGATGGTGAAGCGCTCCGCATGGGGCATGGTGTAGCGCTCGCGCAGCGAAGCCGGAATGTCGGCCAGCGCGGAGGCGGGGTAGGAGCCCTCGCGCGCGATCTGCAGCATCTGCTCGTCGATATCGGTGGCAAAGATCTGTACGGCGGGCGGCACGCCGAGAACGCGGGCGGCCTCCGCGAAAAGCATGGCGACGCTGTAGGCTTCCTCGCCGCTCGAGCAGCCGGACACCCAGACCCGGATGTCCTCCTCGGTTTCGTGGGCGCGCACCAGCGGCTCGATCACGCGCACGCGCAGCGTCTCGAACGCTTCCACGTCCCGAAAAAAGCGCGTGACATTGATCAGGAGGTCGCGGAATAGCGCGTCGCATTCCACCCCGTCGCTGCGAATACGGGCGAGATAGGCCCGGCCCGTGTCGATGCCGAGCACATGCATGCGCCGCTCGACGCGCCGCACCAGGGTCGTGCGCTTGTAGCCGGAGAAGTCGTGGCCGATCGTCGTGCGAATGACGCGGCAGAGATCGTCGAGATGATCGGCGACGAGTTCGGCCTCCTCTTCGGCCGGGTCGGCGCCGCGACGGCGGAAGAAGGCGGAAAGGCAGTCGAGAATCTCGCCCGGCCGCTTCACGAAATCGACAAGGCCGGTGCCCACCGCTGAGACGGGCATTCCGTCGTAGCGTGCGGTCGTGGGCTCCTGCACGACGCAGACGCCGCCATGTTCCTTGACCGCGCGAAGGCCGATCGTACCGTCCGCACCGGTTCCAGACAGGATCACGCAGGCGGCGTTCGCCTGTTGATCGCCGGCGAGGGAGACGAAGAAGTCGTCGATCGGCCGGCGCAAGCCGCGTGGCTGGGCGAAGTCGGTGAGTTCCAGGATGCCGCCCTGGATCGCTAGTCCGCGACCGGGCGGGATGATGTAGACCCTGTCCGCCTCCAGCCGCTCGCCGCCCTCGCATTGCAGAACGGCGAGGTCGGTGTGCCGGTCGAGAAGCTGCGCCAGCATGCTCTCATGATTGGGGTCGAGATGCTGCACGACGACGAAGGTCATGCCGGTCGGCGCGCGGGCCGCCGACAGCATTTCGCGCAGGGCTTCCAGCCCGCCGGCCGAGGCGCCGATGCCGACCACGGGCAGGACCGGCCGGGCCTCTGCGTCTGCCGCCGTTCCGTCGGGCGAGGCGTCGCGATTCGGCTTAGCTCTCGTCGGCGACATTGAGGTCCGCGAGCGTGAGTTTGGCTTGCGCGATCGTGGCGGCCGAATTGGCGACCACCATCAGCGAGCCTTCGAGCGCCAGTCCGCTTTCGGCAAGGGCCGGGCTGAGACGCGCCAATGTGCCGCCGAGTTCGGAATCATAGGCGGCGAGCCGGTCTGGCTGCGATCGACTGACATCGTATTGCGAGGCGAAGAGAAACCTGACCTCGCCGCTTTGGCCGCGCAGCTTCGACATGTAGAGAAGATTGACGAAGGGCTTGCCGTCCTTGCGAAAATTCAGGATCGACGTGCGGACATTGGCCTGCCGGTCCTGCTGAAGGAACGTGTGGATCTGCCGCTTGGCCTCGCCATTCTCCGCGTCGCGCTGGAGAAAGCGGCAGTTCCGGCCGACCACGTCCTCGGCGCTGTAGCCTGTCAGCCTGCAGAACGCGTCGTTGACGAGAACCAGCGGGTTGTCGCCCTGCGAGGAGGCCAGCGCCAACGCGATCGTGGCGCGGGCGAAATAGTCGCTGATCTCGACCGGGATGTTCTGATCTTCCACGCACCCACTTTCATTCGACGGTTCTTGCCGATCCGACCGAGGGAAACGTCGCCGAACAGCCAGTCGCCGGCAGGCCCAACTCTCTCAAATCTGGCATTCCGCTTGGCGAGCCGCCAGCCGAAGATCGGCGTTTCCTCCCACGAAACGCCGCCAGCCTCAAGGGCGAGAAGGCCGCCGGAAGGCCATCACGCCGATTTTTGATGAACGTGGAGCGAAGGGCAAAAAGGGGAGCCGGGCGAGAAACTTAGGCGCTCGTGCCGGTCCTGCACTCTCATGGCTGCGGGGCCATGTCGCAGGCCGGGCAGGCCCAGATTCCGCCCGCCCTTACCAGCCATAGGTCACCCGTGCGCCGCTCCGGCCGTTGCCGTTCTGAACCACGGCATCGTCGGCGTTTCGCCCGAACTGGAACAGAGCATAGGAATTGTCGTCGCCGTTCTGCTGCAAGGTGGCGGAATGGCCGTTGCCGCGCTGGCGGATGAGTCCGAGATTGCCATGCCCGCGCTGGGCCAGCCCGGCGACGTTGCTGAGGCCGTTCTGGTCGATCGAGCCGTTCCGCAACTCGCGGCCGATCGCATAGAGCCGCATGCCCATCGACAGCGCATCGGCCTGCCCCCGATCGGCGGGCGCCAGGTCCCAGGACACTTGGCCACCCGCCTGTGCGGGGCTGGCCAGGGGAGCGAGGCCGGCAAGGGCGAGGGCGAGCGAAAGGGGCTTCAGGAGGTTGCGGATCATGGTCTGTCTCCAGTCTTCGGCTCTTCTTGACCGATGAAGCGAGAATCGCACGGTCGGGCTGAACCGGACCGGAAAGCGCCGTTCAACCAGCGTTCAGGCTTCTGCCGAACCGGCACTCACATGCAGAAAAGGCGCCGGAGACCGGCGCCTTTTTGAACGGAATAGGAAATAGAGTTCGGGGCGGTTCAGGTTCGGTCGCCGACGCGCTCGTTGCAGGAGACGGTGCGCCCGTTCACGGTGACGTCCAACGACACGTCGTAGAGCGCGCCCTTGCCCGTGAGGGTGACGGAGCCGAGCGTCGCGGCGCGGCCGGCGCCGGCGGTGAAGGGGCCACCTTGGCTGAGCTGCGTACCGCCGCCGCGACCTGCTCCCTCGACCTCCAGCGTGTAGCGTCCGCTGACGCTCTTGTCGGCTTCCACGAGCGCTGTCAGCGAGAGTAGGCCGCCCTGCGGCACGGCGCGGATTTCGCAGCGGACCGGTCCATCGGAGGGAGCCGCTGTGCCGGACATGCCGGCCAGCGCAGCTGCGGGGAGAAGAACGAGGCCGAGCGCCAGCGCGGCCCGGCGCGATAGAACAGGAAGGCGAAGCATGGGCGTTTCCTTGGGCGTTGAGGCGGCGTGATCGCTGCCGGGGCGAGGCGGGGGTGCGGCGCCCGGCTCGAACCGGGCGCGAGGATCGATGGAGAGAGACGCGATCAGTCGCAGGTCTGGACGAAGGCCGCGACATTGCCGGCGCCGCCTTGGGCGACATTGGCCGCGCAACCCCGGCCGACCTGTACGCCGGCGGCGATGTTGCCGTTGCCGTCCTGTGTCAGGATCGTCGTGTGGTTGGAGCCGAACTGGCCGACGCCCGCGACGTTCCGATTGCCCCGCTGATAGGTCGCGGCCGAGTTCCCGTAGCCTTCCTGGCCGGCGGCGGAGAGATTGTCCTGGCCGTATTGCTGACCGGTCATGCCGTTGCCGCCGCCGTTCTGATAGACGCGAACGCGGTTGCGGCTGCCGTGCTGCGCGCCGCCGGCCGAGTTCGACCAGCCATATTGCTCGATGCGCACGTCATTGGCGCTGGCGGGAAGGATGCTGGCGCCACCCAGAATGGCGACGAGGGCGACGGTGGCGAGGGTCTTGGCGTTCATGAGAGCGTCTCCGAAGAGGGGCGGAACCCGATGTTCACGGCCCCTTTCTGCGCCTCTCCGCCGGAACCCACCCTGAAGGCCGCGTTCAGTTCGCGTTCACTCGTCACGCATCCCTGCGAAGGCTGGCGACGCGGCACGATCGAACGCCACGAAGGGGCCTGAAGGCCCCTTCGCTCTAAGCTATCTAAGCTTCTGAATACTATAGGAATACATGTCGAACGCCGGGCGCGAAGCGAAGGCCAACTAGCCCGGCAAATTCGCTATCGCGGTCCGTAGAAAATTTTCAGGCGGCCTGCTGCTCGGCCAAAGCGTCGAGCAACTTCCGCGCGCTGGCTTCCCAGGTGAACTGCCGGGCGCGTGCGCGGCCTTTTTCAACGAGCTCTGCCCGCTTGGCCTCGTCCGAATCGAGAAGCCGCAACGCCGCCGTCCATTCCGAAACGCGGTGCGGATCGGCATAGAGCGCGGCGTCGCCGCAGGTCTCGCGCACGGCGTCGGCGGTAGAGGCGATCACCGGGCAGCCGCAGCTCATGGCTTCCAGCGGCGGCAGGCCGAAGCCCTCGAAGAAGGAGGGGAAGAGAAGCGCTCGGGCGTGGGAATAGAGCGCCTTCAGTTCGGCGTCGCTCACCCGCCCGATGAATTCCGAATTGGCGGTCTGCGGCAGGGAGGACTGCGCGAAGACCCGCGCATTGCCGCCGCCAGCGACGATCAGCCGATCGACGCCCGCCTCGGCCGCCGCTTCCAGCGCCGTGCGGATGTTCTTGTGTGCGCTGAGGCTGCCGAGCATCAGGAAATAAGGCTTTGCCGTCAGCTGCCAGCGATCCACCGCCGTCGGATCGGCTTCCACGCGGCCCATATGATCGCAGCCGTTCGGCATCACGCCGATCTTCCCGGCCGGGGCGACGCCGTAGGTCTCCAGCATCTCGCGCGAGAAATGCGATACGGTGCGCACCACGGCGGAGCGACGGCCCGCCAGCGGCAGAAGCACGCGATAGGCGAGGCGGAAGCTGCGCGAGTAGGATTCGGGCGTCTGATAGACCTGCGCGTCGTGGATGAGCACCATGTTGCGCCGGCGGCTGACCGGCGCGGTGTTGCAGAGATTGACCAACCAGCGCCGCCCCGCCGCGCGGGTCAGCTCCGTCTGCTCCCAGGCATGGCCGCCGAGCCGCCCGACCGCGCGGGTCGGAATGTGCTTCAGCGACAGGCTGCGCTCGACCTTGGCCGGCACCAGAAGCTCGGCGCGGAAGGGCGGATGTCCGCCTGCTGCTTCGTCGAGAAGCCAATCCAGCGCCAGAACGATCTCCTCGGCCACACGATCGACGCCCGTCGCGTGGCGGGTCAGGAAACGTCCGTTGATAGCAATGTCGAGCATCGGGACCTCGATCGGGCAGGGAGCACGGGAACGGCCCGCCGATCCGGGAGGGACGGGCGGGCCGCGTATCTAACAGTTAGCTCGGGCGCGCGTCAGGGATTGCCGACCTGCGCGTCGGCGCGAACCGAAGGCCGCGCGCGGTTCATGTCGAGGCGGATCTCCACCGTGTCGCGGCTGGCCAGCGGCGCGTCGAGATCGATCTTCACCGGCGGCCCGCCGCCCCAGGGCGTGCGGAACACTTCTAGGCTGACGGCCAGATCGCCGTCGCGCTCGATCGCATTTGCCGGGGCGATCAGCGTCGCCTCGCGCAGCAGGTCTTCGGCGACGTGAATGTCGCGCTTGGCCTTTTCCAGTTCGGCGCGCGCGGTCTGGAGCTCGTTCGACGTCTCGATGCGGAAGGTCGTGTCCACATCCAGAATGCCACGCTCGCTTTCGTTGACGGCGAGATTGGCCGTCAGAGCACCGAGATCGAGGTCGAGACGACGGCTTTCCAGATCGGCCAGCGTGCGGTCCAACGTGGTGGAGCGACCCGCAACCGCAAGGCCCCGATCCACCAGCTTGTTCACGTCCTTCAACTCGGCGCGCGTCACGTCGATCTGCCGGTCGAGGCTGGTCCTCATGTCCGCCAGCGTGCGGATCTGATCCCGCGCAAGATCGCGCCGATCCTCGAAGCTCTTGATGCGCGACTGGCGAACCTGGGTGCGGGTCTGGCGAATGGACTCTTCTTCCGCCAGGAGCTCGGCGGGGATGCCCTTCTTGGCGTCCGCGCTGATCGGCGGCGCGTCCTCGGGGCGCACCTCTTCCTCGAGACGGTAGACCTTGGCGCGCAGGCGGTCGGCGCGATCGCGCGCATCATCGAGCGTTCCCGCCGTGGTGATGGCGTCACGCTCCAGGCGCATTTCCACGCCGCCGCCGCGGAACAGGCCGCCGGACAGCGCGATGGCCTGGCGCACCGTCATGCCGGGCACGAAGGGCACCGAGCCGGGCGTCGCCACCGCGCCCAGAATGTAGACCGGCGCACGCTGCGCGATCTCGACCTGCACGTCGGGGGGCTGCGGCAGGCTCATGCGCTCCTGCAGGCGGGCCGAGATGCGCTCCGCCAACGTGTTGCGGTCGAGATCGCCGAGCGCGATCTGGCCCAGAAAGGGGACGGAAATGCTGAGGTCGGGGCCGACCGAATAATTCCCGCTGAGGGCCGACCATTCGCGATATTCGCCGCGCGCGGGCAGCCACTCCGTGACCTTGATCGACACGGTGTCCAAGGCGTTGAAGTCCGCCGCCCGAGCCGCGCCCATACTTGCAACGCCAAGGCCGAATGCGAGCGAAAAGCGGACAATTTTAAGAAGACCGGAGCGAGCCATCCTCATCTTTCGTCGAACGAGTGAGTTAATCGTCAAATCGGGCACAAGCGGAAAGGGTCGAACGCCCCTTCCATTTCGTCCATTCCTCGTGGCGATACCACATTGCCATGCCTCTTGCAGGGAATAGTCGCGGACCATCCCCGATTTATTGGCATCGATGCCAGATTTCGATTCCTATCCTCAACAACGGAATCGAACGCTCCGGCAGAACGAGGGCCGGCGTGCCGCAAAGACTGCATCCGCGGCCCCGAACTGTTCCGTTCAATTCAAATGCGGGAGATTTGAGGTGAAACCGCGACCGGCCCCCAAACGGGCTTTCAGAAGGGCAGGGCGAACTGGACGTCGTCCGCCGTCCGGCTCTCGGCGGCGTCCACCAGGGCGGAGAGCGTCACGCCGAGAAGGCGAATGCCGCGCGGGTTGGACGGTCGCTCATGCAGGAGGCGGACGGCGATCTGTTCCAACTCGGCACGGTTCGCGACCGGCAGAACGACGGATTGGCTTCGCGTGATCTGGCGGAAATCGGCGTCCTTGATCTTCAGCGTCACCGTGCGCCCCCGCAGGCCGCTGCCCTCGCAATAGCGCCAGACCTTATCCAGGATCGGCTCCAGCGCCTCGCGCATGGCCTCGGTTTCGAACAGATCCACTGAGAACGTGTTCTCCGCGCCGACGGACTTGCGGATGCGATCGGCGCGCACCGGCCGCTCGTCGATGCCGCGCGAGATGCCGAAATAATAGGGACCGATCTTGCCGAAATGCTCACGCAGGAAGGCGAGGGTGCAGGCGCGCAGGTCCGCCCCCGTGCGGATGCCGAGCCGCTCCATCTTGGCGGCCGTCGCGGGGCCGACCCCGTGAAAACGCCCGACGGGAAGCGTCTCCACGAAGCCTGCGCCCATGGAAGGCGTGATGACGAAGAGCCCATCGGGCTTGCGATGATCGGAGGCGAGCTTAGCGAGGAACTTGTTGTAGGATACTCCGGCCGAGGCCGTCAGGCCCGTGCGCTCGCGGATGCGGGCTCGAATGTCCTCGGCGATTACCGTGGCCGAGGCGATGCCCTGCAGATTCTCGCTGACGTCGAGATAGGCCTCGTCCAGCGACAGCGGCTCGATGATCGGCGTGTGCTCCGCAAACACGGCGCGGATTTCGCTCGAGATCGCCTTGTAGACCTCGAAGCGCGGCTTCACGAACACGAGATCGGGACATTTGCGCCGCGCCGTGACGGAGGGCATGGCCGAACGCACCCCGAAGGCGCGCGCCTCGTAGCTGGCGGCGGCCACGACGCCGCGCTCCCGCGAGCCCCCGACGGCCACCGGACGTCCGCGCAGGGACGGGTCGTCCCGTTGCTCCACCGAGGCATAGAAGGCATCCATGTCGATATGAATGATTTTTCGCGCCGGCGAGGCGCACGGTTCAGGCGCGGGCGGCGTCGCGGTCGAGCGCCCCCGGATGCCGTCAGGCTGGCGCCTGTCCCCCGCTGCCACTTCGTTCGGTTGCGCCATGGCTGCACCTTGGATTCGTTCCCCAAACCGCCGGCCCAGCCGCCTCGGCGCATTCGGTGATTCCCTTCGCTCAGGGCAAACCTAGCGGATTTGGCGAAAGGAACAAAGACGGAACTTTTGGGCCGGCGTCAGGCGTAGCGCTTGGCTCCGGCCGCGCAGAGCACGACGAGGCCGGAGGCGGCGACCATGGTCCAGGCAACGGGTTCGCCCAGGAGCACGCCGGCCAGGAGCAGCCCGAGAAAGGGCTGGAGCAGCTGGAGCTGCCCGACGCCGGCGATGCCGCCGATGGCCAAGCCGCGATACCAGAAGACGAAGCCGATCAGCATGCTGAAGACGGAGACGTAGAGGAGCCCGATCCAGGCCGGCGGCGCGATCCCCTGTAGCGTGGCGGGCCAGGTCAGGCAGGCGACCAGTGCCATGGCGGGAAGGGCGAGGAGCAGCGCCCAGGAAATGACCTGCCAGCCACCGAGGCGCCGGGACAGAACGGCGCCTTCGGCATAGCCGAGGCCGCAAAGGACGATCGCGGCCAGCATCAGGAGATCGCCCGCACGCGAGCCTTGCCCGCCCTGCGCCAGCGCGAAGCCGGCGACCGACGCGGCGCCGACCAGCGAGAACATCCAGAAGGCCGGCTTCGGCTGCTCGCCGCCCCGCAGGACCCCGAACAAAGCCGTCGCCAGGGGCAGGAGCCCGATGAAGACGATGGAATGCGCCGAGGTTACATGCTTGAGCGCCAGGGCCGTGAGCAGGGGAAAGCCGATCACGACGCCAAGCGAGACGATCGCCAACGGCCACAGGTCCGCGTGCTGCGGACGCTGCTGGCGAAGGGCCAGCAAGAGCAGAGCGCCAAGACAGGCCGCGATCACCGCCCGCACCGATGTCAGAAACAGGGGTGAGAAGCTGCTCACGGCGACGCGCGTCGCGGGCAGGGAGCCGCTGAAGATGACGACGCCCAGCAAGCCGCTGATCCAACCCGACGAATTCCGTTCCATAATGCTCTCCGATTTCGATACGGGATAAGCATGATCGTCCGGTTTCGTGGGAGATACGGTTTTGTATCGAATGGAAGAACTGTATGGTCCGATCGAAACACGGTTGGGTGAGGCGGGCATGGCGCGAACGAAGGATTTGGTGGAGGACATTCGCCTCCGACTGGCGTCGCGCAGTCTCGCGCCCGGCGAGCGACTCCCCTCGATCCGCCGCTATGCCAGCGCCATGGGCGTTTCGCCCTCCACCGTCGTGGAGGCCTATGATCGGCTCTCGGCCGAGGGCGTCATCCGCTCCCGGCCGGGTTCGGGCTTCTATGTCGCGGGACTGCCGCTGGCGCTGACGGTCGGGGAGGCCGAGCCGAGGCTCGATCGGGAGATCGATCCGCTCTGGGTCTCGCGGCAATCTCTGGACACCGGCCCTGGCGTCCTGCGGCCGGGCTGCGGCTGGCTGCCGGCGGAGTGGATGCCGCAGGAGGCCATCGGCCGCGCCCTGCGCAAGCTTTCCAAAGGCGAAGGCGACCGCTTGGCCCATTATGGCGCGACACAGGGCTCGCCCGCGCTTCGGCGCCTTCTGGCGCGCCAGTTCGCCGGGGAGGGGCTGGACGTCGCGCCCGAGCAGATCCTGCTCGCCGGGTCGGGCACGCAGGCGGTGGACCTCGTGTGTCGCTTTCTGCTTCAGCCGGGCGATACGGTGCTGCTGGACGATCCCTGCTACTTCAACTTTCAGGCGCTGCTGCGCGCCCATCGCGTCAAAATCGTCGGCGTGCCCTATACGCCGTCCGGGCCGGATGCCGAGCGTTTCGCGGAGGCCGCGCGCACGCATTCGCCCAAGCTCTACATCACCAATTCCGCCATCCACAATCCGACCGGCGCCTCGCTCTCGCCGGCCGTGGCGCACCGTCTGCTGCTCGCCGCCTCGGCCTACGACGTGACGATCATCGAGGACGACATCTTCTCCGATTTCGAGCCCGAGCCCTCGCCACGCCTTGCCGCCTTGGACGGGTTGGACCGCGTGATCCATATTGGCAGCTTCTCCAAGACGCTGTCGGCCTCGTTGCGCTGCGGCTATATCGCGGCCAAGCCGGAATGGATCGACGGGCTGACCGATCTTCAGGTCGCGACGAATTTCGGCGGCCCAAGCCCGCTTTCGGCCGATCTCGTGATCGAACTGCTCTCCGACGGCAGCTACCGCAAGCATGTGGCGAGCCTGCGCGCGCGGCTCGCCAAGCGGCGCAAGGAGGTGCAGGCGCGGCTGGAGGGCCTGGGTCTTCGCGTCTGGGGCGAGCCGCGCGGCGGCTTCACGCTCTGGTGCCATCTGCCGGAGGGGCGCGACGCCGCTGAGATCGCCAAGGCCGCGCTGGTCGAGAAGATGGTGCTCGCGCCCGGCAATGTGTTCAGCGTCTCGCAGTCAGCACCTGGCCTCATGCGTTTCAACGTGGCGCAGACCCCGCCACAGGCGTTGGACCTGCTGGCGGGCCTACTGGCCAGGGCGAGCGCCGACGCGGCGCGAAGCGTCGAAACCTAACCGGCGCGCTCGCGACTGGCGTCGTCACGCGCGGCCGACGGCGCGGGCGGCGCGCCCCTCAGAAGCGTGTTGCGAATTTTGGCGATCGCCTCCTCCCTCGGCGTGCCATAGGGGATCATGCCTTGAAGCCGTCCGTTGGCGCCGATCATCAAGAGCGAGGTGGAGTGGCGCATATGGTAGTCCTCGCCTTCGCCGGTCTTTCGGGAATAAACCAGCCACGCCTTGGAGGCCTTTTCCATTTCGGCCGGGCTGCCGGTGACGCCGACGATGCGATCCGAGATCGAGGCGACATAGGGGCGCAAGACGTCAAGCGTGTCGCGCTCGGGGTCGACCGTAAAGAACAAAGCCTGCAAATCTCGCCCATCCGTCCCCAGCGCGTTCAGCCAGTCCGCCATCTCGATCAGCGTCGTCGGGCAGACTTCGGGGCAATTGGTGTAGCCGAAATAGAGGAGCGAGGGCCGGCCCTTCAGAACGCTCTGGTCCACGGTGCCGCCGCGCGTGTCGCTGAGCGAGAATGCCTGGTCCGGCGCGCCGCGCGCAGGCTGATTCAGGACCATCCAGCCGATCAGGCCGAGAAGAACCGCGATCAAGGTGCCGGCGCCCCCGAAAGCCAGAAGGCGATTGGCGTTTCCCGAAGCCATGGATTGTCCTTTCTTGTCGAGCGATTGGGGGGGGCGGCCGTCGCCGCTCAAGGTCTCACGTAAAGATCGGTTTCGAGCCGATCCAGGGTCGCCGCGTCGATCGCGACATCGATCCGCACATGCCAGAGGCCGGGGCCGGGCAGGGTCGCCTCCGCCCGCCACATCCCGTCGCCGGAATTGTGAGCGGTTTGGCGGATCGGCTCGCCCGCCTCGCCCGGCCGCGAAAACAGGAAGGTGACGGATTGCGGGTTCACCGGGCCGTAGTCGATGGTCATGAGCATGGCCGCCGCTTCGATCGGCCCTGCGCGCGCCGGGGCCAGCGTCAGGTCCGCCATCAGAAGCGCTCCCGTTGCATGAGCCTGTTTGGGCTCAGCCGCTATGGCTGCCTCGATCCGCGGCGGCGGCGTGAAACGCCAGAGCGCGACCGTACCGAGGATCAGAACAGCGACGGCGATTTCCACGCGGATGTGCCGGCGAATAGCCCGTCGCGATGGCACGTCGCCAGCGAGTGCTGGCCGGGTCAGGCGCCAGCGATTGTCCGCCGCCAGCGCGAGGAGGGCGAAGACAAGCGCGAGCTTCACGAGGAGAACCCGACCGTACCAGCTCTGCCACAGGGCTGGCAGGGTGCCGATCTGGACCACCGCCAGAAAGCCGCCGGACAGGAGAAGCAAGGCCACGACCGGCACGATACGCCGGGAAAAGCGACGGAGCGCTTCTGTGCGATCCGCGTCCTGCGGTGCGCGCAGCGCCATGGCCAGCGGTAGAAGCGCGCCGATCCAGAGTGCGACCGTGACTGTATGGAGCGCCACGGCCGGCCGCGTCCATTCTCGCGGCGGGGCGTTGGAGGCGTGGCCGGTGGAGGCAAGCGCGAGCCCCGCCCCGAGAAGTGCAAGCCCGGCGAGCGGGGCGGCGAAACGCCGTGGAAGCCAAGTGGCTAGGAGTGCGACGGAGAGCGCGAGGGCGGCGATCCCGGCTGCCGAGCCGAAGCCCGTTTCCATCGCCGCGCGCCACGAGGCTCCGGTCGCCAGAGCCGACAGGGGAGCACCCAGCGCGTCGAGCCCCTGCGCGCCGAGCGAAAGCGGCACGGCGATAAGGCCGAGCGTGAGGGCGATCCGCACTCGACCCAGTGCTTGGCCCGAAGGGGATGCCCCGAGAAAGACGCCGGCGGCACCGCCGATGCCGAAGAACAGGCCGAGATAGAGAAGCCAGCGCGACGCCCAGACCAGCGCCTGCACCGCGCGGTCGAACTCGGCGAGGATTGCCGGCGGCTCGGCGCTGGGGGCGCCGATCGACAGGCGCATCGAGCCCGCCACGGGATGCCCGTCCAGGGAGACGACGCGCCACGTCAGGATATGCGTGCCTTCGCCGAGCGAACCGGGCGCGGCGATCTCTACCCTGTTGCCGGAGACGGCGCTTGCCGAGAGGGCGTGCGCCTTCCCATCCGGCCCGATGAGCGCGAGGCGCAGCGGCGAAACCGGCTCGCTGAAGGTCAGTTCGAAGCGATCCGGCGCGCGCGCCAGCACCGCGCCGTCGGCCGGTTCGGTGGCGACGAGACCCGCATGGGCCTCGGCTGGGGTCGCCAGCGAAAGCGCGCCCGCGACCATCAGTCCGATCAGCAGCAGGCATCGCAAGGCTGCGCGAAGGCGCGACAGGGACGTTTCTCCCATCGGAATGAGTAGACCCCGCCAGATGACGCGAACTCTCTTCGAAGCGCGAGCCGGCGTGCTCGCATCAGACGATGGCACCCCTTCCGCCGACGCGGACCTCGGCGCGAGCGACAGCCGATCCACGCGCGATCCAGCGCGCGGACGCGGGGCCTGTCCCCCCATCGGCATGTCGTCGGCGCCGGGCGGTCTCAATGCTGGTGGCCTTCCTCGCCCTCCTCATGCGCGACATGGGCCGGCCCGGTCGCGCCCATCTTGTCCACCTGCAGCTGCACCTCGATCGAGCCCGCCTTCTCGAAGGTAAGCGTGACGGGAATCATCTGGCCCTCCTTGAAGGGCGCCTTCAGGCCCATGAGCATCAGATGATAGCCGCCCGGCGCCAGCGCCGCCTTGCCGCCGGCCGGGATCGCCAGCCCGTCGACGCGGCGCATGTTCATGATCCCGTCCGTGATCGACATCTCGTGGATCTCGACCTTCTCGGCGGCAGGCGACGCGGCGGAGATGAGCTTGTCTTCCCCAGGGCCGGAATTCACGAGGCCGAAATAGCCGGCGCCCGTGCGCGCGCCGGGCGGCGTCGCGCGGCTCCAGGGATGTTCGATCTCGATGGCGCCGAGTTTGAACCCGTGGGCGGCGGCGGGCGAAAGGGCTCCGAGCGAGCCGAGCACGAGAGTGGCGGCCAGCGCGAGAGCGTGCAGGCGAGCGAGGGAAAGGGGCATGGATCTGGGTGTCCTATTGACGATGGGAAAACGAGAGGGAGCGGGCGCTTAGGCGGCGCGGCGGGCGCGAACCCGCGTCATGGTCCAGTCGAGAAGCAACATGACCAGCAGCGAGGCGCCGACCAGTGGAAAGAGCACGCCGCCGATTGCCAGCAACACAAGCAGCCCGCGAAAGACGCTCGTGTCCTTCGGCAGCGGCGGCACGCCCATCGAGCGGCTCGGCCGGCGCTTCCACCACATCACGCCCGCCGAAACGGCCAGCGCGACATTGCCGACGCAGACCGCAGCTAGGAACCACTGGTTGAACCAACCGAATTCTTGCCCGAGATGAACGTTGATGCCCCATTCCAGGGAACGGCCCAACGGGCCGTAATCGGCGTAGCTCATGTCGAGCAGGGGCTCGCCCGTATATTGGTCGAGATGCACGACGCGTTGCTGCGTCAGATCGTCTGGATAAACCGAGCCGGTGTAGACGCCGGTGGGCCGCGTCGGAAGGTTGACGCTGTAGCCGCGATGGAGGCCAAGTGCGTCGAAGGCGGCAACGGCGCGGTCGAGGCCGATCGCCGCCTGGGAGGGCGTCGCGCCTGACAGGGGAACCTCCGCCTGTTGAAGCGACCAGCCGACCGGCCCCTCGTCCGAGAGGCGCTGGCCGGACATGGGCACGTCCACCCGCACCCCCGAGGGGTAGCCGAAGTTCGAGCCGTTCGCCCATTCGTTCACCTTGCCGCCCCAGACCTGCGACCAGGGCATGCCGGTGACGGCGAGAAAGACGATGAAGACGCCGAGCATCGATCCCGCCACCGCATGAAGATCGCGCCAGAACAGGCGCTTCTTCGGCGTGCCGCGAACCGTGACGACGCCGCCTTTTCGCCCGCGCGGCCACCAGAGGTAGAGGCCCGTCGCGACCAGGAGGATGGACCAGCCGGCGGCGATCTCGATCAGTCCGCGCGCCACCGGCCCGAAGAAGCGCAGGCTGTGCAGATGGCGCACGGTCCACATGATCGTGCCCTGGTCGGGCAGGGAGCCCAGCACCCTGGCGTCGTAGGGGTCGAGATAGACGACGCGCTTGTCGCCGCCCGCGCTCTTCACGGTGATTTCGGCGGACGAGGCGGGGCCGGCGTTCTGGGTGTACTTCACGGCTGTTCCCGGAACGGCGTCGAGCGCGGCCGCGACGAGGCGGCTCGGCGCGGCGAGACCAGCGCCATCCTGGGCGACCACACGCTTGAGATCGGCATGAACGAACGTGTCGATCTCGTCGCGGAAAAGGTAAAGACCGCCGGTGATCGACAGCGAGATCAGGAAGGGCAGAACGAAGAGACCGGCGTAGAAATGCCAGCGCCAGACGGCGCGGTAAAGATCGTTCGCCGAGGCGGAACGGGGCAGGTCGCCCGTTCGCACGGCCATGAGGTCGGACATCGGAAGGCTCCGAAAAGCAGGAATGGGAACGCCTTCGACCTGGATTGCCTGCGCGAGCGCGCGCTGATCCGCGCCAGGGTTTGGCGACGCGCCTCCGCGCCTCGCCGCCCGCGACGAAGCGCGGCGCGTGCGAGTTCCGATCCGCGTATGCCGCCCGCGCGGTGGACAGGAACTGCGAGATCGGAACGGGATGCGGGGTCGGATCGCCCGGCGTAGAGATCGGCTGGGAGGGCTAAAGCGCGCCGCACAGCGGCAACATGGTCTTGGGCTCGGACAGCGAGCGAGGTCGGCCGCGTGACGCGGCGCTGCCTCGCAGAATCAGCCGAAGAGAGGCGGTCCGCGCGTGTTGCGCGGCGTTTCCACCGCGCCGGAGCCCACGCCCTCGAAGAGCGTGAAGGGTTCGTCCAGAACCAGGGGCTGACGAACGATGAGGGACAGAAGCGAGGGGGATGGGAGCGGGCCGCCAAACATGGCGCAGCCCATCGAGCAGCAGGTGGGAACGCCGGAATGGCCAGCCGACTTGTCGTGCGAGCCATGATCGCCCGGCGCGCCGAACTCGGCGCAGATGACGTTGCCGAACTGATCGCGCGGCAGAAGCTCGGCCGAGGCGGAGAAGGTGAAACCGAGAAGCGCGGCCTGGACGACGAACAGAAGCGCGAAGACGCGCCCCATCCACTCGCCCGACCTTCCGCGCAACGCCCTCAAACCCGCCTCCCCAGAAATTCGATTGGGCTTTGGTAGCACAGGTTCGGGTGCGCCGAAACGCGAACCTCAAGACGTGTTGCGGCCAATGGCCTCGCGAAGCGCGAAAGGTGAGAATGCTGGATCAGACCAACCGATAGCCGACGCCCGCTTCGGTCAGGATGCGGCGCGGCGCGGCGGGGTCGTCCTCCACCTTCTGCCTGAGATGGCCGATATAGACTCTCAGATACTGCGTGTCGGCCTCGTTCGCCTGTCCCCAGACCTCGCGCAGGAGATGGCCGTGGGTCACGACCTTGCCGGCATGGCGCAGGAGCACGGCGAGGAGATCGAACTCGCGCCGCGTCAGCTTCACCTCCGCCGCGCCGTTGCGCACGATGCGCGTCTCGGGGTCGAGCGAGAGATCGCCGGCTGTGAGGGGGCCGACCGGCGCGCCCTGGCGATGGCGCAGCGCGGCGCGCAGGCGCGCCATGAGCTCGCCCACGCCGAAGGGCTTCTCGACATAATCGTCGGCACCGAGATCGAGCGCCTGGACCTTTTCGGCCTCCCGGTCCCGCGCCGACAGGACGACGATCGGCACGTCCGACACCTGGCGCAGCCGCGCGATTACCGCCTTGCCGTCCATGTCCGGCAGGCCGAGGTCGAGAACCACCGCGTCGGGCCGATCGCTCGCGGCAAGGCGCAGCGCGTCGGCGCCGTTCAGAGCCTGGACCACATGGTAGCCCTCGGCGGTCAGCGAGGGCTTGAGAAACCGGTGGATCGCCGGCTCGTCGTCCACGACGAGAATGGTGGCCTTATTCATGGGGTATGTCCCTTCCCGTCCGGCAGGCGAATGCGGAACGCTGCGCCGGTCGCGCCCGTATGATCCTGCGGCAGAAGCTCGATCGTGCCGCCATGCGCCTCGACGATGCCCTTGGCGATGGCGAGGCCGAGTCCCGCGCTTTCCCCGCCATCGGCCTTCGAATGCGCGGCGCGGGTGAACTTCTCGAAGACCTCCGCGCGCAGCGCTTCCGGCACACCCGGCCCGTCGTCGGCGATCTCGACCGTGAGCGCCTCGCCGTCTCTCCTTGCCGCCAAGGTCACGTTCGCGTCGCGTCCGGCATGGCGCACCGCGTTGCCGACGATGTTGCCCACCGCCTGATCGAACAGGCTCCCGTCGATCTGCGCTAGCAGCGGGCGATCGGAGAGGGCGAGGGTGAAGCACTGCGTCGCGCCTCGGCGCTTGGCGAGGTCCACCGCGCGCTCCAGCGCCTCGCCGACATCGATCCAGTCGCGGTTGATCTCCAACGCGCCGGCTTCCAACCGCGTCATCGACAGAAGATTGCGCACCATGGAGTCGAGGTGGCGGGCCTCGTCGCGCACTTGGCCCAGCAGTTCCAGCCGCGCCTCGGGTTCGAGCCGATCGCCATAGTCGATCAAGGTCGTGGCGGAGCCGAGAACTGAGGCGAGAGGAGTGCGAAAATCGTGGCTGATCGAGGCCAGCAGAATATTGCGCACCCGCTCCGTCTCCGCCGCCGTGCGCGCGCTGCGTACTTCGGTGGATAGGAGCGCCCGGTGCAAGGCGGCGGCGGTCTGTTCGGCCAGGGCGGAAAGAAGCGTGCGCGCTTCCAGCCCGAGCGGCGCGTCGTCGCCGGCCCGCTCCACGCCGACCACGCCGACGCGCCCATCCGGCGCGGGCAGAGGAAAGAAGGTCCAGCCGCTGGCCGGCAGGGTGGCAGTTCCCCCGCCGGCCGGCTCGTCTCGGTCGAAGGCCCAGCGGGCCGCCGCGCGCGCCGGGGTGTCCAGCCGGTCGTCCGGCGGCCAGGACGCGGCGATCTCCAAGTCGGTGGGCCCGGGCCGCAGGATGGCGCAGGGGCGCCCGATCGCGGCGTTGATTTCGCTCGCCGCCGCTTCCATCACGGCCGAGGCATCCGGCAGGGCCGAAAGGCGCCGGGTGAACTCGTAGAGCCGCCTTGCCGCCCGGGTGCGCGCCGCAGAGGCGCGCATCTGGTCCCGCGCCTGACCGGCCAGGGCAGAGATGGCGACGGCGATGATGAGAAAGATCGCGAGCGCCAGAAGCTCGTGCGGCCGCGCCACGGTGAAGCTGCCCGTCGGCTCGATGAAGAAGAAATTATAGGCCGCGAAGGACAGGAAGGAGGCGAAGATCGCCGGCCAGACGCCGTGGAAGAAGGCCGGCACCAGCACCGCCAGAAGGTAAAGCATGGAAAGGTTCGGCAACGGCACGAAGCGCACGATCTGCGAGCCGACGATCGTCGCCGTGGCGACGCTTGCGAGCGCCGCACCGTAGCCGCTCCAACTGCCGAGATCGACCCCGCGTCCGGCTGCGCTGGTGCTTTCTTCCTCGCCGGTCAGGACATGAATCGAGATGCCGTCCGCCTGCCGCACCAGGGCGTCCGCGAGGCTCCGCCTCGGCCAACCCCAGCGCAGGCCCGTGCGACGCGCCTTTCCGACCACGATCTGCGTCACGTTCTCGTAGCGCGAGAAGCGGAGGAGTTCGCGCGGCCAGTCGGCCGCGACGAGGCGCTGCGTTTCGGCGCCTAGCGTCTTGGCGAGCTGCATGGCCGCCTCCAGCCGGGCCGCCGCGTCCTCGTCCAGCGATACGCCCGGCCGCTCGATCGTGACGGCGAACCAGGGCGCGTCGAGGAGATCGGCAAGGCGCTTGGCGGTTCGCACCAGCCGCTCGGCGGACTGGTTGGGCCCGAGGCACACGAGAAGCCGCTCCCCGGCGGCCCACGGCCCTTCGATCGCGCCGCCCTGCATGCGCTCCAAGAGATCGCTGTCGACCCGGCTCGCGACCTGCCGCAGCGCGAGTTCCCGCAGCGCCGTCAGGTTCGAGGGCTTGAAGAAATTCTGCGTCGCCCGTGTCGCCGTGTCCTCGACATAGACCTTGCCCTCGGCCAAACGCCGGATCAGCTCGTCCGGCGGCAGGTCGACCAGAACGATCTCGTCGGCGGTTCGCAGCGTCGTGTCCGGCACGGTTTCGCGCACGCGCACGCCGGTGATCCGCTGGACGACGTCGTTGAGGCTTTCGACATGCTGGACGTTCATCGTCGTCCAGACATCGATCCCGGCCTGGAGAAGCTCGGCCACGTCCTGCCAGCGCTTGGGATGGCGGCTGCCCGGCACGTTGGAATGGGCGTATTCGTCCACCAGCAGAAGCGAGGGACGGCGCGCCAGTGCGGCGTCGATATCGAGTTCGGGAACCAGCCGCCCTTTGTAGGAAATGCCCTTACGGGGCAGGAGCTCGAGATCGGCGATCATGGCCTGCGTTTCGGCCCGCCCATGCGTCTCGACGATCCCGACCAGAACGTCTCGTCCTGCCGCCTTCGCCGCCCGCGCTGCCTGGAGCATGGCGAAGGTCTTGCCGACGCCGGGCGCCGCGCCCAGAAACAGTCGCAGCTTGCCCCGGCCCTCCCGCTCGGCATGGGCGAGAAGCGCGTCGGCTGAAGGGCGTGCGGCCGGTTGCGGCATGCGTGTCGGACCCATCTGACAATGGAACGAAGGGACGACGCGCGTCCCTCCGCCTTTCCTATCTCAATTCCGCCGGTGAGATCAGCCGGCCGGTGCCGTGTTGGCGGCGGTGGGCGTTCCCGGCGCCGGGGCGGCGCCGGGTGCACTCGCGGGCGAAAGCGCATCCAACGCGAGATTGGCCGCCAGCACGTTGACGCGCGGCTCGCCCAGCACGCCGATGGTCCGCCCGGCCGTGGCGCCAGCGATCGCCCGCTCGACCTGTGCCAGAGGCAGACCGCGCGCCTTGGCGATGCCAGGTGCCTGAAGCGCGGCGAAGGCCGGCGAGATGTCGGGGTCGAGCCCGCTGCCCGAGGTGGTGATGGCGTCGGCCGGCAGAAGCTTCGCGCCCGTCGTCGCTTTCAAGGCTGCGCCGTCGGCCTCCAGGCGGGCGGCGAGCTTGGCGCTGGTGGGGCCGAGATTGGTGCCGGACGAGGCCGAGGCGTCGTAGCCCGTCGTGCCGGCCGCCGAGGGGCGGGGGTGGAGATAGCGGTCGGTCGTGAAGGACTGGCCGATCAGACGGGAGCCGACCGCCTCGCCATT
Source organism: Aureimonas sp. AU40 (assembly GCF_001463785.1). NCBI lineage: Bacteria > Pseudomonadati > Pseudomonadota > Alphaproteobacteria > Hyphomicrobiales > Aurantimonadaceae > Aureimonas > Aureimonas sp. AU40. The sequence goes on from NZ_BBWL01000041.1 coordinate 190,139, forward strand.
GAGCGAAACGAGGCTGCCCGATGCTTCCCCTGGGAAGACAAGGCCGGCGACCGCCGTCATCGCCAGCGGGTAGGCGAGGCCGAGAAGGAGGGTAAAGGCGACCAGAAGCGTGGCCGCTGCGCGGAACTGGGACAACATGGTGTTGATCCTTATTGATAGGGTCAGGCGAGGCCGAGGGCGGAGACCGCGAGGTCGATCAGCTTGATGCCGACAAAGGGCACCAGCACGCCGCCAAGGCCATAGATCAGGAGATTGCGCCGCAGGACGCTGGCCGCATCGAGCGCGCGATAGGGCACGCCGCGCAGCGCCAGCGGGATCAGCGCGACGATCACCAGCGCGTTGAAGATCACCGCCGAGAGGATCGCGCTTTCCGGCGTGGACAGGCCCATGACGTTGAGCGCGCCGAGTTCGGGAATCGCCGAGACGAAAAGCGCGGGAATGATCGCGAAATATTTCGCGACGTCGTTGGCGATGGAGAAGGTGGTGAGCGAGCCCCGCGTCATCAGCAGCTGCTTTCCGATGCCGACGATCTCGATCAGCTTGGTCGGATCGCTGTCGAGATCCACCATGTTGCCGGCCTCGCGCGCCGCCTGGGTGCCGGTCTGCATGGCGACGCCGACATCGGCCTGGGCGAGAGCCGGCGCGTCGTTGGTGCCGTCGCCGCACATGGCGACCAATCGGCCCTGGCGCTGCTCGTTGCGGATGTAGTTCAGCTTGTCCTGCGGGGTCGCCTCGGCGATGAAATCGTCCACCCCGGCTTCGGAAGCGATGGCGGCGGCGGTCACAGGGTTGTCGCCCGTCACCATCACCGTGCGGATGCCCATGCGGCGAAGCTCGGCGAAGCGCGTCTTGATGTCGGGCTTCACGACGTCCTTCAGGTGGATGACACCGATGAAGCGGCCGTTTTCGGCCAGGCCGAGCGGCGTGCCGCCGGATTGCGCGATGCGCTCCACGGCCGCCGTGAAGGCGGCTGGCTCGGGCACGTCGCGCCCCGCCCTTTCGCGAACGAACCGGCGGATCGCATCCACCGCGCCCTTGCGAATGGCCGTGTCGCCCATGTCGACGCCCGATAGGCGCGTCGAGGCGGAGAAGGGGATGAAGGTCGCGTCCACCGGCCGCTCATCCGGAATGGAGACGCCGTAGCTCTCCCGCGCGAGCACGAGGATGGAGCGACCCTCGGCCGTCTCGTCGGCGAGCGAGGCCCGAACCGCGATCTCGGCCGCTTCGGCTTCGGAGACGCCCTGAACGGCGACGAATTCCGACGCCATGCGGTTGCCGAAGGTGATCGTGCCCGTCTTGTCGAGAAGCAGCGTGTCCACGTCGCCGGCCGCCTCCACCGCCTTGCCCGACATGGCAAGGACATTGTGGCGGATCAGCCGGTCCATGCCGGCGATGCCGATGGCCGAAAGAAGGCCGCCGATCGTGGTCGGGATCAGCGTCACGAGAAGCGCAATGAGGATCGGCACCGAGATCGCCGCGCCGGCATAGCTGGACAGGCCGGTGAGCGTGACGACGGCAACCAGGAAGATCAGCGTCATGCCGACGAGGAGAATGGTGAGGGCGAGTTCGTTCGGCGTCTTCTGCCGCTCGGCGCCTTCCACCAGCGCGATCATCCGGTCGATGAACGAGGAGCCGGGCGCGGCGGTGATGCGCACCACCAGCCAGTCGGACACGACGCTCGTGCCGCCGGTGACGGCGGAGCGGTCGCCGCCCGCCTCGCGGATCACGGGCGCGGATTCGCCCGTCACCGCCGCTTCGTTGACGGAGGCGATGCCTTCCACGATCTCGCCGTCGCCCGGCACGATGTCGCCGGTCTCGACCAGCACGAAGTCGCCGACCTTGAGTTCCAGCGCCGAGACCGATTTCCAGTTTGCGTGGTCGGTCCGCTCCCTGAGGCGCTTGGCCAGCGTGTCGGTGCGCGCCCGGCGCAGGCTGTCGGCCTGGGCCCTTCCGCGGCCTTCCGCGATGGCCTCCGCGAAATTGGCGAAAAGGACGGTGAACCACAGCCAAGTCATGATCTGGCCGGTGAAGGCGAGGGGATGACCGGCTGCGACGTCGCGCACGAAGAGAAGCGTGACGACGAGCGCGACAACCTCGGTGACGAAGATCACCGGGTTGCGCACGAGGGCGGCGGGGTTGAGCTTGCGCACGGCGTCGAGCGCGGCGCGCCGGACGAGGTCCGGCCGGAAGGTGGAGACGGCTTTGGCAGCCATGGGAGTTTTCCTTGCGGTCGGCGCGAGGGCCGACGATCGATCAGGGGAAAGGTTGGAAGGGGCACCCCGGCGCGAGGCGCCCGGGGCGCTCTCGCATCGTCAGAAACTTTTGCCTGCCAGCATCTGCACCTGTTCGGCGATGGGGCCGAGGGCGAGGGCGGGGAAGAACTGGAGGCCGCCGAGGATCAGGATGATGCCGGCGAGCAGGCCGACGAAGAGCGGTCCATGCGTCGGGAACGTGCCGGCGGAGGGGGCGAGCTTGGGTTTTGCCACCAGCGAGCCGGCCATCGCCATCATCGGCACGATATAGGCGAAGCGTCCAAGCAGCATGGCGATGCCCAGCGTCGTGTTCCACCAGGGCGAGTTGGCCGACAGACCGCCGAAGGCCGAGCCGTTGTTGCCGACCGCCGACGTGTAGGCATAGTAGATTTCCGACAGGCCATGCGGGCCGGCATTGCCGAGGCCGGACAGCGCGGTCGGCAGCACGGCCGAGACCGAGGAGAAGCCGAGGATCGCGACAGGCAGGATGAGGATCGCGAGCATCGCCATCTTCATTTCCTTCGCCTCGATCTTCTTGCCGAGATATTCCGGCGTGCGGCCGACCATGAGCCCGGCGACGAAGACCGACACCACGGCGATCACCAGAATGCCGTAGAGGCCCGAGCCGACGCCGCCCGGCAGGATCTCGCCCAGCATCATCAGCACCATGGGCACCATGCCGCCGATCGGCGTGAAGGAGCCGTGCATGGCGTTCACCGCGCCGTCCGACAGGCCGGTGGTGACGGCCGCGAAGAGGGCCGAGCCGGCCACGCCGAAGCGCACTTCCTTGCCTTCCATGTTGCCGCCGGCGGGGTCGAGCCCGGCTGCCTGCAGAATGGGCGTTCCCGCGCTTTCCGCCCAATAGGCGACGCCGATGGCCACCACCAGGAGGAGCGCCATGACGGAAAGAATCGCGCGAGCCTGCCGCCGGTCGCCGATCAGCCGGCCGAAGGCGAAGACCAGGGCGACGGAGATCACCAGCATCTGCCAGATCGTCAGCGCGTTGCTGAGCGGCGAGGGGTTCTCGTAGGGGTGGGCCGAGTTGGCGTTGAAGAACCCGCCGCCATTGGTGCCGAGCTGTTTGATGGAAAGCTGCGAGGCGACGGGGCCGAGCGCCAGCGTCTGGTCCGCGCCCTCCAGCGTGTGGACCGTGGTCGAGGCGACGAGAGTCTGCGGCGTGCCCATCGCCACCTGAAGGAGGCCGGTCACGATGGCGAGCGGCAGGAGCACGTAGAGCGTGGCGCGGGTAATGTCGGTGAATATGTTGCCGACCGTCGCCGCGCCCGAGCGGGCGAAGGCCCGCACCAGCGCGACCGCCAGCGCAATGCCGGTCGCGGCCGACAGGAAGTTCTGCACGGTGAGCCCTGCCATCTGCGACAGGTGGCTCATCGTGGTTTCGCCGCCGTAGCTCTGCCAGTTGGTGTTGGTGACGAAGGAGACCGCCGTGTTGAAGGCGAGATCCGGCGTCAGGCCGGAAAAGCCCTGCGGATTGAAGGGCAACAGGCCCTGAAATCGCAGCAGGGCATAGAGAAGGAGAAACCCGCCCGCGTTGAAGGCAAGCATGCCCAGCGCATAGCCGAGCCAGGTCTGTTCCTTATCGGGGGAAACGCCCGCGAGGTGGAACAGGCCGCGTTCCACCGGGGCCAGAACGGGCGTGAGAAAGGTGCGCTCGCCGGCGAAGACGCGGCCGATATACGAGCCGAGCGGCACGGCGCAGGCGAGAACGGCCAGGAAAATGAGAATGATCTGCAGCCAGCCGACGACGGTCATGGCAGGGGCCTTTCGGAACGCAAGGGAAAAGGCGTCAGAAGCGCTCGGGATGCACCAGAGCGAAGACGAGATAGGCGGCCAGGGCCAAGGAAACGGCGCCGCCGAGAACGAGATCGAACATGGCTCAGGCCTGCCCCGCCCAGCGGGAGTAGGCGCCCATGGCGGCGAAGAAGCCGAGCCCCACGGCGAGATAGAGACAATCCAACATGCGAACCCTCCTTTCGGGATCGCTCTTCAAGTGGCTCAGACCCGCGTAAAAAATCCATATGAGTTTCAGGGGCGCCCGCTTCGCCGCGCGAGACGGGTCGCTCTATCGACACGCGTCCCGGAGCGGTATGCGATGCTTCGTGCAGCGACGATCGGATCGAGGAACGGGTGCGATGGACAAGACGGATCAACCGCCAGGCGGCAACTCGGCGGAAACCCCGAAGCAGAAATCGGAGCGCCTGAAGGCCGCGCGCCTGGAAGCCGAGCGAAACAAGGACGCCCGAATCGAATGGGCGAATCGCAAGGCCGCCGCCCGGCGCAAGGTGCTGAATGGCGACAAGCCCTGAAAGCGGCTTCGTCTTCGTTCTGCAGCGACGTCCCGCCGCAGACCCGCTTGCGTCCTCCCTGCGTTCAGGACGAAACGGGAGATCATGATGACCGACGACACCGCAATTCAGGCTCGCCGCCGCGAGATCGCCTCCGAGCATGTGCTGTTCAAGCTGATTGAATATGTCGAGGCGAAGCAGCCCGGCGTTCTCGACCATATCGAGGCCAGCCTCAGCCATCTCGGCGACCCCGCGCATGACGACACGAAGGACGACGAGGCCGTGCGCGGCATCGCCCGGCGCATGATCGCGGGTGCGCGAAAGGAAGGCCTCAGCTGAGGCGAAGCGCAGCCAGACCCGAGAACTCGCCGACGCGGATCAGAGATCGGGCACCGCGTCCGGCTCCGGCTCCACTGGGTCGGGCGATTTGCGCCGGCCCGTCAGCAAGGCGATGGCCAGGGCCAGGAGAGCGATGGCGATGACGGTCGTCGCCTTCGCCGCCATCCAGTTCAACAGCCGCTGCGGATGCGCCCACCAGCCATACACAGCGGCTCCGCCGTCCCGCAGGCGTCCATCCTGCATGGCGGTCCAGTTCCGGTCCGGCCAGTAGGCGTCGACCATCAGCCCGAACCGCGCGGCCGATAGACTGCCCCCGCTCATATGGCCGACCCCGGGCGCTTCGCGCCAAGCCAGGATAGCGGAGGTCCAGCCGACGGTGGAGCCGACGAACCAGGCATCCCGCCCGTCGTCGCTCGTGCCGGTCTTGCCCCAGACGGCGGCCGCGCCCTTGTGGCCCTTGGCAAGCTCTGCGCTGCCGCCCGCCGATGTCGGCTGGAACAGGGCCGTGCGCACGGCCTCCGCGAGCTCCGGCCGCAGCACGCGCTGCCCCTCCGCCGGCTCTTCGAAGGCGAGCATCTGCCCGCCCGCGCCGGTGGCCGCCACCAGAACGCGGGGGCGCCGCAACACGCCTTTGTTGCGCAGGGCCGTGTAGGCGGCGGCGACATCCATCGGGTTGGAATGAACGCCGCCCGTGGCGATCAGAAGCGGATTGTCCGGCATATGGAGCCCGAAAGCCCGGACCCGCTCGGCGGCAAGCTGGGGCTCGCGCGCGGCGATCGCGACGAAGGGCCGGTTGCAGGAATGCTTAAGATAGGTCTCGAGCGTCAGGCCGCTGCGGCAGAGCCCGTTCGGCTCGGCGGGATTGTAGCCTTTCATCGGCGCGGTGGACCAGGTCTTGGGCATGGAGGCCGCGCGTTCGATCGCCACCGAGTAGAGCAGCGGCTTGGCGACGGAGCCGACCGAGCGATTGGCGCGCCAGGCCGGATTCCAGCTGGAAGTCGAATAGGTTCCCCCGGCAATGGCCAGCACCTCGGCCTTCGGCCCCAGCACCACGCCGGCCATCTCGGCGCCGGCCGGCGGCTTGGCGGTGGCCCGATCCGCCAGCCCCTGCAATTCCGGGTCCATGGTCAGGAAAACGCGCGTCGCCCGGTCCGAGAGCCCAAGTTCCTCCAGTCGAAGCCGGGCGAAATCCCGCACGCGGCGATATTCCACCGGCCGAAGCGCCTCCAGAAGCTTGTCGTGCGAGGGCCGCGCGAGCCGCCCCTTGCGCAGGAGGCGCGTCACCTTGGCCTTGGCGTCCTTCGCTTCTTCGGGCGTCGCGAGACCCAGAGCCAGCATCTTGGCGATGACGCGGTCGGCCGCGTTCGCCGCGCTGGCCGCCTTTGGGGCGTCTTCGCCGAAGGGCTGGCGGTTCATCGGCTGCGGCAGCATCCCCACCAGCGTCGCCGCTTCCATTACGTCGAGCGCCTTGGCGGGCTTGCCGAAATAGTAGCGCGCGGCCGGGTCGAAGCCGACGATGCCGTTCCCGAGAGGGGCGATGTTGAGATAGATCGTCAGGATCTGGCGCTTGTCGCGCAGCGACTCGATCGCCAGCGACAGGTGCCATTCCCGCAGCTTGCGCAGGAGCTTGCCGGGCGCCTCGTAGCCCATCAAACGCTCGTCGTTGAGAAACAGCGTACGCGCCACCTGCTGGGTGATCGTGCTGCCGCCGCCGGGAAAGCCCGGCAGCGCCGAGCGCAGCACGGCGAGATCGTCCACGCCCCGGTGGCCGAGAAAGCGCTCGTCCTCGCTCGCCACCACGGCGGACAGAAGCGGTTCGGAGAAGCCGGTCGGGCCGACGGCGTCGGGGCAGAGCAGGCGGTCGGTCTTGCCGCCCGTCTCGCCGGGGCGCGGCGCGGCCTCGAACACCGTCGTTACCTGGCAGGCGCCCAGCATCGTGTCGAGCTGCGCCTTGTCGGGCAGGCCGGAGGAGGCGATCTGCCCCGCCCAGGGAATGGCCACCAGCAATAGGGCGCCGAAAAGCGCGATCGAGAGCGCGACCGTCACGCGCCGGCTGGGCCGCTTGGGGGAACGCATCAGAACCTCCTTCGCCACCGCGTAAAGGCGCGCCGGGGAGGCCACCCTCGCCGGAATACAGGCGAGGGAACGGGAAGCCGCCAGTCTGCCGGTCCCGAATTAGTTAACGATTGTTCACGCCGGTGCAACGCGCGCGATCGGAATTATAAAGCCGTTGGTAGGACCGTGCCGCCACCGATCCGCCGCGATCGTCTCCCTGCCAGCCGCTGCTGCTCAGCTCTCGTTGAATTCGGCCGGCAGTTCACCGTGCCGGGCCAGAACCAGCGGCTCCTCCAGTACTTCGCCCGTGTCGGTGTCGATCACCTGCTGGATCGCGACGACGCCGGCGACGCGGCTCGCGTCGCGATCGGCCCGGCCGATGGCCTCCTGCGCGGTCTTGAAGTCCATCTGCCTACCGGCGATGAGGCGCTTGGCCTGCTTCTCGAACTGCTGCACGATGAAGAGTGTCTTGGCCGGCATTTGTCGCCTTCGTTTGCTGCGTCCCTCGACCCAAACTATCCCCGAAGGAAAAAGCCCAAGCGCCGAGTGGCGACCTTGGCATATCGGACGCCTCGCCACCATGCGCAAAGGGCCTGTCGCTCTTGCCTACGAAGCCGGCGCCTTGGCGCCCGCCGCGCGTGGCCGAGGGTTTCGCCCGCGCCGCGAGCGCGCCTTATCCGGCGTGCTCTTCGATAAGAGCGCCCGCGAGGAGGAAAGCTTCACGAGGTTCTTCTCGATCTCCTCGTTGAGCATGGCGATCCCCTCGCGCACCTCGTCGGCGTCGGCATAGACTTCGGGAAAGCGCTGGGCGAGCCAGAGCCAGCCGGTGGCGAGATTGACGCCGTCCTCCAGACGCTGGAGATCGCCCGAGCGCAGCGGGGGTTTCGGCGCCTTGCGCCCCGCCGCGTGGGCCCGCGCCCAGGTCAGCACCGTGTCCATGAACCAGGGATGGCGCAGCGACACGGGAACGATGGCGTAGGCCAGCCGGTCGAGCATCGGAATGCCGACGCTGGCGAGCCGGCGTGCCTTCTCGATTTCCTCGTCCATGTCGCCGATCTGCAGGTCGGCATGGTCCATCACGATGCGCGAGCGCAGGAAGGTCAGGACCTGCGCGAGATCGTCGGTCTCCAGAAACTCGGCCGCCAGCGCCACGCTTTCGCGGTTGGGGCGCACGAAGGCCCGGCCGGACAGGTCCTTGGGCGGGCTGGTCAGCGCCGCGCGGATCTTCTCCACCCCATGCGTGCCGCCGCCGATCACCCCGACCCAGCCCTTCTCGAACATGCCGAAGCGCCCGGCGCGCCCGCCGATCTGACGGATTTCGGAATGGAACAGGGCGCGGCGCGACGTGCCGTCGAACTTGTCCAGCGCCGCCAGGAAGACGCGCGAAACCGGCAGGTTCAGTCCCATGCCGATCGCGTCCGTCGCTACCACCACGTCGGCCTCACCGCGCCGGAAGCGCGCGGCTTCCGCCCGGCGCACCTCGGGGCTGAGCGCGCCGTAGACGGTGGCGACGGTGAGCTTGAGGCGCACGATCTCCTCGCGCAGCTCGTGCACGGCCGCGCGCGAGAAGGCGACGACCGCATCGCCCCGGCGCAGGTCCTTCAGCGAGATCGGCTGGGGCCAGGCGTCGAGCTCGTTCTTGCGCTCCAGCATGCGGATTTCGAGCGGCTCGCCCAGAACCTTGGCGAGGCGTTCCACCATCGGGATCGCGTCCGGCGAGCCGGTCATGACCACGAGATCGGCGGGCGCGGCAAAGAGCGCCTGCGTCCATGCCCAGCCGCGCTGCTCGTCGGCCAGCATCTGGATTTCGTCCACGACGCAGACATCGACGCGCCGCCCGACATCGATCGTCTCGATCGTGCGGGCGTAATGGGTGAAGTCCTCGCTCTCGTCGCGCTCCTCGCCGGTGATGAGGCCCGCGCGCACGCCGGCAATCGTCAGCGTTTCCCGGTGCTCGTGGGCGAGCAGGCGCAGGGGCGACAGGATTTCGGCCGTCGATGCTTCGATGGCAAGGCGCATCGCCTCGTAGGTCTTGCCCGAATTGGTCGGCCCGGCGAGGAACAGGAGCTTGCGCTCGATCGAACGGGCGAGGGGAAAGAGATTGGGGTAGCGGTCGTAGCCCGAGGCCTCCGCGAAGCTCGCCCGACGCCGGCTCTGCTGGCGCAGCGAGCGCATGGAGCCGAGCAACTTGTCGAACCATTTCGTCGTGGCAGACTGAACTTCGTCGCGCTGTGTGCTTTGCGCGGCGAAGACGAAGCGCTCCAGATCCGCCTTGGTGGCGGCGCGCAGGAAGGCTGCGGGATCATCGAGCTCCCGTGTCGCCTCGCGGAACCGATCGGCATAGGTCTCCGCCGCAAGGCTCAAATTCTCTTGCGTCTCTAAGGCCGCGTCGACCGCCCGTTCGGCGACGAAATCGGCGACGGCCTCGATCCGGTCGTCGCTGAGCAACTCGCCATCGGCCAGTTTTTGGCGAATGCCCTTCGGCTCGCGCAGCCGCACAAAGGCCATGAGCAGCGTGTCGCGCTCGGAGGGGAAGATCGGCGCGAAGACGGGAACCTCCACCTCGAACCCGGCGAAGGAGCTGTCCTTCATCCGGCGCGCGCGGACCACCTGATTGGCGCGCGCGGTGGCGAGGCGCGCGATGCGGTCGGCATCGTCCGCTTCCGGGTCCGCCGCGATCTCGCCATCGGTGATCTGGGCGATGGATTTCACTCGGCCGGCGGGCACCAGCCGCGCCATGCGACGCCCGCCATCGTCCTTGGCCTTGTCGCCGAAGGGCACTTCCTGCGTTCGCACCAGGCCGGCCTCGACGATTTCGAGGCAGCGCGCGAGCGAGCGTCCGGTCAGCGCGGGCAACATCGAGATCGGGTAGCTGGAAGGTTGCGGCATAGGGAACTCACTGCGGGGTCGGTGAGGGGCGAGGCGGCCACGGAACCATGTGGCCACCGCGCTCCTTCCCTCAACGACACGAAAAAAGGGCTTGCGCCTGCATTCGCCCGAACCGGCGCGTCTGCCAAGGCCCGATATGGAGAACACGATGGCCGAGATCACCCTTCAAGACCTCTCCAAGCGCATGGGGGGCATCGATTTCGCGATGTTCTCCACCAAGACCGAAGGCGGCGAGATCGCCAGCCGGCCGATGAGCAACAATGGCGACGTCGAATATGACGGCGATTCCTGGTTCTTCACCTACGAGAACTACCGCATCGTCAGCGACATCGAGCGCGACCCGAAAGTGTCGCTGTCGATGACCGGCCAGAAGGGCTTGCTCGGCAAGCCGCCGCTCTTCGTCTCCGTCGAGGGCCATGCCGAACTGATCCGCGACAAGGCGCAGTTCGAGGCGCACTGGACCAAGGATCTCGACTACTGGTTCGAGCAGGGTGTCGATACGCCGGGCGTCGTCCTCATCAAGGTCCATGCCAAGCGCGTCCACTACTGGGATGGGCGGGACGAGGGTGAGATCGTCGTCTGATAGGGCTTCGATACCATTGGCGGGCGCGCATTGGATGCGCGTCCGCCTTTTTGAGTGGCTCAAGGAAGACACGACATCGTGAGCCGCACGGGGCATTCAGGAACCGGTCCTGAGACTGTGGGGATAGTTCCGACAACCCTCTCGATTGCTCCGCGCATCGGATGGTTGCAGACTAGGCAGAGCGTAAGTTTAGCTTAGGTTTCGTCTGGACCGCCATGTCGCCGACCCCAACCCTCTCGCTTGGCGAGCAGTTCTACGAGGCCGCCCTGGACGGCGGCCTTTGGGACGCAGCGCTCCAGGGCTATGCGGAGGCCTTCGGTGGCATCGGCACCGTCATCCTCCAGCCGGGGCTGGCATCTCCGATCCTATCGGTCACCTCGGGGGTGCAGAACGCGGCGCGGCAGTACAATGAATTTTGGTGGCGAGAGGATCTGGTGCTGACCACCGCGCAGCGGTTGGGGCTCGACCGGCCGGGCATCTGCTGGGATGACGACTTCATCTCGTCGGACACGAAAGCCAAGAGCTTCTACTTCCAGGATTTTCTAAAACGGCAGGACATCGGCGGCGTCGCCACGATCGTCGTGGAGCAGAACGGCACCCATCTGGCGATCAATGTCCAACGCCGTTTCGGGCTTGCGCCGCCCGATGCGCCGGAGCGCCAGCGCTTCGCGGATGTCTCGCGCCATTTGTCCCGCGCTCTCGCGCTGCGCTTGCGGCTCGACCAGGCCGAGGCGGTGCAGGGCACTTTGGCACGGCGCCTCGGCGATTTCGATTGCGCCGTCGTGGTGACCGACCGCGTAGGCCGGGTGGTGGAAAGCAACGCCGCCTTCGCCGCGCTCGCGCCGGACGGACTGACGATCCGCGAGGGGCGCGTTCATCTCGCCACAGGCGGTATGCAACGCCAGTTCGACGCCGTGCTTCGCGCCGTGACCGAAGGGGAGATGGTCTCCAGCCTTCCCGATACGCTGGTCGTGCCGCGCCCCGCCAGCCTGCTGCCGCTTCTCCTGCGCATCACACCGCTCGTCGGCCGAGCCGCCGAGCGCTTCACCGATTTCACGCCGACGCATGGCGCGCTGATTCTGGTGCTCAACCCCACGCACAGCGCCTATCCCGACCTTTCGAAGGTCCTGCTGGCGCTCGGGCTGACCTATGCGCAGGCGCGCGTCGCCCTGCTGATCGCGGCCGGGCACGGTGTGAAGGCTGCGGCCGAGGCGCTTTCGGTCAGCGAGGAAACGGTCCGCACCCACCTCAAAGGCGTCTACGCCCGGTTGGGATTGTCGCGTCAGGCCGATTTGGTCCGCCTCGTCGCCAAGGCCGTCCCTTTCGGGACCTGATGCCTCGGCGGAGGACAGCCCCTTGAGGGGGCCTGCTCTATCGGGAAGAGGGCCGTCAGGGATTCCCGTCGCCGCCATGGGCGCCGACCACCGTGCCTGTACTGAAGCTGGACTCGTCGGAGGCGAGCGCGACATAGAGCGAGGCCAGTTCCGCCGGCTGGCCGGCCCGCCCGAGCGGCGTGTCCTGACCGAATTCGCCCATCGTTCCCGGCAGCTGACCGCCCGCGACCTGGAGCGGCGTCCAGACCGGGCCGGGCGAGACGGCGTTGACGCGAATGCCCTTCTTGGCCAGCTGCTTCGCCATGCCCTTGGTGAGGTTCAGGATCGCGGCCTTGGTGGACGCGTAGTCGATCAGCTCCTCGCCGGGATCGTAGGAGTTCACCGACACCGTGTTGATGATCGACGCGCCGGGCGGCAGGCTCGGAATGGCCGCCTTGGAAAAGCGGAAGACATGAAAGACGTTGGTCTCGTAGGTCCGCACGAACTGCTCGTCGGAAATCTCCGAAATGTCGGCCTTGCTCTGCTGGTAGGCGGCATTGTTGACGAGAAGATCGAGCCCGCCGAGCGCGGCGATCGCCTGACGCACCACGCCCTCGCAAGCGTCCAGGGTTCTAATGTCGGCTGGGATGGCGACGCCCTTGCGGCCGGCGTCCTGGATCAGCTTCAACACGTCCTGCGCGTCGGCTTCCTCGTCGGGATGGTAGTTGATGGCGACGTCGGCGCCTTCACGCGCGAAGGCGATGGCTGCGGCGCGGCCGATGCCGCTGTCGCCGCCCGTCACCAGCGCGCGCCGGCCGGCCAGCTTGCCCGAGCCCTTGTAGCTCGTCTCACCGCAATCGGGCACGGGGTTCATCTTGGATTGCAGGGCAGGCCAGGGCTGCTTCTGTTCGGGGAAGGGCTCGTTTGTGTATTTCGTGCGCGGATCGCTGAGCATCCGCCCGCCAACGCTCGTGGCATTCGAAGCGGGCTGTTGGGCCTGGGCCGGGCTCGCGGCCACGGCCGCCGCCGCTCCCAACACAGCGCCGCCCAGAACGGTGCGGCGGGATAAGGTGTGATCGTTCATCGCTCAGTTTCCCGATCTTGGAGTTAAGGGCCGGCCTTGATCGATCGATCATACCGGCCGCTTACGATCAGGGGAGAAGGCCGCCCATCCGCTGTGGTTCCGTAGGCTGAGCGTCGAGGTCCCAAGGTGCGTCACTGAAACCCAGCGGCAAGGGATGGGAGCGCCTACAGGCCCCTCTTCGATTTCTGAAGATCAGTCCGGAGCCGACAAACCAGATGCTGCCCGCATCATCTCGGCGATCCGTTCGGCGATCATGATGGTCGGAACGTTGGTGTTGGCGCAGGGGATGGATGGCATCAGCGACGCGTCGCAGACCCGAAGACCCGTGACGCCACGCACCGTTCCGTCCGAACTCGTGACAGCCATCGGATCGTCCTCCCCGCCCATTCGGCAGGTGCCGGAAGGGTGCCAGGTTCCGCCGACGGACCTTTGGATGAAACCGGTCAGGGCCGCGTCGTCGGTGAGGAGCCCGTCCAAGGTGACGTTCCGCGTCACAAGACGATGGACGAGGGCTCCGGTGTGCCGACCCGCCGTGTCGAGTGCGGCGCTGAGCACACCGCGCTGAAGCGCGTTCCACGCGCCGGGGAGCGCGATGCTGGCGACGCGCGGCGAATAGCTGGTGGGGAAGACATGGCTGACATGGGACCGCAGCGAGGGATGGCCGAGGATCTCCGCGCCTCGCCTCAAGGCGAGCTTCAGGCGTTCGAGGTCGCGCCCGTCCGACAGCATTCGGAAGTCCACCTTGGGCTCGGCGCGCGGATCGGGCGAGGCGAGTTGGAGGGCGCCGCGCGAATAAGACTTGTTGACCCAGAAGAAGATCGTTCCGATCCGCCAGCCGACCGAATGCCAGCCCGAGCGCGACAGGATGGCGCCGTGCATGTCGCCTTCCGGCGTGCCGGGCAGCTGGGACGAAAAGCGCCAGATTGCCTGCTCGTGATGTTCGGCCCTGTCCGGCGCGCGGGCGGCGGGCGGCAGGATGGCGGACACGGCGATGGAGGGATGCTCCATGAGATTGCGCCCGACGCCGGGCAGATGGGCGACGACCGGAAGACCGTGGGCGGCGATGTCCGGCGCCGGGCCGACGCCGCTGCGCAGCAGAAGGGCCGGCGTGTGGATCGCGCCCGAGCACAGAACCGTCTGCCGCGCGCGGACCTCGCGTGCCGGGCCGCCTTCGGTCGGCGCGATGCGGGCGCCGACCGCGCGCGTGCCCTCGAAAAGGAGGTGTTCGGCGATGTGACCCGTCAGGATCGAAAGGTTCGGCCGGGCGCGCACGGCGGGCGTGAGATAGGCGACGGAGGTGGGAAGACGCTCGCCCTGGTCGTTCGCCGCCAGCGCGCCGACGAAGACGCCGTCGTGCCAGGGGCCGTTCTGGTCATCGCCGCGCGCCGTTCCGGTTTCCTCCAGCGCGCGCATCACGGCCCGGACGAAGGGCGAAATCTGCTCGCTCCGCGCCCGGCGCACGAGCATCGGCCCGTCCTGCCCGTGCAGCGGCCCGCGGAAATCGCGATCGGTTTCCAGCTTGCGGAAGAAGGGCAGGCAAGCGTCCCAGTCCCAACCCTCGGCGCCCAGCGCCGCCCATTCGTCATAGTCGGCGGGCGCACCGCGATTGGCCATGAGGGCGTTGATGGCCGAGCCGCCGCCGAGCAGCCGAGCCTGCTCGTAGCGCCGGGGCTGGCGCTCGTCCCTGTTGCCGCCGGGCGCGGCCATAAAGGCGGTGAGGGTCTTCCAGATATTTCCGGTGTCGAGATAGGCGCGGCCGGGATAGCGGCTGCGGATCTCCGGCGGCATGGTCTCGGCCGTCAGATCACGCCCGGCTTCGACCAGAAGCACGCGCAAGGAGGCGTCCTCGCTCAGCCGGGCGGCCAGAACGCAGCCGGCCGACCCGCCGCCCAGGATCAGGATGTCGGGCTCGAAGCCCGCCGGCCAGCCGCTCACCTCCGGTTCGCCTTCCTCTGGAAGAGGCCGATGGAGAGGATGAGCAGGAAGGAGATGACGGTGAGCAGCGTCGAGATGGCGGCGATGGTCGGGTCGATCTCGTCGCGCAGCGCGGTGAACATGCGCTTGGTCAGCGTCTGCGTTTCGCCACCCGAGATGAACAGCGCCACCACCGTTTCGTCCAGCGCGGAGATGAAGACGAAGATGGCGCCCGAGGCGACGCTGGCTTTGATCTGCGGCAGGGTGACGGTCATGAAGGCGCGGAAGCGGTTCATGCCGAGGCTGCGCGCGACCATTTCCTGCGTGTGGTCGAAGCTTTGAAGCCCGGCGGTCACGGCCAGGACGACGAAGGGAATGCCGAGCATCGTGTCGGCCAGCACGAGGCCGGCGATGGAGGAGAGAAGGCCGGTGCGGGCGTAGATCAGGAAGACGCCGATGGCGACGATGATGATCGGCACCATCAGCGGCAGCATGAGCATCAGGCGCAGAAGGCGCATGACGCGCAGCGAGGAATAGGTGATGGCGTAGGCGCTGGCGATGCCGATCGGCGTCGCCAGAATGGTGGCCAGAAGCGCCACGGTGAAGCTCGTCCGCGCCGCGCTCATCCAGGCCGCGCTGCCGAGAAACGCCTCGTACCAGCGCATCGAATAGACGCGCGGCGGGAAGGTGAGAAAGCGCGCGTCCGAAAAGGACATCGGAATGATGATGAGGATCGGCAGGATCAGAAACAGGAGCACGAGGCCGAACAGCGCATAGGTCAGCACTTTGGGAAGGGCGGACTGGTTCATCGCGTCGAAAACACCCGGTCGAGAGGCAGGAAGCGGCTGACGGTCCAGAAGATCGCGCCGACGATGGCGAGCAGCGTGACGCTGACGGCGCTGGCCGCGCCCCAAGCCTGATAGAGCTCGATGTTGCGCGAGATCACCATGGACACCATGACCGTGCGCCCGCCGCCCATCAGCTCCGGCGTGATGTAGAAGCCGAGGCAGAGGACGAAGACCAGCGTCGAGCCGGCCAGGATGCCGGGCAGCGAAAGCGGCAGGAAGACGCGGCGAAAGACATGCAGAGGACCGCCGCCAAGGCTGGCGCCGGCGGTCAGGAGATCGCGCGGGATCTTCGCCATGGTCGCCTGCAGCGGCAGGATCATGAAGGGCAGAAGGATGTGGACGGTGGCGATGATCGTCCCCGTCTCGTTGTGGACGAGTGCGAGCGGGCGCTCGATCAGCCCGGCGTCGCGCAGCGCCCCGTTCACCACGCCCGATCTCTGGAGGAGGATGAGCCAGGCATAGGCGCGCACGAGAACGCTGGTCCAGAAGGGCACGAGCACGAAGGCCAGGATCACCGCCCGCCAGACCCCGGTCGCTACCGTCGCGGCATAGGCGACGGGATAGGCGAGAAGCAGCGTGACGATCGTGACGATGAAGCTGATGCGGAAGGTGAGCCAGAACGTGTTGAGATAGACAGGATCGGTCACCAGCCGGGCATAGTGATTGAGCGAGGGGCCGTCGTCCCAGAAGGACTGGACCACCAGCCAGCCGAGCGGCAGCACCAGAAGGCAGAACACCACCACGAAGGCGGGCAGCGCCAGAAGCAGCATCAGCCTGTGCTCGCGGCGCTCGAAGGCCCTTGCCAGGTCGGCGTCCGATGAAGCTGTCATGGCGTCTCCCGCAGGTCGCATCGAAGGGAAAGGGGCCGGGCTGGCGCATGTCGCGAGCCCGGCCAGGTCGGCAGCCAGCCTACTGGATGAAGGTCAGCCAGCGCTTTTCGGCCGCTTCGCCCTCGGGCGAGGCCCACCATTCGTCGGAGATCAGCGTCTGCTTGGCCGCGTTTTCCGGCGAGCTCGGAAGCTGGGCGGCGCGCTCGGCCGGGATCTTGCCGGTGTCGAAGGCGGCCGGGTTGCCCGGGCCGTAGTCGATATGAAGCGGCAGGTTGGCCTGGAGCTCCGGCGAGACGGCGGTGTTGATGAAGCGCACGGCCTGGTCGAGATTGGGCGCGTTCTTCAGGATGCAGAGCTGCGTGTTCTGGAGAAAGCCGTCGTTGAAGGTGAAGCCGATATCCGGCGCATCCTTCATCACGGCCGAGGCGCGGCCGTTCCAGACCATGGCCATGTCCACCTCGCCATCGGCCAGAAGCTGGGCCGACTGGCCGCCCGAGGTCCACCAGACCGTGATATGCGGCTTGATCTCCTCCAGCTTCTTGAAGGCGCGATTGACATCGAGCGGGTAGAGCTTGTCGCGCGGCACGCCATCGGCCAGGAGCGCCGCCTCCAGCGTCACATGCGGATGGTTGCGCAGGGCGCGGGTGCCGGGAAACTTTTCCACATCCCAGAAATCCGCCCAGCTCTGCGGGATCTTGTCGCCGAGATTGGCCTTGTTGAAGGCGAGAACGCTGGCATAGAACTCGTAGGCGACGGAGTAGGGCGTCCGGTAGGCGGCGGGCATGGCCTCAGCGTTCGGGATCTTCGAGAAGTCGAGCGGCTCGATCAGCCCTTCCTTGCCGCCGCGAACGCA
The DNA here is from genome assembly GCF_001463785.1 of Aureimonas sp. AU40. NCBI lineage: Bacteria > Pseudomonadati > Pseudomonadota > Alphaproteobacteria > Hyphomicrobiales > Aurantimonadaceae > Aureimonas > Aureimonas sp. AU40. Next base: position 207,402 of record NZ_BBWL01000041.1, read on the forward strand.
ATTGGCGGGCGGCGTGTCGACCACGTCCCAGATCGGCTTTCCGGTTTCGCCCTGCGTCTTGATCATCGGCCAGGCGTCGGGCGCCGAGTCCTGATTCACCGTGATGCCGAGTTCCTTGGCGGCGGGATCGAGGATCGCCACCGTCTGGGCCTCCTGATAGGCCCCGCCTTGCGAGACGAAGGTGATCTGCCCGGCGGCGAGCGCCGGCAGGGCCGAGAAGCCCAGGGCAAGGGCCGTTCCGGCAGCGAGGATGCGTGTGCGGCTTGGCATGGCATGTCTCCTTCGTTTTGATGGCGTTTCAAACGGGTGTCGGCGAGCGGCGCGTCAGCGTCCGATCGCGTCGAGAAAGTGATACCAGCCGGCGACGAGCCGGACGGCGGGCTCGCGAACGGCGTAGAAGGGCACGGTCTTGGGTCTTGCCGTCGCCATCAGGGCAAGGTCCGGCTTGTCGCCGAGCAGGAGATCCGCCGCCCGCGCGCCCATCAGGCTCGCCATGGCGATGCCTGTGCCATTGTAGCCGAGCGCGAAGGCGGTCCGCTCGTCTAGCCGGCCGACCTGCGGCGTGCTGTCCAGCGTCATGGCCACGAGGCCGGACCAGCGATGCGTCACCGCCGCGCCTTCGAGCTGGGGAAAGATGCGCCGCATCGCCCGCTCCAGCGCGGCGAAGGCCGCGGGCGAGTCCGACTTGCCGAAGGCGCCGCGCCCGCCGAAGATCATCCGGTTTCCGAAGGGGCGGAACCAGCGCATCATGCGGCGGGTCTCGCTGTAGCTGCGCCGCTCGGTCATCAGCGTGGCGAAGAGATTGTCGCCCAGCGGCTCGCTCGCCACCATGGCGCTGCGGAACGGGATCACCGCCCGGCGCACCGGCTCGCTGGCGCCCGCCAGATCGCTGTAGCCGTTGGTCGCGATCAGGAGGTGGCGGGCCGTGATGCTGCCCGAAGGCGTCTCCACCCGCACGCCTTCGCCCTCGCGCCGCGCGGCAAGAGCCGGCGTCGCCTCGAAGATGGGCACGCCCTTGGCGATCAGCGCGCGGGCAAGGCCTCGTGCGTAGTTCAGCGGGTGGATCGTGCCGGAATGGGGCGTCAGCGTGCCGCCGACGAAATCCTGCGACCCGGTTTCATCCGCCGTTTCCGAGCGCGACAGAACGCGGATCGACCGGTCGCCGAACTGCTCGCGCATGATCGCGGCCTCAGCCGTCAGCGAGGCCAGCGAGACCTCGTTGTGCGCGCAACGTAAGTTGCCGCAAAGGCGAAAGTCCGCGCCCTCGATCGCGTGCGTTTCGACCAGCCTTTCCACGGTCTCGACCGCCTCGTGGCCGAGCTCGTACATGCGGCGCGCCATGTCGATCCCGTGCGAGCGGGCGACGCCGGGCAGCGAGACACGGTACTTGGTGGAGACCACGCCGCCATTGCGCCCGCTCGCGCCCCAGCCGACGCCGTTGGTGTCGATCACCAGGGGCTTGAGACCGCGCTCCGCGAGACGAAGCGCGGCGGCAAGGCCGGTGTAGCCGGCGCCGACGATGGCGACATCGGCGCGGTGCTCGCCCTCCAGCGCGGGCGAGACGCCGGCCAGCGGCAGCGCCGTCTCGGCCCAGAGGGAGGACGGCCAAGCCATGGGGAAACCGGCCCCGGCCGTCCCGCCGCCCATCAGGCCGCCGCCCGCGAGGCGAGGGCGCCGGTCGGGCCTTCGGCCTCGATCGCATCGGCCAGCTCGGCGAGGGTCGTGAAGTGGAAGTCGGGCTTCGTCACTTCCTTCGGCGTCGGCGTACCGCCGAAGCCCTGCTGGCCCTGCCGGCGCTCGATCCAGCAGACCTTGTAGCCAAGCTGCCGGGCGACGCCGATGTCGTGATACTGGCTTTGGGCGACATGCAGGATCTCCTCCTGCTTGTAGCCGAAGGCGGATTGGCGGCCCCGGTTGAAGGCGAAGAACAGCGGGTTGGGCTTGGGCGACAGGGCCTCGTCCGCCGTCACGCTGTCGTGGAACGGGTTGTCCAGCGTGTGCGAATAGCTCTGGAAGGTGACTCGGTCGGCATTGGTCATGGCAACGAGCCGGAACCGGCGGCGCAGACGCTTCAGGGCCTCGACCGAGTCGGGAAAGGCGGGGTGCTGGAGGATACGCGCCTGAAAGGCCGCAGCCGTCGCCTCGCCGGACTCCAGCCCGAGCTTGCCGGCCAGATGCCGGTAGACGTCGGCCATGGCCTGGCTGGAGCGGCCGGGAAAGAGGTCGCGCCCCTCGACATAGGGCTTGAAGATGTCGTCGTCCGACAGCGCCTTGCCGGCCTCCGGGTTCAGCGCGCGAACGCTGTCGAGAACGCCTTTCTCGAAGTCGATCAGCGTGCCGACCACGTCGAATGTGAGAACCTTGAACTGCTCGAATGCCATGGGTCGGGTCCTGTGGTGGGAGAGGAAGCGGTGCGGTCCGTCCGCGTCAGAGCGCGCGTTCGGGCACGATGATCACGTCCTCGGGGTGAAGCGTCAGCGACACGGGCTGGCCGGGGGCGGGAAGGCGGGCGCGGGCGATGTGGTGGCTGGGCTGGCGAAGGGCGAGCACCTGCCCATCGGGCAGCACAACGGTGACGCGCAGGCTTTCGCCCTGGTAGATGATCTCGCGGACGGTGCCCTCGATCCGGTTGAGCCCGTCCATCGAGCCGCCCCCGTCGATCAGTAGCTTTTCCGAATGCACGGCCAGGAAGAGAGGGCCGGTTCCCGGCGGGATCGGCCGGGCGGAGACGATGCTCGTGCCCCCGACGCGCACGCTCGTTCCGTCCAGCCGCTCTGCCTTGGCCAGCACGGCTTCGCCGATGAAGCGGGCGACGAAGGCGTCGGCCGGATGGTCGTGCAGCCGTTGCGGCGCGTCCACCTGCACGAGGCGTCCCTCCGAGAGAATGGCCACCCGGTCGCTCATGGTCAGCGCCTCGCGCTGGTCGTGGGTGACGTAGATCGTGGTGGCGCCGAGCTTCTCGTGCAGATGCCGCAGCTCGATCTGCATGGATTCGCGCAGCTGCTTGTCGAGCGCCGACAGGGGCTCGTCCATCAAGATGAGGCGCGGCTCGAACACCATGGCGCGGGCAAGGGCCACGCGCTGGCGCTGCCCGCCCGACATGGCGGAAATGCGCCGGTCCTCGTATCCGGAGAGTTCCACCATGGCGAGCGCATCACGCACCTTCGCGCCCCAGTCGGCCTTCGGCATGCGCCTGGCGCGCAGGGGAAAGGCGACGTTCTCGCCCACGGTGAGATGGGGAAACAGTGCGTAGTTCTGAAACACGACGCCGATGTCGCGCTTGTGCGGCGGAGTGAAGGTGACATCCTCGCCGCCGATCCGCACCCGGCCGGACGAGGGCGTGACGAAACCGCCGAGAATGCCGAGCAGCGTGCTCTTGCCCGATCCGGATGGGCCGAGCAGCGACACGAACTCGCCGGGCGCGACGGAGAGCGTGAGGTCGTCCAGCGCCAGATACTTGCCGTAGCGCCTTGTCGCTCCCTCGATCTCGACCCCGACCCGTTCGCGTATCTGCATGAAGATCCACTTCCCTGGCTAAGCCGGCGATTACCTGAAGTATCGCGGTGCAGCATGGACGCTGCATCGGCGAGCGCGCCCTGATCGAGGGTCGTTTGGAAAACGACCGTGGAAAAGCCTGTCTGCGACCCTTCACAGGGCGCCTTCGAAGAGAAGATGACCAAATCCTAGTCATGAGAGCAATTGCATAATTGTGCTCCATGGCGTTACATCTGGTTATGTCCGCGCTTCGACGTCTCGTCCCTTCCATGAACGCGCTTCTGGCCTTTGAGTCGGCGGCGCGCTGCGGCAGCTTCGCCAGAGCGGCAGCGGAACTCAGCGTCACGCCGCCAGCCGTTAGCCGCATGATCGGGCGGCTGGAGGATCATCTCGGCGTGCGTCTCATTCAGCGGATGCCGACCGGCAACACGCTGACGGAGAGCGGGGCCATCCTGTTCGAGGGGATCGAGAAGAGCTTTCGTGGCGTGGAGGCGGCGCTGCGCGAGATCGAGCGCCGACGCTCCGACGACCGGAGCGTGACACTCTCGGTCTCCACCGCCTTCACCACTCACTGGCTCATGCCGCGCTTCTCGCGCTTCCAGGCCGACCTTCCCGAGATCGACCTCCGCTTCCAACTCCTGCCGGGGCCGCTCGGCGGGCCGGTGGACGACGTGGACCTCGGCATGCGCTTCGACGCCTTCGGGCGGGATCACGACGTTCGTCTTCTCGCGCCCGAGGTGCTGCTGCCGATCTGCACGCCCGCCTATCGCGAGCGTCTGCGCAACGGCCGCATTCCGCCCGAGAGCGAAGCCGTCATCAATCTATCGAGCGCACAGCCGGACTGGTCCAATCTCGTGGACTTCAACGGCGCCTTCGAGACCGGGCATTCGCTCGCCTTTTCCGACTATACGATCGTGGTGCAGGCGGCGCTTCTCGGGCAGGGTGTGGCGCTCGGCTGGCTGAGCGTGGTGGCGCATTGGCTCTGCGTCGGCTCGCTGGTCCCGGCCTCCACCAAACTGCGCGTCACCGGCCGGCCATGCCAGCTCGTCCGCTCGCGGGCGCGCCCCTTGCGCCCGGCGGTCGCGGCGGTGCGGGACTGGATCGCCGAGGAAGTGCGTCGGGAGATATCGGCGATCGACCGCACCTATCCCGAGCTCGAACTCGTCGCCACCATGAATGACCTGTCCGGCCGCGCTGGCGCGACCCGAAGCTGAATTCGTGTAACGCATAGAGGTCTGAATGCTTGCTTTGGCCCTCTGACTGCGGTTCGGATGCGCTCCTGCCCGGTGGTCGATGAGCCCAGAGGGTCAGCGGCGTTCGGGATCGCTCGCAAGCCGCCAGTGATCGAGCCCCGCCGCGACGGCGATGCCCAGCGCATAGGCCAGGACGTTCCAAAGGGAAAAGACGCGCCCGAGCAAGAGCGCGCCCGCCGTCGTCAGCCGGAACGCATCGAGCCATGGCGTGTGATAGAGGCGGAACAGCTCGACGCAGACGGCAAGACCGAACGCGAGGGTCGCAACGCTCCGGGGCGATCGTCGGCAGGCCAGGGCAGCGACGAGAAAATAGACCATGCTGCCCCAAAGAAGCGAGCCGCCATACTTGACCACGACAAACGGAAGACCGATGCGGTAGCCCTTCATTCGTAGGGCGAGCCCGATGGCAATGACGACGACGGATGCCGCAAGACATTGCTCTCGGCGACGGAGGGGCGACTCTGACGCCAGCATTCCAGTGCTGTTCGCCCATCGCTCTCGCCTGCGCCGCCGGTTCGCGTCGTCTCCCTCGTTCCAGTAGTTTTGCGATCCCATGTCCGTCTCCGCCGACCATCCGGGCAATCTGCTGCAACGTCTCGACCGGGCGCTTCTGGCGCCCCGCTCGCTTCCCCGTCTCGATGGGGTGAGGCGCTTCGCGGTCGAGTTCGTCTTTTTCGGGTTGAAGGAAGCGCGAGCCTGCCTTTTCGCGGGGATCTTCTTCGCTGCGATCTTCGTGGTTCCGCATTCCGGGCTGCTGGGCGTGCCGCGATACGATCTGTTGCTGCTGATCGCGCTGGGCGTCCAGGCCTGGATGGTCTGGAGCGGGATCGAGACGTTGGACGAGGCCAAGACGATCCTGCTCTTCCATGTCGCCGGTTTCGCGCTGGAGCTGTTCAAGACATCCGGCGGGACCCCGTCCTGGGCCTATCCCGACTTCGCCTATACAAAACTCTGGGGCGTGCCGCTGTTTGCCGGCTTCATGTATGCGGCGGTCGGGTCCTACATCATCCAGGCCTGGCGGCTTCTGGACCTGCGCGTCCGGCACCACCCGCCTTTCAGTCTCGCGACTGTCGCGGCGCTGGCGATCTACGCCAACTTCTTCCTGCATCACTATGTCGGCGATTATCGCTGGTACATCGCGGCCGTGGTTCTCGGTCTCTATGCCCGAACCACCGTGATCTTCCGCCCCTTCGACAAGGACCGAAGGATGCCGCTTCTGGTCGGCTTCGTTCTCGTGGGCTTCTTCATTTGGCTGGCCGAGAACATCAGCACCCTTGTTCGGCCTGTGGCGCTATCCCAACCAGATGCACCAATGGTCGCTGGTGCATCTGGGCAAGTGGAGTTCATGGTCGCTTCTGGTGATCATGTCCTTCACGATCGTCGCCAACCTGAAGCGAATCAAGGCGCGAATTCACGTCCCGGAATGAGGCGGGACCGCTTCGCACGGACCCGCCCAAGACTTGCTTGAACCGGTGTCAGGCCAGCCCTTCCTCGCCGAGCGCCCGCTGCACGCCGGGACGGGCCGCGACGGCTTCCATGAACCGGGCAATGTTGCCATAGCCGCCCATATCCAGCCCCAGGCGCTTCGCCCAGGTGAGGACGGTGAAGGCATAGGCGTCGGGCGCGGTGAAGGTCTCGCCCATCAGATAGGTCTTCCCCTCAAGCGACTTGTCGACGAAGGCGAAACGCTTGGCGAGAAGCTCCTTCTGAGCCTCCTTGGTTGCGTCCGGGGTAGTGGGCTTGAAGAGGGGGCTGAACTGCTTGTGAAGCTCGGTCGAGATGAAGGCCAGCAACTGCTGGGCCCGGTAGCGCTCGATCGTGCCGGGCGCCGGCATAAGGCCGGACTGGGGCTTCTGGTCGGCAAGGTACTGAACGACGACCGACGCTTCCGTCAGCACCGGGCCGTCGCCGATGTCGAGCGCGGGAACGTAGCCGTTCGGGTTCACGGCGAAATAGTCGGCGCCGTCGTCCAGCGTCTTGCGGGCGAGATCGACCGAGACGAGTTCGACGGGCAGATCGGCTTCGCAAGCGACGATGTGAGGCGCAAGCGAGCAGGCGCCGGGCTTGTAGTAGAGCTTCATCGGTCGGAACTCCCGTGGTGAGTGATGTCTCATGCCACGGAACGCAGCCGGGCGCACCCGATCTGCGTGGACACTGCGTTCGATGTTGGTTGATAGCGCTTGGGCAAGCCGGTCGCTTGAGGGGGCCGATGCAGCCAGCGGGCGGGCCGAGTTCGCGCTTGACCCTCGGTCGTCCTATCTTGATGCAGTGTGCGAACGACATGCGAGCCGATGGAGTTTCCGCTGAGTCCGACCGCCGACGTAACTCACCCCGTCCGGATGCAACTCGAGGCCTATAACGCGAAGGACATCGACGGCTTCATGCGATGGTGGGCGGACGACTGCCTTTACTTCGCGTTTCCCGACACGCTTCTCGCGCAAGGGGCCGAGGCCATCCGCGAGCGGCATGTGGAGCGCTTTAGAGAGCCGGACCTCGAAGGGCGGCTTCTCCATCGTCTCAGCGTCGGCAACATGGTGATCGACCACGAGACCGTGCGCCGAACCTTCCCGGAAGGCGTCGGCGAGGTGGATGTCGTCTGCATCTACGAGATCGAGAACGGCCGGATCGCCAAGGCTTGGTTCAAGCTCGGCGAGAAGCGGCTTCTGAAGCGTTGAGGTAACCGTGTGAAGCTCAGGCCGTCGCCGGCACCTTCGGCTCGGCTTCGCTCGGTCGCGACACGCTGAGAATGAGGAGGGCGGCGAGGAGGCAGAGCGTGCCGGCGATCGTGATGGCCGGCATGTAGGAGGCGAACTCCGTGCGCGACACGCCCGCGCCCATGGCGGCGGATGCCGCGCCCAGCTGATGGGCGGTGAAGACCCATCCGAACACCATGCCCGCCTTCTCGCGACCGAAGCGCTCCGCCACCAGCCGAACGGTGGGGGGAACGGTGGCAACCCAATCCAGCCCGTAGAAAACGGCGAAGAGGCCGAGGCTGTAGAAGGAGAAGTCGGAAAAGGGGAGGTAGAGCAGCGAAAGGCCGCGCAGCCCGTAGTACCAGAACAGCAGGCGACGGTTGTCGAAGCGATCCGAAAGCCAGCCCGATCCGATCGTGCCGACGAGATCGAACAGGCCGATCACCGCCAAGGCGCCCGCCGCGCCGACCGGCGTGATACCGAAATCGCCACAAAGCGTGATCCAGTGGGTCTGGATAAGACCATTGGTGGAAAAGCCGCAGATGAAGAAGGTCAGGAACAGGACCCAGAACGTGTGCGAGCGCGCCGCCTCTGCCAGAACCAGCAGAGGCGTGCGCAGCAACTCCTTCATCCCGTGAACCTGCGGCGGCTCGGGCAGGACGGCGGCCTCGCCATAGGGCGGAAGGCCGACATCGGACGGCCGGTCGCGCATCACGAAGCCGACAAGCGCCAAGGCGAGGAGTAGGACGGTCACCACGAGGACCAGGGCCGGGCGCCAGCCGAACCGCTCGGAAAGGCTCGCCAGAATGGGCAGGAAAACGAGCTGACCCGTCGCGTTGCTCGCCGTGAGAAGGCCGATCACGAGGCCACGGCGCTCGGAGAACCAGCGCGCCGCCACGGTGGCGCCGAGAACCAGCGCCGTCATGCCTGTGCCGAAGCCGATCACGATGCCCCAGAGGGCGACGAGGTGCCAGAGTTCGGTCATGAACAGTGAGCCGGCAATGCCCGCGACGATCATGGCGATCGCGGCGAAGACGACGCGGCGAATGCCGAACCGGTTCATGAAGGCCGCCGCGAAGGGCGCCATCAGGCCGAACACCGCAAGGCGGATCGCCATGGCCGCCGAGATGTCGGCGTTCGACCAGCCGAACTCCCGCTGCAAGGGCTCCAGCATGATTCCGGGCGCGCCCATGGCGGCGGCGGTGGCCAGCATGGTGAGGAAGGTGCAGCCCACGACGGCCCAGCCGTAATGGATTTGATGACGCGCGAGGAGGCGGGTCATCCAGCCTCCGCCAGCCGGTTGCGTTCCGAGCGCTTCAGACGAACCTGCCATGATCTGCCTTCTGCCCCTCGCGCGCGGGTTGTGACCCGCTTCTAATCAAAAGAATGGTTCAGAGTGACGCGGCGAGCGTCTTCAGCGCCGCCAGTCCGTCCGAGCCGACCTTCGCCTCCACCACGCGCTGCGCCTCCCGCCAGGGTGCTTCGCATGCCTCGATCCGGGCCAGACCCAATGCCGTCAGCCGAACCTCGGCCTCGCGCTGGTCGGCTCCGGCATCGAGCGACACCAGCCCCATCTGAGCGAGAAGCCGGACATTGCGCCCTACCGTCGAACGGTCGAGATCGGCGAGGCGCGAGAGTTCGGTCAACGACGGGTCGCCCGCCTGCTGAATCCGGCGCAGCAAGCTGTATTGCGCGGTGGTGACACCATGCGGAGCCAGGGCCTCGTCATAAAGAGCGGTGATCTTTCGGGCCGCCGTCCGCAGGACGATACAGGTGCAGTCGAATGACATGAGTGCGGGTATATGCCCGCAATCGGCCTTCGTCAATTGGGGGATGCGGGCCTACGCATTGCGTTCCAACAGGGCAGGGTCCAAACGATCAACTGACGGCCTGCTTCGGAACGAACTGTTTCCCGTTCGATGAGCGCTATCCCATCCGCTCCGAGGCATGCTCGCCCGGCGAGGCCGGAAACACCACCGTCCGGTCGCCGTTCGGGAAGACGCGGTGATGGATATGGGCGTGGATCGCCCGGGCCAGAACCTGCGCCTCGATGTCCCGGCCGATCGTGACATAGTCGGACGCCGACTGGGCATGGGTGACCCGCGCCACGTCCTGCTCGATGATCGGCCCCTCGTCGAGATCGGCGGTGACGTAGTGCGCCGTCGCCCCGATCAGCTTCACGCCTCGCTCATAAGCCTGCTTGTAGGGATTGGCACCCTTGAAGCTCGGCAGGAAGGAATGGTGGATGTTGATGATCCGACCGGACATGTCCTGACACATGGCGTCGGACAGAACCTGCATGTAGCGCGCCAGCACGATCAGCTCGGTTCCCGCGTCCTGCGCGATCGCCAGGATGCGGGCCTCGGCCTCCACCTTGTTCGCCTTGGTCACGGGCACGTGGTGGAAGGGAATGTCGTGGTTCACCACGAGCTTCTGGTAGTCGAGATGGTTGGACACGACGCCGACGATCTCGATCGGCAGCGCGCCGATGCGCCAGCGGTAGAGAATGTCGTTGAGGCAATGGCCGAAGCGCGAGACCATGAGCAGGACCTTGGCCCGGCGTGCCGTGTCGTGGAAGGCGTAGCTCATGGCGAAGCGCTCCACGAGGTCGGAAAAGCCCGCCTCGATCTCCGCCAGCCCGCCCGCGTCCTCCGCATCGAATCCCACCCGCATGAAGAAGCGGTCGGTGTCGCGGTCCACGAACTGGGCGGAGTCGAGAATGTTGCAGCCGCGCCCGGCCAGATGCGTGGAGACGGCGGCGACGATGCCGCGCGTCGACGGGCAATCGGCGGTGAGGATGTACTGGCTCATGGTGACGGACGGTCCTCGAACGCGGAAAAATGGGGACTTGGAAGGTGCGGCGCCCCTATTGTGGGCGGGGCGGGCGTCAGCATTCCGGCAGGTTGACCGCGAGCCCGCCGAGGCTGGTTTCCTTGTAACGATGATCCATGTCGCGCCCGGTCTGGCGCATGGTCTCGATGCAGGCGTCGAGCGGCACGAAATGCAGCCCTTCGCCCTTCATCGCCAGCGAGGCCGCCGTCACCGCCTTCACCGCGCCGAAGGCGTTGCGCTCGATGCAGGGCACCTGCACAAGGCCGCGAACGGGGTCGCAGGTCATGCCGAGATGATGTTCGAGGGCGATCTCGGCGGCGTTCTCGACCTGGGCCGGCGTCGCGCCCATCAGCGCGGCAAGCCCCGCTGCCGCCATGGCCGAGGCCGAGCCGACCTCGCCCTGGCAGCCGACCTCGGCGCCGGAGATGGAGGCGTTGCGCTTGATGATCCCGCCGATTGCCGCCGAGGTGAGAAGGAAGGTCCGCATCTCGGCCTTTCCCGCCTCGGCATGGAAATGCTTGAAGTACGCCATGACGGCCGGCACGACCCCGGCGGCGCCGTTGGTGGGCGCCGTCACCACGCGGCCGCCGCAGGCGTTCTCCTCGTTCACCGCCATGGCGTAGACCGAGAGCCAGTCGTTGGCGAGAAGCGGCTGGAAGCGGTTCAGCCGCTCGTCCTCGCGCAGTTTGTCGTGGATCGCCTTGGCGCGGCGACGGATCTTGAGGCCGCCCGGCATGATTCCCTCCTGACGGATGCCGCGCCGGACGCAATCGCTCATCGCCTCCGCAATCGCGTCGAGCCGTGCGTCGAGCTCCGGGCCGGACAGGAAGGCGAGTTCGTTCCGGCGCTGCATCTCGGCAATGGAAAGACCCCATCGCTCGGAAATGAGCAGGAGCTCGGCCGCCGAGGTGAAGGGGTGGGGAAGGGTGCTCGTGTCCGCAGCCGAGGAGCCGGTGTCCTGGCGTTGCAACTCGTCCTCGTCCACCACGAAGCCGCCGCCGATCGAGTAATAGACGCGGCGCAGAAGCATGAGCCCGTTCCGGTCCATCGCTTCGAACGCCATGCCGTTGGCATGGCCCGGCAAGGCGCGCTGCCGGTCGAAGACGAGATCGCGGGACGGCTCGAACTGATAGGCGGGATGCCCTTCGGGCTGCACCTCCCCCTTCGCGCTCACCTCGGCGACGATCGTCTCGACCCGGTCGGGATCGACATTGGCCGGCACGAAGCCGGCCAGACCTAGGACGACTGCCCGGTCCGTCGCGTGACCGACGCCGGTGAAGGCGAGCGAGCCATGAAGGATGGCGCGCAGCCGGGAGACCACGGCCCCCGCCGGGCGCGGCCAGCTTCCATCCTTCAGCTCGGCCAGAAAGCGGGCCGCCGCCGTCATCGGCCCCATCGTGTGCGAACTGGAGGGGCCGATGCCGATCTTATAGAGGTCAAAGGTGCTGAGGAACATGCTTCTCGCCTTGTCTGCGCAGGCTCGCCGATCCCCTCGACCTGGGGTCGAGACGCGACGCGTCGAGGGCCTTCACGCCTGTCGCCCTTCAGGTCTTCGCAAATCGAACCGGGAGCAAGAAGCGGGTCATGACGATCTCCTGCGAGGAACTGGAAGGCTAGTGCGGAGGGCGGACTTGGAGACAGTATCTTTGCGCAGATTGCCGGGACATTTGCGCCAGATGGCCTGCCAAACGCGCGATGCCCGAACGCTCGGCTTGAACATGGGTGCCGATCTGAAGCACGGTCGGCTGCGGATCGAGGGGAGGACATCACCGTTGCAGGATCTTGAGAACGGCGTCTGGCACAACGCGCCGACGCGTTTCGACCATTCGGATGGCAGCCTTCATGTCGTGACCGACGAGCAGACGGACTTCTGGCGGGAGACGCATTACGGCTTCACGAGGGACAACGGCCATTTTCTCGGCGTGGAAACGGCCGACGGCTTCACGGCCCAACTGCGCGTGCGCGCCACGTTCGAGCATCTCTACGACCAAGCCGGACTCATGGTTCGGATCGATGAGCGAAACTGGCTCAAGGCCGGACTGGAGTTCTCGGATGGCCAAGCGCTGCTCGGAAGCGTCCTGACGGTCGATCGGTCGGATTGGGCTACAGGTCCCTTTGCGGGAAATCCCATGGACTTCTGGATGCGCGTCTCGCTCGCGGACGGTGTCCTGCGCCTGCAAGCCTCGCAGGATGGCGAACATTGGCCGCTGGTTCGCCTCTGTCCTTTCCCACGGAGTGTTCGCTATCGCGTCGGTCCGATATGCTGCACGCCCGAGCGCGCCGGCCTTTCCGTCCGTTTCTCCGACTGGTCGTTGACGCCCCATCTCGGAAAGCCCCTCCACGATCTGGGATGAGATCGAGGCATGCGTTTTTCCCATCGGAAGAAAGAACCGGCATGGTTCGTCCGTCACCGGACGGCAAAGGCGCACCGTTCGATACTAAAACGTTAAAGTTTCCGATGGAGACTATGCGTGTCCCAAACGGTTTTCGGAACGAACGCTTGCCCTTGCCAGACGCCCCGACCATTCACCTCTGCACGCTCCTTTCGAGTGCGGCATTCGGTGCGATGTTCGTGGCGCTTTGGCTCATCAGGGGGCGAGGGGCCTACTACCTCCTTTGCGGCGCCGGTGCGCTGATCTATGCCGCGACGCTCACAGGCCTCTTGATTCCGGATCGGGGTCTTTTGTTGTCGACGCTGCTTTTCGTCGGACTGGGAGCCTACAACAGCTTTCTGCTCGCCGCCGTGCGCGCCTTCGAGGGCAAGCGCGTCATGGACGGATGGATCGTCGCGTTGCCGATCCTGTCGGGTGCCGCGTTCGGCATCTTCGCGTTTTCGCCCGAAACGGTTTCGATGGGGCAGACCGCCAATTCGGTGTTTCTCGGGTTTTCGACCCTGGCCGTGGGGCTGGTCCTCGCGCGGACCCGTGGCTCGCGTGCGCCGCGCAGCCGGCGTCTTCTCGCGATCTTTCAGCTCGCCTATGTGCCGGCCTATGTCATCTCGGTGATGCTCGCCTTGTCGATCGACGTCGGTATCGACTGGCTCGCGCTCGTGCCGCTACTTAGCGACCAACTGCTTCTCGGCGTTCTCAACATCGCGCTTCTCGCGATGCCCGGGGAACATGCCGAAGCCGCGTTGAGCGAGGCCGCTTTGAAGGACCCGCTTACTGGCGCGTGGAACAGGGCGGGCCTCGCCACGATCGAGAAAGCGCTTCGCGAGCCGGCGGGCGTGATCGTCTTCGACGTCGATCATTTCAAGGAGATCAACGATCGCCATGGCCATGCGGCCGGCGATGCGATCCTGATCGCGCTCGTCGCCGGAGCGAAGGCCACCTTGCCGCCCGGCTCGCATCTGGTGCGGCTGGGAGGGGACGAGTTCGCCGCCGTGCTGCCGGGCCTGCCCGACATCGAGACAGGCCGGGAGATGGCCGAACGCCTGCGCAAGCTGGCGATGCCGCAACCTGGATGCACCATCAGTCTCGGCATGGCGCGCAGCGAGCGCACCGAGATTGGCCTGGCCAAGGCACTGTCGCGCGCGGATGATAGGCTTTACCAGGCCAAATTAGCCGGACGAAACCGCGTGGCGGCCTGACGGGCAGTACGATATTCGCCCCGCTCAATCCCTATGATCGCAAGCATCGGCAAGGGGACTGTTGACGAGCCGGCAATCAGCTCGAAGCGATCGGTCAGTCTGGCCGCAGCCCTATACACGGTGCAGAAGAAGCCGCCTCCAACCTTCCAAGGCGCAGTCGTCATGTGATCAACGGCAGCTCCGCGAACCCGGTTCGGAAGGGCTGACGAAATCGGGACAGGCGCCGCCTGAGAGACCTCGGGGCGGCGCCTCACCACGGCCGTCAGTTGGTTGTCTTGCCGCAGGTCGTCTGCGCGTTTTCCGGTGTGCAGACCTCGGTCCCCGTGATGATCATCGGGGGTACGGTCTCCTTCTTGGTCAGCTTGTCCAGCGCCATGACTGTCTCGTAGCCCATGTCATAAGGTCGCTGGCCGACGTTGAAATGGCTGAGGCCCTGGGCGAGAAGGGGGAGCTGAGGCCCGAAATTGTCGCCGAACACTACGACCAGCTGCTTGCTGTCGAGCCGCGCCTTGAGCGGCTCCATCGCCTGCGTGTAGGCCTGAGGGGCATACTGGGCCCAGCCGCCGACAGCGATCAACGCATCGAGGTCCGGATGGCTCGTCATGACGTCGCGCACTTGCTGGGCGGCGAGAGCGATGTCGTCGTTGTTGTACACCGGGCAACCGGCGGGCTCCGTCCAGCCGTTCGTGTTGTTCAAGGCAGCGGCAGGCTTGTCCTTGGTGGTTCCGGCCAGCGTGTCGCGAATGCCTTGGATGCGGTTGTTGAGATTCTCGGAAGCCGGGGCGCCGGACTGAATGCATACGGTTCCGCCCTTCTTGCCGCTCTCCAGAACCTTCTGCGCCAGGACCTTGCCGAACTCGTAGTTGTCGGTCCCGATATAGGTGGCGCGCAGCTTGGCGTCCTCCGGCAGGACGTCGGTGTCGAAGGTGACGACGGGAATGCCCGCGTCGTTCGCCATCTTCAGGATGCGCGCCATGGCTTTCGGATTGCCGGCGGAGATACCGAGCCCGTCGACGCCGCGCGTGATGACGTCTTGGGCGAGTTGGACCTGCTTGGCCTCGTCATATTCGGTCGGGCCGATATAGGTGCAGGTGACGTCCCCGAGCTTGGCGGCCGCCGCTTTGCAGCCGGCGTCGATCGGCGGGCTGAAGGCATTATTGAGCACCTTGAAGACCAGCGCGAATTCGCGATCCGCCGCCTCGGCGGGCGCGGCCAGCACACTGCCGGCGAGACAGGCCACGGCCAGCGCCGCTTTCATTTTGCGTGTCGTCGTCACGTTCGTTCTCTCCCTTTTTCGTTGATCTTGCCTGCCGCCGCGGCCCTCACCGCCGCGAGGCGCGGATCCGTTCGAGCAGGACGGCGCCGAGGATGAAGCTGCCCACGAAGAAGCCCTGCCAGAACGGATTGACGCCCGCGATCAGCAGTGAATTGCGGATCACCTCTACCAGCACGGCTCCGATCGCGGCGCCGATCGCCGTTCCGAAGCCGCCGATCAGGCTCGCCCCGCCGATCACCGTCGCGGCGATGACCTGGAGCTCGTAGCCCGTGCCGATCGCGTTGGTGACCGCGCCGAGCCAGCCGACCAGGAATACGGCCGTCAACGCCGCCATGAGCCCACTGAACGCGTAGGTCGAGACCTTGATGAGTTCGACCGGAATGCCGCACAGGCGGGCCGCATCCTCATTGCCGCCAACCGCAAAGACGTAACGGCCCCAACGCGTCATCGTCAGGAGGACATGAAGAATGACGATGCCCACGGCCAGCGCGTAGATGACGTTGGGCAATCCGAGCGTCTTGCCGCCTCCGAGCGCCAGCAGGGCTTCGGACCAAGGACCGAAATCGTAGAACACGATGTTCTTGCTGATGACGAGAGCGAGGCTGCGCCCCATGGAAAGCGTCGCCAGCGTCACCACGAAGGGCGGCAGCTTGAGATAGGCGATGATCGCGCCGTTGAACGCCCCGCAAAGGATGCCAAGCATCAGCACGGCCGGGATCGCCAGCGGCAGGGGCCAGCCGGCGACGAGCAAGATGCCGAGCGAGACGCCGCACAGGCCGAGGATCGATCCCACCGAAATATCGATGCCGCCGCTGATGATGACGGGCGTCATGCCGAGCGCCATGATGCCGATGAAGCAGGCGTTCTGAAGGACGTTCAGCAGATTGCCGGATGTCGCGAATTTCGGGGAGATGATCGACACGACAATGCCGAGCACGACGATCGCAATCGCGATCCACGCTTCCTGCGTACCGCCCAGCCGGCCGACCAAGCTCCGCTTCGGCGCGGTGAGAAGATCGATATTCATTCCATGCGGGTCGGACGAGGTGGCCATGCTGTTCTCCGACCGTCAGGCTGTGGCGATGGCGCCGGTGATGAGACCCGTCACCTCTTCCGGGCTCGAGTCGGCGACGCGCTTGTCCGCCACCTTGCGGCCGCGCCGCATGACGACGACGCGGTCGCAGACCTCGAACACGTCAGGCATGCGATGGCTGATCAGGATGACCGCCAGGCCTTGGTCTCGCATACGCCGGATGAGCGCGAGGACTTCGGCCACCTGGCGCACGCTGATGGCGGCCGTCGGCTCGTCCATCAGGACGATCTTGGACTTGGCCAGCCGCGTGCGCGCGATGGCCACGGCCTGACGCTGGCCACCGGACATCCGGGCGACGAGGTCGGCGGGGCGGGTCTCGGACTTGAGCTCCTTGAAGAGTTCGTCCGCCTTCGCGTTCATCCGCCGCTTGTCGACGATCTTGAACGGCCCCCAGCGCCGCATCAGTTCACGGCCGAGGAAGACATTGGCCGCCGCCGACAGATTGTTGCAAAGGGCCAAGTCCTGGTACACGACCTCGATCCCGTGCCGCCGCGCATCGGAGGGCCCCGTGAGCTGAAGCGGCTTGCCCTCCAAGAGATACGTACCGGCCGTCGGCAGGAAGTTCCCCGCAATGGTTTTGACCAGTGTGGACTTGCCGGCGCCGTTGTCGCCCATGAGGCCGAGGACTTCGCCCGCATGGATGTCGAGCGAAACGTCGTTCAAGGCCCGGATGGCGCCGAAGTCCTTCACGATCCCCTCCAGACGAGCCAGTGTTGCCATGTCTGCCCCCGCCTGAGATTTATCGATGGACACTACGAACATGTAAGATTGGTGTCGTCAATCTAACGGCAGGCCGGTATTATTTGTGCGCTGCAACTAGATCGACTGAGTCAACTTGTTTCGTTTGGCAGCTATTTTTTCTCGAATCGACCATTTGGGCGCGCCGAGATCGGATTCAGTCGAGAGCAGCAAGGCGAAGGTGCTGGCTGCGATTCCCCGGCGCTGGCTGCAAACCCGTCGGAACTTCCGCGCTCCCTTGCCCTTGCGTGCTCGACTGGCCTGGAATTTCGCTCATCTCGTTAAAGCGGCGAGCCTTTTCGAAGCGGCTCGCTGGTCACAGTCTGGCCCCGGCGATGGTGTCGCTATACATGCGGGGGCATGGACAGAGCGGTGACTACGAAACACATGGCGCCTCTACGACCAGACGGATCGTTTCGCCCAACCGAGGGGGGTGAGGCGGCAGACGTGCGGAGGAACCGCTGATGCGACAAGACGATCAGGCGTGGCTCTTGGGCCTGGCCTCGCTAATGGGCTCGTGCCTTGCCCGCTGCAGCGCCGCTTCAACAACGTGATCGGGAACGGCCGTTAGGCGATCGAGAACGCGGATAAGGGCCGTTTCAACCCGGACAGCAGTACGCCATACGCAATCGTTAAGCAAAGCTACGGCACCCTTCAATCGAACTTCTCCAATATGATCAACCAGCTCAACCAACCCTATTCATGCTGAGAGACCTTGAAATCGAAACCAAGCCGTCGTGTGCCGGTCAGCAGGGCCGGGGCCCATCTGGGCGGCGACGAGTGGGGTTGCGTCGTGCGATCGCTCGATGTTCGATGATACGACCTGTCGCACTCGGGAGCCTTGCTCGGGCGTGTGCCTTGGCGGCCGTACTGTCGCTTGGCCCGGTTGCGATTGCCTCGGCTGATGGGGAAGGAGACCGGAGCTATCTCGCGCTGGAGCGGGCCGAGCGCGTCTTCGAGGGTATGCGCCGCTTCGCGGACATGCAGTGGCCGGTTCTGGAGGTGAGAGATCACCCTGACAGCGCGGTCCTGGCACGGCGCGGACGGGAGGTCGCCGAAACGGTCTTCGAGCTCGCCGGCGCGCGAGCGGAAATGCTCGCCGCCCTGGCCGCAACGCCGGGGAACGTTCCACCCGAACTCGGCGCCATCGCCCGTCGCATGCAGGAAGCGGAAGCTGACTTGTCCGCGGGTTCATCGGCGGCGACGTCGGGTGAGAGCGCCGAATCGACGGCCGATCGGGACCATGCCCTGATCCGCGAGGTCAGCGACGCCATGGCGCTGCCCGATCTCGCGGCCGAGGCCGGTGTGACCGGGCGGCGCATCAAATGGCTCTACGAATCCTTGCTGACCGAAGACCTCCAGGCATTGCGCGCCATGAGCCCTGAGGCTCTGGAGGCGGGCGTGAAAGGCATCATGGCGCAAACACGAAAGGCGGACGGAGAAACGACCATCCCGCCCCTGCGCCGGAATCTCCTGAGGAACGAGACACTTCGATCCCTCCGGGCGATTCTCGTCAGACTTCCGCCGGGCGATTTAGCCACGCTCGCCGCCTTCTACGCGACAGAAGAGGGGCGCGCCAAACGCAACGCGCTCCTTCACGCCTTCCAGCACCGCGTCGATGCCGATGGCGAACGCTTCCTCGTGCGGATGCTGAACGAGAAGCGGTGAGCGTGCGTTCGTCGCCTGACGATGAGCGTTCAGCCTTTCGACCGAGCTCAGCCAAGGTGAATGGTCCATCAGCGCAGCGACGCCGCGTCGCTCCGCCTTGGCCCGGGCCGGCTGCATGACCCAGAAGGTCATGCGTACAGGATCTTCGGAACGCATTTCACCGAGCGTCACGCCGTCCCGTGTCACGATCCGCAGGTTTCTGATCTGTGCCCGTTCCCCGCATAAGACGAAATGCAAGAAGCCGGCCTCCATGCGAAGGCCGGCTTCTTGTTGTCTCAACCCCCGTTTGGCAGGGGCTGTCCGAACTTAGGGATGAGGCACTGGAATGGCTTCAATGAGGGCACACTTTGCCGACAAATGCCCATCCTATGCCTGCTCTTTCACTTCACCTGCACCTTCACATCGCGCCGCTGAGAACTCCGACAACAAGTGAAATAGTTAACTGCAGCCGGAAGTACTTCCACAGGTGTCGCATTTCAAGCAAGTGCCGTTGCGGACCATCGTGAAATTGGAGCACTCCGAGCAGCTGTCGCCGGTGTAGCCTTTCATCAGGGCCTGGGCGCGGCGTTCGGCGCTGGTGGACTTGGGCGCGGTTTCGACGCGGGACACGTCCCGATCCGACGCGGCGAAGGATAGAGGCGAGTCGAAGAGACCCTGGGCCGGCGAGCTGTCGGCGACGGGGGCGGGCTCGGCGAGGGGAGCTGCCTCGTAGTCCCGCTTGAAGGCCGCGACCTGCGCGCCACCGCGAGCGAGCGGGGCCGCCGCACGCGGCAGGACGGCCGTCACGACGGAGGGCGAAGCCTGCTTGGCGACCGGTGCCACGTTGCCGCCGGCCGAGCCCTGCGGCTCGCTGGAGGAGACGAGGCGGAACTTCGAGGTCTGTCCGCGAACCATACCGGCCGAGATCGGCAGCGGGGCGGGCTTGTCGCCCTCGACGCCGCGACCAATGGTCGAAGCGCTGAACTCCTCCGGCTGGACATGGGCGAGGTCGTGGCGGCCGAGATAGGAGACCGCCAGTTCGCGGAACACGTAGTCGAGGATCGACGTCGCGTTCTTGATCGCCTCGTTGCCCTGGACCATGCCGGCCGGCTCGAATCGCGTGAAGGTGAAGGCCTCCACGTACTCGTCGAGCGGCACGCCGAACTGCAGGCCGAGCGAGATGGCGATGGCGAAATTGTTCATCATCGCGCGGAAGGCGGCGCCTTCCTTGTGCATGTCGATGAAGATTTCACCGAGACGCCCGTCGTCGAACTCGCCGGTGCGCAGATAGACCTTGTGTCCGCCGACGATCGCCTTCTGCGTATAGCCCTTGCGGCGGTTCGGCAGTTTTTCGCGCTCGCGCGTTACGCGCTCAATGACGCGTTCGACGATGCGTTCGGCGATTTCGGTCGCCTGCACGGCGGCGGGCGCGGCGGCGATGGCCGCTGCGGTCTCCTCCACCAGATCGTCCTCGTCCTCCTCGTCGGCAATCAGCGAGGCGTTGAGCGGCTGGGAAAGCTTGGAGCCGTCGCGGTAGAGGGCGTTGGCCTTCAGCGCGAGCTTCCAGGACAGCATATAGGCGCTGTTGCAGTCCTCCACCGTTGCATCGTTCGGCATGTTGATCGTCTTGGAAATCGCGCCGGAGATGAAGGGCTGCGAGGCCGCCATCATGCGGATATGCGATTCCACCGAGAGTGAGCGTTTGCCGATGCGCCCGCACGGGCTGGCGCAGTCGAAGACGGGCAGGTGCTCGGCCTTCAGGAAGGGTGCGCCTTCAAGGGTCATGGCGCCGCAGACATGAATGTTCGCGGCCTCGATGTCCTTCCGGCTGAAGCCCAGCGCGGGGAGGATCTCGAAGGAGAAGTCGTTCAGCTGCTCGTCGGTCAGGCCGAGCACGTCCTTGCAGAAGCTCTCGCCGAGCGTCCACTTGTTGACGGCGAACTTGATGTCGAAAGCACTCTTCAGCGCCGTGTTCAGCGCCTCGATCTGCTCGTCGCCGAAGCCCTTGACCCGCAGCGAGCCGGGGTTGATGGCGGGGGCCTGGTTGAGATTGCCGTGGCCGACCGCATAGGCCTCGATCTCGGCGATCTGCGCCTCGGAATAGCCGAGCGTGCGCAGGGCCTCCGGCACGGCGCGGTTGATGATCTTGAAGTAGCCGCCGCCTGCGAGCTTCTTGAACTTTACCAGCGCGAAGTCCGGCTCGATTCCCGTCGTGTCGCAGTCCATCACGAGGCCGATCGTGCCGGTCGGCGCGATGACGGAAACCTGCGCGTTGCGATAACCGTGCTTCTCGCCCAGTTCCTGCGCCTGCGCCCAGGCCTGCTTGGCGCGGGCCGAAAGACGCTTGTCCTTCAGCGAGGAATGGTCGAGCGGAACCGGCTCGACGGCAAGGCCCTCGTACCCGTTGGCAAGGCCATGGGCGGCGCGCGAATGGTTGCGAATGACGCGCAGCATGCCGGCCGCGTTGCGCTCGTAGTCCGGGAAGGGGCCGAGCTCGCGTGCCATCTCGGCCGAGGTCGCATAGGCGACGCCCGTCATGATAGCCGACAGCGCGCCGCAGATCGCCCGCCCTTCGGCCGAGGAATAGGGAATGCCGGCGGTCATCAGGAGGCCGCCGATATTGGCGAAGCCCAGACCCAGCGTGCGGTAGTCGTAGGAGCGCTGGGCAATTTCCTTGGACGGGAACTGCGCCATCAGGACGGAGATTTCGAGCACCACGGTCCAGAGGCGCGTGGCATGCTCATAGGCGTCCACGTCGAACCGGGCGCCCGGCTCGCGGAACTGCAGGAGGTTCATCGACGCCAGATTGCAGGCCGTGTCGTCCAGGAACATGTATTCCGAGCACGGATTGGAAGCACGGATCGCGCCGGCCGCCGCGCAGGTGTGCCAGTCGTTGATCGTCGTGTGGAACTGGATGCCGGGATCGGCCGAAGCCCAGGCGGCATAGCCGATGCGGTCCCACAGTTCGCGGGCCTTCAGCGTCTTCGTCACCTTGCCGGTGGTGCGACCGATCAAGTCGTGCGTGCCGTCCTGCTCCACCGCCTGCAGGAACTCGTCCGTCACGCGGACGGAATTGTTGGAATTCTGGCCAGCGACGGTGAGATAGGCTTCCGAGTCCCAGTCCGTATTGTAAACGGGGAAGTCGATATCGGTGTAGCCTTGGCGCGCGAACTGGATCACGCGCTTGATGTAGTTCTCGGGAACCTGGGACTTCTTGGCGTCCTTCACCGCGCGCTTCAGCGCCGGGTTGACGTTCGGGTCGAAGCACTCCTCGCCCGTGCCGCCTTCGCAGTTCACGCAAGCCGAGAGAATGAGCTTCAGGTGCTTGGAGACGACCTTGGAGCCGGTGACGAGGGCCGCGACCTTCTCCTCTTCGCGCACCTTCCAGTCGATATAGGCCTCGATATCGGGGTGATCGATATCGACCACGACCATCTTGGCCGCGCGGCGTGTCGTGCCACCGGACTTGATGGCGCCGGCCGCGCGATCGCCGATCTTGAGGAAGCTCATGAGGCCCGACGACTTGCCGCCGCCGGCCAGCTTCTCGCCTTCGCCGCGAAGCTGCGAGAAGTTGGAGCCGGTGCCCGAGCCATACTTGAACAGCCGCGCCTCACGCACCCACAAGTCCATGATGCCGCCCTCGTTGACGAGGTCGTCGGCGACGGACTGGATGAAGCAGGCGTGCGGTTGCGGATGCTCGTAGGACGAGGCGGAGCGGGTCAGCTCGCCGGTGCGATGGTCGACATAGAAATGGCCCTGGCTCGGCCCGTCGATCCCGTAGGCCCAATGCAGGCCTGTGTTGAACCATTGCGGCGAGTTCGGCGCCACTTTCTGCGTCGCCAGCATGAAGGCCAGTTCGTCGCGGAATGCGCCCGCGTCTTCCTCGGTCTGGAAGTAGCCGCCCTTCCAGCCCCAATAGGTCCAAGTGCCGGCCAGACGGTCGAAGACCTGCCGCGCGTCCATCTCGGAGCCGGTGCGCTCGTCCTCGGGCAGGGCGGCAAGCGCCTCCTCGTCGGCGACCGAGCGCCAGAGCCAGGAGGGAACGTCGTTCTCCTCCACGCGCTTCAGCGCCTTGGGCACGCCGGCCTTGCGGAAATACTTCTGCGCCAGGATGTCCGAAGCGACCTGGCTGAACTGGGCGGGGACGTCGATATCGGCGAGGCGGAAGACGACCGAGCCATCCGGATTGCGGATCTCGCTCGTGGCTTTGCGGAACTCGACATTGGCATAGGCGCCCTGGTCCGGCTTGGTGTAGCGCCGTTCGATCTTCAGGCCCATGGTCGTACTCCGATCCGGAATGCCCCGCTTTGGCCGAGCGAGGTCGCGCGCCGACTCCGAGGTCGGCGCCGAACCCAAGGGCCTGGGCGGCGGTGATTCTTAAAGTTGCGTTGGCTTCACTATATATGGTGGCTGGCGCATCCGCGACCAACTACCTGTAGCGAGGCTTGAATATCCACAATCGATTGAAAGGGTGTGGAAACCGTAAAATTCGAACCAATTCGACGCCTCGGAACACGCGACTCAAAGCCTCACCGATCGATCGGTTCCCTGGCTTTCGGCTTATCCACAGGATGCTGTCGGGACGATCCGAAGAGGCACACGGGTCAAAAATAAACGCCAGCCCGGGCGAGGGCCAGCGTTTGATAAAAGTCGAACGGGATTGCTGTGGAGACTGGGGAAAACTCAGCCCGCCGAGCCCTTGGCGATCGGTGCCTGAAACGTCAGGCCGAGATCCCAGGGGAAAAAGATCCAGGTATCCTGGCTGACCTCGGTGATGAACGTGTCCACCAGCGGGCGGCCCTTCGGCTTGGCGTAGACGGTGGCGAAATGCGCCTTGGGCAGCATGGCGCGCACCAGCGCGGCGGTCTTGCCCGTGTCGGTCAGGTCGTCCACGATCAGGATGCCTTCGCCGTCTTCCTCGCGCAGGGCGGGCGAGATGTCCTTGAGAACCTGCAACTCGCCCTGCGAGTCGTAGTCATGATACGACGCGATACAGACGGTCTCGATCAGGCGTGTGCCGAGTTCGCGCGCGATGATCGCCGCCGGTACGAGGCCGCCGCGCGTGATGCAGACGATGGCCTTCCATTCCGGCCGCACGCCCGCCAGACGCCAGGCAAGCGCCCTCGCATCGCGGTGGAACTGGTCCCAGGACACGGGGAAGGACTTATCGGGCGTCGACATGCTGGCTCTCCGAAGGGCTTACGCGCGTAAGCGGGCTCGGATAGCGGTTCCACCGCGCTCCGGCAAGTTCGAGACGTGTGAACGCCATTACGCCGCTTTCGCCTTCAGGCCATCGATCATCGCCTCAACGGCTTCGCGCGCGGCGGAAAGCGCGTCAGCATCGCGCGAGCGGATCACCAACTCGGTGGAATAGCGCTGTCCATCGAAGCGGGGATAGGAGCCGATCGCCGTGCCGGGGTGCTGCCTCTGGATCTCGGCCAGCGGTCCGCCGATATCGCCTTCGCCGAACGGGCAGGCGACGGAGGCGCTCTGCATGACCGGGCCGCCGGGCAGGGTGGGGAGAACATTGTCCAGCATGGCGGTGAAAATTCCCGGCACGCCGGCCATGACGAAGACGTTCCCGACCTGAAAGCCCGGCGCCACCGAAACGGGATTGTCGATCAGCGTGGCGCCCTCCGGCGTGCGCGCCATGCGCATGCGCGCTTCGGTGAAGGGCAGATCGCGCGAGGCGTAGTGGCGCGCGAGCCGGTCCATGGCCTCTGGGTGTTGAATCAGCGGCAGGCCGAAGGCAAGGGTGACGGCCTCGGCCGTGATGTCGTCATGCGTCGGGCCAATGCCCCCCGAGGTGAAGACGTGGTCGTATCGGCCGCGCAGAGCGTTCAAGGCGTCCACGATGGCGCCCTGGTCGTCGGCGACGATCCGCACCTCCTTGAGGTCGATCCCGGTGAGCGTCAGAACGCTCGCCAAATGGGCGATGTTGCGATCCTTCGTGCGGCCGGACAAAAGCTCGTCGCCGATCGCCAGCATCGCGGCCGTCGGCGCCGTCTCGCCCTGATGTGTCATCGTCCCGTTCCCTTCGATTCGCGCCAGGCGGAGTGTGGCGAGTGCCGGCGTGAAGATAAAGCGACAGGACCTGTTTGCGTTCAGCGACGCAGCGTCAAACATTCCGACGCTCGCTTTCCTCGGGCGCTGCCGCTCTATGTCAGCCCCAGACGCCGGTCCGCTGGGGATCGGTCCGATGATGAAGAGGGAGAGACGATGGCGAAGGTCCTGGTTCTCTATTATTCCAGCTACGGCCATATCGAAACCATGGCCAAGGCCATGGCAGAAGGCGCGCGCTCCGCCGGCGCCGAGGTGGATATCAAGCGCGTGCCCGAGACGGCGCCGCCCGAAGTCGTCCAGGCCGCGCATTTCAAGACTGACCACGACTTTCCCGAAGCCCAGCCGGACGATCTCGCAGGGTACGACGCGATCATCGTCGGCGTGCCCACGCGCTACGGCAACATGGCCTCGCAGATGGCCTCCTTCTGGGACCGCACCGGCGGCCTTTGGGCGCAGGGCAAGTTGATCGGCAAGGTCGGCGGCGTCTTCACCTCCTCGGCGACGCAGCACGGCGGCAACGAGGCGACGATCCTCTCCGTCCACAAGACGCTTCTGCATCATGGTCTGGTGATCGTCGGTCTGCCCTATTCCTTCCAGGGCCAGATGACTCTCGGCGAGATCGCAGGCGGATCGCCCTACGGCGCGACGACGATCGCCGGCGGCGACGGTTCGCGCCAGCCGAGCCAGATCGAGCTCGACGGCGCCAAGTTCCAGGGCAAGCACATCGCCGAGATCGCGGCCAAGCTTTCGGCCTGACAAGCGAGCGCGGCGGAGCCCACTCCGCCGCATTTCATCTTAAGGAGTCGAGAAGGCTTACCGCCGCCGGCCAGGTGTCGCGCCGTTCGCGAAGGCGTGCCTCAGCGGCAGAGTTCGGGAATGAGGGTCGAGCCGTTGTCGCACTGCGCGTCGCATTCGAGCGCCAGTCTCAAGGTGTCGAGCGCGCGATTGTCGCTGCGGACATGGCTCAGCATCTCGTCCGCATTGGTCGCGCCCAAGTCCGACCAGATCAGATCAGCATCGCTCGCCAGCACGCTCGGGATTTTGGTCGCCTGTGTCATAGGTGTTCCTCCTGGAACCAACCTCGAACGCGGTTAACCTCTGAACACTATCAAATCACAGGCCGAAAACCTTAACAATGGTTGCGACAGCCCTCCTTTATAACTTGTAATTGTCTGAGCAGACCTAGATCGCCGGACTAAGTAGCTGAAATAAATAAGAGATCGCTTGCCAACACCCGTTCGAGGTCACCCGCTCGACACCCGAGCAACATTAACATTCGGTTAAGTGAGACAAAACGCGCGTTCGGGCCGCGCAATGGCGGCGTGGTACGGGCTGCGGGACTCGAACCCGCACAGACTAAGTCCGAGGGATTTTAAGTCCCTTGCGTCTACCATTTCGCCAAGCCCGCATGCCCTGCCTGACAGGGCGCCGACACCGCGATCCGCAACCGACTTGGTTTGGTGGGCGGAACCGATCCCTGCTCCGCTCGTGATACCTCGCTCCTCCGCCATCCTCAATCCTCCTTTTCGCGCCCCGAGCGGGCGGCGATTGTCAGAGAGCGGGCGCCGGGGCGGCGGCGAGGGCGCTGGCGATGGATTTTCCGCGCCCCGCTGGCTACGAAGGTCTCGAGCCGTCAATGCGAGGGGAATGCCCGTGAACGCTTTCGAGGATATCGCGCCGGTGCTGGTGGACGTCGCCATGGGTCGCCGGCCGGCCGATCTGGTGGTGCGTGGCGGGCGTTGGGTCAATGTCCATTCCGGCGAGATCATTTCGGACACCGATTTCGCGGTGGTGGAAGGGCGCTTCGCCTATTGCGGGCCGGACGCCTCGCACTGCGTCGGACCCGAAACCGAGATCGTCGAGGCGGCGGGGCGCTATGTCGTGCCCGGCCTTTGCGACGCGCACATGCATGTCGAGAGCGGCATGGTGACGGTCACCGAATTCTGCCGCGCGGTGATCCCGCACGGCACGACCTCCATGTTCATCGATCCGCACGAGATCGCCAACGTGCTTGGCCTTCCCGGCGTCCGCCTCATGCATGACGAGGCGCTGGAGCAGCCGGTCAACGTCTGGGTTCAGATGCCCTCCTGCGTGCCCTCCGCGCCGGGGCTGGAGGAGGCGGGCGCGGTGCTGACGCCGGCGGACGTCGCTGAGGCCATGCGCTGGCCCGGCATTATCGGCCTTGGCGAGGTGATGAACTTTCCCGGCGTCGTCGCTAACGATCCGACCATGGTCGGCGCTATTGCCGCCACGCGCCGGGCCGGGCGCACGGTGGGCGGTCATTATGCCTCGCCCGATCTCGGCCGGGCCTTCCACGCCTATGTCGCGGGCGGGCCGGAGGACGATCACGAAGGCACCCGCATGGAGGATGCGATCGCCCGCGTTCGCCAGGGCATGAAGGCGATGCTGCGACTCGGCTCGGCCTGGTACGACGTGGCCGAACAGATCCGCGCCGTGACAGAGCAGGGGCTCGACCCCCGCCACTTCATCCTCTGCACCGACGATTGCCATTCCGGCACCTTGGTTCACGATGGTCACATGAACCGCGTCGTTCGTCATGCCATCGCGCAGGGACTAAAGCCCGTCACCGCGATCCAGATGGCGACGATCAACACGGCCGAGCATTTCGGCCTTGCCCGAGAGATCGGGTCGGCTTCTCCCGGGCGACGCGCCGACTTCCTTCTCGTGTCCAATCTTGCCGAGCTCACGATGGACGCCGTGTTCGCGCGGGGTCGCAAGCTGGCCGAGGCGGGACGGCTGGTCGCCGACATACCCGCCTATCCCTATCCCGAAAGCGCCATGGGCACGGTGAAACTCGGCCGTGTGCTCGGCGCGGAGGACTTTCTGCTTCAGGCCCCGGCCGGGCGCAACGAGGTGACGGCGCGGGTCATCGGCGTGGTCGAGAATCAGGCCCCGACCCGCGCGTTGACAGCGACGCTCCCGGTGATCGACGGCGCCGTACCCGGCGACGAGACGCAGGATGTCTGCCGTATCGCCCTGGTCGAGCGGCACCGCGCGACGGGCGCGGTGGTCAACGCCTTCGTCTCGGGCTTCGGCTATCGCGGTCGCTGCGCTCTCGCCTCCACCGTCGCCCATGACAGCCACCACATGATCGTGGTGGGAACGGATGGCGCCACCATGGCGCAGGCCGCCAACCGGCTGGGCGAGGTCGGAGGCGGCGTCGTCTTTTTCGCCGAAGGCGAGGAAAAGGCGCTGGTGGAAATGCCGGTCGCGGGTCTCATGTCGGTGGAGCGGGCGGAAATCGTCGCCGAAAAGGCGGATCGCCTGATCGCGGCCATGCGCGAGGCCGGCTGCCAACTCAACAACGCCTATATGCAGCACTCGCTCCTGGCGCTGGTCGTGATCCCCTCCTTGCGCATCTCCGACAAGGGTCTGGTGGATGTCGATCGGTTCGAGATCGTGGACGTTTTCCAGTGAGCCGATCCGAATCCGTGCGGCTTTACAAATGCCGCGTGTTGGAGGAAGAGCAGAATCGGTCGAAACAAGGTGACGAAGGGGGACGTGCGATGGCGCAGAGAACATCGATCGGCGGGATCGCGTCCCTGATTATCGGCGCCGGCGCCCTCTAGGCACCGCCGCTGCTTGCAGCGTCCGGCGCCGAGCGCGTCCGGCCTGCGTCGCCCGCCGTCCGGCGGTCCGTCGCAACCGATCCTTTCCGGGCCGTCGGCCCGCTTCTGGCTGGCTCGAGGCACGAGGCCTCGACCGCCTTTCGACCGAAGACAGATCCATGACCCAACCTGATTTTCACGCCCGCGTCGCGCAGGCGGAAGAGGCGCTGCGCTCCCTTTTCGGGGAGACGCCGCTGCAGCTGAACGAGCATCTTTCCAACCGCTACGGCGCGCGCATCTTTCTGAAGCGCGAGGATCTGACCCCCGTCCGCTCCTACAAGATCCGCGGTGCCTTCAACTTCATGCGCAAGCGGCTCGCGCGCGGCGGCCCGGAGGCGCGCTTCACCTGCGCCTCGGCGGGCAACCACGCACAAGGCTTCGCTTTCGCCTGCCGCCATTTCGGCGTCGAGGGCCGTGTCTTCATGCCGGTGACGACGCCGCAGCAGAAGATCGAAAAGACGCGCACCTTCGGCGGCGGCGCGATCGAGATCGAGCTGGTCGGCGATTTCTTCGATGATTGCTACGCGGCCGCACGGGCCTATGCCGCCTCCAGCGGGGCCGAGATGGTGCCGCCCTTCGATCATGCCGACATCGTCGAGGGACAGGCGACCGTGGCGCTGGAAACGCTGCGCCAGCTCGGCGAAGAGGCGATCGACATGCTCGTCCTGCCGGTCGGCGGAGGCGGTCTCGCCTCGGGCATGGCGCTCTATTTCGACGGTCAGCGCAAGCCGGCCTTCCGCCTTGCCGAGCCCATGGGCGCGCCGAGCCTGCGCACCAGCCTGCAGGAGCGCCGCCGCGTGCGCCTGCCGCAGATGGACGGGTTCGTGGATGGCGCGGCGGTGGCCGAGATCGGGGCGTTGCCCTTCGAAATTCTCAGCCGTTTCGCGCCCGAGCAGGTCGTGCTCTCGCCCGAAGGGCGCTTGTGCAACACGATGCTGGAAATGCTGAATGTCGAGGGCATCGTCGTGGAGCCGGCCGGCGCGCTGGCGATCGACGCGCTTCGCACGCTCGGCCCCGAGCTGAAGGGCAAGACGGCGGTTCTGGTCGTGTCGGGCGGTAATTTCGACTTTGAGCGCCTGCCCGACGTGAAGGAGCGGGCGCTGCGTTTCGAAGGGCGCAAGAAATACTTCATCCTGCGCTTGGCGCAGCGGCCGGGCGCCCTGCGGGACTTTCTGGCTCTGCTCGGTCCGGACGACGACATCGCCCGCTTCGAGTATCTGAAGAAAAGCACGCGGGAGTTCGGCTCGATCCTTCTCGGCATCGAAACGCGCGAGCCCGGCAATTTCGACATCCTGCTGCGGCGCTTCGCGGACGAAGGTATCCGTTACCAGGATATCACCGAAAACCAGATCATGTCCGATCTCCTGATCTGATCGGACTCAACAAGAAGGGCGGCGAAACCAATCGCCGCCCTTCTTGTATCAAGGCTTGGAGCCGGGCAGCGCGGCGATCCAATCCGCGATCTGCCCCGCCAGCCGCTCGGTCGTGTTGGGAGAGACGATCTCGCCCGCCAGGATATGATGCTGCGGGTCGGCGCTGTCTGAGACCGTGATCTCCTGATGCGGTGCGCCCCAATGCGCCGCCACCTCGGCCGTGCGCTGCGGATCGACCAGCGTGTCGTCCGGCGCGGTGACGAATAGGGCGGGCACATTGATGGCGGAGACATCCAGACCGCTGACGATCTCCACGAGGCGCGCCATGGGGAGGAGCGCAAGCGTGGGGTAGCTCACCGTCCAGTTCGCGCCGAAGGCCTCGTTAATCGGTGTGTAACGATAGGTCTCGTCCTCGATCAGCGGCAGCAGCTTGCGCGCGAAGGGCAGCCGCAGGGCGAAGCTGCGCCAATCCTGCAGTCGATAGTTCGGGGACAGGAGAACGAGGCCGGCCATGTCCTCCGACAAGTCCGGGCGGCTTGCGGCCAGCGTCGCCAGCGTCGCGCCGGTGGACGAGCCGATCACCACGACCTTTTCGCCGAGCCGCCGGCCGATCGCCATGGCCTCGGCCATGTCGTCCATCCAGTCTCCGACGCTTGCCTCGCCCATGGCCGCATCGTCGCGTCCGTGGCCGGCGAGGCGGGTGTAGAAGAGATTGGCGCCGAGCCGCTTGGCGATCTCGTCGGCAAGGGGGCGCGTCTCGCCCTTCGCTGCCGAAAAGCCGTGGATATAGACCAATGCCAGGGGCGTCTTGGCGTGCGACAGCGGATAGGCCCAGACGATCTCCTTTTGCGCATTGGGGCGCAGATTGGGAATGTCCGCCTCAGTGCGCGCGAGATAGGCCGCAGGGTCGCTGCCGATCGCGGCAGCATTGAAGCTCGGCACCAGCCTCGCCGGCTCTCTTTCGCCGAAGACCCAGAGACCGGCGAGGATCACGAGGAGGGGGATCAGGACAAACAAGGCGCGGCGCAAGTGGAGCAAGTCGGGCATCCTGTGGAGCGCCCCGCCGGGCGGCGAGACGGGACGTCGGGGCAGTCGGACCGCCGCCTCGGCGACCCGGCGCGGCTCTTCAACAAGCCTCTAGAAGACCCGCGCGGTCTTTTGAAGTCGTCACGACGCTTGGCAGATCATCGCGCGGGGCAAAGGTTCAGAGCGACAGGCGATAGCGCGCATAGCCCTCGTCCGTTCGTCCCGCCTCCTCAAGCTTCAACTCGGACACGTCTTTCAGATGAGCGGCCGAGGCGGGACCGGTGCTGAACAGGACCGAGGTGCCGGGCGAAGCCTCGAAGTGCCAGTTCCGATCGGCCTTGGGGTCGATCACCTTCTGCTCCACGATATAGCGGATCAGTACATCGCGATTGGCGTCGGGTGCGACGAAGACGATCTTGTCCGGCCCGATACCGGGGAACTTGCCGCCGCCACCGGCGCGGTAGTTGTTGGTGACCACGACGAAAGACGCCTTGGGGTCGATCGGTTTTCCGTCGAACGCGAGATCGACGATGCGCGAGCTGTCGCGATTGACCAACGCGCCGTCCTTGTCGAAGCGTGGCGGCTTGGTCACGTCGATGCGATAGGTCACCCCGTCGATCACGTCGAAATTGTAGGACGGGAAACCGTCGGCGATCAGCTCCTGGTCCGCCTTGCCGGGCTCGATCTGGCGGAAGATCCCGGCCGACATGTCCAGCCAGTCCTTCACCTCGGCGCCCGTGATGCGCACCGCCTGGACGGTGTTGGGATAGAGATAGAGATCGGCGACGTTTCGAATCGCAATCGGCCCCGCCGGAATGTCGGTGTAATAATCCGGCCCCGAGCGCCCGCCGGACTTGAAGGGCGCGGCGGCCGAGAGCAGCGGAAGGTCCTTGAACTCGGTCTGCGCCAGGATTTCCTTCATGTACCAGAGCTGCGCCTGGTTCACGATCTGCACGGACGGATCGTCCGCCACGAGAGCGAAGAAGGAATGCAGCGGCGCCCGGGTTTCGCCGACGGGGCGGCGGACATAGTTCAGCGTCGCCTCGTGCTCGCTTTGGGCGGCGGCCAGCACTTCGGGCTTGGATTCCACCAGCGCCTTGGGCTTACGATCGACGCGCTCGTAGATCGGGCGCAGCTCCGATGTCGCCGAGACGACGCGCCAGCCTTCGCCCGAGCGTTCCAGAAGAAGGTCGATCAAGCCGAGATCGGAACCCCAGAAGCCGGCCATGACGGCGGGTTTGCCGGCGAGCGTGCCCTTCTGCCAGTCCGCGCCTTCGATCGACTTGAAGTCCTCGCCTGGGAAGCGAAGATGCTGATGGCCGCAGAACAGCGCGTCAATGCCCTCGACGGAAGCGAGCTGCAGCGCGGCGTTTTCCAGACCCGCGTCCTCGGCCGAGCCGGCTGCGATGCCGGAATGGCAAAGGGCGAGCACGAGATCGACCTTTTCCGCGCGGAGCTTGGGGACAAGCTCGCGCGCCGCTTCCACGATGCCCCGCGTCGTCGCGCGGCCCTTGAGGTTCTGCGCGTCCCACACCGTGATCTGCGGCGGCATGAAGCCGATCACGCCGATGCGGATGGGATGGCGCGTGCCGTCGCCGAGCTCGATCTGCCGATCCAGCACGATATAGGGCGGCACGAGCGGCGCGCCCGAGCTCGTCTGGACATTGGCGCTGACGACGGGGAAGTTGGCTTTCGTCAGCGTCGCTTCGAGGAAGTCGAGCCCGTAGTTGAACTCGTGATTGCCGAGCGTCCCCGCGTCGTAGCGCAGCGTGTTCATGGCTGCGACCACCGGATGCGTATCGCCAGCCTTCATGCCGCGCTCGAAGGCGATGTAGTCGCCCATCGGGTTGCCCTGAAGGAAGTCGCCATTGTCGAAAAGAAGCGCGTTCTTCGCCTCCGCGCGGATGCGATCCACGATCGCCGCGGTGCGCGCGAGTCCGACCGTCGGCGTCTCCTTGTCGGCATAATAGTCGTAGGGGAAGACGTTGACGTGAAGATCCGTGGTTTCCATCAAGCGCAGATGCGCCTGACTTGCCTCGGCCTTCGCGCTCCAGGGATGAAGCACGACGCCGGCGGCGAGGGCGCCGCTGGCCGCGAGAAAATGCCGCCGGTTCAGCTGGGAGCCATCGGTCGCCATCGGATCTCCTTGTTTGGATGGGCGCGCCTCGCGCCGCCCTTTCCCGTCAGTCTTCGTAGGCCGGCGTCGAGACCTCGCGGGTCGACACCGGGCGGAACCCCATCTTGCGGTAGAGCGGTAGCGCGGCCGGGTGGTCCAGTGTGTTGGTCTCCACCGTCAGGGCGCTCGGCTGGTCCTCGAAGCCGGCGACGATCGCCTGCGACAGGAGGTGACGCGCGAGGCCCTGGCCCCGGAACTCCGGCATGATGGCGAAATGCACAAGCCGCGTGTCGCGCGGAGCGCGGCCGACATCCAGTTCGAACCACCCGGCCGGAACGCCGTCGCAATACAGGATGCGCAGACGTACGTTGGGCGCGTGAATTTCGCGTGACAGGCTGGCGTCGCCAAGCCGGCGCGAGGTCCAGTGATAGGGCTTGCCCACGGCCTCGTAGAGGTAGCGGTAATAGGCGAGCGGGATCTGCCGAACCTTCAGGAGAACGTATTCCCGGCCGTTCTGGGGAGCGGGCACGGGGCCGTCGGGCAGCTGGTGCAGGACGAGCTGCGTGACTGTGGTGGTGAGAAGGCGCATGATTCGGCGTCAGTCTTTCATCGGGCAGGGCCGGTTTCGACCGGCGTGTCGTCGCGGGAGCCCCATTCGGTCCAGGACCCGTCGTAAAGCCGTACAGTCGTATGGGGGAGCGAAGCGAGCGCGAAATTGATTGCAGCCGCAGTCACACCCGATCCGCAGGACGTGACGACCGGCCGAGCGGGGTCGATTCCCGCTTCGCTGAAGATCGCGCGAAGGCTCGCTTCGTCCTTCAGCCGGCCGTTTTCGGCGAGCGTGCCGATCGGTACGGAGCGGGCACCCGGCATATGGCCTCCGCGCACGCCCTCGCGTGGCTCCGGCGCCTCGGCGCGAAAGCGCTCGCCCGATCGGGCGTCGGCGATCTGATGCGCGCCTTCGGCAACGATCCGCTTCATCTCATCGAGGAACACCACCGAGTTGGGATCGAGCCTGCCATCGAATGGGGCGGGGGTCTTGTCGGACGTCCCGGTTTCCAGCGGGAAGCCCGCCTGAACCCAGGCGGGGAGGCCGCCATCGAGAAGGCGCACGTCCTTCGCGCCGAAGGTGCGGAACATCCACCAGACTCGTGGCGCGGAAAAGAAGCCCATCCCGTCATAGATGACGATCGTGTCCGTCTCGCGAATTCCGAGCGCGCCGACGGCCTCCGAGAAGAACGCTTCGCTCGGCAGCGTGTGGGGCAGGGGCGACGTCTTGTCGGCGATCGCGTCCTGATCGAAGAAAACGGCGCCGGGCAGGTGGCCGGCCTCGAATTCGGGTCGGGCGAAGCGCTTCTGAGCCGGCAGATACCAGGAGGCGTCCACCACCGAGAGTCCCTCGCGGCCGATATGGCGCTGCAGTTCCTCGGCGCCGATCAGAAAGGGATTGTCGCTCACCAGGGACCTCACTCCACATTCGGGTGGCTGCACCATAAAGAGCGTCGTGCCCCGGCGAAAGGGCGAAGCGTCAAGCCGTCGATCGCACGAAGCCAGAGGCGCGGGCTCCCGAAGGCGTCAGCTCGCCGCTGGTCCGAAGCGCAGGCGGAAGCGGCGGTTCGTCTTGCCCTTCTTCTCTATCTTGGAGATGTGAATCTCGCCGATCTCCTGCGTTTCCGAGACATGCGTGCCGCCGCAGGGCTGCGAGTCGATCTCGCCGTTTGCGCCGATCGTCACCAGCCGCACCCGGCCGGTGCCGCGCGGCGGGCGCACATTGGCCGATTTCACCAGCGAGGGGTTGGCGTCGAGTTCCTCGTCCGTGATCCAGCGAATGGAGACGGGATGGTTGGCCTCCACCAGGGCCATGAGCCGCACTGTAATCTCGGCCTTGTCGGCCTCGGCTTCGGGCAGGTCAAAGTCGATTCGCCCTTCCTCTTCGCCCACGGCGGCACCAGTCACGGGAAAGGGGTATACCACGGTCAGGAGATGCAGCGCCGTGTGCATCCGCATCAACCGATAGCGCCGCCCCCAGTCGACATGCAGAACGAGCATCTCACCGGGTTCCGGCAAGGGGACCCCGTCATCGACGACGAGCGCAATGGCGGATCGGTCTTCCGTGTAGCGCGTGTCTAGAACGGGGATCTGCGTGCCGTCCGGTCGCTCGATGAAACCCTGGTCGCCCGGCTGGCCCCCGCCGGCCGGAAAGAAGTTCGAGCGATCGAAGACGAGAGCCGTATCGCCTTCGATCCGTACTAGACGCGCTTCCATGGTGGAGAGGTAGCTGTCTTCAGAATAGACCGCCTCCGTCTCCATGTTCACGCATCCACCGAGACGAACGGGATGTCGAAGGCGGGCTGCGCCTCGAGCCAGTCGGGCGTCGGCAGGTTCTTGGAGCGCAGGAACTCGGGATTGAAAAGCTTGGACTGATAGCGATTGCCGTAGTCGCAGAGGATGGTCACGATCGTATGGCCCGGCCCCAACTCGCGCGCCATGCGTATGGCGCCTGCGATGTTGATGCCGGACGAGCCGCCTAGGCAGAGCCCTTCATGGCCCACCAGATCGAACAGGATCGGAAGCGCCTCCTCGTCAGGGATTTGATAGGCGAAATCGGGCTCGAACCCTTCGAGATTGGCGGTGATGCGGCCTTGGCCGATTCCTTCCGTGATCGAATTGCCTTCGGAGCGGAACTCGCCCGTCTTGTAGAAACTGTAGAGCGCGGCACCCAACGGATCGGCGATGCCGATCTTGATATGGCTGGAATGGCGCTTCAGACCCATCGCGGTGCCGGCCAGCGTGCCGCCCGTGCCGACCGCGCAGACGAACCCGTCCACCTGACCGCCGGTCTGGTGCCAGATTTCCTCGGCGGTGGTCACGACATGGCCGTCGCGATTGGCGGTGTTGTCGAACTGGTTGGCCCAGATCGCGCCCTGTGGATGCGTGCGCGCCAGCTGCTCGGCGAGGCGCCCGGAGAGCTTCACGTAATTGTTGGGGTTCTTGTAAGGGACGGCGGGCACCTCGATCAGCTCTGCCCCCATCAGGCGCAGCGCGTCCTTCTTCTCCTGCGCCTGGGTGTCGGGGATGACGATCACCGTCTTGTAGCCGAGCGCGTCGGCCACCAGCGAAAGACCAATGCCCGTGTTGCCGGCCGTGCCTTCGACGATGACGCCGCCCGGCTGCAGGAGGCCCCGCGCCTCGGCATCGCGGATGATGAAGAGCCCGGCGCGGTCCTTGACCGACTGGCCGGGATTGAGGAACTCCGCCTTGCCGTAGATCTCGCAGCCCGTGATCTCGCTGGCTTTGGCGAGACGGATCAACGGCGTGTTGCCGATGGCGTCGATCACGGAGTTGAGTCTGGACATGGCGGCTCCGAATCGTGGGAAGGGGTGCGGTGGACCCTAGGGGGACGATCCCGGAGCGGCAAGAACAGGCATTTCAGCCGTGCATTGCCATCCGATCGCCTTTTTCTCGCGAAGACGAGCAGATAGGAATTGCGTTCCGATTGGGGAGGGGCAGGCAAGCCGCGCAACGCGGGAGCATCATCGGGGCGGCGCGAAGCCGCGATCGACATATGAAGTAAGGTGAGTTCTTCAGCCAGCATCAATCCAACGAAAAGGCGGATGGCTTGACTTGGCTCCCCGGGCCGGATTCGAACCAGCGACCGATCGATTAACAGTCGATTGCTCTACCACTGAGCTACCGGGGAAAGGCTCGCATCGTCTGCGAACGAGGAGCCCTATAACGTGACTTGTTCCGATTTGAAAAGGGGGCACTTGGGGAAGCTGCCGAGATTTTTGCGGGAGGCCACCATTCCGGCACGCTCCGTGACTACGCCTCGTCACATGGCTTAGACGAGCGAACGGCTGGGCAAGGCGACAAAAGGTTGGAAAGCTGGCGTTTCTCACAGGCTTTTGTTCGAACCGACGCTCTGCGGTGGGTAAGGGACCGGATCGTCCCTATTTCCTAATTGGCACGACCCTTAATCGGAGTCTGAAAAGGCGAATGAACGAGTATCAGCCGCCCAAGCGGGGCCTGTTTCGACTGCGCGGACACTCGGTCGAGATGTTCGGTCGAACCTTGCGACTGCCAGCGAACCGTCTGGCGCGCATGGCGCTGGGCATCGCCTTTCTGATTGGAGGTGTCTTCAGCTTTCTCCCCATCCTCGGCCTTTGGATGCTGCCGCTCGGGCTGATCATCCTGTCGATCGACCTTGCTTTCGTGCGCCGCTGGCGCCGCCGCACCGAGGTGAAGTGGGGGCGTCGCCAGCGTCTGAAGTTCGCCAATAATCCGCAAGCCGCCGGGCGGCCCTGGTATCGCTGGGTCCGGCTGCCGAACTTCGGCCGGAGGTAGCGGCTTCATGACGATTGTGACGGAGCGGGGCTTGCGCTGGCCGATCCGCGCGGCTAGGTAGCCGCTCGTTGGGGCCTCGTGGCGGAGTGGTTACGCAGAGGACTGCAAATCCTTGCACGGGGGTTCGATTCCCTCCGAGGCCTCCATCCAACCAGCCCCTTACATCGTTGCTTCAGCCTGCCGCCTCGCGAGGGCTGACCCACGGGTTTTGCTTGCCAGTGTCCGGGCGGACGCCTATGGGTGGCGCAAAATCACCAATCCGGGAACTGCCATGGATTTCGCGGCCGCTCGCACCAAGATGGTCGACAACCAGATCCGCACGACGGACGTCACGTCGCACGAGATTCTTCGTGCGTTCCTGACCGTTCCGCGCGAGTTGTTCGTGCCTGACGAGCGGCGGACGCTGGCTTATATCGACGAGGATATCCCCCTCGGCAACGGCCGGTATCTCATGGAGCCTTCGCCGCTGGCCAAGCTCATCCAGCTGGCCGCCATCCAGCCGCAGGACGTTGTTCTCGATGTCGGCTGTGGCACTGGCTATTCTTCCCTCATCCTCGCTCATCTCGCCGGCTCGGTTGTAGCTCTGGAATCGGACGAGGCGCTGGCATCGCGCGCGACCGACCTGATCGACCAGCTCGGCGGCCTGTCCTGCGCCGTCGCAAAGGGGCCGTTGAACAAGGGCTACGCCGCCGACGCTCCCTATGACGTCATCGTCTTCCAGGGTGCGGTCGAGGAGGTGCCACCAGTCTTCTTCGACCAGCTGCGCGATCGCGGCCGGTTGGTGGTCGTGGAAGGGCATGGCCTTTCAGCTCTCGCCAAGCTCTACACGAAGGAAGACGGAATCGTATCCAACCGCTTCGCCTTCAATTGCGGCGTGAAGCCTCTGCCGGGCTTCGAGCGCGAGAAGGCTTTCGTCTTCTGACGATCGGCTGCGTGCCGACTAAGCCCTGCCTGTGGATAAGATGGGTTGGGCGAAGCAGCCCTTCGGCCTGAACGTCAGCTCGGGCTAAGCAGTCGTTGCACAACGCATAATCGGCGTTTCGCTGCGGCCGCTGCAGCAGAGATGCTTGGCTCTAGCGTCTCTCTCTTACGTGCGGAAAGTGTTTTCGCTTCGCCACACTGACCTTCAAAAGAAGCTTGCCTCTGGCTGGCGCACTGGCGTTCATCGGTTTGTAGGTTCATTCGGATACCAGATTAGGCCAAGGTTCGGGCTAGGCCTCTCGTTGTTATATGCGGTCCTGATGCCGGTCAGGGCCACGGCCCGGGTTTCGGAGTGAGCCATTGCGCAAGAAGTCTTGGGTTCTGATGTCCCTGTCGGCGGTGCTTCTGCTCGGCAGCGCAAGCCTCGCCGATGCAGAATCGCTTCGGGGCGCCATGGCGAAAGCCTACGCCAACAACCACGATCTGAACGTCGCGCGGGCGCAGCTTCGTGCGACCGACGAGAACGTGCCGATCGCCAAGGGCGGTCTGCGGCCGACCGTGTCCGCCGTCGGTCAGGCGCAGAGCGCCCGCTCGCGGACGACGCTGGGCGACAATCTGCGCACCACCAATTCGCGCACCGGCGCTCTGGCCGGAGCGATCGAGATCAACCAGACGATCTTCGACGGCTTTCAGACCCCCAACAACGTGAACGCCGCCGAAGCGCAGGTCCGCGCCTCGCAGAAGAACCTGGACAACACCGTCCAGAACACGCTTCTGAATACGATCACCGTCTATATGAATGTGCGTCGCGACCGAGAGATCGCAGCCTTCCGTCGCCAGAGCCTCGCCTTCCTGAACGAGCAGGTGCGCGCCGCGCGGGCCCGTTTCGACGTGGGTGAGGGAACGCGGACGGACGTCGCGCAGGCGCAATCGCAGCAGGCGCTTGCCACGGCGCTGTTGAACACCGCCTTGGCGCAGGTCGCCAGCAGCGAGTCGCAATATCTCGACGTGGTGGGCGATCCGCCGGGCGAGCTCGATTCGGGGACGCTACCCCCTCGCTCGCTGCTGCCGGCCAATATTTCGCAGGCTATCACCGTCTCGCAGAACGAGCATCCCGCCATCTTGGCGACGCAGTTCGCGGTGGATGCTGCTTCGTTCCAGGTCAAGTCGACCGAAGGTCAGCGCCTGCCGAATCTTTCGGTCAACGGCACGGTTGAGAACACCTACTCGCTGAGCGACACCGATCCCAACAGCTCCAGCCTGCCGGGCGTCGACGTGCTCACGCAGAACCAGGTGTCGGCTTCGGTTTCGGCGCGGCTGACGGTTCCGATCTACCAGGGCGGCATCGTCTCGGCTCGCGTGCGGCAGGCCAAGGAAGTGCTGGGCCAGCGCCGCATCGAGGTCGACGGCACGCGCGATCAGGTTCGCTCGGCGGTCGCCACGGCCTGGGCGCAGAAGCAGGCCGCTGAAGCCAACGTGACGGGCTACCGCGCGCAGGTCTCCGCCGCCCAGCTGGCGCTGAACGGCGTCATCGAGGAGCGCAATGTCGGTCAGCGCACGACGCTCGACGTGTTGAACGCGCAGTCCGATGTCATCACGGCGCAGATCCTGCTCGCTGGCGCGCAGCGCGACGTCGTTGTCGCGAACTACACGTTGGCATCGGCGATCGGCCATCTGTCGCCGCAGCGCCTGGGGCTGACGGTCGCCGCCTACGAGCCCGAAGAGCACTATCAAGCTGTCAAGGACAAGTGGTACGGCCTTCGCACGCCGGACGGTCGCTAAGCCCGCGTTCATCACCATTCGTTAAAAAAGCGTTGCAAAGCGCCGTTGAATGCCGGGAAAGGCTTCAACGGCGCTTTCTTTGTCTCTACCTATGATGCATCGAGGTCGCGTCAGGCCGCGAGTCGAGATCGGGTGCGGAGCATGAGCAAGGCGAACGTCGCGCAAGAGCCGTCGATGGACGAAATTTTGGCGTCCATCCGTCGGATTATCGAGACGGGAGAAGATCGAGGCGCCGCCGGGGGATTCCGCGACGGCGCGACACGGGACGCAAGTCTCGATGCCATCCGAAAGGAGGCGGAGGACGCGGAAGCGTCTGACGGATCGAGCCTGTCCTATTTCCAGCGGCCGGTCACCGAGCCGATCGCGAGCGAAGTTCCGTCCTACGGAACCGCCGCGCCGACGGCGTCTTTTCAGGAGAACGGGGCCGAAAATCGGGGCGGCGCCTTCGGGGTGGACGAGGATCACCTTACCGTTCAACTGGAAACCGAACTGGCCGCCACGTGGGGCGAGTTCGAGCAGACCCATCATGCCACCGCCGCATTGAACGGCTACGAGGATGGCGCGCATGTGGCCTCGGTCACGCAGGCCGTCACCGGCAGCGTAGGCGAGCCCGTCGGCTCCGATGAACATGTGCAGACGGACAGCAGGGAAGAAACGACGATGAGCGAAACCGCCCGGCATCAGGCTCCCACGGACCGCACCAGTTTCGAGCCCGCCAACACGGATCGCCGTGGCCTGGAGGAGCAGGGCGCTTACAGCACCTATGCGACGGCGGGCGTCGATCCGCTTCTGTCACAGTC
Organism: Aureimonas sp. AU40; assembly: GCF_001463785.1. Classification (NCBI taxonomy): domain Bacteria; kingdom Pseudomonadati; phylum Pseudomonadota; class Alphaproteobacteria; order Hyphomicrobiales; family Aurantimonadaceae; genus Aureimonas; species Aureimonas sp. AU40. The sequence goes on from NZ_BBWL01000041.1 coordinate 248,072, forward strand.
GTCCGGCCAGATGGTGGCGGCTTCGTTTGATGAATTGGCGCAGGCGATCCGCAATGGCGAGCTGAAGTCGCTCGAAGCCATGGCGCAGGAAATGCTGAAGCCCATGCTGGCCGAATGGCTGGACGATAACCTGCCGCGCATGGTCGAGCGTCTCGTACGCGAGGAAATAGAGCGCCTGTCGCGCGGTGGTCGCCGCTGAACGGACTAAAGCCCGTTTGCAGCAATCCGAAAGGAGCGGCCCGGCCGCTCCTTTTTTCGTTTGAGCAGGCCACCGACGCCGCTCACGGCAGGCGGGTGCGTTGACACTCGCGAAACTCTGCCTGTAACCGAAAATCCTCCTTTGGAATGGTTGGATAGTCCATGATCGAGAAGACCTACGACGCGGCCGCCGTCGAACCCCGCATCGCGGAGCGTTGGGAAAGCGCCGATGCGTTCGCGGCCGGTGCCGCCGCCAAGCCCGGGGCCGAGCCTTTCTCGATCGTGATCCCGCCGCCGAACGTGACGGGCTCGCTCCATATCGGCCATGCGCTCAACAACACGCTGCAGGACATCTTGGTTCGCACCGAGCGCATGCGCGGCAAGAACGTGCTCTGGCAGCCCGGACTCGACCATGCCGGCATCGCCACGCAGATGGTGGTGGAGCGCCAACTGGCCGAGCGGCAGGAGCCGAGCCGCCGCGCCATGGGCCGCGAGGCCTTCGTCGATCGGGTCTGGCAGTGGAAGGGAGAATCGGGTGGCACGATCCTCCAGCAGCTGCGTCGCCTCGGCGCGTCCTGCGACTGGTCGCGCGAGCGCTTCACCATGGACGAGGGCCTGTCGCGCGCCGTGCGCAAGGTCTTTGTGCAACTCTACCGCGAAGGCCTGATCTATCGCGACAAGCGCCTAGTCAATTGGGACCCCAAGCTTCTCACCGCGATCTCGGATCTCGAGGTCGAGCAGCAGGAGGTGAAGGGCAACCTCTGGCACTTCCGCTATCCCGTGGAAGGCCGTAACTACGACCCGGAAAACCCGGAAACCTTCATCACCGTCGCCACCACGCGCCCGGAAACCATGCTGGGCGACACCGGTGTCGCCGTGAATCCGGGCGACGAGCGCTATGCCGCGCTGGTCGGCAAGATGGTTCGCCTGCCCTTGATCGGCCGTCTGATCCCCGTAGTCGCGGACGACTACGCCGACCCGGAGGCGGGCTCGGGTGCCGTTAAGATCACCCCGGCGCACGACTTCAACGATTTCGAGGTCGGCAAGCGCAACGATCTTCGACGCATCAACATCATGGCGGTCGACGGCACGATCGCACTTCGCGACAATGCCGACTTCCTCGAAGGACTCTATGCCGACGATGGCGAGCGGGCGATCGGTCTTTTCGAAGGGCTCGACCGCTTCGCGGCGCGCAAGCTCCTGGTCGAGTGGATGGAGTCGGAAGGCTACCTCGCCAAGATCGAGGACCACACGCACATGGTCCCGCATGGCGACCGCAGCGGCGTGCCGATCGAGCCGTTCCTGACGGACCAGTGGTATGTGGATGCGGCGACGCTGGCCAAGCCCGCGATCGACAGCGTGCGCGAGGGCCGGACGAAGTTCGTGCCGCGCAATTGGGAAAACACTTATTTCGACTGGATGGAGAACATCCAGCCCTGGTGCATCTCGCGCCAGCTCTGGTGGGGCCATCGCATTCCCGCCTGGTATGGGCCGGACGGCACGATCTTCGTGGACGAGGACGAGGAGACGGCGATCGCCGGCGCGCTCGCCCATTACGTCACGAACGGCACGATCACCGACGCCGAGGCGCGCACGCTCGCTGAGAGCCAGGACCGGCTCGACGCCTTCCTGACGCGCGACGAGGACGTGCTCGACACCTGGTTCTCGTCCGCGCTCTGGCCGTTCTCGACGCTGGGGTGGCCGGACCAGACACCGGAACTGAAGACCTACTACCCCACCAGTGTGCTCGTCACCGGCTTCGACATCATCTTCTTCTGGGTCGCCCGGATGATGATGATGGGCCTCCATTTCATGGAGCAGGAGCCGTTCCACACGGTCTATGTCCATGCGCTGGTGCGCGACAAGTCCGGCGCCAAGATGTCGAAGTCCAAGGGTAACGTCATCGACCCCATCGACATCGTCAACGATTACGGCGCCGACGCGCTGCGCTTCACGCTGGCGATCATGGCGGCGCAGGGTCGCGACGTGAAGCTCGATCCGCAGCGGATCGCGGGCTACCGCAATTTCGGGACCAAGATCTGGAACGCCACGCGCTTCGCCGAGATGAACGGCGCGCGGCATGGCGAGAGCGTGGCGGGCGAGACGCTGACGCTCGCGGTCAACCGCTGGGTCATGACGGAGCTGTCCAACGTCATCGCCGAAGTGGACGGAGCCTTGGCCGCCCTTCGCTTCAACGATGCCGCTGCGGCGCTCTATCGCTTCGCCTGGAACATCGTCTGTGACTGGTATCTCGAACTCGCCAAGCCGATCTTCCTGGGCGAGGACGAGGCGGCCAAGGACGAGACGCGCTGGGTGACGGGTTTCGTGCTCGATCAGCTCTACACACTTCTGCATCCCTTCATGCCCTTCCTGACGGAAGAGCTTTGGGCGGTGACGGCCCCTGAGGGACAGGCGCGCGTGACGCTTCTCTGCCACGCGCCCTGGCCGAACACGACGTTCCGCGACGAGGCGGCCGCCAGCGACTTGAACTGGCTGGTCGATCTCGTCAGCGAAATCCGCTCGGTTCGCGCCGAGATGAACGTGCCGCCTTCGGCGGAGGCCGCCTTGGTCGCCGTCGCTCCAGACGCTTTGGTTCGTGACCGTCTGGTGCGTCACGAGGCGGCGCTGCGGCGCCTGGCGCGCCTCTCGGGCCTTGCCACGGCGGAGACGGCGCCCGCTCAATCGGCACAGCTCGTCCTCTCCAACGTCACCTACGCCCTGCCGCTTGCGGGAATGATCGACTTTGCCGCCGAGCGCGCGCGCCTCGAAAAGGCCGAGGGCAAGCTTCGCGGCGAGGTGGAGCGAATCGACAAGAAGCTGTCGAACGAGAAGTTCGTCGCCAACGCGCCGGAAGAGCTGGTGGAGCAGGAGCGCGAAAAGCGGCAGACCTTCGTAGCGGAGGCCGAAAAGCTGCGAGCGGCCTTGGCGATGCTGCAGTGAAGGATTTTCTTCGGCGCTGCACTCTGTGACTTGACAGCAACGATCGCCAACTCTTCCGTTAACGGAAGAGTTGGCGATTTGCCTCCGGAACGACCACGAATTGGTTTTTTCTCGAATATCGATTGGGGAAAGTCCAACACTCAAAACGCCTTGCTGGTGTCCCTTGATGTAAAACCTACACCTTTAAGGCGTGGACTCGTTGAGATGCCTTCGGGTTTCTCCCCGGATTTGCCCGTTTCAAGTCCGCGACACTTGTGACAGGTTTCCAGCAAGCCGGAGCGCGTAAGACTTCGGCTATGAGGGTTGGACTGGGGGAAACCATGACATTCGCGCGCCATTTGGTGATCGCCTCTACGGCGTTGCTATCGACCTTGACGCTGGCGCAGGCCGGTGGCTTCCAGCGCGGCACGGCCGACACGGATGTTCTCTACGAGCCAGGCACGATCACCAACCGTTTCAGCTTCACCTACGTTTCGCCGCAGCGCGACTTCGAGACGGTGAACGGCGTTCGCGGCAACTACGACACCTATACCGGCAACTATCAGATCCCCAGCGCGGCGATTAAGTTCGGCAACGACACCGCCGCCTGCGCAGGCAATTTTACCGAGTCCTTCGCGGCCGAAGGCGACTATAGCTCGCTGCCGGGTGGCGCGCAGCCGGCGCAGTTCCCCGGCGGATCGCGGGTGCGCGATCTCGAATTCAAGTCCAACGAGATCAGCGGAACCTGCCGCATCAGCTACTCGCAGGACGGCATGCGCTTCAGCCTGCTGGGCGGGCTTTTCGCCGAGGATTTCAACTTCGACGGCACGAGCCTTGCCACCCGCAATATCGGCGCGACCCTTCCGGCTTCGCTGCGGGCGACGCTGGGCGGCCTCGGGGCCAGCCTTCTCCTCCCCATCGGCGTCACGGCCGACACGGAAGGTAGCTACAAGACGGGCTATCGCATCGGCGCGGCCTTCGAGATCCCCGACATCGCCCTGCGCGCGCAGGTTCTCTACCGGTCGGAAGTCAAGCATGACGACGTCACCGGCGAGGGCTCGATCGCCGCGACCGGCGACGCTTTTGTCCGACTCGCGGACGGACGCCAGCTCTCGATCCCGACGGCGGCGGCGTTCCTGGCCCAGCGTGGCATCAACGTGCCGTCCTCGCTTCTCACCAGCCTGCCGACCAACGGCACGGTGCTCGCCAGCGGTCTGCCGGCTTTCCAGAACACGGCCACCAGCCCGCAGAGCCTTTATGTGAACTTCCAGACCGGCATTGCTGAGGGCACCCTGCTGCTGGGTTCCTTCCGTTGGACGGACTGGAGCACGAACAAGGCGGTCATCACCACGGTTGCGGGCAATTCTTCCATCAGCCCCTACAACTGGGACGACGGCTACACCGTGACCCTCGGCATCGGGCGAGCCTTCAACAAGCAGATTTCCGGCAGCGTTTCGGTCGGCTACGACAGCGGCGTCTCGCGCGGCTCGGAAACCACCTATACCGACCTCTACACCCTGTCGGGCGGTCTCTCCCTGAAGAACACGGACTGGGCGGAAATCCGCGTCGGCGGCCTGATCGGCTACTGGACGAGCGGCAGCCAGAATGTCTCGCAGGGCGCTCTGTTCAACGCGACGGTGGGTGACGACTGGGTCTACGCGGCGAATGCTTCGCTCAAGCTGACCTTCTGATCGTTCGATCTTTCCGGCTTATGAAAAGGGCGCTCGCTGGTCGGGCGCCCTTTTCGTTTGGGAATGGACCCGTGCGGTTCCGAAGCGGGGAATGTGGGCGCTCTGCAACAGTATTGCGGCTTTGCATCGGATAGTGTTGCGGGGTCAGGCGATGCCCCGTTACCGCCATAAAACAAAGGCATCGCTCGACAAGCATAAAGGCTGGAAAGACTCGTCGCTTCCCGAGAATGCAATGAGTCGTTGAGGTGTCATGACGTCCGACATTACGCTCGTCAGCAAGGTCGCATCGTTGATTGCGAGACACCTGTGGTCTTCCGCCCCTGAGGAAGGCGCGGTCGTCGCAGGTTCAGCTCGGATCGGCCACCCGCCTAAGTATCGAAACTCTTCCGACTCGCTCGTCTTCAGACTTTCTTCGAACGCGCAAGCGATCCTGTTTTCTCAGGCTGGCGAGACCACTCGCCGGTTCGGTCGGATCTGAGAATTCGGTTGATGCGCGCAGCCCGTCTTTTTCTGCTTGTCTTGCCTTTCGCGGTCGGCTTCGGCGGACAGGCGCTGGCGCTCGACCCGTCCTCGGTCGCCTCGAGCGCGCGCGCCAAGTCGCCGCGCGAGTTCTTCTCCATGGGCTTTGCGGCCTACAAGCGTGGGGAAAAGGCCGAGGCGCTGGAGGCTCTGCAGCAGGCAGCCGATCTCGGCCACGCCGGAGCCCGCTGGAAGCTCGGTCAGATGTATGCCGAAGGCGACGGCGTCAAGGAGGACGACTTCGAAGCCTTCAAGATGTTCGAGGAGATCGTTCGCGATCAGGAGGACGACACGGCGACTTCGCCGAATGCCGCCTATGTCGCCAGTGCCGTGGTCGCGCTCGCCGAGTATATGCGCAACGGCATTCCGGGCACGCCCATTGCGGCCGACCCGACGCAGGCCCGTCAGCTCTATGCCCATGCCGCGACCTATTTCGGCGATGCGCAGGCGCAGTTCGAATTGGGGCGCATGCTGCTGGCGGGCGAGGGTGGCCGGCCCAATCCGCCGCAGGCGGCGCGCTGGCTCCAGCTAGCGGCCAAGAAGGGCTACGCCAAGGCCGAGGCGCTGCTGGGCTATCTCCTGTTCGACGGCGAGACGATTTCGCTGCGAGCCGAGCCCGCGCGTGGCCTCGCCATGTTGACCCGCGCGCTGAAGGCCGCGCCGGACAAGGACAAGGAATGGATTCGCCCGCTCCAGGAAGAGGCTTTCTCCCTGTCGAGCGAATCGGAGCGCCGCATGGCCATCGCGTCCGCCGAGAAGATCGGCGCGGACGCACCCTGAGCCGCTACTCGGGCTGACTCTCAGATCTTGAGATCGACCAAGACAGGGACGTGGTCCGACGGCTTCTCCCAGGCGCGAACATGCTTGTCGATCCGCACGCCGGCAAGTCGAGAAGCGAGATCGGGCGACAGGAGAATATGGTCGATGCGGATGCCATTGTTCTTCGGCCACGCGCCGGCCTGATAGTCCCAGAACGTATATGTCTGCGCCGCGTCCGTCGTGGCTCGCACGGCGTCGGTAAGGCCGAGATTCAGGAGGCGGCGATAGGCCGCTCGGCTTTCCGGCTGATAGAGCGCATCACCGAGCCAGTCGGCCGCGTTCTTGGCGTCCTCGGGCTGCGGGATGACGTTGTAGTCGCCGGCCAGCACGAAGGGCACTTCCTGCGCCAGCCATTGCCGGGCGATCGTTTCCAGACGTGCCATCCATCGAAGCTTGTAGCTGAACTTCTCGGTGCCGAGCGGATTGCCGTTGGGCAGGTAGAGCGAGGCGACACGCAAGGGGCCGGCGGCCGTTTCCCAAAGGCCATGGATGAAGCGCGACTGGTCGTCCATCTCGTCGCCGGGCAAGCCGCGATCGATTGCCATGGCGGGCTGGCGCGACAGGAGCGCGACGCCGTTGAAGCCCTTCTGACCATGAGTCTCGACATGCCAGCCGGCGCTTTCCAGTTCGGCTCGGGGAAAGCCTTCGTCGACGCTCTTGATCTCCTGCAGGCAGACGATGTCCGCCCCTGATTCGTCCAGCCAGCTCTTGAGGGCTTCGATGCGCGCCTTGACGCCGTTGATGTTCCAGGTCGCGACGAGCATGGCGGGTCCTCCGGGCATGGCTGAAGAGCGCTTCGGCATGCCCGGCAGGACGAGGCGTGTCAAATCGAGAAGGACGTTCCGCAGCCGCAGGAGGCGGTGGCGTTCGGATTGCGGACCTGGAAGGACTGGCCCATCAGATCGTCCACGAAATCCACCACCGATCCGTCGAGATAGGCGAGGGAGGTCTGGTCGATGAGAACCCGCGCGCCGTTCTTCTCGATCACGATATCGTCGCTCTCGGCCTCGTGCGTCAGGTCGAACTTGTAGGAGAAGCCCGAGCAGCCGCCGCCTTCCACCGAGATGCGCAGCGCGTTCTCGCTCGGGGTCTTCTGGAGGATGGACAGGATACGCCGGGCCGCGGCGTCGGAAACGGTGACCGTCGTGTCGAGCGACTGGCTCATGGGGATTTCGGGTGGCGGAGCGCGCCGTCCCGACCTCTGCTTGTTGCTGTTCGTGTCCTAACGTATGGATGCGCCCCTAGCGGGTCAACGCCGCCCAGACCGGGCGGCATGGCTTATGCCGCTCGGAAAGCATGGGATGTCGGACCCGATCTTCGCCAGCATCGGCCTCGGCCGCTCCACCCTGGCGTCCTTTGCCAGCGATCCTGCGCAGTCGCGCGGGCGCCTGTTTCCCGAGCCCGGCAGCCCGACGCGCACGCCTTTCCAGCGCGACCGCGACCGGATCGTCCATTCCACTGCCTTTCGCAGGCTCAAGCACAAGACGCAGGTCTTCGTCGCCTACGAGGGCGACCACTTTCGCACCCGCCTGACCCACACGATCGAAGTGTCGCAGATCGCCCGCGCCTTCGCGCGCGCCCTGCGGCTGGACGAGGACCTGACGGAGGCGATCGCGCTCGTCCACGATTTCGGCCACACGCCCTTCGGGCATGCCGGCGAGCGGGCGCTGCATCGCTGCATGGCGCCCTATGGCGGGTTCGACCACAACGCGCAGTCGCTCCGTATCGTGACCGCGCTGGAACGCCGCTATGCGGAGTTCGACGGCCTGAATCTCAGCTTCGAGACGCTGGAAGGGCTGGTGAAGCACAATGGGCCGATGCTCGGTCCCTATGCGACCTGGCATGAGGAGGTGCCGCGCCCGATCCTCGAATTCGACGCGCGCTACCCGCTGGATTTGGAGCGCTTCGCGACCTTAGAAGCGCAGGCCGCCGCGATCTCCGACGACATTGCCTACAACACGCATGATCTCGACGATGGCTTGCGGGCCGGATTGATCGAACTCGACGATCTGGCGGAACTGGAACTCGCCGGCACGATCCTGAGTGAAGTGCGTGCGAAATATCCCGGCCTCGATGAGGCCCGCACCGTCCACGAGATCATGCGCCGGCACATCACGCGGATGGTGGAGGATGTCATCGCCTCGACCTTGCGCCGGTTGCGGGAGGACGGGATCGAGACGGCCGAGGACGTGCGCAATGCCAAGCGCACGCTGCTCTGCTTCTCGCCGGAAATGGAAGAACTTGCCGCCCGGACGAAGCGGTTTCTCTTCGCGCGCGTCTATCGAAGCGAGGGCGTGTCTCGCGTCATGACGCGGGCCGAGGGCGTGGTGGAGGACCTGTTCCGTCGCTACGTAGCGGAGCCGTCGCAGATGCACGGCGCCTGGAGCCTGGAGGTGGAGTCGCTGGACGAAGCGCGTCTCACCCGCCGCGTTTCGGACTATCTGTCCGGGATGACCGACAGCTACGCCGTGTCGGAACACTGTCGCTTGTTTGACGATACGCCCGAATTGCGATAGGCGCGCCGCTTCACTCTCCTGTTCTCGCGAACGGGGGACGGCCTTTTTCTGCGCCGATTTCTCCAGTCTGGACTCGATCATGAACATCTTCACCGACTTCGAGCAACGCGTTCGCAAAGCCGTGGAAGCCGTTCTGCGCACGCGTGAAATCGAGGTAGCGGACCTTTCGCGCGTCGCCGTCGAGCCGCCGCGCGACGCGAGCCATGGCGATCTAGCGACCAATGCCGCCATGGTGCTGGCGAAGCCCTTGGGCCTGAAGCCCCGCGAGCTTGCCGACGAGATCGGTGCCCAACTGGAGCAAGACGCCGACATCGCCTCGGTGGAGATCGCCGGCCCCGGCTTCATCAACCTGCGTCTTCATTCGGTGTTCTGGACAAAGCATCTCCACGGCCTGCTCGGGCTCGGGCTCGCCTACGGGCGCGGCGCTCCGACCGGACGGCGGGTGAATGTCGAATATGTCTCCGCCAACCCGACCGGTCCGCTGCATGTCGGTCATTGCCGGGGCGCTGTCGTGGGGGACGCGATCGCCAATCTCATGGGCTTTGCCGGCCACGAGATCACCAAAGAATATTACATCAACGACGCCGGCGAGCAGGTGAACGTGCTCGCCCGCTCGGTCTTCCTGCGCTACCGCGAAGCGCTGGGGGAGGCTATCGGCGAGATTCCGGCCGGGCTCTATCCCGGAGACTATCTGAAGACGGTCGGCTCGGCGCTCGCCATTCGCTACGGCCGCGAACTCTTGGAGCAGGACGAGGCGCAGTGGCTTCCGGTGGTGAAGGCCTATGCCATCAGCGCCATGATGATGAGCATCCGCGACGACCTGAAGGCGCTCGCCATTACGCAGGATGTCTTCTTCTCCGAGAAGACGCTGCACGAGGGCGGGCCGAGCCGCATCACGGCGACGGTCGAGGCTCTGCGCGACAAGGGCTTCGTCTATCAGGGCACGCTGCCGCCGCCCAAGGGCCAGCTGCCCGAGGATTGGGAAGACCGCGAGCAGACCCTGCTGCGCTCGACCGAAGTCGGCGACGACGTCGATCGTCCGCTGGTGAAGTCGGACGGCAGCTACACCTATTTTGCCGCCGACGTCGCCTATTTTGCCGACAAGTTCGCCCGTGGCTTCGACGAGATGGTCTACGTGTTGGGCGCCGACCATGGCGGCTACGTGAAGCGGCTGGAGGCCGTCGCCAAGGCCGTGTCGGGCGGCAAGGCCGAGGTGGATGTCGTCCTTTGCCAGTTGGTGAAGCTCTTCCGCAACGGCGAGCCGGTGAAGATGTCGAAGCGGGCCGGGGAGTTCGTGACCCTGGCTGACGTGGTGGATGAGGTCGGTCGAGACGCCGTCCGTTTCATGATGCTGTTTCGCAAGAGCGACGCGCCGCTCGATTTCGACTTTCAGAAAGTCACCGAACAGTCGAAGGACAATCCGGTTTTCTACGTTCAATACGCGCACGCCCGAGCGCGCTCGATCGTCCGCCAAGCCGAGGCGGAGGGCATCGATGTGTCCGCCCTGGACAAGGTAGACGAGGCGGCGCTTGGGCAACTGACCGACGAAGGGGAGCTCGCGCTCGTTCGCAAGCTGGCCGAATATCCCCGCCTCATTCAGAGCGCGGCCCAGGCCAAGGAGCCGCATCGACTCGCCTTCTACCTCTATGATCTCGCCTCCGCTTTCCACGGCCAGTACAATCGTGGAAAGGACCAGCCCGAGTTACGGTTCGTTAAGCCTAACGATGTGACAATGACCGCAGCCCGATTGGGACTGGTTCAAGCCGTCGCCTTCGTCATCGCCTCGGGTCTGGGTCTTGTCGGCGTGTCGGCCCCGGACGAAATGCGCTGACGTTCCACGCTTTGAACAAGTTCGACCCATAGGGCGGAGAAACGTTCAGAAAAATACGGATCGTCGTCGAACTGGGCGGCGATCCCGGCGTGGGGTCGGCGCGATGAAGGACTACAGGGACGCAAACTTCTCCGTGACCGATCGCGATCCGTTTGCCGATCTCGTTCGGGCGGTGGAAGGCTCCTCGGTGCGCCCCGGTGCGCCGGGCGTGCGGCAGGATTGGGATCAGTCGGCGGCCTACGAGCCCGTCTCGAGCCCGGGTGGCCGTGGGCCCTCAATGCCGCAGCAGGGCCGGGCGGGCCGTCCCGTCAATGCCGAGACGCAGGAGGCCCTGCGAAATCTCAGCCAGCCGGCGCGCCCGCGTGACCGCTATCCCACCGAAACGCAGTCCTTCGCGCCGGCCCGGCAGCCCGAGCCCGAGCCCTACGCGCCGGTTCGCCAGACCATTCCCGATGTGCGCCAGACCCTGACGCTCGACGACTTCGACGATCTGATCGCGAGCGAGTGGGCTGCCATGCAGCCTGCGCCGCAGGGCTACGACGAAGACGAATATGCCCAGGGCTACGAGGATGGCGACGGCCATCATTACGACGACGAGTACCGCCCAGCGGCGCGGCGCGGCTCCAGGCTGCGCAAAGCGGTCTTCGTCATGGGTGGTCTGGCTGCCAGTGTCGTGGTCGCCGTGGCCGGCACGATGGTTTACACCGGCGGCGGGTCCCTTTCGCAGAGTATCGAAGGGCCGATCCTCATCAAGGCGGATGCCGAACCCTACAAGACCGCGCCGGCCGATCCTGGCGGCCGTTCGATCCCGAACCAGAACAAGGCGGTCTATGAGCATGTCGCAGCGGGCAACGCGAAGGTGACCGCGCCGACGCAGCGCTCGCTGGTGACCGCGATGGAAGAGCCCATGGACATCGCGGAGAACGAGGGCGCGTCCTCCGATCTCCCCGGTGTCATGGTCGGCGACGATGTGTCGCTGCCCAGCGAATCGGATGCAGAAGCCGAGATGCCGCCTGCGCCGGGCAGTCAGGTCGCCTCCGCCGAAGGCACGCTGCAGCCGCGCAAGGTCCGCACCCTGACGGTGCGCCCGGACGGGTCGCTCGCGCCGGCCGAAGAACCGACGATCGCCGGCCAGCCCGCGCTTCTGCCGACCTCTTCGGCCGCCGTCGGCCATGCCGCGCCGGCCGCGCCCGCCGCGTCGGCCCAACCCACGATGCCATTCAGCGCCAAGGTCGCGACGGAGGCTGCTCCGGCCGAGGCCGATCCGGTGCAGGTCGCGTCGGTGCAGCCTGCGGCGGCTGGCGAAGAGGCGTTCTTCGTGCAGATTTCGTCTCAGCCGAGCCAGGCCCTGGCGGAGGAGTCGATGGCGAACATGAAGCGTAAGTTCTCCAGCGTGATCGGCAATCGCGGTTTGAACATCAAGTCGGCGGAGATCGCGGGCAAGGGTACGTTCTATCGCGTCCGCGTCGCGGCCGGTTCCAAGAACGAGGCGGCGAGCCTGTGCGACAGCCTGAAATCGGCCGGCGGAAGCTGCTTCGTGACGCGCTGATCGCCGTTGCCTGGCTGACGATTGAGACGAATCGCTCTTCCTATCGGCGTCGGCCGTTTAAACCGCCGGCGCCGTCTTCTGACACGGAACCCCTGATGACCGGAACGAAAGCCTGGATCGCGGGATGCAGCGGCCTGCGCCTGACAGATGACGAGCGCGCCTTCTTCCGAGACGAGCGGCCTTGGGGTTTCATTCTGTTCGGTCGCAACATCGGCGAGGCCGCGCAGGTCAGGGATCTCGTGGCCGAACTCAAAAGCCTCGGCGGCTCCTCGCCGCGCCCGGTTCTGATCGATCAGGAAGGTGGGCGGGTTCAGCGTCTGCGCCCGCCGCTGTCGCCGCGTTTCCCGCCATCGGCGTCAATCGGTCAGGTCTTCGCTGCCGATCCCGCGAAGGGGCGGCGGGCGGCTTGGCTTCAAGGCCGCCTGCTCGCCCATGATTTGCTGGTGGGATACGGGATCGACGTCGATTGTCTCCCTTGCCTCGATGTGCCCCAGCCCGGCGCCCATTCCGTGATCGGCGACCGCGCCTATGCCGAGGACCCGGCGCTGGTCGCCGAACTCGGTGGCCTCGCGGCGGAGGGCTTGATGGCCGGTGCTGTTCTGCCGGTGATGAAGCATATTCCCGGTCATGGGCGAGGCGAGGCGGATAGCCATCTCGAACTGCCGCAGGTTTCGGCGGAACGGGCAGCGCTGGAGGGCTTCGACTTCCGCCCCTTCAAGAGGTTGGCCGGCCTGCCGGCCGCGATGACCGCGCATCTCCTGTTCGAATCGCTGGACCCCGTTCGCCCGGCCACGCTTTCGCCGGTCGTGATCGCGGAGATTATTCGTGGGGCGATCGGCTTCGACGGTTTGCTTATGAGCGACGACATGTCGATGAAGGCGCTTCAAGGCGACATGGGCGAACTCGCCGGCCAGGCGATCGCCGCCGGCTGCGACTTGGCGCTTCACTGCAACGGCGACATGGCCGAGATGCAACTCGTGGCGGCCAATGTCCCGGAACTTGCCGGCCGCTCTCTGGCGAGAGCGGAGCGGGCCTTGCAGATCACTCGCCAGCAACCCGAGCCGATCGACGAGCCGGCCCTGCGCGAGGAATTCCACTCGCTGTTCTCCGCCTCCACCTGAGCGACCCGACCGTCTGGCCGCGTCTTCCGTCAATTCGAGAGTGGCCACCGTCGATCGGGTTCGAACCGGCGCGCTCGCCATCCCGCATGTCGCAGACTCGCCACGATCGAATGGCAAAGAATGACGAATTGCGGTTCGTCCATGCGGCACTGCCTGTGGATTGATCGAGTTCGATCGTGCCTTTTCCGACGCCCGCCCTTTCGTCAAATATGCGAGATGGCGTGTGATCTTACCGATCCGGGCTCTGCTTCGTTCTGACGAACTCGCGAACCATGTGCACGATGTCGTCGTAGCCGTTGATCCGGCTGGGACTTTCGTGTTTGAAAGAGCCGAAGGTTCGGTTTGAACTCGGAGCGCGGGCAGCCCGCGCCCATTGGAGGCGTATCATGGGTAGCTTCAGCATCTGGCACTGGCTCATCGTTCTGGCCGTCGTGCTGCTTCTCTTCGGTCGCGGCAAGATTCCCGAGCTGATGGGCGACGTGGCCAAGGGCATCAAGAACTTCAAGAAGGGCATGGCGGACGAGGACACGACCGTCGCTCAGGAGCGTCGCTCGCTCGACATGCGCGAAGGCGATGCCATGCCGCACGAGACCACGACCGAAAAGTCCCGCATCTAAAGGATGGGCGGCGCATAGCGCGCCGCCATTCGCCTCCTGGGGATCGACATGTTCGACATCGGTGGACTCGAGCTTCTTGTTATCGCGGTCGTTTTGATCGTCGTCGTTGGTCCGAAGGACCTCCCGAAGATGCTTCGCACCTTCGGTCGGGTCAGTTCGCAGATGCGCCGTATGGCGGGCGATTTCCGGCACCAGTTCGACGAGGCCTTGAAGGAGGCCGAACTCGAAGAGCTGCGCAACACCGCGCAGCAGGTCCGCGATCTTGATCCGCGCAACGATCTTCGCAAGGCGATGAACCCGATCCGCGCCGTCGGGGACGAGATCCGTTCCTCGATCAAGGCCGCGACCGTAGCGCCTGAGCCTGTCGTTCCGTCGGCAACGCAAGCGGCGGTGCCAGTCGAGCCGATGGCAGACGTTCCGCCTACCTCTTCCCCTGCCGTCGCGACGCCGCCAGCCGTCAACGGCGAAGCACAGCCCGTCGCCGCGACGAACGGTCATGCGATCCATGTCAACGTCGAGGCGGCACATGGGGGCGAGGCCGCTCCAGTTCGCGCGCCGGCCGGGAGCCTTCAGTGAGTCAGCGTTCCGAGTCGGACATCGAGGCTTCATCCGCGCCTTTGATCGAGCATCTGATCGAACTGCGCCGCCGACTGATCTGGTCGATCGCCGGCTTCTTCGGCATGTTCCTGATCTGCTTCTTCTTCGCCAAGGGCATCTTCAACATTCTCGTCGTGCCCTATCAGATCGCCAGCGGCTGGGCGGGCCTGGACCCGGCTAGCGTCGAGCTGATCTACACGGCGCCGCAGGAATATTTCTTCACGCAGGTGAAGGTTGCGGCCTTCGGCGGCTTCTTTCTGGCGTTTCCCGTAATCGCCATCCAGATCTACAAGTTCGTTGCCCCCGGCCTTTACCGGGATGAGCGCGCGGCTTTCATTCCGTTTCTGGTGGCAACGCCGCTGCTTTTCCTGCTAGGCGCGCTGCTCGTCTATTTCTTCTTCACCCCGATGGTGATGTGGTTCTTCCTGTCGATGCAGCAGCCGGGTGAGGGCAGCGACGCGGCGATCCTGCTCCTGCCCAAGGTCTCCGAGTATCTGTCGCTGATCATGACGTTGATCGTCGCCTTCGGACTGGTCTTCCAGCTGCCGGTGATCTGCTCGCTTCTGGTGCGGGCCGGCATGGTCACGGCCGATGGGCTGAAGTCGAAGCGCAAGTACGCAATCGTGCTCGCCTTCATCGTCGCGGCGGTGCTGACGCCGCCCGATCCGATGTCCCAGATCGGCCTTGCGATCCCGGCGATCATTCTCTACGAGGTCTCGATCATTACGGCACGGATGATCGAAAAGAAACGAGGCGTGCGTCTGGCGGCCAACGAAGCCGGCACGGAGTGATCCGATCGGTTCCGGCCCGCCTGAAGCGGACTGGAAATCATGCTGGATATCAAATGGATCCGCGATAACGCGGAAGTTCTGGACGAAGCTCTGAAGCGTCGCGGTTCGGCCCTGACGTCGGCTGAGATCGTTCGCCTGGACGAGAAGCGCCGCCAGCATCTGAAGACGCTGCAGGACTGGCAAGGCCAGCGCAACGAAGCCTCCAAGCAGATCGGCAAGGCCAAGGCGTCCGGTGACGCGGTCCTTGCCGACGAGACGATGCGCACCGTCACTGAGCTCAAGACCAAGATCCAGGACGGCGAAAAGCTCGAGCGCGAGATCGACGCCGAGATCAACGCCCTGCTGGCGACCGTGCCCAATGTTCCGCTCGCCGAGGTTCCGACTGGTGCGGACGAGACGGGCAATGTTGAGGTGCGCCGCGTCGGCGATAAGCGCAGCTTCAATTTCCAGCCCAAAGAGCATTTCGAATTGGGCGAGGCGCTCGGCCTCATGGATTTCGAGCGCGCCGCTCGAATGTCCGGCTCGCGCTTCACAGTGCTGCGCGGGGACTTGGCGCGGTTGGAGCGCGCGCTCGGCCAGTTCATGGTCGAAACCCACACTCGCGAGTTCGGATACGAGGAGGTGTCTCCGCCGCTTCTAGTGCGCGACGAGGCGCTCTACGGCACGAGCCAGCTGCCGAAATTTGCCGAGGACCTGTTTCAGACCACGGACGGACGCTGGCTGATCCCGACCGCCGAGGTCTCGCTGACCAATCTCGTTCGCGAGGAGATCATCGAGGAGCAGGCCCTGCCGCTCCGCTTTACGGCGTTGACGCCGAGCTTCCGCTCGGAAGCAGGATCGGCCGGTCGCGACACACGCGGCATGCTGCGCCAGCATCAATTCTACAAGGCCGAACTCGTCTCGATTACGACGCCGGAAACGTCGCTTGAAGAGCACGAGCGCATGACGGCGGCGGCCGAAGCCGTTCTGACCAAGCTCGGCCTGCATTTCCGCACCGTCGTGCTCTGCACCGGCGACATGGGATTCTCCTCGCAGAAGACCTACGACATCGAAGTCTGGCTGCCAGGGCAGAATGCCTACCGCGAAATCTCGTCCTGCTCGGTCTGCGGCGACTTCCAATCCCGGCGGATGAACACGCGCTTCCGCCCCGCCGGAGAAAAGGCCGCGCCCCGCTTCGTCCATACGCTCAACGGATCGGGTACGGCGGTTGGGCGCGCGCTGATCGCGGTCATGGAGACCTACCAGCAGGAGGATGGCAGCATTCTCGTGCCGGATGTCCTCAAGCCGTTCATGGGCGGGCTCGAACAGATCGGCAAGAAGTGATCCATGCGCGTTCTCCTGACGAATGACGACGGCATTCACGCGGAGGGCCTTTCCGTCCTCGAACACATCGCCCGGCAGCTGTCGGACGATGTGTGGGTCGTCGCGCCGGAAACGGATCAGAGCGGCCTGTCCCATTCGCTGACGCTCTCTTCGCCGCTGCGTCTTCGTCAGGAATCGGAGCGCCGTTTTGCGCTGCGCGGCACGCCGACCGACTGCGTCATCATGGCCGTCAAGCATCTCCTGCCGGAGGCACCCGACCTCGTCCTGTCCGGCGTCAATGCCGGGCAGAACGTCAGTGACGACGTCTCCTATTCCGGCACCGTGGCCGGCGCCATCGAGGGCATGATGCTGGGCGTCCGGTCCATCGCGCTCAGCCAAGCCTTCCGTCCCGACTCCGAGCGTGAGGCCGTCTGGGAGACAGCTCGCCATCATGGTGCGGATGTCGTGGAGCGTCTTCTCAAAGTCGATGCTCCGGCGGGGACGTTGTTCAATGTCAATTTCCCGGCCGTGAAGGCTGGTGCCGTGCAGGGCATCGAGGTGACCCGGCAGGGCAAGCTGGACTATTCGCTTGGAATCGAAGAGCGGGTCGACGGGCGAGGCTTCCCTTATTTCTGGCTGAAGTTCGGGCGTCAGGCCGGGCCGGAGCTCGACGGTTCGGACATCGGCGCCCTGCGCGCCAACCGCATCTCGGTCACGCCGCTGCATCTCGATCTTACCCATCACGCGCTGCGCGAGCAGATGCGCGAAACCTTCCGCTGAGCGCGCATGACCGCAACAGTCGATCGCGAACAACTGGCGGCCTTCCTAATGACGGTGCGCACCGCCGATGGCGTGACACCGCGGGTCCTGGCCGCCGTCGAGGCCGTGCCTCGCCGCGCCTTCGTTCCGGCGGACGCGGTGGAGGCCTATTCCGACAAGGTGTTTCCGCTCGACTGCGGCCAGTCCATGCCCGGCGCGCGCCACGCGGTGCGACTGGTCGCGGCGCTGAAGATCGCCCCGGAGCACCGCGTGCTGGAGATCGGCACGGGAAGCGGCTACGTCACGGCGCTGCTCGCCAAGCTTTGTTTCCAGGTTCTCACCCTTGATCGCTACCAGACCTTGCTGACCAAAGCGCAGGAGCGGCTGAAGGCCTGCGGGATCAACAACGTGACGTTCCTTAAGGAAGACGGTCGCACGGGCTATCCCGACCAGGCGCCGTTCGACCGGATCGTGGTCCATGGCTCTTTCGAGTCGCTGCCACGCGCCTTCGTGGAGCAGATGGCGTCGCAGGGAATTCTGATCTGCGCGCTCGGACCACCGGGCGACGTGCAGCGTCTTGTGCGTCACCAGAAGTTGGGAAGCCGCTTCGAGGAAGAAACGCTGTTCAACGCCCGTCTCCAGCCGCTGGAAACCGGCGTCGCGAGCTTTCTGTAAAGAAATCCGTCTCCGTCCCGATCATGCTTAACCCTCGGGTAACATTAACGCTGTCTAATGTTCTCAGGTTGGGCGAATGCTTTGGGGACTGCAATGCGGACGGACGTGTTGAATCAGAGTCGGCTTCGGCTGGTGCGCTCGGCGGGGCTGATCGCGCTGGCCGCGTTGGCGGCCGGATGCAGTGCCGACGCCACGCGGTTGCAGGATAGCTTCTATACCGGAGCGATTCCGCCGGCGCCGGTGCGCTCGCAGCAGGTGGCGAGTGCGGCCCCCGCGGCCGAGCCGAGCTACGGCGCGGGGCAGCCGAACGCCTCCTACGGCTCCGGCACCACGGGCGCGTCGCGCACTTTCGCTGCGGCGACGCCGCCGGTATCCCGCTCGACGCTGCCGCCTCCGCCGGCCAGTTCCTACGGCAATGGCAACGACAGCTATGCGCCCGTCCAGCAGCAGGCCGCTGCGCCGATGTCGCAGCATGCGTCCTCGCCGGTGAACCACGCTGAAGTGGCCCGTACCGAAGCCTCTCGCAACATGGCGCCGGCCCCGACGGGTTCGGCAGGCACCTATGTCGTCACGTCCGGCGACTCGCTGCTTGGCATCGCTCGTCGTCACAATGTCCGCGCCGCCGATCTGCGCAGCGCCAACCGGCTGACCGACGACAATGTGCGGATCGGTCAGAAGCTGACGATCCCGGCAGGGGGCTCCGCCTCGGCTTCGGCACAGCCGGCCGGGAACGTTCGCTACGCCACGCTCGGCGCGCCGCCGACCAGCCTCCAGGCTCAGGCCGCAAAGATCGCCGTGCCGAGCTCGGCTCCGACCAATGCGCGTCCCGCCGCTGCGGCTGCTCAGGCCACTCGCGAACTGCCGCCGGTCAAGCCCGCGCAGGCAGCCGCCGCTGTCGCAACGCCGGCCAAGCCTGCGACGCATGAGACCCCGGCCGTGGCCGCTACGCCGGCGCCCGTCGCTCCGAGCGCCGCGAACACGTCAGTCGCGGCTGCCGCACCGGTTGCCCAGACCACCGCTGCCAAGGCGGAGGAAGAGGAGCAGGCGTCGCTGGCTCCGGCCTCGACTGGGATTAACCAGATGCGTTGGCCGGTGCAGGGCCGCGTCATCAAGAATTTCGGCGACAAGGTCGGCTCGCGTCGCAATGACGGCCTGAACATCTCCGTGCCGCGCGGAACGCCCATCAAGGCGGCCGAGAACGGCGTCGTGATCTATGCCGGCGAGGGCCTCAAGGAGTTCGGCAAGACCGTCTTGGTCAAGCACGAGAACGGCCTCGTGACCGTCTATGGCCATGCCGACGACATCAAGGTTCAGCGCGGTGCCACGGTGAAGCGCGGCGAGGAAATCGCGACGGCGGGCATGACGGGCGACACGGATGCGCCGATGCTGCACTTCGAGGTCCGCAAGGACTCCTCGCCGGTCAATCCGATGACCTATCTGCGCTAAGCGAAAATAGTTCGGAGCAAGGCAGCGCCCGGTTCGAAAGAGCCGGGCGTTTTTCGTTGGTCAGCGGGGCAGGGCGTGGCCGAGGCGTCCCGCGAGATCGGTGACGAACTGGTAGGCGACACGGCCCGAGCGGCTGCCGCGCGTCGTGCTCCATTCCAAGGCGTCGCGACGAACCTCCTCGGCGTCACGTTCGATGCCGGCGGCGGCGAGATAGCCGCACACCATCGCGAGATAATCGTCCTGCGAACATTTGTGGAAGCCGAGCCAAAGTCCGAATCGATCCGACAGAGAAACCTTCTCCTCCACCGCCTCGCTTGGATTGATGGCGGTCGACTGCTCGTTTTCCATCATGTTGCGCGGAAGCAGATGGCGCCGGTTCGACGTGGCATAGAACAGGACATTGTCCGGCCGTCCCTCGACGCCACCGTCCAGCGCGGCCTTCAGTGACTTGTAGGACGTGTCGTCGTGGTCGAACGACAGATCGTCGCAGAACAGGAGAATCGGGAAGGGCGCGGCGCGCAGGAGCGTCATCAGCCGAGGCAGGTGGTCGATGTCCTCGCGATGCACCTCGATGAGCTTCAGGACCGGACGGCCCGTTCCCATCGAATTGACCTTGGCGTGAACGGCCTTGACCAGCGATGATTTGCCCATTCCTCGCGCCCCCCAAAGCAGGGCGTTGTTGGCCGGCAGGCCATCGGCGAAGCGCTTCGTGTTCTCGAAGAGGATGTCGCGCGAGCGATCGATGCCGCGCAGCAGTTCGAAATCGACGCGGTTGACGCGGGGCACCGGCGTCAGGCCACCGGGCGGCGCGAAGACGAAGCAATCGGCTGCGCCGAGATCGGGCGAGGTGGTCGCTTCGGGTGCCAGACGATCCAGCGCGTCTGCGATCCGTTGCAGGAGAGGAAGGAAATCCGTGTCGACGGTCACCGGTCGGCCCTTCGGAAGTGCGCGGGTCCGCCCTGATATGCCAGGCGGCGCTTGTTGCAATCGCGTCGACCGATCGTATATTGCGGCCACCTTGTGAAGGGCTCAGCGCCCTGTTTTCGTTTGTGTTGGGAGATCTTGATGTTCGTATCGCCGGCTTTTGCGCAGACCGCCACCGCAGCGGGAGGACCGGAGAGCATCCTCATCAGCATTCTTCCCTTCGTCGCCGTCTTCGCGATCATGTATTTTCTGATCATTCGCCCGCAGCGCTCGGCCGCCAAGAAGCGGGACGATATGCTGAAAAACATTCGTCGCGGCGATACGATCGTGACTGGCGGCGGCATCATCGCCAAGGTCACGAAGGTTCAGGACAATGGCGAGTTGGAAGTGCAGATTTCCGAGACCACCAAGATTCGCGTGCTGCAGTCTATGGTGGCAGATGTCCGCGTGAAGGGTGAGCCCACGGCGGCCAACGCGAAGTAACCTGCCTTCGGGCCGAACGGCGTTCGGCTCGGTTTCGTCTTCGGCAGATCCTCTGCCGAACCCCATCTTCGGAGCGCCGTGGACCCCATCGGTCCGGTGCTCCGATTGTCGTTCGGGAACGCCATGCTCTATTTCTCGCGGTGGAAGACCACCTTCATCTGGCTCGCCGTGCTTTTCGGCGTCCTGTTCGCGCTCCCGAACCTTCTGACCGATCAGCAGCGGGCCAGTCTGCCGGGCTTCATGCCGAAGCAGCCTATGACGCTCGGCCTCGACCTGCAGGGCGGCTCCTACGTCCTGCTGGAGGTGGACCGCGCCTCGCTGGTCAACGACCGGCTCCAGAGTCTTCGCGAAGATGTGCAGGTCAGCCTGCGGACCGCCAACATTGGCTTCGCCAGCCTTCGCGAGAACAACGGCGCGATCCAGTTCACGCTGCGCGACGCTTCCCAGGGCGCCGCCGCGCGCACCGCGTTGCAAAGCCTGACATCGCCAATCTCCAGCGGCCTTCTGGCCGGTGGTTCGGTGACCGAAACCGAACTGACCGAGCCTCAGTCCGGTACGTTCCGGCTGGCTCTCACCAACCCCGGCATCGACTATCGCCTGTCGACCGCCGTGTCGCAATCGATCGAAGTCGTGCGCCGGCGCGTCGACGAGATCGGAACCACCGAGCCCGTCATTCAACGCCAGGGTCTCGATCGCATCATGGTTCAGGTGCCGGGTCTGCAGGACCCCGCTCGCCTCAAGAACCTCCTCAACCAGACCGCGCGTCTGACCTTCCGCCTTGTCGACGTGAACAATTCGGCGCAGGCCGTCGCCAGCGGCGCGCAGCCGGTTCCTGCCGGAGATGAGCTTCTCCAGACCAACGACCCGACGCCGCAGCCGATCCTGGTGCAGCGCCAGGTCATGATTTCCGGCGAGAACCTGACCGACGCCCAGGCCGGTTTCGAGCAGCAGACCAACCAGCCGGTCGTCAACATCCGCTTCGACGCGCGGGGCGCGCAGCGCTTCGGTCAGGTGACGCAGGAAAACACCGGTCGTCCCTTCGCGATCGTGCTCGACAATAAGGTTCTGTCGGCGCCTAATATTCGGGAGCCTATCCTCGGCGGTCAGGCGCAGATTTCGGGCAACTTCACCGTCCAGTCCGCCAACGATCTCGCCGTACTCCTGCGCGCCGGCGCGCTGCCGGCAACGCTCGACATCATCGAAGAGCGCACGATCGGACCGGGCCTTGGAGCCGACTCCGTCGCTGCCGGTCAGGCTGCCGGCATCATCGGCGGCGTGCTGGTCATCGTCTTCATGTTCGTGGCCTACGGCTTCCTCGGCCTGATCGCCAACATCGCCCTTCTCGTCAACGTCATCCTTCTCGTCGCCCTCCTTTCGGCTCTCGGCTCCACGCTGACGCTGCCAGGCATCGCCGGCATTGTGCTTACGATGGGCATGGCCGTCGATTCGAACGTTTTGATCTACGAGCGACTGCTGGAAGAGCGGCGCAACGGCCGCTCTGTGGTTCAGTCCATCGACGCGGGCTTCCACAAAGCGCTCGGCACGATCATGGACGCCAACATCACCTCGCTGATCGCGGCGGTGATTCTGTTCTTCCTCGGCTCGGGTCCGGTGCGCGGCTTCGCCGTGACGCTGGCGCTCGGCATCTTCACCACCGTCTTCACCGCGCTGACCCTGACGCGCTGGATGGTCTCCTTCTGGCTGCGCAGCCGCCGTCCGAAGGAAGTGCCGAAGGGCTGGGTGTCCTTCGTTCCGCATGGAACGCGCATCCGCTTCATGAGCATTCGTCGCTGGGCCTTCGCGATCACGATCGGCTTGTCGCTCGCCTCGATCGGCAGCCTTTTCGTCGGCGGGCTGAACTACGGCATCGACTTCACCGGAGGCACCGTCCTCGAATTGCGCGCCAAGACCGGCGAGGCCGATGTCGGTAAGATACGCGAGGATCTTTCAGGCATCGTCGAAGGCGACGTCCAGGTTCAGCAGTTCGGCAACCCGGCCGACGTGCTGGTTCGCTTCGCCGTCCAGCAGCAGGACCTTCAGACGCCGCAGGCCAGCGTTAATGCGGTGCGCGGCGCGCTTGCGGCGGAATACGACTTCCAGCGTGTGGAGGTCGTCGGTCCGACCGTGTCGGGCGAGCTCGCTTGGGCGGCCGTGTTCGGCGTCGGCGCGGCGCTTCTGGCCATCTCGGTCTATGTGTGGCTGCGCTTCGAATGGCAGTTCGCCATCGGCGCACTGCTCGCCACCGCGCACGATGTCGCCATGACGGTCGGCTTCCTTGTGGTGTCGCAGCTCGAATTCAACCTGTCCTCCATCGCCGCGATCCTGACGATCGTCGGTTATTCCTTGAACGACACGGTCGTGGTGTTCGACCGAATTCGAGAGAACCTGCGCAAATACAAGAAGATGTCGATTTCCGACATCATCGATCTGTCGCTCAACGAGACGCTGTCGCGCACCATGCTGACGGCGGTGACATTGGTGCTCGCGCTGGTCGCGCTCTACGCCTTCGGCGGCGACGTGATCCGTGTCTTCGTCGCGCCGATGCTGGCTGGCGTTCTCGTCGGCGTCTACTCGTCGATCTTCATCGCGGCGCCGGTGCTCATCTACTTCAAGCTTCGGCCGGACGCGATTCGCGGTGGCGACAAGAACGACCTGAAGGAGCTGAAGACGGACACAGGCTCTTCGGCCGCGCCCACGGGCAAGGTCTGAGCCGTGAGCGACGCCGAAAACCCAGGCATGCGCGACGCCCATTATCCGCGTCGCGCGCCGATCGACGCCTATGGCAATGGCGGCTTCCGCTTCGCGGATATGTCGCATCGCGGTTCGATCCTCTGCCTGCCGTCGGGTATCTACGGATGGACCGCGACGGAGGCGGAGCCCTTTGGGGGAGAGCGTCTCCTGAAAATCCTGGAGGAGGGGGCGGACATCCGCTTCCTTCTCTACGGCACGGGCAAGGACATCCGCCGCGTGCCCCCAGCGCTGCTCGACCGGTTGCGCAAGGCCGGGATCTCCTGCGATCCCATGTCCACCGGCGCCGCCGTGCGGACCTACAACATCATGCTGGGCGAAGGGCGGCCCGTCGCCGCTGCCTTGATCGCGGTGGACTGAGCGCATGGCGCCCGAAGGCCTGGCGGCAGCCTATGCCGAATGCGAGCGCATCGTGCGCGATGGCGACGCGGATCGGGCCGTTTCCGTGGGCTTCGCCCCGCCCGAAAGGCAAAAGCACCTGTTCGCGCTCTACGCGTTCCACATCGAAACTTTGCGCGTGCGGGACCTCGTCTCCCAACCTCTGCCCGGCGAAATTCGCCTTCAGTGGTGGCGCGACCGGCTGACCAGCGCCGACGATATCGAAGAAGCCGCGCAGGGCTCGCCCGTCGCCCTCGCTCTGATCTCGACGGTTCGCGCCTTCGACCTGCCCGTGGACGCGTTCGATCGCTATCTCGAAGCGAGGCTCTTCGACCTCTACAACGACCCCATGCCCTCGCGCACCGAGTTCGAAGCCTATGCCGGCGAGACTTTTTCGGCGTTGATGATGCTCGCGGCCATGGTGCTCGATCGCGCCTCCGCCCCATCGGTGGCCACGGCCGCCGGTCACGTCGGTGTGGGTGAAACCGCCGTGTGGACGCTGCGCCATGAAGCGCAGCATCGCCATCGCAACCAGATCTACGTGCCCGGCGACATGCTCTCGGCTGTCGGCACGACGCCAGCGGAATGGCTGGCGGGCGAGGACAAGGCGCGACTAGTGCGCGAGGCGATGCGGGCCTTGGCGCGTGAGCATACTACGGACGTCTCGACGCGCTGGGCAGAGATTCCACGCAGCCTTCGCCCGGTCTTCCTACCGGCGCTCTTGGCCGCTTCGACCCTGGGCAACGAAACCGAGCCCGTCGGCCCGTTCAAACGTCTTTGGACCTATTGGCGGCTTATGCGCCGCTGATCTAAGCGGAAGTCGATGTCGATGGACCTCTTGCCGACCCATGGTTTTCGAAGCCGATCCTGGCTCGGAGACGCATCGAACGGGGTCGCGCGCTTTCCGCTGACCGCCGCCATGATCGCGGCCTTTTCGGCCTTGGCCAATTTGCAACTCGCGGATCGACTGCCGTTCTCCGACTCGACGCCTTTGCTCGCGGCGTTGGTGAGCGCTGCCGCGGTCTCGCTGGCAGTTTCGATCGCGGCGGAAGCGCGCGGTATCTCCAGTCCGATCCGAGTGCTCCTGGCGCTGGCAATTGCCGGACCGCTCGCTTGGAGCATCTGGGCTGCGGGGGCGCCGCCGATCCGCGTCACTGCACTGGTTTGGGCCGCTTTGGCAGGCGCGGTACTTCTGCCCTTCGTCGGGCGTGGTTCGCCCGAGCGCTTCTGGGCCTTCACGCTCTGGACGGTGGTTGGTGCGGCAGTCGCCTTCGTCGCGGTCGCGCTGTTTCTCCTCGCCGGATATGTGATTCTCTGGATGCTGGAGGCGCTGTTCGGCCTCGATATCGGAGGGAACTGGGATCGCCATGTCTTGGTGACGGGCTTGACGCTGATCGGTCCGCTTTTTGCCCTAGGACGCATCCCGTCGCCATTGGACGAGGCGCTGGTCTTCGACGCCACCGACCGGATGGTGCGCGTGGTCCGTCCGCTGTTCGACTGGGTGCTCGTGCCTCTCGTGCTGGTCGCCGGAGCGATCCTGCATGTCTATCTTCTCCGCGAGGCCGCCGGGCACCGATTGACAACGGCCGAGGTCTGGCCGCCACTGGTCTTCTCGGTGCTGGTCCTGGCCCTGCGTGTCGCGATCGATCCGTTCCGCATCGGGGCGCCGAAGCCGACGATCCTGTTCCTGCGATTTTGGCGCTTGATGCTCGCCCTTCCGACCGTCGCGCTCGGCGCTATCGTCTGGCAGCGCGTCGAGGCTGGGGGCTGGATGCTGGCCTCCTACGGGCTCGCCGCGTGGACTCTCTCATTGGCTCTGGTCCTGGCCTTGGCTGTCTGGCGCCGAGCGGCAGGCGACATTCGTTGGCTGGTAGGCGTGCCGGCCGTCCTTCTACTGCTTACGACCTTCGGTCCCTGGGGCCTGGAGAGCACGGTCGTGCGCAGCCAGCTCGACCGCTTGTCCGAGGCGACAGGCCATCGCGCGGCGGGTCGCGCGCTCGCGCCGGAATACATGGCGAGCTTGCGGGAAGGGATCGTCGACCTTGGCATACTCCGCCGCTTGCGTGACGTTCGAGTCGTCCTACCGCCGGAGGGGGCAGGAGATCCGATCTGGGGGAACGAGACGATTCGCGCTTTCGAAGTCATGCGTGTCGCAGGTCTCGATGCGCCCACCTCACGGGCTGCCGCCGTACCGACCTTCAACAGCTTCCAGCTCTTCGCGGCGAGCCGGAACGGCGAGGGACTTGATCTCGCCGACTTCGATCTCGCCTTGCGAATTCGCTACAGCTCCTTCGAAGCGGGACAAGCGACTGACAAGTCCGATGCTTGGATGGTGGCACTGACGGAAGACGGGCAGCGGCTGTCGATCAGACATGGCAATGTCGTCGATCGTGTAAGGCTCGAGCCGGTGCTCGCTGAGCTTCTGCGTCTCGCGCCAGCCATCGACGGGCCGCCACAGCGCGCCGATCTCACATCCGACGATGGGCGGCGGATTCGCCTGGACGTCGATCAGGCGGGAATCGATACGCGCGCCCGCGTCTTCAACGGGCTCGGCGCCACGATCCTCCTGCGCCGAGCCGAATGGAAAGCTGAGTAGTTACTCCGCCGCTTCCGATAAAGGAGCCTGCGTCGGCATCGGCGCGGGCAGGTCGAGCCATTGCGCAAAGTCCGCCAGCGCTCGTGCGGACAGAGCCATCTTCTTGGCGATGGTCTTTTCCTTGCCGCGCATTCGCTTGCCTTCCTCTCGCGGCACGCTGACCGGCGGGAACAGGCCGAAATTTACGTTCATCGGTTGGAAGGACCGTTTGCCCGGCTCTTCGTCGGTGACGAGGTGGCCGCCCGTGATATGGCCGAGCAGTGCGCCCATGGCCGTGGTCGGCGGCGGCGGTGCCAGCACCTCGCCCCGTGCCTCGGCCGCCGCGAACCGACCTGCGAGAAGGCCGATGGAGGCGGATTCGACATAACCCTCGCAGCCCGTGATCTGGCCGGCGAAGCGCAGACGCGGCAGGCTTTTCAGGCGCAACGCTCCGTCCAGAAGCGTCGGCGAGTTCAGGTAGGTGTTGCGATGCAGGCCGCCGAGCCGCGCGAATTCGGCGTTCTCCAGTCCCGGAATAGTCCGGAAGATGCGGACCTGATCGGCATATTTCAGCTTCGTCTGGAAGCCGACCATATTGTAGAGCGTGCCGAGCGCGTTGTCCTGACGCAGCTGGACCACGGCGTAGGCCTTGACCTCGGGCTGGTGCGCGTTGGTGAGGCCCATCGGTTTCATCGGCCCGTGCCGCAGCGTTTCGACGCCGCGCTCCGCCATGACTTCGATCGGCAGGCAGCCATCGAAATAGGGCGTACCTTCCCATTCCTTGAATTCGGTCTTGGCGCCGGCCATCAGTTCGCCGACGAAGCGCTCATATTGCTCGCGGTCGAGCGGGCAGTTCACATAGTCCTTGCCCGTGCCGCCCGGCCCTACCTTGTCGTAGCGCGACTGGAACCAAGCCTTGCCCATGTCGATCGTGTCGAAATGAACGATCGGCGCGATCGCGTCGAAGAAGGCGAGCGCGTCTGCGCCAGTCTCCTGGCGGATTGCCTTGGCTAAAGCCGGTGCGGTCAGCGGACCGGTCGCGACGATGGTCGGCCCCCATTCTTCCGGCGGCAACCCGTCGATCGCCTCCCGGCGGATTTCCACCAGCGGATGGATCGCGAGCTCGCGGGTAACGGCATCCGCGAAGCCGTCGCGATCAACCGCCAGCGCCCCGCCGGCGGGAACCTGATGCTGGTCGGCGCAGCGCATGATGAGCGAGCCCGCCAGACGCATCTCGGCATGGAGAACGCCCACGGCATTCGTCGTCGCGTCGTCCGACCGAAAGGAGTTGGAGCACACCAGCTCGGCTAAGGCGTCGGTCTTGTGCGCATCGGTCCCGCGCACGCCGCGCATTTCGTGCATCACGACCGGCTGACCAGCTTGCGCGATCTGCCAAGCCGCTTCGGAGCCGGCGAGGCCGCCGCCGATGATATGGATGGGGGTTTTCTGGGTCATAACGTCGATTTACCGCATCCGCGCGCAAATCGGAACGGGGTTCGGGATCCGCTCTGAACGGACTGCCTGCAGTATCGCCGGTCGCGAAACGAAGACACCCGCCGGGGGAGGACCGGCGGGTGTCTGAAGAAAGCCTGCAATGGGAGGAGGAGTCTGCAGGCTTGCCTTTCGCTGAAGCGCCCTGGGAGGAGGAGAAGGAACTCCAGCAAGATAGGAAATTTAGCGAACGGCCTGCCGCGCGATCGAAGGGATGTCGGTGCGCGCGATGCCGAGATCGTTCAGTTCGCGGTGCGAAAGACGGTTCAACTCGTTGCAGGTCTCGCGGTAGCGACGCCAAGACGAGTAGGAGCGCATGATGTTCATCGGGACACCTTCAAAGGATCGTTAAATCGATTTAAGCGGTCGATCTGGTGTCGCCCCGCTTCCTTGGACCAAACATAATGGGCACCGCTGACGTCGGGTAGAAGGTGGGCCGCATGGCAGGTCTGCGATTGGTGCAATGCAGCATGAAACGATTTAGATAGAGATTCGATCGATCTCTGCTGGCCGGCGCGCGGCGGCCGAGCTTGGACTGAACCCAGCTGTCGCAAAGATGTTTAAAAACTTTGACGCGGCTGAAGCCGATGATATAGAGGCGCGCGTCGTAGAGCCGTGGGGTTCGCGGCGACGGGCGGGTGTGGCGAAATTGGTAGACGCACCAGATTTAGGTTCTGGCGCCAAAAGCGTGGGGGTTCGAGTCCCTCCACCCGCACCACGTCTGATCCAGACAAACGAGATTGACGCGCGACGACGGACTTTGGACCGCCGTTGCAGACCATAAAGGGTTGATGATGCAGGTTAAGGAAACCAAGGCCGAAGGCCTGTCGCGCGAGATCGAGATCGTCGTGCCGGCGTCGGACCTTGAGGCACGGCTGCAGACCCGCCTCTTCGAGATCAAGGATCAGGTTAAGATCAAGGGCTTCCGCCCCGGCAAGATCCCGATGGCCCATATGCGCAAGACGTATGGCCGGTCGATCATGGCCGAAATCGTGAACCAGATCATCAACGAGACGCCGCGCACCGTGATCGCGGAGCGCAACGAGCGCTCGGCCATGCGTCCCGAAATCCAGATGACGGAGAACGAGGGCGAGGCGGAGAAGGTTCTGAACGGCCAGAGCGACTTCCGCTTCACCGTCTCCTACGAGACGCTGCCCGCCTTCGAACTCAAGAGCACCGACGCGATCAAGATCGAGCGTCCGGTGGTCGAGATCGCTGAGGACGAAGTCGAGGAGCAGGTGAAGCGCATCGCCGAGAGCGCGCGCACCTTCCAGCCCAAGGAAGGCGCTGCCGAGACCGGCGACCGCGTCACCATGGACTTCCTTGGCAAGATCGACGGCGAAGCCTTCCAGGGCGGCACGGCCACTGACTCGAACCTCGTGCTCGGCTCGGGCCAGTTTATCCCCGGCTTCGAGGATCAGCTGGTCGGCCTGTCCGCCGGCGACGAGAAGAATGTCGAGCTGTCCTTCCCGGAGGATTACGGCGCGGCCCATCTCGCCGGCAAGCAGGCCGTGTTCGAGGTGAAGATCAAGTCCGTCGCCAAGCCGGACGAGATGGAACTGAACGACGAGCTCGCCAAGAAGCTCGGCCTGGAGTCGATCGACCGTCTTCGCGAGATCGTGCGCGGCCAGATCGAGAGCCAGTACGGCCAGGCGACGCGTCAGAAGGTGAAGCGTCAGCTTCTCGATGCGCTGGACGCCGACTACGCCTTCGAGCTGCCGTCGAAGCTCGTCGAGGCCGAGTTCAACAACATCTGGGCGCAGGTGACCCGCGAGCTCGAGCAGAGCGGCAAGACCTTCGAGGAAGAGGACACCACAGAGGAGAAGGCGCGCGACGAGTACAAGAAGCTCGCCGAGCGCCGCGTCCGTCTGGGCCTCGTCCTGTCCGAGATCGGCGAGAAGGCCGGCGTGACGGTGTCCGACGAGGAACTGCAGCGCGCCGTGATCGATCAGGTCCGACAGTATCCTGGTCAGGAGCAGCAGGTCTACGACTACTTCCGCAACACGCCGGAAGCCGTCCAGAGCCTGCGCGCCCCGATCTTCGAGGAAAAGGTCGTCGACCATCTGCTGGCCACGGTCGATGTTACCGACAAGACCGTCTCCAAGGAAGAGCTGATGAAGGAGGAAGAGGACGAGGCGGCTGCCGCCTGATCCTCGGGTTCATCCTCGATTTCGGAGGGCCGGCATGTTTGCCGGCCCTTTTTCGTTTTCAGGGAGCGGTAACCGCTCCCATGGCCATGGTTGCACAGGCGCCCGGCTAAGCCCTATCTAGGGTCAGACGGACGCGAGCCCGATTCGACGCATCGCGGCGGTTCCATAGATCCCTCCATCAACGGACGTTCCCTCACATGAAGCATCCTCTCGAAACCGCGATGAACCTCGTGCCCATGGTGGTGGAGCAGACCAACCGCGGCGAACGCGCCTACGACATCTTCTCGCGCCTCCTGAAGGAGCGGGTGATCTTCATCACCGGGCCGATCGAGGATTCGATGGCCACGCTTGTCTGCGCGCAGCTTCTCTTCCTCGAGGCCGAGAACCCGAAGAAGGAAATCTCGCTCTACATCAACTCGCCGGGCGGCGTGGTGACGTCGGGCATGGCGATCTACGACACGATGCAGTTCATCAAGCCGGCGGTCTCGACGCTCTGCATCGGGCAGGCGGCGTCCATGGGCTCGCTGCTTCTTTGCGCCGGTCACAAGGACATGCGCTTCGCTACGCCCAATGCCCGCATCATGGTGCACCAGCCCTCGGGCGGCTTCTCGGGCCAGGCCTCCGACATCGAGCGCCACGCGCAGGACATCATCAAGCTGAAGCGTCGCCTGAACGAGGTCTATGTCCAGCACACCGGCCAGGATTACGAGACGATCGAGCGCACGCTCGACCGCGACCATTTCATGACCGCCGACGAGGCGCGCGAGTTCGGACTGATCGATAAGGTCTATTCCTCGCGCGACGCGCTGGAAGTCAGCACCACCAACTGATCCCTGCCGCGATCTTGATGTTGCCATCGCCGGTTTCTACCTAGGAAAGGTGGAAGCCGGCGTTGTCGTTAAGCGTCGATCAAGGATGATCCGGCTACCGTGTGATGACGGATCTGCGACGAAGCCTTCTGCCGGTCGGATTGAACGATTGCTTTATGAGCGTTGCAGCATAGGATGACGAAAAAAGGGTCTGACGACCCATCTCCGGACCTCAAAGTCCGAGGTGCGGAACGGAAGGAAGAACGATGAGCAAAGTGAGCGGCGGCGATTCCAAGAACACGCTCTATTGCTCTTTCTGCGGAAAGAGCCAGCACGAAGTCCGCAAGCTGATCGCCGGGCCCACGGTCTTCATCTGCGACGAGTGCGTCGAACTGTGCATGGACATCATCCGGGAGGAAAACAAATCCTCCATGGTGAAGTCGCGCGAGGGCG
This sequence comes from Aureimonas sp. AU40, assembly GCF_001463785.1. Lineage (NCBI taxonomy): Bacteria > Pseudomonadati > Pseudomonadota > Alphaproteobacteria > Hyphomicrobiales > Aurantimonadaceae > Aureimonas > Aureimonas sp. AU40. Next base: position 279,433 of record NZ_BBWL01000041.1, read on the forward strand.
TGCCCACCCCGCAGGAGATCATCGCGGTTCTCGATGATTATGTGATCGGACAGTCCTTCGCCAAGAAGGTTCTCTCGGTCGCGGTGCACAACCACTACAAGCGCCTGGCGCACGCGCAGAAGAACAACGACGTCGAACTGGCGAAGTCCAACATCCTCTTGATGGGCCCGACCGGCTGCGGCAAGACTCTGCTCGCCCAGACGCTGGCGCGCATTCTCGATGTGCCCTTCACCATGGCGGATGCCACGACGCTGACCGAAGCCGGTTATGTCGGCGAAGATGTCGAAAACATCATCCTGAAGCTGCTCCAGTCGGCCGACTACAATGTCGAACGCGCTCAGCGCGGCATCGTCTACATCGACGAGATCGACAAGATCAGCCGCAAGTCGGACAATCCCTCGATCACCCGCGACGTGTCGGGCGAGGGCGTCCAGCAGGCTCTCTTGAAGATCATGGAAGGGACGGTCGCGTCCGTTCCGCCGCAAGGTGGCCGCAAGCATCCCCAGCAGGAGTTCCTGCAGGTCGATACGGCGAACATCCTCTTCATCTGCGGTGGCGCTTTCGCAGGCCTCGACAAGATCATCTCGGATCGCGGCCGCAAGACCTCGATCGGCTTTGCCGCCACGGTCGAGTCGCCGGAAGATCGCCGCACGGGCGAGCTGTTCCGCCGCGTCGAGCCTGAGGATCTCCTCAAGTTCGGTCTGATCCCGGAATTCGTCGGCCGTCTGCCGGTTCTGGCGACGTTGGAAGATCTGGACGAGCCAGCCCTGGTGCAGATTCTGGTCGAGCCGAAGAACGCCCTGGTCAAGCAGTATCAGCGTCTGTTCGAGATGGAGAATGTCGAGCTGACGTTCCATGAGGATGCGCTGAAGGCAATTGCCCGCAAGGCGATCGAGCGCAAGACCGGCGCTCGCGGCCTACGCTCGATCATGGAATCCATGCTGCTGGACACGATGTTCGACCTGCCGACGCTGGAGGGCGTTCGCGAGGTGGTGATCTCGGAAGAGGTGATCGACGGCAACGCGCGGCCCCTCTACATCTACTCGGACCGTAAGGACGAGAAGGAAACGGCCAGTGCCTGATCGGTCCAACGGCCCGAAGCTTTAAACGAGATGGCCCGTTCCGGCAGAGTGCTGGAACGGGCCATTGGTTTTTTCAGGGGTTCGTGCGCGTTTTGAAACCGCTTCGTTCACGCCTTGGCGACGCACCATCGGCTTGAATGGACGGGACCAAGTCGCCACATTGCTATTCGATGACGGCCTTCGCCTCGGTGCCTGATTGGGCCGGCGTGGAAGGGCCACTAGCGGCTTCGCCGCAGAAAGGAATTTCATGTCCAATTCGACATCCGACCGCGGTCTCGGCGATCTCTCGGGGCAGACCTATCCGGTTCTGCCGCTCCGCGACATCGTCGTGTTCCCGCACATGATCGTGCCGCTGTTCGTCGGCCGCGAGAAGTCGATCAAGGCGCTGGAAGAGGTCATGGGCTCCGACAAGCAGATCCTGCTTGCGACCCAGAAGAATGCGGGCGACGAGGATCCGGCGCCGGACGCCATCTATGATCTCGGCACGCTCGCCAACGTCCTTCAGCTTCTGAAGCTGCCCGACGGGACCGTGAAGGTTCTGGTGGAGGGCATCTCGCGCGCTTCGATCACAGGCTTCACGGACCGCACCGAGTGGCACGAGGCTCACGCCGAGGTGGTGGACGAGGTCGAGGACGATCAGGTCGAAATCGAGGCTCTGGCCCGGTCGGTGATCTCGGAGTTCGAGAACTACGTCAAGCTGAACAAGAAAATCTCGCCGGAGGTGGTCGGCACCGCCGGGCAGATCGACGACTATTCCAAGCTGGCCGACACGGTGGCCTCCCATCTTGCGATCAAGATTCCCGAGAAGCAGGAAATGCTCGGCATCGTGAGCGTCCGCGAGCGTCTGGAACGCGCGCTGGGCTTCATGGAAGCGGAGATTTCCGTTCTCCAGGTTGAAAAGCGCATCCGCTCGCGCGTCAAGCGCCAGATGGAGAAGACGCAGCGCGAGTACTATCTGAACGAGCAGATGAAGGCGATCCAGAAGGAGCTCGGCGACGGTGAGGAAGGCCGTGACGAACTTGCCGAGATTGAGGAGCGCATCAAGAAGACCAAGCTCTCCAAGGAAGGCAAGGAGAAGGCCTCCGCCGAGCTGAAGAAGCTGCGGCAGATGAGCCCCATGTCGGCCGAGGCGACAGTGGTGCGTAACTATCTCGACTGGCTGCTCGGCCTGCCCTGGGGCAAATCGTCCAAGATCAGGATCGACCTGAAGCGCGCCGAGCAGATCCTGGACGAGGAGCACTACGGGCTCGATAAGGTGAAGGAGCGCATCGTCGAGTATCTCGCGGTGCAGGCGCGTCAGCCCAAGATCAAGGGCCCGATCCTGTGCCTCGTTGGCCCTCCGGGTGTCGGCAAGACCTCGCTCGCCAAGTCCATCGCTCGCGCGACGGGCCGCGAATATGTCCGCATGGCTCTTGGCGGCGTGCGGGACGAGGCCGAGATTCGCGGTCACCGGCGCACTTATATCGGCTCCATGCCGGGCAAGGTGATCCAGTCGCTCAAGAAGGCGAAGCGCAACAACCCGCTCTTCCTTCTCGATGAGATCGACAAGATGGGCCAGGACTTCCGAGGCGATCCGTCTTCGGCCATGCTGGAGGTGCTCGATCCCGAGCAGAACGCGACCTTCATGGACCACTATCTGGAGGTCGAATACGATCTATCGTCCACGATGTTCGTCACCACCGCGAACACGCTGAACATCCCCGGCCCGCTGATGGACCGCATGGAGATCATTCGGATCGCCGGCTACACCGAGGATGAGAAGGTCGAGATCGCCAAGCGGCATCTTCTGCCGAAGGCCATCCGCGACCATGCGTTGCAGGCCAGCGAGTTTTCCGTGGCGGAAGACGCGCTACGCGAGATCGCTCGGCGCTATACCCGGGAAGCCGGCGTGCGCTCCTACGAGCGCGAGCTGTCGAAGCTTGCACGTAAGGCGGTCACGCAGATCGTGCGAGGCGACGTTAAGTCGGTGGCCGTCACGGCTGCGAATCTCGCGGACTATCTCGGCGTGCAGCGCTACCGCTATGGCGAGGCCGAGCTGTCGGATCAGGTCGGCGTGGTGACGGGGCTGGCCTGGACCGAGGTCGGCGGCGAGTTGCTGACGATCGAAGGCGTCATGATGCCCGGAAAGGGCAAGATGACGGTGACCGGCAACCTGAAGGACGTGATGAAGGAGTCGATCTCGGCGGCAGCGTCTTACGTCCGATCGCGCGCGATAGAGTTCGGCATCGAGCCGCCGCTCTTCGACAGGCGGGACATCCACGTTCACGTTCCGGAAGGGGCGACACCGAAGGACGGTCCGTCAGCCGGTACAGCCATGGCAACCGCGATCGTGTCGGTCATGACCGGCATCCCAGTGCGTCGGGATATCGCCATGACGGGCGAGGTCACGCTGCGCGGACGGGTGCTTCCGATCGGCGGCTTAAAGGAGAAGCTGCTCGCCGCCCTGCGCGGTGGTATCAAGACGGTTCTGATCCCGGAGGAGAATGCGAAGGATCTCGCGGAAATCCCCGACAATGTGAAGAACAATCTCGAGATCATTCCGGTCTCGCACATGAACGAGGTCCTCGCCAACGCGCTGATCCGGAAGCCCGAGGCGATCGAATGGACCGAGGCGGACAACCCCGTGCCTGTCCGTGATTCGGGAGACGAAGCCACCTCCGCCATCGCTCATTGATCCGATTCCGCTTCGAAAAACGAAAAATGCCGCCCCATCGGGCGGCATTTTGCTTGCAAAAGCCTTGTTTCCCGGGCTTTTGGTCCATCTCACCTTGAAGCTGGCCGGTCTTTTCAGCATCGTAGCCGCTGGAGTCGGTAAGACCAAACGTTTGGAGATTTGGCATGAATAAGAATGAGCTCGTATCCGTCGTCGCGGAAAAGGCTGGCTTGTCCAAGCAGGACGCAACGACGGCCGTCGACGCGGTGTTCGACGCGCTTCAGGGTGCCATGGCGAAGGGCGACGACGTCCGTCTCGTTGGTTTCGGGACGTTCTCCGTGTCGCATCGCGCCGCATCCAAGGGCCGCAACCCGTCGACCGGCGCTGAGGTCGATATTCCGGCTCGCAACGTGGCACGCTTCACGCCTGGCAAGGGCCTGAAGGATGCGGTCAACGCTGGCTGATTTAAGCCGTAGATTTGTTCAAGAGAATGGTCGGCACCTTGGTGCCGGCCTTTTTTGTCTCGGGATGACGGCCGCGCATATCGGAGATGGGGGGCTTCCAACCATGAGACCAACCGATCTCGGCCCGACAGGTGACAAAGGCGATCGCTAGCAGCGGAAACGTAAATGGCAGGCGTCGATAGACTGCTCATTTGTTTCATGAGCGAGATCGGGCTGCGGAGGGCGTCTTTGTCGGCGAACCTTGTTCGCATTCACTCCATGGCAACCTTTCCGGTCAGGAAAAGTCATTCCCTACTGCCTAGTCTAGTTAGGAATGTCGGGGAATGGTGGGCGATGACAGGCTCGAACTGCCGACATCCTCGGTGTAAACGAGGCGCTCTACCAACTGAGCTAATCGCCCGACGCGCATCGGATAGGCGCTCGGGCACCAAAATGCAAGCGGGAGAGCGATTCGGCGGCGCCGTGCGCGATCAGGCGGCAATTTCGACTGGTAGAGGCGGTCGATTCGTCATCCAAAGCTCGCGATTCTGTCTTGCGGACGCCATGAAACGAGGGACGCAGCCGGTAAGTCATTGAATTTCTGTAGGCTGAAAAAGGGACGTTGACACCGTCAGCGGCACGCCTTAAACGACCCCTCATGCCGCTGACGGAAACGACAGCGGCACGGAGCGCGGGTGTAGCTCAGTCGGTTAGAGTGCCGGCCTGTCACGCCGGAGGTCGCGGGTTCGAGCCCCGTCACTCGCGCCATCCTAACTCAGCTACCGTATGGTGGCTTTCTATAGATCGCTTTTGGGTGATCGTTTGCGCGGGTGTAGCTCAGTCGGTTAGAGTGCCGGCCTGTCACGCCGGAGGTCGCGGGTTCGAGCCCCGTCACTCGCGCCATCTTCTCGCTTTAACTCTTCTATCGCAAAGCCCAATATCGAGCTGTCCGCATCTGATGCGGCTCTTTTGCCGCACTGCGGCCGAGCTTGCGCGAAGTGTTTTGCAGCGACGAAAGGCTCCTTGCTTCTACTTTGGGAAGGGTCTAATTCTCGCCCCGATTTGGCGAGGCGGGATAGCTTCTAGGTTTCGCGGTAAGGGGTGCGGCGACGCCGACCTTGGCCGGAAACTACATGAAGCGTCAGACCGTTGCCCGATCGCGACCCGTTCGCGGTATGGAGAGTTAGGCTTGTGAACGAGCTCCTTGGTTCTTATCTCCCGATCGTCATCTTCGTGGGTGTCGCCCTGCTGATCGGCCTGGCGCTTCTCGTCTCGCCGTTTCTCCTGGCTTTCAAGGCGCCCGACGACGAGAAGCTTTCGGCTTATGAGTGCGGCTTCGACGCGTTCGATGATTCCCGTATGAAGTTCGACGTTCGATTCTATCTCGTATCGATCCTGTTCATCATCTTCGATCTCGAAGTCGCCTTCCTGTTCCCTTGGGCCGCGTCGTTCCATGAACTGGGTTGGGCCGGACTGTGGTCGATGATGGTGTTCCTGGGTGTTCTGACCGTCGGCTTCGTCTACGAATGGAAAAAAGGTGCGTTGGAATGGGATTGACCCCCGCTTCCTCTTCGCTGGCGTCTCGCTCGGATTTGCAGGTCGCCCCGGCGGCCGACCCTTTCGTTACCGACGTCAACAATGAATTGGCCGACAAGGGCTTCATCGTCACGTCGACCGAGGATTTGATCCAGTGGGCCCGCACGGGTTCGCTGATGTGGATGACCTTCGGTCTCGCCTGCTGTGCGGTCGAGATGATGCAGATGTCGATGCCGCGCTACGACGGCGAGCGCTTCGGCTTCGCGCCGCGAGCTTCGCCGCGCCAGTCCGACCTGATGATCGTCGCCGGCACGTTGACCAACAAGATGGCGCCCGCGCTCCGCAAGGTCTACGACCAGATGCCGGAGCCGCGCTACGTCATCTCCATGGGCTCCTGTGCCAACGGTGGCGGCTACTACCACTATTCCTATTCGGTGGTTCGTGGCTGCGACCGCGTCGTTCCGGTCGACATCTATGTGCCGGGCTGCCCGCCGACGGCCGAAGCACTGCTCTACGGCATGTTGCTGCTTCAGAAGAAAATCCGCCGCCTAGGGACCATCGAGCGCTGATATGAGCATGAGCGAGCTTTCGGATTTCCTGGGCGAGACGTTTGGCGGCAAGATCGTCGAGACCAAGCAGGCCTATGGCGAACTCACGATCGAGGTTCGGCCGAGCGACATCGTCGAGGTCACGACTTTCCTGCGCGACAACTCGCAGTGCCAGTTCAAATGTTTCGTCGATCTCTGCGGGGTGGACTACCCCAATCGCATCGAGCGGTTCGAGGTCGTCTATCATTTCCTGTCGCCCTACCTGAACCATCGCATCCGCGTGAAGGTCTCGACCCACGAGGACAACCCGGTTCCATCGATCACGGACGTCTTCCCCGGTGCCGACTGGTTCGAGCGGGAAGCTTACGATCTGTATGGCATCTTGTTCACGGGCCATCCCGATCTGCGTCGCATCCTCACCGACTATGGTTTCGAGGGGCATCCGCTTCGCAAGGATTTCCCCCTGACCGGCTTCGTCGAGGTCCACTACGACGAAGAGTTGAAGCAGGTCGTCTACGAACCCGTGCAGCTTCGCCAGGAGTTCCGTAATTTCGACTTTCTCTCGCCCTGGGAGGGGACGGATTACGTCCTGCCGGGCGACGAGAAGGCCAAGGCGAACTGAAGGCGATGACGGGCGAAGGCATGAGATCCGGTGGCTGTCTGTGTGGCGCCGTGCGTTTTCTCGCGCGGCCGGCAAGGCCGGAAATGGATGTGTGCCACTGCGGTTTCTGCCGTCGTTGGAGCGGCGGCACGTTCATGGCCGTTCCCTGCGAGGGCGACTTCGAGTTGACGCAAAGTGCCACGCTCGGCATCTATCGATCGTCTGCCTATGGCGAGCGCCTGTTCTGCAAGACCTGTGGATCGAGCCTCGCCTGGCGAATGCAAGACGGCTCCATGCACGCCGTTTCGTTCCAGGCCTTCGACGATCAGGAGGGCTTCCACTTCGCGGAGGAAATCTTCGTGGACGAGAAGCCAACTCACTATGCCTTCGCCAATGACACCCGCAAGTTGACCGGCGCCGATGTCATGGCGCAATTCGCTAACGAACAAGGGGCCTGACCGTGGCCGAGATCGACGTCCGGAACTTCAATATCAATTTCGGTCCGCAGCATCCGGCGGCCCACGGCGTTCTGCGTCTGGTTCTCGAGCTGGACGGCGAGAATGTCGAGCGCGTCGATCCGCATATCGGCCTTTTGCATCGCGGCACCGAGAAGCTGATCGAGCAGAAGACCTACCTGCAGGCGATCCCCTATTTCGACCGGCTCGACTATGTCGCGCCGATGAACCAGGAACATGCGTTCTGCCTCGCGGTGGAGCGGCTGGCCGACGTGGACGTGCCGATCAAGGCGCAGCTGATCCGCGTTCTCTACTGCGAAATCGGGCGCATCCTTTCGCATCTTCTCAACGTCACCACGCAGGCCATGGACGTCGGCGCGCTGACGCCGCCGCTTTGGGGCTTCGAGGAACGTGAGAAGCTCATGGTCTTCTATGAGCGGGCAAGCGGTGCGCGGCTGCATGCCGCTTACTTCCGACCGGGCGGCGTGCATCAGGATCTCGATGCGCGTCTGGTGGACGATATCGGTGCCTGGTGCGATCCGTTCCTGAAGGCGCTCGCCGATATCGATGAGCTTCTGACCGAGAACCGCATCTTCAAGCAGCGCAATGTCGATATCGGCGTCGTGTCACTGGAGGACGCTTTCGCCCTAGGCTTCTCCGGCGTTATGGTGCGCGGTTCGGGCGCGGCCTGGGATCTTCGAAAGTCGCAGCCCTACGAGTGCTACGACCAGATGAAGTTCGACATTCCGATCGGCAAGAATGGCGACTGCTACGACCGCTACCTCATCCGCATGGAAGAGATGCGCCAGTCCACCGCCATCATGAAACAGTGCATTGAGCGCCTCGCCGGCAAGGACCGTGCTGGTCCTGTGTCCTCGACCGAGGGCAAGGTCGTGCCGCCTAAGCGCGCAGCAATGAAGCGCTCGATGGAAGCGCTCATCCATCATTTCAAGCTGTACACCGAAGGCTTCCACGTCCCGGAAGGCGAGGTCTACGCTGCGGTCGAGGCGCCGAAGGGCGAGTTCGGCGTTTATCTGGTGGCGGACGGGACCAACAAGCCCTATCGCTGCAAGATCAAGGCCCCGGGCTTCGCGCATCTTCAGGCGCTGGATTTCCTGTGCCGCAATCATATGCTGGCCGACGTGTCCGCGATCCTGGGGTCCTGCGACATCGTGTTCGGCGAGGTCGATCGCTGACCTGACCGGCGAGGTCTTCAGGGCCTCGCCGGCCGACCGTCCGCCTAGAAACTGCTGGTGCTCGCGGTCTCGTGAAGTCGCTGGTCTTTTATGCATTCTATGTTAGAACGCGCCGCAACATACGCATGTTGGAACCGTTCTGAAGTCGAGGTCCAATGTCTGTCCGACGCCTTGCGGAAGATGCCGTTCAACCCCAGAGCTTTGCCTTCTCGGATCAAAACGAGCGGTGGGCCGTCACGTTGATCGCTCGCTATCCCGAGGGGCGCCAGCAGTCGGCGGTTATTCCGCTGCTCATGCGTGCGCAGGAGCAGGACGGCTGGGTAACGAAAGCGGCGATCGAGTATGTCGCCGATCGTCTGAGCATGCCGATGATCCGCGTCCTCGAGGTCGCGACCTTCTACACGCAGTTCCAACTGAAGCCCGTCGGCACGCGCGCCCATGTTCAGGTCTGCGGCACGACGCCCTGCATGCTGCGCGGCGCTGAAGATCTGAAGGCGGCCTGCCGCAAGCACATTCATCCCGAGCCGTTTCACCTCAACGAGACAGGCACCCTGTCCTGGGAAGAGGTGGAGTGCCTGGGCGCATGCGTCAATGCGCCAATGGTCATGATCTTCAAGGACACCTACGAGGACCTGACGCCGGAGCGGCTGGGCGAGATCATCGCCGCGTTCGATGCCGGCGAGGGCGAGAGCGTCCGCAAGGGGCCGCAGGTGGATCGTCACCTGTCCGTGCCGATCGGTGGTCTTACCACGCTGACGGCCTTCAACGATGAAGACGGGCCAGAAGAGGCGCGCTCGCGCGATCAGGCTGCGACCTCGACTTCGGGTGGCGAAACGTCGACCCCGCCTTCGCAGGCAGGTCGCGTCGAAACCAGCGCGCCGGAAACCGATCCGACGATCCAGGCGCCGGGCAAAGCTTCTGCTGCCGACTCACGTTCCGCGAAGGAGGAGTCGACCAGCGTTGATCCGTCCGATGGCGCCGGACACGCCGGTGCCGGTAAGACCGGTGGGACCACGCAAGGCCCGACCGGCCAGAACGAGCGCGACAAGGCTGAGTTCGGGTCCGCTTCGGGCTCGACCGATGGCAAGCCGCGCAGCGACGGGCCGCTGAAGGACAAGGGTGCTGCGGCCGAAGATTCCGTGGTTCGTGACGAGCAGCGCGTTCCGGGCGAGTCGCCGGTGAAGGTGACGTCTAGCTCCGACCTGTCGAATCGTGAATCCAGCGCCAGTGGCCAGCTCGAAGGCGAGCGCAAGAACACGTCCGACACGGTTGGAACTCCGGCCAGCGAGGCCGGCGCATCCGGAAGCGAGAACCGCAGCGTGCCAGGCGCTGACGAGACGAAGCGCTGAGAGGCGGGGAGGCGACTATGCTGCAGGATCAGGATCGCATCTTCACCAACATCTACGGTCTTCGGGACAAGAGCCTGAAGGGCGCGATGCGTCGCGGTCATTTCGACGGGACGGCCGAAATCATCGGCAAGGGCCGCGACTGGATCATCAACGAGATGAAGGCCTCGGGCCTGCGCGGCCGCGGCGGCGCTGGCTTCCCGACAGGTCTGAAGTGGTCCTTCATGCCGAAGGAGGCCGGCGTGCGGCCGCATTATCTCGTGGTCAATGCAGACGAGTCCGAGCCCGGCACCTGCAAGGATCGCGAGATCCTGCGCAACGATCCGTTCACGCTGATCGAGGGTTGCATCATCGCCAGTTTCGCGATGGGCGCGCATGCGGCGTACATCTACGTTCGCGGCGAATATGTGCGCGAGCGCGAGGCGCTGCAGCGCGCAATTGACGAATGCTACGACGCCGGCCTACTCGGCCGCGACAACAAGTGTGGCTGGGATATGGACGTCTTCGTCCATCACGGCGCCGGCGCCTATATCTGCGGTGAGGAAACCGCGCTGCTGGAGAGCCTTGAGGGCAAGAAGGGCCAGCCGCGGCTGAAGCCGCCTTTCCCGGCCAATATGGGTCTCTACGGATGCCCCACGACGGTGAACAACGTCGAGTCGATCGCCGTCGCGCCGACCATTCTGCGTCGTGGCGGAGCATGGTTTGCAGGCTTCGGCCGCCCGAACAACACCGGCACCAAGCTCTTCTCGATCTCTGGTCACGTAAACCGCCCCTGCACGGTCGAAGAGACGATGGGCATCTCGTTCCGCGAGTTGATCGACCGCCATTGCGGCGGTGTGCGCGGCGGGTACGACAATCTTCTGGCCGTGATTCCGGGCGGCTCATCCTGCCCGCTCGTGCCGGGCGAGCAGATGGTCGACGCGATCATGGACTTCGACGGCATGCGCGAGGTGAAGTCCTCGTTCGGTACGGCGGCCGTGATCGTCATGGACAAGTCGACCGACATCGTCCGGGCCATCGCGCGACTTGCCTATTTCTACAAGCATGAGAGCTGCGGACAGTGCACGCCCTGCCGCGAAGGCACGGGCTGGATGTGGCGCGTCATGGAGCGCATGGTGGTGGGCAACGCGCAGAAGCGCGACATCGACATGCTGCTCGACGTGACGAAGCAGGTCGAAGGTCACACGATCTGCGCGCTTGGTGATGCTGCGGCTTGGCCGATCCAAGGTCTCATTCGACATTTCCGCGCCGAGATCGAGCGCCGGATCGACGAATTCTCGCGCAATGCCGATAAGGACCGTCCCGCCATCCTTCAGGCGGCAGAGTAATCGGGCGACGCGGAACGGGGCAGGGCGATGGCTCTGCCGGTCAGGCGCACCGGAACTGAGAAAAGCAGATGGCAAAGATCAAAGTCGACGGCAACGAGATCGAGGTTCCCGACCACTACACGCTGCTACAGGCAGCGGAGGAGGCTGGTGCCGAAATTCCGCGCTTCTGCTTTCACGAGCGGCTTTCGGTCGCTGGTAATTGCCGCATGTGCTTGGTCGAGGTGAAGGGCGGTCCGCCGAAGCCTGCGGCGTCCTGCGCCATGGGCGTGCGCGATCTGCGCCCCGGTCCGAACGGTGAGGCACCTGAAATCTTCACCAACACGCCGATGGTGAAGAAGGCGCGCGAAGGGGTGATGGAGTTTCTCCTCATCAACCATCCGCTGGATTGCCCGATCTGCGACCAGGGCGGCGAGTGCGACCTGCAAGACCAGGCCATGGCCTTCGGCGTCGATTCCTCGCGTTACAAAGAAAACAAGCGCGCTGTCGAAGACAAATATATCGGCCCGCTCGTGAAGACGATTATGACGCGCTGCATTCACTGCACGCGCTGCGTTCGCTTCACCACGGAAGTCGCCGGCATTTCCGAGCTCGGTCTGATTGGCCGTGGCGAAGATGCCGAGATCACGACCTATCTCGAACAGGCGATGACGTCCGAGATGCAGGGCAACGTGATTGACCTCTGCCCGGTCGGCGCCCTGACCTCTCGTCCCTATGCATTCCAAGCTCGCCCGTGGGAGCTGACCAAGACCGAGACGATCGACGTCATGGATGCGGTCGGCTCTTCGATCCGCGTCGACACACGCGGCCGCGAGGTCATGCGCATTCTGCCGCGCACGAACGAGCTCGTGAACGAGGAATGGATTTCCGACAAGACCCGCTTCGTCTGGGATGGCCTTCGCACGCAACGCCTGGACCGGCCCTATGTGCGCCGTGACGGCCGCCTCCAGCCGACGACCTGGGCGGAAGCCTTCGACGTGATCAAGTCGAAGATCGCTGCCAGCAGCGCGAACCGCATCGGGGCCATTGCCGGCGATCTCGCCAATCTCGAAGAGATGTGGGCGCTCAAGCGCCTGATGGGCGAGCTCGGTTCCACCAATATCGACTGTCGCCAGGACGGATCGAAGATCGACCCGGCCGATGGCCGTGCCTCCTATCTCTTCAACACGACGATTGCCGGCATTGAGAACGCGGATGCGCTTCTCATCATCGGTGCCAATCCGCGGTTCGAAGCACCGGTTCTCAACGCGCGCATTCGCAAGCGCTGGCGCCGTGGCGGTTTCCCGATTGGTCTGATCGGGGAAAATGTCGACCTGCGATATGCCGTGACGCATCTCGGCGCTGGACCTCAGACGCTGGGCGAGATCGAAACGGCGAACCGCGACTTCTACGAGGCGTTGAGCAAGGCCGAGCGGCCGATGATCATCGTCGGGCAGGGGCCTCTGTCGGGCGAGAACGGTCTCGACGTTCTGAACTCGATCGCGGCGCTCGCTCGCGAAATCGGGGCCGTGACGGACGGATGGAACGGCTTCAACGTTCTCCACACGGCTGCGTCGCGCGTCGGCGGTTTGGACATCGGGTTCGTGCCTACGGCAGGCGGTGCTTCGGCGCGTGAGATGGCCAATGGCGGCGTCGATGTCCTCTTCAACCTTGGTGCCGATGAGATCGACATCGCGGCTGGGCCCTTCGTTGTCTATATCGGCACGCATGGCGACAAGGGCGCGCATCGCGCCGACGTCATCCTGCCGGGGGCGGCCTATACGGAGAAGGCCGGCATCTACGTGAACACCGAAGGGCGGGTCCAGTCCAGTGGTCGTGCCGCATTCCCGCCGGGCGACGCCAAGGAGGACTGGGCCATCTTCCGCGCATTGTCTGCGGTGCTCGGTAAGGCTCTGCCCTTCGACTCACTTCTGCAACTGAGGACTGACCTTGTTGCCGCCGTCCCTCATCTGGCGCAGGGCGAGCTGGTGGAAGCCGATCGCAACGCGATCACTGTTCTGGCTGATCGCGCTGGCGCGTTGAGCGGCGAGACCTTCCGCTCGCGTATCGGTGACTTCTACCTGACCAATCCCATTGCCCGGGCCTCCAAAGTGATGGCCGAGTGCTCGCGTCTGGCGCGCGGCGAACAGCTCCAGGCTGCCGAGTAAGGAAGACCAAAACACATGGACCTTTTCTCGTCCTATATCTGGCCAGCGCTGGTCATCCTCGGACAGAGCCTTCTGTTCCTGGTCGTGCTGCTCGTACTGATCGCCTATATCCTTCTGGCTGATCGCAAGATCTGGGCGGCGGTGCAGATGCGTCGCGGTCCGAACGTCGTCGGTCCCTTCGGCCTCTTCCAGTCTTTCGCCGATCTGCTGAAGTTCGTGCTGAAGGAACCGGTCATTCCGGCCTCCTCCGACAAGGTGGTGTTCCTCGTCGCGCCTTTGGTCGCGGTCGTGTTGGCACTCGCCACTTTCGCGGTGGTGCCGATCGCCGACGGTTGGGTGATTGCCGACATCAATCTCGGCATTCTCTACATTTTCGCGATATCGTCGCTCGAGGTCTACGGCGTCATCATGGGCGGCTGGGCGTCGAATTCGAAATACGCCTTTCTCGGCGCGCTTCGCTCGGCAGCGCAGATGGTCTCCTACGAAGTCTCGATCGGTTTCGTTATCGTCACCGTGCTGCTCTGCGTCGGCTCGCTGAACCTCACCGACATCGTCGTTGCGCAGTCCGATGGCCTCGGCACTATGCTCGGCTTGCCTGCCAGTTTCCTCGACTGGCACTGGCTTTCGCTCTTCCCGATGTTCGTGATCTTCTTTATCTCGGCCCTGGCCGAGACGAACCGGCCGCCCTTCGATCTACCGGAGGCGGAATCCGAGCTGGTCGCGGGTTTCATGGTCGAGTATGGCTCGACTCCTTACATGATGTTCATGCTCGGCGAGTATGCCGCGATCACCCTGATGTGCTCGCTGATGACCATCCTGTTCCTCGGCGGCTGGCTGCCCCCGTTCGGCTTTGCGCCCTTTACCTGGGTGCCTGGGGTGATCTGGTTCCTGATCAAAGTCACCTTCTGCTTCTTCCTCTTCGCCATGGTGAAGGCCTTCGTGCCCCGCTATCGCTACGACCAGCTGATGCGTCTGGGCTGGAAGGTCTTCCTTCCGATCTCGCTCGCCATGGTCGTGATCGTCGCCTTCGTTCTCCAGCTTACGGGCTGGGGCAACGCCTGATCGGAGAGGCGGTTCGGCCGCCTTTCTTCCTCTTCGCATTCCCCGACGCATGGGCGCGAAGGCCGACCTGACATTCACTCCGGATTTCGGAGGCAAGGTAAAAGATGAGCGCTCTGACGCAGTCCATTCGATCGCTGTTTCTTCTGGAGTTCTTGGCAGCGTTCCGCCTCTCCATGCGCTACTTCTTTGCGCCAAAATCGACCCTGAACTATCCGTTCGAAAAGGGTCCGGTCAGCCCGCGCTTTCGCGGCGAGCATGCCTTGCGCCGCTATCCCAACGGCCAAGAGCGCTGCATCGCGTGCAAGCTCTGCGAGGCGATCTGCCCGGCGCAGGCGATCACTATCGAAGCCGGTCCGCGCCGGAACGATGGTACGCGCCGCACCGTGCGCTACGACATCGACATGGTGAAGTGCATCTACTGCGGCTTCTGCCAGGAAGCTTGCCCGGTCGACGCGATCGTCGAGGGGCCGAATTTCGAGTTCTCGACGGAAACACGCGAAGAGCTCTACTACGACAAGGAAAAGCTGCTTGCGAACGGCGACCGTTGGGAGCGCGAGCTTGCGCGCAACATTGCGCTCGACGCACCGTACCGTTAAGCCTCTGGCGGTCACCTCCGGGGGCCGCGGCTGAGATTAGGGCAAGCCGCGCGGCCTTTGTCGCGCGCTTCTTGCGAGTGAACCGTACCTTTTGGGGGAGCCCGCCACGATGGGGCTGCAGACGTTCTTCTTCTATGTTTTCGCGATCGTCAGCGTCGGTTCGGCGCTGATGGTGGTCGTGTCGCGCAATCCGGTCCATTCGGTCCTGTTCCTAATCCTGACCTTTGTGGCGGCGGCGGGCCTGTTCCTGCTGACGGGAGCCGAGTTCCTCGCGCTGATTCTGATCGTTGTCTATGTCGGCGCCGTGGCGATCCTCTTCCTCTTCGTCGTAATGATGCTGGATCTCGATTTCGGTCGCATCAAGCAAGGCGCGCTGAAATACGCGCCGGTCGGCGCGATCATCGGTTTCGTGCTGCTGGCCCAGCTGATCATCGCCCTGTCGGGCGGCTACTACCAGCCGGCGCCGACGTCGGCGACCGTTCTGCCCATGCCCCCGCTCGAAACGATGTCGAACATCGAGGCGATCGGGCAGGTGCTCTATACCCGCTACGTCTTCTTCTTCCAGATGGCGGGTCTCATCCTATTCGTCGCCATGGTGGGTGCCATCGTCCTGACGCTGCGCCATAAGCCGGGCCTGAAGCGGCAGTCGATCCCCGAGCAGGTTCGTCGCAACCCGGCGACTTCGATCGAGGTCGTTCAGGTCGAGACCGGTCGCGGACTCTGAGCGGAACCCAAGGAACAGCAATATGGCCGTTGGTCTCGGACACTACCTTACGGTTGCCGCCATTCTCTTCGTGATCGGCGTCTTCGGTATCTTCATGAACCGCAAGAACATCATCACGATCCTGATGTCGGTCGAACTCATCCTGCTCGCCGTCAACCTGAACCTCGTGGCGTTCTCAGCCTTCCTAAACGACTTGGCGGGGCAGATCTTCGCCCTGTTCATTCTGACCGTCGCCGCCGCCGAAGCCGCGATCGGACTTGCAATTCTGGTCGTCTTCTTCCGCAACCGCGGGTCGATCGCGGTCGACGACGTCAACACGATGAAAGGCTGAAGGCGAGGATGTATACCCTCATCGTTCTACTCCCGCTGATCGGCTTCATCACGGCCGGGCTCGCGGGGCCGACCATCGGTCACAAGGCGTCGGAATATCTGACCACGGCGCTCCTGATTGTCGCTGCTGTCCTATCCTGGATCGCCTTCATCTCCTTCGGCTTCGGCGATGGCGAGACGCTGCACGTCTCCGTCCTGCACTGGATCCAGGCCGGCGCGCTCGACGTGTCCTGGTCGCTGCGGATCGATCGCCTGACGCTTGTCATGCTGGTCGTCGTGAACAGCGTCTCGGCGCTCGTCCACGTCTATTCGATCGGCTACATGCATCACGACGAGTCGCGCTCGCGCTTCTTCGCCTATCTCTCGCTCTTCACCTTCGCCATGTTGACGCTGGTGACGGCCGACAATCTCGTCCAGATGTTCTTCGGCTGGGAAGGCGTGGGTCTGGCTTCCTACCTGCTGATCGGCTTCTGGTACAAGAAGCCTTCGGCCAACGCCGCGGCGATGAAGGCCTTCGTCGTCAACCGCGTCGGTGACTTCGGCTTCCTGCTTGGCATCTTCGGTCTCTTCGTCGTCTTCGGCTCGGTGCAGTTCGACACGATCTTCGCCGGTGCCGGCCAGCTTGTCGGTGCCATCCATGGCGAAGGCGGGGAGGCGACGCAGCCGGTGCTGAGCTTTGCCGGTTATTCGCTCGGCGTCGCCGGCGCGATGACCGCCATCTGCCTGCTCCTCTTCATGGGCGCCATGGGCAAGTCGGCCCAGATCGGGCTGCACACCTGGCTGCCGGACGCGATGGAAGGCCCGACCCCGGTCTCCGCGCTGATCCACGCGGCGACGATGGTGACGGCGGGTGTGTTCATGCTCGCGCGAATGTCGCCGGTCTTCGAACTCAGCCCCTCGGCGCTCACCTTCGTCACCTTCATCGGCGCGACCACGGCATTCTTCGCGGCCACGGTCGGCCTCGTCCAGAACGACATCAAGCGCGTCATTGCCTATTCGACCTGCTCGCAGCTTGGCTACATGTTCGTCGCGCTCGGCGTCGGCGCTTATGGCGCGGCGATCTTCCACCTGTTTACGCACGCCTTCTTCAAGGCGCTTCTGTTCCTCGGTGCCGGCTCGGTGATCCACGCCGTCGATGGCGAACAGGACATGCGCAACATGGGCGGGCTGCGCAAACACATCCCGATCACCTACTGGACCATGATGATCGGTACGTTGGCGCTGACCGGCTTTCCGTTCACGGCGGGCTACTATTCCAAGGACGCAATCATCGAGAGCGCCTTCGCCGGTGAGAATGCCTTTGCGATGTACGGCTACATCATGACGGTGATCGCGGCGGCGCTGACCAGCTTCTACTCCTGGCGCCTCGTTTTCCTGACCTTCCATGGCAAGCCGCGCGCCAGCCACGAGGTCATGCACCACGTCCACGAGTCGCCCCCGGTCATGACCGTGCCGCTCTTCATCCTGTCGGCGGGCGCGCTGCTCGCGGGTATCGTGTTCTATCCGTTCTTTCTGGGACACGGATACGAGACATTCTGGCACACGGCGATCTTCACCGGACCGGAAAACCACGTGCTGCACGAGGCGCACGAGGTTCCGACCCTGGTGATCTGGTCGCCGACCATCGCCATGGTCTTAGGCTTCCTTGTCTCATACGTCTTCTACGTACGTTCGCCGGAGAAGCCGGGTCAGCTCGCAGCGCGAAATCCGGGTCTCTACAAGTTCCTCCTCAACAAGTGGTACTTCGACGAGCTCTACGACTTCCTGTTCGTGCGCACCGCCAAACGCCTCGGTCGCTTCCTTTGGAAGACGGGTGACGGTCAGGTCATCGACAGGCTCGGCCCCGATGGAATATCGGCCCGCGTTCTCGACGTGACCAACCGCGTCGTTCAAATGCAGACCGGCTATCTCTACCACTACGCATTCGTCATGCTGATCGGCGTCGCGGCGCTCGTCACCTTCATGATGTTCTGGGGAACCATCTGATGACCGGCTGGCCGATCCTATCGACCGTCACGTTCCTTCCGCTCGTCGGCGTCCTGATCATCCTGTTCACGCGGGACGACAGCGAGCTGGCGCGCCGGAACATCCGCAACGTCGCGCTGCTGGTTACGGTCTTCACCTTCCTTCTGTCTCTTCTGATTTGGGTTGGCTTCGACAAGAGCGTGCCCGGGTTCCAGATGGTGGAACGGGCTGAATGGCTCGAGGGTGGCATCAGCTACCACATGGGTGTCGACGGCATCTCGATGCTGTTCGTCATCCTGACGACCTTCTTGATGCCCATTTGCATCCTAGCCAGCCGCGACTCCGTCACGGTTCGGGTCAAGGAATACATGATGGCCTTCCTCGTGCTGGAGACGCTGGTTGTCGGCGTGTTCTGCGCGCTGGACATCGTGCTCTTCTACCTTTTCTTCGAGGGCTCGCTGATCCCGATGTTCCTGATCATCGGCGTCTGGGGCGGCAAGCGGCGCGTCTATGCGTCCTACAAGTTCTTCCTCTTCACCTTCCTCGGTTCGGTTTTCATGCTCGTTGCCATCATGGCGATGTTCTGGACGGCCGGAACGACCTCGATCCCGGATCTCCTGGCCTATCAGTTCCCGGCCTCGATGCAGACCTGGCTCTGGTTCGCGTTCTTCGCCTCCTTCGCGGTGAAGATGCCGATGTGGCCGGTCCACACTTGGCTGCCCGATGCGCACGTCGAGGCGCCGACGGCGGGTTCGGTTATCCTGGCGGGCATTCTCCTGAAGCTTGGCGGCTACGGCTTCCTGCGCTTCTCGCTGCCAATGTTCCCGCTCGCCTCGGCCGAGTTCGCGCCTCTGGTCTACACGCTCTCCGTCGTCGCGATCATCTACACCTCGCTGGTGGCGCTGATGCAGGAGGACATCAAGAAGCTGATCGCCTATTCGTCGGTGGCGCACATGGGTTTCGTGACCATGGGTATCTTCGCCGCCAACGCGCAGGGTGTGCAGGGCGCGATCTTCCAGATGCTGTCGCACGGCCTCATCTCGGGCGCGCTCTTTCTCTGCGTCGGCGTCGTCTATGACCGCATGCACACTCGCGAGATCGCCGCCTATGGCGGTCTGGTGAACCGCATGCCGGCCTATGCCGCGATGATGCTGCTCTTCACCATGGGCAATGTCGGCCTGCCGGGCACAAGCGGCTTCGTCGGCGAGTTCCTGACCCTGATGGGTGTCTTCCAGGTCAACTCGTGGGTCGCGATTTTCGCCGCGACCGGCGTAATCCTGTCGGCCGCCTATGCGCTTTGGCTTTATCGCCGGGTCATCCTCGGGGCGCTCGATAAGGAAAACCTGAAGAGCATTCTCGACCTGACGCCGCGAGAGAAGGTTCTGCTCTATCCCTTGGCCGTGCTGACGATCTTCTTCGGCGTTTATCCGATGCCGGTGTTCAACGTGACGGCCGCCTCCGTGGAGCATCTCCTCGGGAGCTACACCGCCGCCCTGCAGGCTGCCGCCAATGTCGCGTCTCTGCACTAACCGACTGGGCTGAACAGATCATGTTTTCGCAATTCGTGGCGCAGAGCCTCCCCATTGTCGGTACCGAACTGATCCTGGCGGTCGGCGCGATGCTTCTCCTGATGGTGGGCGTCTTCCAGGGCGAGAAGAGCGGCGGTTTCGTGCTGTCGCTCGCAGTTGGCCTGCTCGTTTTCGCGGCAGGCTGGCTCTGCTTCGTGGTGCCGGACGGCATCGCCTTCGGCGGCTCGATCATTCTCGATCCGTTCGCCCGCTTCATGAAGATCCTGGTTCTGATCGGATCGGCGGCCGCGCTTCTCATGTCGGCGACGTTCGCCAAGCGCGAGCGGTTCGACAAGTTCGAGTTTCCGGTCCTCATCGTGCTGTGCACGATCGGCATGCTCGTCATGGTCTCGGCCGGTGACCTGATCGCCCTCTACATGGGTCTCGAGCTTCAATCGCTGGCGATTTATGTCATCGCCGCGATCGCGCGCGACCAGGTGAAGTCGACGGAAGCAGGCCTGAAGTACTTCGTTCTCGGCGCGCTGTCCTCGGGCATGCTGCTCTACGGCGCCTCGCTGGTCTACGGTTTCACGGGCCAGATCGGCTTTCGCGAGATCGCCGTTGCGATCTCATCGCATGAAGCGCGTTCGATCGGCCTTTTGATCGGCTTGGTCTTCGTCCTCTCGGGCCTCGCCTTCAAGGTGTCGGCCGTGCCGTTCCACATGTGGACGCCGGACGTCTACGAAGGCGCGCCGACGCCGGTCACGGCCTTCCTGTCGGGTGCGCCGAAGGTCGCCGCGATCGCGCTGTTAACCCGCTTCACTGTGCAGAGCTTCGGCCCGCTGACAGCGGACTGGCAGCAGGTGATCATCTTCATCTCGATCGCCTCCATGCTGTTCGGCTCCTTCGCCGCTATCGGCCAGCGCAATATCAAGCGCCTGATGGCCTACTCCTCGATCGGTCACATGGGCTACGTCCTGGTCGGTCTGGCCGCCGGCGACGAAGCCGGTGTGCGCGGCGTGCTAATCTACATGGTAACCTATGTCACGATGACGCTCGGCACGTTCGCGGTGATCCTGTCGCTGCGTCGGCGCGACGAGATGGTCGAGGATGTCTATGAACTCGCTGGTCTGTCCCGCACCAACCCGATCATGGCTCTGGCGCTGACGACCCTCATGCTGTCGCTGGCTGGCCTTCCTCCGCTGCTCGGCTTCTGGGGGAAGTACTACGTGTTCGTGGCGGCCGTCGGCGCGGGTCTCGTCCCTCTCGCCGTGATCGGCGTGATCGCGTCGACCGTGGGTCTTTTCTACTATCTGCGCGTCGTGAAGGTCATGTGGTTCGACGAGCCGATCGGTGGGTTCGAGCCGATGGGAACGGAGCTCAAGGTCGTGCTGGGAGCGGCGACGCTCTTCGTCTTCCCCGCCTATGTCTTCGTCGCCGGGCCGATCTTCGCGGCCGCAGCGGCTGCGGCCCGTTCTTTCTTCCTCTGAGGAATGAGGGTCGGGTCTCCGTTGCCACGTCGGTGGCTTGCTCTGGGCGAGGTCGGTTCGACCAATAGCGTTGCTATGGACGCCGCGCGGGCAGGGGATCCCGGGTCTCTTTGGATCACAGCCGAACGACAATCGGCAGGACGAGGGCGGCGGGGCCGCCCTTGGTCGTCTGATACAGGCAATCTTTACGCCAGCCTTCTTCTGATCGATCCGGCGCCCGTGGCATCGCTCGGCCAATTGCCTCTAGTGATCGCCGTGGGCATGCGACGCGCCCTTTGCTCGCTGCAGGGGATCGACGCCGATCGCGTGCGGATCAAATGGCCGAACGATCTCTTGCTCGACGGTGCCAAATGCGCCGGTATCCTGGTCGAGAGCGAGCGCAGTCCAGATGGACGGCAGGCCGTTGTGGTGGGATGCGGTCTCAATGTCGAACTCTGCCCGGACGACGCTCCCTACGCCGTAACCACGCTTCGCCGCGCCGGGAGCGCAGCTTCGGTTCGCGAGACCTTTCTGGCTCTTGCCGACGGCGTGGAATGGGCTCTGGACTTATGGCGCCGGGGACGCCATTTCTCGGACATACGCGAGGAATGGATGGCGGGAGCCGCTGGGCTCGGCCAGACATGCCGCGTGAATCTCTCGGATCGAACCTTGGAAGGTCGTTTCGCCGATCTCGATGAGTCGGGTCGATTGGTTCTGGAAACCCAGGACGCACGTCGTCTCGAGATCTCGGCTGGAGATGTCTTCCTGTTGCCGCGCCCTGATGCGTCGGCCGCTCAGTGAGTTTGCAGGTGATCCCTGCCTTTGGAAATGAAGACGCCGATATTCGGCCTGTTTTGAAAGCGACTGTGACTTGAACGAACTGGTATTCGTGCCGCTTGGCGGCATCGGCGAGATCGGTATGAATCTTGCCCTTTATGGATTCGGCCCTGCGGACAACCGGGAATGGATCGCCATCGACTGCGGCGTGTCCTTCGCCGGCCCCGAACTGCCGGGCGTGGACCTCGTGTTTCCCGACACGACCTTCATCGAGCAGCGGCTGCACGCCCTCAAGGGCATCATTATCACCCATGCGCACGAGGACCATTACGGAGCGGTTCTCGACCTTTGGCCGCGCCTGAAGGCGCCGGTCTATGCGACGCCCTTCACGGCCGCGCTGCTCGCCGCCAAGCGCGAGGGCGAGCCCGGCGCACCGAAAGTGCCGATCACGATCTTCCGTGCGGGCGATCGTTTCGATGTCGGACCGTTCTCCATCGAGGCGGTCAATGTCACGCACTCGATCCCGGAGCCGGTCGCACTCGCCATTCGAACGCCGCTCGGAACCGTGCTGCACACGGGTGACTGGAAGATCGACGCGACGCCTGGCCTTGGGCAGCCGACCGACGAGAAGCGGCTGCGCGAGATCGGCGACGAGGGCGTCCTCGCTCTCGTCTGCGACTCGACCAACGCGATGCGTGAAGGCGAGTCTCCGAGCGAGAAGGAAGTATCCGCTTCGCTCGCCGAGATCATCGGGACAGCCAAGGGCCGCGTCGCGGTCACGACCTTCTCCTCGAATGTCGGCCGCATCCGTTCGATCGCGCAAGCCGCCGATATAGCGGGTCGTCAGGTTCTCCTAATGGGGCGCTCGATGAAGCGCGTGGCCGATGTCGCGTCTGAACTCGGCTATCTCGAATCCCTGCCGCCTTTCGTCAGCGAGCAGGATTTCGGCTACATTCCGCGCGAGAAGGCCGTGATCGTCCTCACCGGCAGTCAGGGCGAGCCGCGCGCGGCCTTGTCCAAGCTGGCAAAGGACGAGCATCCGGCCGTGGCGCTGTCGCGCGACGACACCGTCATCTTCTCCTCCCGCAGCATTCCAGGCAACGAGAAGGCCATCAACGAGGTCAAGAACGGGCTGATCGAGCGCGGCATCATCGTGATCGAGGATCACGACAAGCTGGTTCACGTGTCCGGCCACCCGCGCCGCTCCGAGCTGCGCCGCATGTACGAATGGACGCGTCCGAAGATCGCCGTGCCGGCGCATGGCGAGCCGGCGCATCTGGCAGCCCATGCCGACCTTGCCAAGCAACTCGGCGTGCCCGACGTCGTGTCGCTGCGCAATGGCAAGCTGGTGAGGTTGGCGCCCGGTCCCGCGACGATCATCGACGAAGTGCCCGTCGGCCGGTTCTACAAGGACGGGTTCCTGATTGGCGGCACGAAGGAGATGGGCATCGACGAGCGTCGGCGCTTGGCCTTCGCCGGCCATGTCTCGGTGCTAATTGAGCTGAACACCAAGCTCGAACTCGAACTTGATCCCGAAATCGTCGCCATGGGGCTTCCCGAGAAGGACGAGAACGGCGACGATATGACCGAGGTCCTGCTCGACGCGGCCGCCGGTGCGGTGGAAAGTATCCCGCGCGGTCGTCGCAAGGACTTGGAACTCGTGCGGGAAGCTGTTCGTCGCGCCGTTCGTGGAGAGGCGAACGACGCTTGGGGCAAGAAGCCCGCAGTGACCGTTTTCGTGGTCAAGAACTAGACCGAGGCGGTCCCGTCACAGGGACCGTCGGCGGCGAGGAGACAATCGATGAGCATCGTCACATCCATTGCGATCTATTTCGTGATCTGGTGGACGGTGCTATTTCTCGTTCTGCCGATCGGTGCGCGCTCGCAAATCGACGATGGCGAGGTGTTGCTAGGCACGACTCATAGTGCTCCCAGCCGCTTCCACGCGTGGCGGACCATTGTGCGCACGACGCTTTTGGCCTGCGCGGTATTTGCGCTCTTCTACGTCGGCACTCAGTATCTCGGTCTCAGCCTCGATAGCCTGCCGCATATCGTTCCGGGAACGTGATTGCAGCCGCACAAGCAGAAGTGGCCCCAACCGAGGCGGGCATTCCTGATTGAAACCGGCAAACTCAAGACAAAAAAAATGCGAGGCACTGCCTCGCATTTTAGATCGCAAGCCTGGATCTTACATCGGCCCTTGGACCGAGGCTGCGCCTTGGCGCGCCGAAGATCACGTCCTCCCAAACGCGACTTGCCGGTAAGTGCGCCATTCGGCGCTTGTTGATGCTTGAGCTTAGACTCCGAATCTCGCCGTTGTCGAGCACAAATGGCAGAAGTATGACACTTTCTTTCGCAGCGCGCCTTATGTCTGAGCATATTGTTCCTTGCTCGATGCAAGTGCCAGGACGCGGCGGGCAGCATTGGGTCCGGAGGCAAGCGAGGGCGTGGCTTTGCTTTCGGTTCCCAAGCCGTTAAGAAGCCGAGCGAGGCTTGGCCTCGCGTCTTCGTTCTCTCGCCCGAGCTTAGAGTCCCCATGCGCCTTTCCCACTACTTTCTGCCGATTCTAAAGGAAACACCGAAGGAAGCGGAAATCGTCTCGCATCGGCTCATGCTGCGGGCCGGGATGATCCGTCAGCAGGCGGCGGGGTTGTATTCCTGGTTGCCGCTGGGCAAGCGCGTGTTGGACAAGGTCTCCAACATCATTCGCGAGGAGCAGGACCGCTCCGGGGCGATCGAGATGCTGATGCCGACCATCCAATCCGCCGATCTCTGGCGTGAAAGCGGGCGCTACGACGATTACGGCAAGGAGATGCTGCGGATCGAGGACCGGCACGAACGCGAACTGCTGTTCGGTCCGACCAACGAGGAGATGATCACCGACATCTTCCGGTCCTACGTCCGTTCCTACAAGGACCTCCCGCTGAACCTCTACCACATCCAGTGGAAGTTCCGAGACGAGGTGCGCCCCCGCTTCGGCGTGATGCGCTCTCGCGAGTTCCTGATGAAGGACGCCTATTCCTTCGACATCGACTACGAGTCGTCGAAGACCGCCTATGACCGGATGTTCGTCGCCTATCTCCGCACGTTCGAGCGCATGGGCCTCAAGGCCATTCCGATGCGCGCCGATACCGGTCCGATCGGGGGCAAGCTGAGCCACGAATTCATCATTCTCGCCTCGACCGGCGAGAGCGAAGTGTTCTGTCATCGCGACTATCTCGGCATGGACGTGCCGGCCGAAGGGGTGGACTTCTCCGACGCGGCGGCGCTCGACGCGATCGTGACGAAATGGACCACGCCCTACGCGGCGACGGACGAGATGCATGACGAGGCCGCATGGAACGCGCTGCTGGAGAGCGACCGCGTCGCGGCGCGCGGCATCGAGGTCGGCCATATCTTCCATTTCGGCACGAAGTATTCCGAACCCATGAAGGCCAACGTGACCGGCCCCGATGGCAAGGATGTGCCCGTGTTCATGGGGTCGTACGGCATCGGGCCGAGCCGCCTGATCGCCGCCATCATCGAAGCCTCGCATGACGAGAACGGTATCATCTGGCCGAAGGGGGTCGCGCCGTTCGACGTTGGCCTCGTCAACATGAAGCCCGGTGACGCCGATTGCGACGCGGTTTGCGAGCGCCTCTATGCGGAGCTGCAGGCAGCGGGGCAGGACGTCCTCTACGACGATCAGGACACGCGCGCGGGCGCCAAGTTCGCGACTATGGACCTGATTGGTCTGCCGGTTCAGGTCATTGTTGGCCCGCGCGGCGCCAAGGCTGGCGAAGTGGAGATCAAGCTGCGAGCGGGCGGCGAGCGCGAAACGCTCCCCGTCGGCGACGTTCTGCGTCGCTTGTCGGCCTGATCTCGGATGGCTGCATGAAGACTCTCTCCGCTGCTCCGGTGAACACTGGTCCCGCCCCGAAGACGAGGCCCTTCTCGCGCTTCGAGTGGATGATCGCGGGACGCTATCTTCGGTCGCGGCGGCGGGATGCCGGCGTGTCGGTGATCGCGGGCTTTTCGTTCCTCGGCATTATGCTGGGCGTCGCCGCCCTCATCATTGTCATGTCGGTGATGAACGGCTTTCGCGGTGAGTTGCTGACCCGCATTCTAGGCGTCAACGGCCATGTCATCATGCAGCCGATGGACCAGCCCCTGACCGACTATGGCGAGGTGGCGCGTCGTCTCGCCGGCGTGCCCGGGGTCGCCTTCACTATGCCGCTCGTGCAGGGGCAAGTTCTGGCGACGGGCTCTAGCAATGCGAGCACCGGCGCGCTGGTGAAGGGCGTGCGCGGCGAGGACCTTCTGCGGCTGAAGCCTGTGGCCTCGAACATCAAGCTCGGCACGATCGAGAATTTCGACACGAGCCAGGGCGTCGCGATCGGCAGCCGCCTGGCCGATTCTTTGGGGTTGAGGCTGGGCGACTCCATCACCCTGGTTTCGCCCGAGGGCGACGTGACGCCGCTCGGCGTGACACCGCGCGTGAAGGCCTATCCGATCGTCGCGATCTTCGAGATCGGGCTGTCGGAATATGACGCGGCCTATGTCTACATGCCGCTCGGCGAGGCGCAGCTCTTCTTCAATCAGGAGAACCAGGCTCAGTCGATCGAGATCTTCGTCAACGATCCCGATAAGGTCTCCGCGCTCCAAGCGCCGATCGAACAGGCCGCTGCGCGTCCGAACTACACGGTGACCTGGCAGCGCCAGAACGAGAGCTTCTTCTCGGCCTTGGAGGTCGAGCGGAACGTCATGTTCATCATCCTGACGCTGATCGTTCTCGTGGCGGCGCTCAACATCATCTCCGGACTTTTCATGCTGGTGAAGGACAAGGGCAGGGACATCGCGATCATGCGCACGATGGGCGCGACGCGGGGCTCCATCATGCGGGTGTTTCTGATTACGGGCGCCTCGATCGGCGTGTCCGGCACGATCGCTGGCTTCGCGCTGGGCACCCTGTTCTGCCTCAACATCGAGAACCTTCGACAGTTCTTCTCCTGGGTTTCCGGCACGACGCTCTTCAACCCGGAATTCTACTTCCTCAGCCGCCTTCCCGCAGAGATCGATCCGCGCGAGGTCGCGACCGTGGTTCTCATGGCCGTCGGCCTGTCCTTTCTCGCGACGATCTTCCCCTCCTGGCAGGCGTCCAAACTCGATCCGGTCGAGGCGCTTCGGTACGAATGATGCAGAATGCTTCCCTTCGGCTCGAGCGCGTCGAACGCCACTTCGTGCAGGGCGAGTCGCGGCTGACGATCCTCCAGCAGGCCGATCTCGACATCATGCCCGGTGAGATGGTGGCCCTCGTGGCGCCGTCCGGCTCCGGCAAATCGACGCTGCTTCACATTGCCGGCCTTCTGGAGAGGCCCGATGCAGGAGACGTCATCGTAAACGGTCAATCCTGCGGCGCGCTGGACGATGCTGGGCGCACCGCCATGCGCCGGGCGGCGATCGGCTTCGTCTACCAGTTCCACCATCTCCTGCCGGAGTTCTCGGCCCTTGAGAATGTCATGCTGCCGCAGATGATCGGCGGCTTGAAGCGAGAGGTCGCGGCCGAACGGGCCCACGAGCTGCTCGACTATATGCGGCTCGGTCATCGCACCAAGCACCGTCCTTCGGAGCTTTCGGGTGGCGAGCAGCAGCGTGTCGCCATCGCGCGGGCCGTCGCCAACAATCCGTTCGTGCTTTTGGCGGACGAGCCGACGGGAAATCTCGACCCGACCACGTCGAATTATGTTTTCGACGCGATGACGGCGCTGGTCCGCCAGTCCGGCGTGGCTGCTCTAATTGCCACGCACAATCACGATCTCGCCCGGCGCATGGACAGGGCGGTGACGCTTCAGGACGGGAAGGTCCTCAGCCACACGCTTTAGGCGTCGGCGCTCGCGGACAAGTCGGTTTCGCTGCCGGTTTGGCCGGGCCGCTTGTTGCCGATGCGGCAACATGTCGGCCGACGCAATGCAGCGTTTCGGTGCCTCGTTAGTTAGTCGGCGGTCTTTGAACCGTTCTAGCTGAATGGGAACAGCCGTTGTCCAGCGTCCTCCGCGTGCCCCCGACTCTTTCAAACCCGCCGCTCTGCACCGATCTCGTTCCAGCGGAACGCGTCAGCGACAGGCTGCGCGAGGCGCTGGCCGAGCGGGCGCGTCCAGACGACCCCGACGCTGAACCCCGCGCTTTCTCTGAAGCTCAGATCGTGACGCTTAGGGCCATGTTGGCCCGGATCATCCCGACCGCGGTGGACTACGGGATCGATATTGCCCTCCGACTGGACCGGATGATGGCGGATCAGGACGGAAACGGCTGGCGTTACGAAGCCCTTCCGACAGACCCGAACGCCTACAAGATCGGGCTCGACACGCTGGATGCCATCGCGCGCCACCGAGATGGGACAGGGTTTGTGATACTCCATAGCGCGTCGCAAGACGAGATCCTGAACGCGATTGCCGCGTCGGATGATCTCGGACTGAGTGACCCGACCTTGTTCGATGCCAAGCAGATGGCGCTTTGGTTCGAGGAGGTGCTGTCCGATTCCGTCCGGCATTACGTCGCCCACCCCGCTGTCATGGCCCGCATCGGATATTCCGGGTTCGCGAATGGCGGCGAGACGGGCGAGCGGTTTGTCGGCTTTCGTAAGGTCGCAATCGGCGAGCGCGAGGCTTGGGAGCCCGAGCCGGTTTCCCCAGCCGCAGAGGAGAGCGTCCGATGAGGCTCGACCTGATGGCGCGCTACGGATTGGACGAGACCGTCGATGCCGTGGTGATCGGAACTGGGGCGGGCGGTTCCCCCCTGCTCGCGCGCTTGGCCTCCGCTGGCCTTCGCGTCGTCGCGCTGGAAGCCGGATCGAATCGGTCTCAAGAGGAGTATGCCGCAGACGAGACCTTGTCGTCGGACCTCTACTGGATGGACGAGCGGATCAGCGGTGGCTCGATGCCAGAGGCGTTCGGCGCCAACAATAGCGGCGTCGGCGTCGGTGGCTCCATGCTGCACTGGGGCGCCTTCGTGCCGCGCGCAGACGCCCGCGACCTTCGGCTGCGGACGGAGACGGGCAAGGGGCGCGACTGGCCGCTGCGGCTGGAAGACCTCGTGCCCTATTACGAGGAGATCGAGCGCTTTGTCGGCGTGTCGGGTCCTGCCTCCTATCCGTGGGACCCCACGCGTGGCTATGGCCTCCCGCCCGTGCTTCGGAACGCACCGGCGCAAGCCATGGCGGCGGGCTGCGCCGCTATTGGCGCGACGGCGAGCGACGGCCCGGTGGCGGTCGTCTCCCGGCGCTTTGAGCAGGCGGATGGTCCCAAGCGTGAGGCCTGCGTCAATTGCGGCTACTGTCATCAAGGTTGCCGCAACGGGGCCAAGACGTCGATGGACGTGACCTATCTCCCACTTGCCGTGGCAAGGGGTGCCGAGATCCGGGATGAGTGTTTCGCCACCCATTTCGAGTTCGACACGCAGGGACGCGTCATCGCCGTCGTCTATCTCCAGGGTGAGCGCGAGGTCCGGCAGCGCTGCGCGGCCGTATTCCTCTGTGCCGGCGCGATCGAGACGCCGCGCCTTCTTCTGCGCCAGAGCATTTCCAATTCCAGTGGGCAAGTCGGGCGCAATTATACCGCCCATGTCGCGACGCAAGTCTGGGGCACGTTTCCAACCGAGATGCGGATGAACAAAGGCTATCCCTCAGCCCTCATCACCGAGGATATGCTGCGCCCCAAAAACGCGGATTTCGCGGGTGGCTATCTCGTGCAAAGCCTCGGCGTCGTCTTGCAGACATGGGCCGATCAGGTGGCGCGGGGAAGAGGGCTCTGGGGCCAGCGGCTGACCGACTATCTCGATCGCTACAATCATGTCGCTGGCATCGGCATCAACGGCGAGGGGCTGCCGAGCGACGACAACTACCTGATCCTGTCGGACGAGCTGGACGGCCGCGGCATGCCGAAGCCGATCATCCGCTTCGGCTATGGCGAGAACGAGAAGCGCCTTCGCGCACATGCCATCGGTTTCATGAAATCGGTCTGGGAAGCCGCCGGCGCAAGCGACATATGGGTGCTGGACCGCACGGCCCATACGATCGGGACATGCCGCATGGGGACGGATGCTGGCGAGAATGTCGTCGATCCCCATGGCCGCAGCTTCGACATTCCTAACCTCTGGATCGCCGACAATTCGGTCTTCCCGAGTTCGCTCGCTGCCAATCCGGCGCTGACGATCATGGCGCTCAGCCTGCGCACGGCCGATGGCTTCCTCGGAAAGCATGGGTCCGCCTGACAGCTTCCAGTCCGCCACGTCGAAACGTTAAAGGCCCGGCGGTTTTCGCCGGGCCTTTAACGTTTCAGAAGTCCTGACGAATTTGTTCCGCCTTTGTTCTTTCATTCGGCTGAAATATGGAACAAATTGAGAACACAGCTTGATGGAGATTGAAATGCTGGTTCTCAGAGAAATCGCCTCGCTCACCGCCGTCTCCGCCTTCGTGGCGAGCTTTGCGCTTATCCTTCACCTGATTTGATCGCCCGTCCGTCGAAAGACGGGGACATCCGACGACGCGGGCTGGACTCTGGCCTATGAATTGGGACACTGACAAATTCCTTGCCGAAGACATGGACAGCGAGTCGCTTGGCGAACTCGAGGTCGATGCGCGGCTCGGCGGTCGCCTGGACGGCGTCCGCGCGGACACCGGGGATCTCGTCATGGCCGAAGAGAAGAAGGGCGCTCCCGCGCCTCTGCGTTTCGTTCATCTTCGCGTGCACAGCGCCTATTCGCTTCTCGAGGGCGCGCTTCGGGTCGATCAGATCATCAAATTCGCGAAAGCGGACGGCGCGCCGGCCATCGGCATCGCCGACACCGGCAATCTCTTCGGTGCGCTGGAGTTCTCCGAGAAGGCCGCGAAGTCCGGCATCCAGCCTATCATCGGTTGCCAGATCGATGTCGAGTTTAGCGATGTCGAGGGCAACCCGCGCGATCGATCCGGCTTCGGCTCGTCCGGCTCGCTGGTGCTGATGGCGGCCACCGAACGGGGCTACGAGAATCTCGTGGAACTCGTCTCGCGTTCCTATCTCGCGCATGACGGCAACATGCGCCCGCATGTCCTGGTGGACTGGCTCGGCGAACATGCCGAAGGCGTCATCGCGCTGACCGGCGGTCCGCTCGGGCCGATCGGCACGGCCATCAACGCTGGGCAGGGGCTGGTCGCTCGCGCGCGTCTGGAAAAGCTCGCCGGCTTCTTCGGCGACCGGCTCTATGTCGAGCTGCAGCGCCATGAGGGGCGGGGGCGTCGCACCGAGGGCGAGACCGTGGCGCTCGCCTACGAGCTTGGCTTGCCACTAGTCGCCACCAACGAGCCCTTCTTCTTCTGCAACGAGGATTTCGACGCGCATGACGCGCTGATTGCCGTCGCCTGCAATCGGCTTGTCAGCCACGAGGACCGCCGCCGCCTGACGCGCGACCATTGCCTGAAGTCGCAGGACGACATGGCGCTGCTCTTCGCCGACCTGCCGGAGGCGATTGAGAACACGATCGAGATCGCCCGCCGCTGCTCCTACCGCGTGCGCACCCGCAAGCCGATCCTGCCGCGTTTTGCCGGTGCCGATGCGGATGCCACCCAGGCCGAACTGGCGGAATCTTCCGAACTGCGCCGTCAGGCGCAGGAAGGGTTGGAGATGCGTCTGGCCGCTCATGGCCCGGCGGCGGGCCAGACGGAAGAGAGCTATCGCGAGCGGCTCGAATTCGAGCTTTCGGTCATCGAACGCATGAAGTTCCCCGGTTACTTCCTGATCGTGGCGGACTTCATCAAATGGGCGAAGGCGCAGGGGATACCGGTGGGGCCTGGCCGCGGTTCGGGCGCGGGGTCGCTGGTCGCCTATTCGCTGACCATCACCGATCTCGACCCGCTTCGCTTCGCTCTTCTCTTCGAGCGGTTCCTCAATCCCGACCGCGTGTCGATGCCGGATTTCGACATCGACTTCTGCCAGGACCGGCGCGAAGAGGTGATCCGCTACGTCCAGCAGAAATACGGCCGCGAGCAGGTCGCGCAGATCATAACCTTCGGGTCGATGCAGGCGCGCGCCGTGCTGCGCGATGTCGGCCGCGTGCTCGAAATGAGCTATGGCCATGTCGATAAGCTCTGCAAGCTCGTGCCCCAGAACCCGGCCAATCCGGTCACGCTCGCCCAGGCGCTGGAGGACGAGCCACGCCTGCAGGAGGAGCGGCGCAAGGAGGAGGTGGTGGACCGCCTTCTCAGCATCGCCTTGAAGCTGGAAGGTCTCTATCGACACGCCTCAACCCACGCCGCCGGCATCGTGATCGGCGATCGGCCGTTGTCGAAGCTCGTGCCGATGTATCGCGATCCGCGCTCCGACATGCCGGTCACCCAGTTCAACATGAAATGGGTGGAGCAGGCAGGGCTGGTGAAGTTCGACTTCCTTGGCCTTAAGACACTGACGACGCTGAAGACTGCGGTGGACCTCATCGCGCGGCGCGGCGAGCGGATCGATCTCGGCGCAGTGCCTTTGGAGGACAAGCCGACCTACGATCTCCTGACACGCGGCGAGACGGTCGGCGTGTTCCAGGTGGAATCGGTCGGCATGCGCAAGGCGCTGATCGGCATGCGGCCCGACCGGTTCGAGGACATCGTGGCTCTGGTCGCGCTCTATCGCCCGGGCCCGATGGAGAACATCCCGGTCTACAACGCGCGCAAGCACAAGGAAGAGGAAGTCGAGATCATCCACCCGAAGATCGAGCCGATTCTTCGGGAGACGCAGGGCGTCATCATCTACCAGGAACAGGTGATGCAGATCGCCCAGGTTCTGTCCGGCTATACGCTTGGCGAGGCCGATCTCCTTCGCCGCGCCATGGGCAAGAAAATCCGCGCCGAGATGGATGTGCAGCGGGTGCGTTTCGTCGAAGGCTGCGTCAAGAATGGCATTCCGAAGGCGCAGTCCAACACGATCTTCGACCTTCTGGCCAAGTTCGCCGACTACGGCTTCAACAAGAGCCACGCGGCCGCCTACGCGCTGGTTTCGTACCATACGGCCTATCTGAAGGCGAATTACCCGGTCGAGTTCCTGGCCGCGTCCATGACGCTGGACATGGGCAACACCGACAAGCTCAACGACTTCCGTCTGGACGCCAAGCGTCTTGGCATCCCCGTCGTGCCGCCCTCCGTGCAGCGGTCCCACCGGGCGTTCGAGGTGCAGGACGGGCAGATCATCTACGCGCTCGCCGCCATCAAGGGCGTCGGCGAGCAGGCGGTGGACCACATCGTGGAGCGGCGGCAGGATGGCGGCGCGTTCAAGAGCCTTGAGGATTTCTGCGCCCGGATCGATCCAAAGATCGTCAACAAGCGGACTCTGGAACATCTGATCGCCGCTGGCGCGCTCGACAGTTTCGGCCTCGACCGCGCCAAGCTCTGCGGCAATCTGGAAAAGCTGGCGTCCTATGCCGCGCTGGCGCAAGAGGGCCGGACCTCGGGCCAGCACGACATGTTCGGCGGCAGCGGCGAGCCGGAGCCGCTGCGTCTGGCCGACGTGCCGGGTTGGACGACGACGGAGAAGCTTCTTCGCGAGTTCCAGTCGATCGGCTTCTATCTCTCGGCCCATCCGTTGGACGAGTACAAGGATGCGATGAAGCGGCTGAAGGTCCAGTCCTATGCCGAGGTTGTAGCCGGCGTGCGCAAGGGCCAGACGGCGGGCCGACTGGCGGGAACGGTGACCTCGCGCCAGGAGCGCAAGACTCGTACGGGCGGCAAGATCGGCATCGTCCAGCTCTCCGACGCGACGGGTCAGTACGAGATCGTCCTGTTCACGGAAACTCTGATCGCCTTCCGCGACAAGCTGGAGCCGGGCGCTTCGGTCATCGTCACCGTTTCGGCGGAGGACCGGCCGGAGGGCATTTCCCTGCGCGCATCCGGCGTCCAGTCTCTGGAGGCCGAAGCTGAAAAGATGCAGAAGGCGCTGCGTATCTTCCTGCGCGACGCCAAGCCCTTCTCGTTGTTCCAGAACCAGCTTCGCGCCGGTGGAGACAGCGATGTCTCGTTGATCCTCCTTCGTGACGATGGCGAGCGGGAAGTCGAGATCGCGCTTCCCGGCAAGTTCCGCGTTTCGCCACAGATGGCGAGCGCCATCAAGGCTTCGCCCGGCGTGATCGACGTGGAACTGGCCTGAGGTGAAGGGCGCCTAGCGGCGCTCTTCGTTCCCATTCGCCAAGAGCGCCGCGATCTTCGCGGCCGCATCGCGCCAGTTCTCGGCGCGCAGCGTGCCATGGGGCATGGGCGGGAGATGCGCGCGAAACTCGCGATTGGCCATGAGATGCACGAGATGGATGTCCGGCGCACTGCGCCGCGCGCCCTCCAGATTGGGCGGAAGATCGTCCACGAAGACGATGGGCCCGCGCCAGCGTTGCCGCATCTCGGCGAGCAGGCCGCCTTTCGACCGTTCCGTCGCGATCATCGGGTCTGTCAGCCCATGGCTGTCCAAGAGCGCCCGTCGCTGCTGGTAGTAGCTCGGCGTCATCGCCGTGAGATAGACGACGTCCGCTTTCTGTCGCAGGTCCGCCAGGGCTTCCCTTACGCCTTCCACTGGGGCTTGGCGCTTGATCTGGTCGGCATAGAGGAGCGCCGTGATCCGATCGAGTTCATGGCCCGACACGGCAGCGCCGGTCGAGAGCGAACGCACGTTCCCTGTCAGGCGAAAGCTTTCGAAATGCAGCTTGGCGCCATGCTCCGCCAGAAGTTCGCAGAAGGGTGCGATGAAATGCAGCACCACTTCGTCCACATCCAGAACGATCAATGCGTCATGATTTTGCGGGAGGGCATCGATCGTGGGTCCTACCGTCGTCATCAGGAATAGGATTCCGCATAAGGCCCGGCCATCACCCGCCGCGCGGCTGCCACGCGCTCGGGAGGTACTTCGATATGAGCGGCGAAATCCGTCAGGATCCGCTCGTCGGACAGAACGAAATCGAGCACGCCAGCGAGGAACGCCGGCTCGTCGGCGGCTTGGCGCAGGTTTTCGAGTTCAAGACCGGTGAGGCGCAGGAACCGGCTGAACAGAAGGCCGTCGCTGGCGATAAAGGACAAAGCTTCGACCGCGAGACCCGATGCGGTCTGCTGGGCTTCATGGTTTCCGCTACGGTAGTTCTCGTTAATCATAATCGTAGCCTTCATCCTTCGAAGAGCGAGATTGCCGAATTGTTAAATCAAATTGCTCTAGCTTTGCCTATTGAAGGTCGGGAACCGGGTGAGATCACGCCTGGCAGAGGGTATGCGTATGACCAAGACCGTCATGATCGTCGAGGACAACGAGCTCAATATGAAGCTCTTCCGCGACCTGATCGAGGCTCACGGCTATCGCACGGTGCAGACCCGTTCGGGGTTGACCGCGGTCGATCTCGCGCGTGAACATCGTCCTGACCTCATTCTCATGGACATCCAGCTTCCCGAGGTTTCCGGCCTCGACGTCACGCGCGATCTGAAGGCCGATCCCGAACTGCGTTCGATTCCCGTCATCGCCGTCACGGCTTTTGCCATGAAGGGCGACGAGGAGCGAATCCGCAAGGGCGGATGCGAAGCCTATATCTCGAAGCCGATCTCCGTCCTGAAATTCATCGAAACCATCAAGTCCTTCCTCGGCGACGCCTGAGCCATGTCTGCCCGGATCCTCGTGGTGGACGACATGCCGGTCAATCGCCGGCTGATGCAGGCGCAGCTATCCGAGGAGTATTTCGAGGTTCTGCTCGCCTCGTCCGGCCCCGAGGCTCTCGATATCTGCCGCCGCGAGATGGTGGATCTCGTTCTGCTCGACGTGATGATGCCGGATATGGACGGGTACGAGGTCTGCCGGCGCCTGAAGGCGGAGCCGACGACACTGCACATTCCGGTGGTGCTCGTCACGGCGCTGGACCAGCAGGCGGACCGCGTTCGCGGTCTCGAGGCCGGCGCGGACGATTTCCTGACCAAGCCCGTGCGCGGACTGCCGCTCTTCTCGCGCATCCGCAGCCTGACCCGCCTCAAGATGCTGACCGACGAACTGCGTGTGCGCGCCGAGACGGCGGCGCGGGTCGTGGCGGAGCCCTGGGATCTCGGAGCCGAGACCATGGGGCGGAACGGGCGCCTCTGCGCGATGATGGCCCGGCCGGAGGAAGCGCTTCGGGTGAAACGCCTTGTCGGCGCCGAACATATGATCATGCCGGCCGTAGAACCTGATGCGGTCTTGAACCCCACCGAGCCGGTCGACCTTTTCATCCTCGATCTTCAGGCCGAAGCGTTCGATGCCTTGCGCCTCTGTTCGCGCCTGCGGTCGAACGAGGGCACACGTCAAACGCCGATTCTGTTGATCGCGGGACCGGAGGATGAAGCGCGCATCACGCGCGGCCTGGAACTGGGGGCCAACGACTATTGTCAGCGCCCGCTCGACCCAAACGAACTGCTGGCGCGCATTCGCACTCAGATCAAGCGCAAGCGATACGACGAAGGTCTGCGGCGCAGCGTGCAGACGACGATCGAGCTTGCGACGATCGATCCTTTGACCGGCCTCTACAATCGTCGCTTTCTCGACGGGCATCTGGCTCAGGCGAGCGAACAGTCCGTCCGCAGCGGCAGACCGCTCTGCGTCCTGATCCTCGATATCGATCACTTCAAGCAGATCAACGACACCTATGGCCATGATGTCGGAGACGAGGTGCTTCGTCAGTTCGCGGAGCGCGTGCGTCGCAGCCTTCGCGCCAGCGATCTCGCGGCGCGGATCGGCGGCGAGGAGTTCGCGCTTCTCATGCCCGACACCGATCTTGCCTCCGCCGAGGGTGCGGCGGAACGGCTGCGCGAGTTGATCGAGGCGGAACCCTTCGAGGTCCAGGATCTGGCGATACCCGTCACGTCCAGCGTGGGGCTTGCGAGCTTGAACGGGGTGGAACCCCGCGGGCTGATGAAGCGGGCCGACATCGCGCTCTACGATGCGAAGCGAGCCGGGCGAAACCGCGTCGTCGTCGCCAGCGATCTCTCGACGGCCGGACCTTAACCATTCCTAAAACGAATGGGAGCATTTTGCATTATCCAGATTGATTCCCCTTCGATTCTCGGCAAGTCTGGAAGCGTAGGGTTTCGAGGTCACAGACAAGCGTCTGTTCTTAGTTTCCCCATGGAATGCTCAGGTCCGCCGCATCTCCTGGGTCCCGTGGGGCGGTCGGCCGGCAGCTGGTCATACGCGGTATCCTCGTGCCGCGATCGGCGCGCCGGCCGACCACTTTTACAGCTTCGATCATATGCTTGCTGCCACGCTAGCGGTCGCCTCTAGGGTCGGCGAACTCTAGCGATCGGACCAGCCCTTAGCCGATATGGCGATATGGCGGCGATCGGGTGAACTGCGCCCCCTCGGGGAGGGTTCAAGGCTGACGCGCCCTCCGTGACCATTCCCGACACGACATCTCTATCGCTCCGGGCGAGCACGCTTTGGTGTGCCTCGACGCTTGATGCGATGATGGTGTTTTGCGTCACGCCGAGCCGACTTTCGAACTCCGTACGATCGCTGCCTCGCAACCTGCGCCCCAAACGAAAAACGCCGCCCGGAAGGGGCGGCGTTCTCGAAATCCGAAACGGACGACGACTTACTTGATCTTGGTCTCGCGGAACTCGACATGCTTGCGAGCGACCGGATCGTACTTCGTCTTGACCATCTTATCGGTCATCGTACGGCTGTTCTTCGTGGTGACGTAGAAGAAGCCGGTGTCAGCCGTGCTGAGCAGCTTGATCTTGATCGTTGTAGCCTTGGCCATTGTGCGTCCATCCTGGCGAATCGTGGCCCTGCGTCTGACGG
The DNA here is from genome assembly GCF_001463785.1 of Aureimonas sp. AU40. Classification (NCBI taxonomy): domain Bacteria; kingdom Pseudomonadati; phylum Pseudomonadota; class Alphaproteobacteria; order Hyphomicrobiales; family Aurantimonadaceae; genus Aureimonas; species Aureimonas sp. AU40. The sequence continues at coordinate 316,978 of NZ_BBWL01000041.1, forward strand.
CGGGCCGAACAGGCGTCGCACGGGGCATGCAGGACATTAGAGATTGTATCTGGCCCGTCTCGCCAAGCGACACAAGCCGAACAGGCGCACGAAACCATGCGCCCTTATCGCGGCGGACACTACTTATGGAGACGCCGAAGTCAAGGTCTTCGGCCTCCAACAGGTCGTCTCAGCTATCGCTTTCCTCGCCCCGTCCGCCGAACCCATGCATCCGCATGGCCCATTGGAGGCCGATCGTAGCGCCTTTCAGAGGCCGAAGCAGCACAAGCGAGAGAGCAATCGTAACGGGCACCCAGATGGCCAGATGCGCCCAGAGCGGCAGGTCCGTGACCTGTTCCATGCCCATGAACAGCGCGACCACCAAATGGCCCACGATGAAGATCGTGAGATAGGGGGGCAGATCGTCGGCTCGATGGTGCTCGAACGCTTCACCGCAAGCTTCGCACCGATCGACGCTTTTGAGATAACCCGAAAAGAGCCGTCCCTTGCCGCAATGCGGGCAGCGCATGAGGAAGCCACGCCCCATGGCCTGCAGTGTATCGCGCGGCTCGCCCGAGTTGCTCGCCGCCGGTTCCAGAACGTTCGCACGAGACTCATGAGGGGCGATGGTCATCGCTTTCCGCGTCCTTTCCCGGCGGCCGCCTTCGGGCCCTTGCCGGCGGGCTTTGGCGTGCGCCCGGGCCGATGGAGGCGGTGGCTGCGCCGCGCCGCCTTGTGGAACGAGCCGGTCGTGGCCGGCAACTCCCGTGGTTCGGACAGCATCTCGAATCGCATCGAGCCGGCCAGCGGCACGGCTTCCACCAGCTTCACCTCGACCGAATCGCCCAGCCGAAAGCCACGCTTCGAACGCTCGCCGACGAGGGAATGGCCGACTTCGTCATAGTGGTAGTAGTCGGCGCCCAGGGTCGAGATCGGAATGAAACCGTCGGCGCCGAAGGTCGGCAACTGGACGAACAGGCCCGACTTGGTGACGCCCTGAATCTTGCCCTCGAACTCCTCGCCCAGCCGGTCGGCGAGGTGATGGGCGATGAGGCGGTCCACCGTGTCGCGCTCGGCCGCCATGGCGCGGCGTTCCGCCTGACTGATCGCCTCGGCGGTCTCTTCCAGTTGCTCCTCGTCCTCGCGGCTCAAGTCGCCATCACCGAGACCCAACGCCTTCACCAGAGCGCGGTGGACGATGAGATCGGCGTAGCGGCGGATCGGCGAGGTGAAATGCGCGTAGCGCATGAGATTGAGGCCGAAATGGCCGAGATTCTCGGGTGTGTAGACGGCCTGGCTCTGCGAGCGCAGAACGACCTCGTTCACCAGACTCTCGTGCTCGGTGTCCTTCACGGCGTGGAGAATGCCGTTGAAATTGGCAGGCCGCAGGGCACCGGTCTTCGCGAGCGGTAAATCCAGCGTGCGCAGGAAGTCGCGCAGCGTTTCCAGCCGTGCGAGCGAGGGGGAATCGTGGACGCGGTAGATCAGCGCCTGCTTCTGCTGCTCTAGCGCCTCGGCCGCGGCGACGTTGGCCTGGATCATGAACTCTTCGATCAGCTTGTGCGCGTCGAGCCGTTCGGGAAGGATGACGCGATCGACCCGGCCGGCTGCGTCGAGCACGATCTTGCGCTCGGGCAGATCGAGATCGAGCGGGGCGCGCCGGTCGCGCGCGCGCTTCAGCGCGGCGTAGGCGTCCCAAAGCGGGCGGAGGACGCCGGCGACGATCTGCGGATCGACCAACTCTTCCGTCCCGTCGATCGCTCCCTGGGCGTCCTGATAGGCGATCTTGGCATGGCTGCGCATCATGATGCGATGGAAGCGATGCGAGCGCTTGTCGCCGTCGCGGTCGAAGATCATGCGCACGGCCAGCGCCGGCCGGTCGACACCCTCGCGCAACGAACAGAGATCGTTGGAAATCCGCTCGGGCAGCATCGGGACGACGCGGTCTGGGAAATAGACCGAGTTGCCGCGCAGCTTGGCTTCCGCGTCGAGCTTCGAATGCGGCCGGACGTACCAGGAGACGTCGGCGATCGCGACCGTCACCACGAACCCGTCGGGATTGGACGGATCGGCGTCGGGGGCAGCGTGAACCGCGTCGTCATGATCCTTGGCGTCGCGCGGGTCGATCGTGACCAACGGCAGATCTCGCCAGTCCTCGCGATGCGCCATGGTCGCCGGGCCGGCGGCGTCGGCCTCCGCCAGAACTGATTTCGGGAAGACATGCGGAATCGAATGCGCGTGCAGCGCAATGGTGGAGATCGCCTTTTCGGTGTGAAGCGAGCCGATCACTTCGGCAATCGACCCCATCGGCAGGCCGGCGCGCATGCGCTGGGACGGCTCGACCTCGACGAGATCGCCGTCCTTGGCGCCCCGTGTGTCGCCGGGCCCGACGACGAATTCATGTTGGCGCCGCTCGACAGGCTCCACCCGGCCGCCGCCGCCCGCCGTCTCGCGGAAGACGCCGAGTGCGCGGGCGGTTTTGCGATCGAGCAGGCGAATGACGTCGGCCGCCGGGCCTTCCGGCGCGTCGAAGTCGAGCTGCGCCAGGATGCGATCCCCGATCCCGGCAATGGCGGCTTGGTCGCGCTTCTGGCGCACGGTGAAGCGGGGGCGGGGACCGAGGTCGCTCTCGTCCCAGCCAACCGGATCGGCCAAAAGGCCGCCTTCGTCGTCGCGGTCGCGGATTTCAAGAACCGTGACGGTCGGCGGCGCGCCGGGGCGGGTGTATTGCTTGCGACCGCCAGCCAGGAGGCCGTCGGCCTGGAGATCGGCGATGATGTCCTTGAGCGCGACCCGTGCCTCGCCCTTGACCCCGAAGGCCTTTGCCAGATCGCGCTTGGTGGCGCGGTCCGGGTGGTCCGCGATGAAGCGCAGGACCGCCTCCCGGCTCAGCGAGCGTTCGTCGGTGGTCGGGATCGCTCGCTTGGCCATGGAACTCCTTACTTCGCCTTTGCCTTCGGCGCCTTGATCAACTCGGTCTTGGGAGCGGCGGGCCGTGCGGGGGGCTCGTCGCTCCTGGCGGCGGGCTTGGCCGCCGCGCGCTTGGCCGGTGCCTTCTTCGGCTTCTCCGTCGCGTCGCCCTCGGCGGCGGCCTTCTTGGGGGCCGCCTTCTTCGGCGCCGCTTTCTTGGTCGGCGCCTTTCCAGACTTTTCCGCCCGCTCGTTCAGAAGCTGGATTGCTTCCTCCAGCGTGACGGAGGCCGGGTCCTTGGACTTCGGCAAGGTCGCGTTGATCTTACCGACATTCACATAGGGACCGAAGCGCCCTTCGCGTACTGTGATTTCGCCGCCGAAGGTCGGATGCTCGCCGAGCGTCGCCAAAGCGGCCGGCGTCGCGCGACCGCGCGGACCCTTTTCCTTCTTTTCGGCGATCACGGTCACGGCCCGGTTGAGACCGATCTCGAACACGTCCTCCACCGTCTCCAGATTGGCATAGCCGCCGTCATGTTGAAGGAACGGGCCGTAGCGGCCGAGGCCCGCCAAGATCGGCTTGCCGGACTCGGGATGGAGGCCGACTTCGCGGGGCAGGGACAGCAGCCTGCGCGCCTTCTCGAAGTCGATATCTGCGACCAGCCAGCCCTTCGGCAGCGAGGAGCGCTTGGCTTCCTTGCCGTCGCCGCGTTGGACATAGGGCCCAAAGCGGCCCGAGCGCAGGGTGATCGGCTCTCCCGAATCCGGGTCGCTGCCGAGATCCTTGGGCTCATTCAGGCCGCCATCGCCTTCCACGCCCTCGGCCGAGAGATTGGAGCCGAGCTGGCGCGTGTAGCCGCAGTCGGGATAGTTCGAACAGCCGACGAAAGCGCCGAACTTGCCCAGCTTGAGGCTGAGCTTGCCCTGAGCGCAACGCGGGCAGACGCGCGGGTCCGTCCCGTCGCCCCGGTCGGGGAATACGAGCGGAGCCAGTTCCTCGTTCAGGGCGTCGAGAACGTCGGTGACGCGAAGTTCCTTGGTGCCATCGACCTGAGCCGAAAAGTCCTTCCAGAACTCACGCAGCACGTCCTTCCAGGACAGTTCGCCCGCCGAGATGCGGTCGAGTTGGCCTTCCAGGTCGGCGGTAAAATCGTACTCGACGTACTTTTCGAAGAAATTGTGCAGGAAGGCCGTGACCAGCCGGCCCTTTGAATCGGGCAGAAGCTTGCGCTTGTCCTGCACGATGTATTCGCGGTCCTGCAGCGTCTGCAGGGTGGCGGCATAGGTGGAGGGGCGGCCGATGCCGAGCTCTTCCATCCGCTTGATCAGCGAGGCTTCCGAGAAGCGCGGCGGTGGCTCGGTGAAATGCTGGGTCGGGTTGACCGCCAGCTTTTTCAGTCCGTCCTGCGGCTTGATCTCGGGCAGGCGGGCGGAATCGTCTTCCTCCGCCTCCTGGTCGGCCTGGGTCTTGGAATCGTCGCGGTGGTCCTGATAGGCGCCGATGAAGCCCTCGAAGCGGATCACCGAGCCGGTGGCGCGCAGCTGCGCCTTCTGAGCGCCGTTCTCGGCCGCGATCTCGACCGTGGTGCGCTCGATCTCGGCCGAGGCCATCTGGCTGGCGATGGCGCGCTTCCAGATCAGGTCGTAGAGGCGCGCCTGGTCACGGTCGAGAAAGCGCTCCATGTCCTTGGGCAGGCGCATGAAGCTGGTCGGGCGGATCGCCTCGTGCGCTTCCTGCGCGTTCTTCGCCTTGGTCGAGTAGAGACGCGGCTTCTCGGGCACATAGCGTTTGCCGAAGGTTTCGCCGATCGCCTCGCGCGCCGCGTCGATGGCTTCGGGCGCCATCTGCACGCCGTCGGTTCGCATATAGGTGATGAGGCCGACCGTCTCGCCGCCGATATCCATGCCTTCATAGAGGCGCTGGGCGATCTGCATCGTGCGCGAGGCGCCGAAGCCGAGCTTGGCAGAGGCCGCCTGCTGCAGACTCGACGTGGTGAAGGGTGGCGAGGGGTTGCGCTTGGTGGGCTTGGCCTCGACGCTGACGGCGCGGAACGAGGCGCCGTTCAGCATGTCGCGAATGGCGAAGGCGCGTGTCTCGTTGTTGATAGACAGGCGCTGCAGCCGCTCGCCCTCGAAGGCGGTGAGGCGCGCCTCGAAATCCTCGCCGCGCGGCGTCGAGAGCTTGGCGGCGATCTGCCAGTACTCGTCGGTCTTGAAGCGCTCGATCTCGGCTTCGCGATCGCAGACGAGGCGCAGCGCCACGGACTGGACACGCCCAGCCGAGCGGGCGCCAGGTAGCTTGCGCCAGAGCACCGGCGACAGCGTGAAGCCGACGAGATAGTCGAGCGCGCGGCGGGCGAGATAGGCGTCCACCAGCGGCACGTCGATCTCGCGCGGATTGGCCATCGCGTCGAGCACGGCCTTCTTGGTGATGGCGTTGAAGACGACGCGGCTGACCGGCTTGTCCTTCAGCACCTTCTTCTCGCGCAGGACTTCCAGCACATGCCAGGAAATGGCTTCGCCTTCGCGATCCGGGTCGGTTGCCAGGATCAGCGCGTCGGCGTTCTTTAAGGCGGCGGCGATGTCGCTCAGGCGCTTCTGCGAGGGCTTGTCCACCTCCCAGTCCATGGAGAAGTCGTCGTCGGGACGCACCGACCCGTCCTTCGCCGGGAGATCCCGAACGTGACCGAAAGACGCCAGCACCGTGTAGTTGCTGCCGAGATATTTGTTGATCGTCTTCGCTTTTGCAGGCGATTCGACGATGACCACGTCCATGTGCACGTCCTGGGAAAGGCGGTCGGGCAGAGCCGACGCGCCGGAATATCGCTTCGTTCACATGGACAGCCCAAGCGCGTGGGTCAACCCGTCCGCTGCAACAGCGGGGCGGCCCAATCAAGGAAGAAGCGAAACGCGGCCGCCGGAATGGCGCTCCAGACGGCCCGCGATTTCCAGCTCCAGAAGCGTCAAATGGATCGCCGCCGGGGCGACGCCGCTATGGCTGGAGAGATCGTCCAGCGAGACCGGGGCGACGCCGAGGGCGCGAAGGATGCGCTCGCGTTCGCCATTTTCGGGCTCGGCATTCCCTTCGAAGAATGTCGGCTCGGCTTCGCTTGACACAGTTCGGCGCTCGGCCATCGGTTGAAGCGCCTGGAGCAGGTCGGCGGTCTCGGTCGCCAGATGCGCGCCGTCCTTCAGAAGGGCGTTGGTGCCGGCGGACCTCACTTCCAGCGGCGAACCCGGCACCGCGAAGACCAGACGGCCCATCTCGGCCCCGAGGCGCGCGCTGATCAACGAGCCAGAGCGCAGCGAGGCTTCCACGACGAGCACGGCCAGCGACAGGCCGACCACGATGCGGTTTCGCCTTGGGAAATCCACCGCGCGCGGTTCCCAACCGAAGGGCATCTCGGTAACGAGGCATCCGCCGCGATCCACGATCTGGCGCATCAAGGGCTTGTTCTGCGGCGGGTAGGGGCGGTCGAGCCCACCGGCGAAGACGCCGATGGTTCCCGTCTCCAGAGCAGCTTCGTGGGCCACCGTGTCGATGCCGCGCGCGAGGCCGGACGCAATGACATAGCCAGCCTGACCGAGTTCGGTCGCGAACATACGCGTCAGCCGGCCGCCGGCAGCGGAGGCGTTGCGCGAGCCGACGATGGCGACGCTGGGTTTTGCAAGGCAAGCGACCTCGCCCATGACGGAAAGAAGCGGCGGGGCGCCCTCGGCCGCGCGCAGCGCCTGCGGATAGTCCGCCTCGTCATGGCAGAGAAGCCGCGCCCCGAACCGGCCGAGGCGCATGAATTCGGCTTCGGCCGCTTCGCTCGTGCAGATCGTGATGCGGCGCCGCGTGCCGCCGCGCGCTGCGAGTTCGGGCAGATGTGCCAGAGCTTCCGAAGCCGTGCGGAACCGGCGCAGCAGGGTGTGAAAGGTCGCGGGTCCGACATTGTCGCTGCGGATCAGCCGCAGCCGCGCGAGGCGTTCCGCCTCGGAAAGCGAAGCTCGCTCTCCGGCCGCCAAGCTCATCCCTTGGACCCGATCCGGCTTTCGGTTCCGGCCAGAAGGCGGCGGATGTTGGGAATGTGCTTGAGATAGACGAAGACGGTCAGGATCGCGGTGAGACCCGCCGCCATGGAATTGCCGAGCAGGAGATAGGCGATCGGAACGAGCAGCGTCGCCGTCAGTGCGGCGAGCGAGGAGTAGCGGAAGACCTTGGCCATTCCGAGCCAAGCGACGGCGAAGACGAGGACGCCGATCGGCGCGAAGCCGAGAAGAACGCCGATATAGGTCGCGACGCCCTTGCCGCCCCGGAAGCCCAGCCAAATCGGAAAAAGATGCCCGAGAAAGGCCCCGAGCCCGGCTGCTGCTGCAGCCGGCGCGCCCCAGCGCCACGCGACGAGGATGGGGATCGTCGCCTTCAGGAGATCTCCCGCAAGCGTCAGAGCGGCGACCTTTTTATTGCCTGTGCGCAGGACATTGGTGGCGCCGATATTGCCCGAGCCGATGGAACGCAGGTCCCCCAGACCGAACATCTTCGTCAGGATCAACCCGAAGGCGATTGTGCCGCAGAGATAGCCGACCGCGAGAAAGACGGCGATGGCCATTGGGGAACTGCCGGTCCAGATCATGCGGAGGTCCTCAAAGCGGTCCGTTGGCGGTGTCGAAGACGGTGCGCCCGGCCACCACCGTGCGCATTACCTCACCCTGGAAGCGGGCGTTCTCGAAGGCCGAGTTCTTGGAACGCGACCGGATGCGCGTCTTGTCGTAGACATAGGGCGCGTCGAGATCGACCAGCGCGAAATCGGCCGGGCGGCTGGGCTCCAGCGTGCCCCGGTCGAGCTTGAGCAGCTTGGCCGGCGCGACCGTCAGGCACTCGACGATGCGGGCCAGCGGAACCTGGCCGGAGTGATGGAGCCGGAGCGCCGCCGGAAGCAGCGTCTCCAGCCCGATCGAGCCTGCTTCCGCATCCGAGAAGGGGCGGCGCTTGCCGTCGGCATCCTGCGGATCGTGCGAGGACACGATGACGTCGAGCGTGCCGTCGGCGATTCCCTCGATCATCGCCTGCCGGTCGTCCTCGGACCGCAAAGGCGGCGAAAGGCGGAAGAAAGTCCGGTACTCGCCGATGTCGTTCTCGTTCAGCGACAGGTGGTTGATCGAGACGCCGGCTGAGACTTTCGGGTTCTCGCGCTTGGCACGACGCAACACATCGAGCGAGGCGGCGGTCGAAAGCTTGGCCGCGTGGTAGCGGCAGCCGGTGAGGGCCGCGAGGCGCAGGTCTCGCTCGAGCGGGATGATTTCCGCTTCACGCGGAATGCCGGGCAGGCCGAGCCAGGATGCCAGCAGCCCCTCGTTCATGACGCCCGAACCGGTCAGATCGGCATCCTGCGTCTCGTGCAGGAAGAGCGCGTCGAAATCCCGGATATAGGTCATGATGCGACGGATCAGGGCGGGGTCGCGCAGCGTATGGCGCCCCTCCGTGAAGGCCAGCACACCAGCTTGGGCGAGAAGACCGATCTCCGTCATCTCCTTGCCCTTCAATCCCTTGGTGAGGGCCGCCGAAGGGAAGACGTTGATGATCGCGGTTTCTCGCGCCGTGCGCGAGACGAACTGCGCGAGGGCAAGATCGTCGATCACCGGATCGGTGTCGGGCATGGTCAGGATCGACGTGACGCCGCCGGCCGCCGCCGCGCGGGACACGGAGCGGATCGTCTCGCGATGCTCTCCGCCCGGCTCGCCCATGAAGACGCGCGCGTCGACGAGTCCGGGGATCAGGAGCATTCCGCGCGCGTCGATCACCTCGGCGCCTTCGGGGAAGCCCTGGTTCTGCGCATTCCCGCCGGCGGCGAGGATGATGCCGTCTTCGGCGATCAGCGTTCCCACTTCGTCCAGGCGACGGGACGGGTCGAGAATTCGAGCATTGGCGACAACAAGCGGGCGTGAAACGACGGCGGTCATGCCCGACCCTCGGCATGGTCTCCGACAAGCCATTCCATCACGGCCATTCGCACGGCGACGCCCATTTCCACCTGCTCCTCGATGACGCTCTGCGGACCGTCCGCAATGTCGGACGCGATCTCGACACCGCGATTCATTGGGCCGGGATGCATCACCAGCGCGTCCGGCTTGGCGCGCGAGAGCTTCTGTCCGTCCAGTCCGAAGAAGCGGAAATACTCTCGCACGGAAGGAACGAAGGAGCCTTCCATGCGCTCGCGCTGAAGGCGCAGCATCATGACCACGTCGGCGTCCCGCAGCCCGTCTTCCATGTTGCGGAACACGGTGACGCCCATCTGCTCGATGCCGGCCGGAAGCAGCGTGGAGGGTGCGACGACGCGCACATCCGCGCCGAGCGCGTTGAGGAGAAGGATGTTGGAGCGGGCCACGCGGCTGTGGAGCACGTCGCCGCAGATCGCCACCACTAACCGGGCGACGCGGCCCTTGTGGCGGCGGATGGTCAGGGCGTCGAGAAGCGCCTGGGTCGGATGCTCGTGCGCGCCGTCGCCGGCGTTCACGACGGAACAGCCGACCTTCTGGGCCAGCAGTGCGACGGCGCCGGCCGCATGGTGGCGCACGACCAGAAGATCGGGCCGCATTGCGTTCAGCGTCATGGCCGTGTCGATCAGCGTCTCGCCTTTTTTGACCGACGAGTTCGCCACCGACATGTTCATCACATCGGCGCCGAGCCGTTTTCCCGCCAGCTCGAAAGAGGCCTGGGTGCGGGTCGAGGCTTCGAAGAAGAGATTGATCTGGGTCCGCCCCCGAAGGGCGGACTTCTTCTTGTCCCGACCAAGGCTGACGGCGATCTCGCTTTCCGCGAGGTCCATGAGCTGGTGGATGTCGGGCAGCGACAATCCGGCGATGCCGAGAAGGTGCCGACGGGCGAGCGGAGTGGGCGAGGGCGCTGACATGTCGAGGTCCGCCTATAGGAGAAAGCACCCGCCGCCACAAGCGCGGGGAGGCGCCACGGCCGGCCCGTTAACCTTACCCGACTCTTTCGTTTGCGTCCCACAACGGATGGGGGGAGTTTCGCGTTAAGACTTCGTTAAGGATGGAGAGGGTGCGATGACGAGAGTCGCGACAAGCTTCGCCCTGAGCCTTTGGCTCGGGTTTCATGCGGTCACCGGTCTGTCGGAGCTGGCGCATCTGGCGGGCATCGACGCCATCGGCGGCCACGCGCTGGAGCCCGCCGCCGCGGGAACGCCGGTCGCATCGCTCTTCGTCGCCGGCCTGATGCTCGGCACCGCCGGTCTTCTGGCCGTCGCTCTTCGTTCGCTTCATGGCGGAACCGATCGCCTGCGCCGCCAGGGCGAGCGCTTGAGCTTCGCCGGCATCGGCATCTGCTCGGCGATGGTTGTCGCCGCCGCGCTGTTCGGCCCGCCGCTGGCCCATGTGTTCGACCGGGTCGATTTGGCCTTCTGGTCGCTCTTCCTCAGCCTCGTCGCGCTGGTGTTCGACCATGCGGTCTTCTCGGCCGATGACAGGGACGACGAACTGGCCTTCCGCAAGGCTTTGGCCGCTATCGATCGGTCGGTCCCCGATCCTGCGCATCGCCACCAGGCGACGGGCAGGGCGGACGAGGACCGACGCTGATGCGTTGGCTCCTCGGGCTCTGGTTCATGCCGATCTCGATCCTGACCGGCTGGCTCGGCCTCGCCTCGCAGGATTTAAGCTTCGGGCTCTTCTTCCTGACACGGGACTTCTACGATCTCGTCTTCGGCGTCTACGCTCAGACGCTCGGGGTGCCGGCCGAAAGCCTGCCGCCTCTGGTGGTCCGAGCGCTGGTCTTGGATAGCACGATCGTCATGGGCCTCTATGCCTTACGCCGTCGCAAGGCGATCGTGGCGCTGAGCAAGCACGCTTATGCGAGATTTGCACCGTCGCCGCGTTCAAGCAGCGTCGAAAGCCTGTCCAGCGCCCCCTGAAGAATGAAGGACGCGGCGGCCGAGTCGATTCGCTCGGCCCGCTTGGCGCGAGATACGTCCATCTCCAGCATTCCGCGTTCGGCCGCGACGGTTGAGAGCCGCTCGTCCCAGAAGGCGATCGGTCGCGGATCGAGCCGGAGATAGTTGCGAACGAAGGCGCGGGTCGATTGCGAGCGCACGCCTTCGCTGCCGTCCATGTTGAGCGGCAGGCCGATGATGATGCCCCCGCACTGCGACGCGTCGAGAACCTTCTGAAGGGCTGCGGCGTCGATCCCAAACTTCACCCGGCGCAGGACGGGGCGTGGAGTCGCGAAGCGCCAGCCGAGGTCGGAAATCGCGAGACCGATCGTCTTCGTGCCGAGATCGAGGCCCGCGAGCGTCTGGCTCTGTGGCACGATCGCGCCCAACTCTTCGATCTGAACCAGCGGCACACGCAACTCCTTGACCCTTTACGCCGGGCGCTACCTAATCGCGCGCAGTCCCGGCACTCTCGCCTCCGGCCTTGCGGCGAGGCGACGGAGATCCTTAGCATGAAGATGACCTATTTCGGCCACTCCGCCTTCCGCCTCGAAACCAGCGAGTCCGTCATCCTGATCGACCCGTTCCTTTCGGGGAACCCGCATTTCAAGGGCGACGTGGCGAAGGCGAGCGAGCGCGTCACGCATATTCTGCTGACGCACGGCCATTCCGATCACGTCGGCGACACGATCGAGATCGCCAAGCGCACGGGCGCCAAGGTGGTCGGCACGTTCGAGCTCGTTCAGTGGCTGAAGTCGAAAGGTGTGGAATCGATCGAGCCCGCCAACACGGGCGGCACGGTGAAGTTCGGCGACTTCTCGGTGACGCTGACCCAGGCCTTCCATTCCTCCGCATCGATCGAGGAGGGGGGGCGCATCACCTATCTCGGCATGCCGAACGGCCTCGTCCTGCATTTCGCGGACGGCCCAAGCGTCTACCACATGGGCGACACCGACATTTTCAGCGACATGGCCCTGGTCGAGGAACTGCACCATCCGCGAATCGGACTCGTCCCGATCGGGGATCGGCTGACCATGGGCGCGGCGGTGGCGGCCCTGGCGTGCCGGCGCTATTTCAACTTCGAGACGATCATCCCGCTTCATTGGGGCACGATGCCGATCCTCGATCCCAACCCCGACAAGTTCATCGAGGCGATGGAGGATGAGTCGAACCGCGTCCGTCTGCCGCCGGTCGGCGAGCCCTTCGACATCTGACGGCTTTCGCGACATGCGACCATCCGGGGCCGGCCGACATTGCGTCGCGCCGGCCCCATGGCTATAGCGTTGGACGCAAGCTACCCGCTTCCAGAGGTCCAATGTCTGTCGATACCGCCACCGTTCGCCGTGTCGCGCGCCTCGCGCGCATTGCCGTCAGCGACGAAGACGTCGCGACGATGGAGGGCGAGCTGAACGCCATCCTCGGCTTCGTCGAGCAGTTGCGCGAGGTGGACGTCTCCGGCGTCGAGCCGATGACGTCGGTCATCCCGATGCAGATGAAGAAGCGCCAGGATGCGGTGACCGATGGCCATAAGGCCGAGGACATCGTCGCCAACGCGCCCGCGACCGAAGACCATTACTTCATGGTCCCAAAGGTGGTGGAGTAAAATGGCGTCCGTCGAGATCCGCGAGGAGACGCCGTTGCAAGACGACGTGCGCGCGCTGATCGCCGAACTCAACGCCTTTCTCGAGCCGCTGTGTCCGCCGGAATTTCGCTTCTGCATGACGGCGGAGGAGATGGCGGCACCGAACACCACGGTCTTCGTCGCGCGCCGGGATGGTGTCGCGATCGGCTGTGGCGCGCTCCTGCGGCACGATGCCGAACTCGCCGAGGTGAAGCGCATGTATGTGCGCCAAACCGAACAGGGCCGTGGCGTTGGCGGCGCGATCTTGGAACGGATCGTCGCGCGCGCCAAGGAGGAGGGCATCGCCATTCTCAAACTCGAGACCGGCGACCAGCAGCCCGCCGCCTGCAAGATTTACGAACGCGCCGGCTTTCGACTTTGCCCGGCCTTCGCGGACTATCCCGAAAGCGCCTATTCCGTGTTCTACGAAAAGCCCCTCGCGCGCTCCGTCGCGGCCTGAGTGGCAGAAGTGATCGATACGAGCTCATGACCGACCTGACCGCCCTTACGATTGCCGAAGCCCGCGACGCGCTGAAGGCGAAGCAGTTCTCGGCCGTGGAACTGACCGACGCCTATCTTGCCGCGATCGAAGCCGCGAACAAGGCGCTGAACGCCTATGTCGCTGTCACGCCAGATGCCGCGCGCCGCATGGCGCAGGCGTCCGATCAGCGTCTCGCGCGCGGCGAGGGCAAGGCGCTGGACGGCATCCCGCTCGGCATCAAGGATCTCTTCGCAACCGAGGGCGTCCACACCCAGGCCGCCTCGCACATTCTCGACGGGTTCAAGCCGCGCTACGAATCCACCGTCACGGCCAATCTTTGGGCGGACGGCGCCGTCATGCTCGGCAAGCTGAACATGGACGAGTTCGCCATGGGCTCCTCCAACGAGAGCAGCCATTACGGACCGACCGTCAACCCATGGCGCCGTTCGGGTTCCGACACGCCGCTCGTGCCGGGTGGCTCTTCGGGCGGTTCGTCGGCCGCCGTCGCCGCGCGGCTCTGCGCGGGCGCGACCGCCACCGATACGGGCGGCTCGATCCGCCAGCCTGCCGCCTTCACCGCCACCGTCGGCATCAAGCCGACCTATGGCCGCTGTTCGCGCTGGGGCGTCGTCGCCTATGCCTCGTCGCTCGATCAGGCAGGGCCGGTTGCGCGCGACGTGCGCGACGCTGCGATCCTTCTGAAATCCATGGCCTCGGTCGACGCCAAGGACACGACTTCCGTCGATCTTCCGGTGCCGGACTACGAGGCGGCCGTAGGCGGCTCGCTGAAGGGCAAGCGCATCGGCATCCCGCGCGAATATCGCGTTGAGGGCATGCCCGCCGAGATCGAGGCGCTCTGGAGCCAGGGTATCGCCTGGGCCAAGGAAGCCGGCGCCGAGATCGTCGAGGTCTCGCTACCGCACACGAAATACGCTCTGCCGGCCTATTACATCGTCGCCATGGCGGAGGCTTCCTCGAACCTCGCCCGGTATGACGGTGTGCGCTACGGATTGCGCGTGCCTGGGCGCGATATCGCCGACATGTACGAGCAGACCCGCGCCGCCGGTTTCGGCCGCGAGGTGAAGCGCCGCATCATGATTGGCACCTATGTGCTTTCGGCTGGCTACTACGACGCCTATTATCTCCAGGCGCAGAAGGTCCGCACGCTGATCAAGCGCGATTTCGAGCAGGTCTTCGACGCCGGGGTGGATGCGCTGCTGACGCCGGCGACGCCGTCCGCCGCCTTCGCGATCAACGACCAGACGCTCGCCGCCGACCCGGTCGCCATGTATCTGAACGACGTATTCACGGTGACGGTCAATCTCGCCGGGCTTCCCGCCATCTCGGTTCCGGCCGGTCTGTCGGGCGAGGGCACGCCGCTCGGCCTGCAGCTGATCGGACGTCCCTTCGGCGAGGAGACGCTGTTCACCGCCGCTTCCGTCATCGAGAAGGCGGCAGGCCGGTTCGCCCCGCAACACTGGTGGTAAGCCGCTTCGCCTTCCTCCCGGCGGCACCACGTGCCGCCACCGCACCGTTTCGCACCTGAGCTCGATCATGACCCTCGTCGACACCCGCACGCCCGATCCCCGCAAGTTCATCTCCGGCCTCTCGGGAGACTGGGAGATCGTGATCGGCATGGAAGTTCACGCGCAGGTCCTGTCGGAAGCCAAACTGTTTTCCGGCGCCTCGACGCAGTTCGGCTCGGAGCCCAACGACAACGTATCGTTGGTGGACGCAGCCATGCCCGGCATGCTGCCCGTCATCAACGAGGAATGCGTCCGGCAGGCGGTGCGCACCGGGCTCGGGCTCAAAGCCGCGATCAACAATCGCTCGGTCTTCGACCGGAAGAACTATTTCTACCCCGATCTGCCGCAGGGTTATCAGATCTCGCAGTTCAAGGACCCGATCGTGGGCGAGGGCATCGTGCTCGTCTCGGTTGGTCCTGACTCCAAGGGCCAGTTCGAGGAGATCGAGGTCGGCGTCGAGCGTCTGCATCTGGAGCAGGATGCCGGCAAGTCGCTGCACGATCAGCATGCCACCATGTCCTTCGTGGATCTGAACCGCTCGGGTGTGGCGCTCATGGAGATCGTCTCCAAGCCCGACATGCGGTCGGCCGACGAGGCCAAGGCGTACCTCACTAAGCTGCGGACCATCCTGCGCTATCTCGGCACGTGCGACGGCAACATGGATGAAGGCTCCATGCGCGCCGACGTCAACGTGTCGGTTCGCCGGCCCGGCGGCGCATTCGGCACGCGCTGCGAGATCAAGAACGTCAACTCCATCCGCTTCGTCGGCCAGGCGATCGAATCGGAGGCTCGCCGCCAGATCGCTCTGATCGAGGATGGGCGGACGGTGGATCAGGAAACGAGGTTGTTCGATCCCGTGAAGGGCGAGACACGGGCCATGCGCTCCAAGGAGGACGCGCACGACTACCGCTACTTCCCCGATCCCGACCTCTTGCCGCTCGAATTCGACGACGCGTTCGTGGAGTCGCTTCGTGCCGATCTGCCGGAACTGCCGGACGACAAGCGCCAGCGGTTGATGGACCATGCCGGCCTCTCGCCCTACGACGCGTCGATTCTCGTGTCGGAAAAGGCGATCGCCGATTTCTTCGAGAGAACGGCGGCTGGGCGCGACGCGAAGCAGGCGGCCAACTGGGTGATCAACGATCTCCTCGGTGCGCTCAACAAGTCGGGCAAGTCGATCGAGGAGAGCCCGGTCTCGGCCGAGCAGCTGGGCGCGATTCTGGATTTGATCCGCGAGAACGTCATCTCTGGCAAGATCGCCAAGGATCTGTTCGAGATCGTCTGGACCGAGGGCGGTGACCCGAAGGACCTGGTCGAGAGCCGCGGCATGAAGCAGGTGACCGACACCGGCGCCATCGAGACAGCGGTGGACGAGATCATCGCCGCCAACCCGGACAAGGTGGCGCAGGCGCAGGCCAAGCCGACGCTGGCCGGCTGGTTCGTCGGGCAGGTCATGCGCGCCATGGGTGGCAAGGCCAATCCGCAGGCGGTGAACGATATTGTCAAGGCCAAGCTCGGCTTGGAGTAAGCCCGGTTTGCGATGGACTTTCGACCAGCACCAGACCATAACCCTTGCCGACGCGAGGAACGAGCCCGATGAGTAAAGTCAGCCCCTGGCTTCTTCAGATTTTCACTTGGTGGAACGGCCAGACGATCGGCACGCGCTTCTACACTTGGCGCTTCGGTCAGCCGGTCGGCGAGGACGAGCGCGGTAACCTGTACTACCAGTCCGCCGACGGCAAGCGCCGCTGGGTCATCTACAATGGACCGGCCGAGGCTTCCGCCATCGGCCCGGGCTGGCACGGCTGGATGCATCATCGCGTCGACACGCCGCCCCCGAAGGAAGACTATCGTCCGCGCGATTGGGAAAAGCCGCATCAGGCGAACCTGACCGGCACGGGCCGAGCCTATCGCCCGAAGGGTTCGCTGCTCAACACGGCCGAGCGGCCGCGCGTGTCCGGCGATTACGACGCGTGGCAACCCTGATCGGGGCCACGCGAATTATGACATTTTCTTTTCTTCGCGGGCTGCTGGGGGCAGGGCTTCTGGCGGCATCGCTCGTTCCCGCGCCGGCCTTGGCCGCCCGCATTGCCAACAAGGTCGCGGTCTTCTCGGGTCTCGACAAGATCACGGGTCGGATCACGAGTTTCGACGTCGCCGTCGATGAGACCGTTCAGTTCGGCACGCTGCAGGTGACACCGCGTGCCTGCTACACGCGCTCACAGGACGAAGCGCCGAAGACGGATAGTTTCGTGGAGGTTGACGAGATCACGCTCGACCGACAAATCCGCCGCATCTTCTCGGGCTGGATGTTCGCGGACTCGCCTGGCCTCAACGCCGTCGAGCATCCCGTCTATGATGTCTGGCTCAAGGACTGCAAGACCGACTCGACCGTTCCCGCGCCGGCCGGGTAGAAACTCGCGGTTTGTTCCAAGGCCGCTTCAAGGCGCTTGCGATAGGCCTCACGCGGGATCTCGACCGCACCGAAGCGGGACAGGTGGTTGGTGATGAACTGCGTGTCGAGCAACGTGTAGCCGCCGCGTGTCAGCCTTTCCCAAAGATAGACCAGGGAAATCTTCGACGCGTCGGTGCGGCGGGAGAACATGCTTTCTCCAAAGAAGGCGCCTCCGAGACTGACGCCATAAAGGCCGCCGACGAGCTGATCACCCTCCCAGGCCTCCACACAATGGGCATAGCCCATCGCGTAAAGCTCCAAATAAAGCTCGCGAATTTGCTGGTTGATCCAGGTGTGTTCGCGGCCGGGAGCCGGCTCCGCACATCCGTCTAGGACGGCCGAGAAGGCCGTGTCCACGCGAATATCGAACGTATTCCGGCGGATCGCCTTCACCAAGCTGCGCGGCACGTGGAAGTCGTCGAGGGGCAGGACGCCGCGCAGGGTCGGATCAACCCAGTAGATCGAATCGTCCTCAGCATCCTCCGCCATCGGAAACAGCCCGGCCGCATAGGCCCGAAGCAGGATCTCCGGCGTTAGCCGGAAATCCTCGTCGCGTCGACTCGGCGCCATGGAAGGCTCACGCCGCCTTCACCGCCTCGGCGAGATAGTGCTCGAGCCAGTGGATGTCGTAGTTGCCGGCCTGGATATCGGGATTGTCCACGAGGTCCTGGAACAGGGGCAGGGTCGTCTTCACGCCGTCGACCACGATCTCGTCCAGCGCGCGGCGCAGGCGCATCAGGCATTCGTTGCGTGTGCGGCCGTGGACGATGAGCTTGCCGATGAGGCTGTCGTAGAAGGGGGGGATCGTATAGCCCTGATAGACGCCGGAATCGACACGAATGCCGAGCCCGCCCGGCGCATGGTAGTAGCTGATCTGGCCGGGCGACGGCGCAAAGGTACGCGGGTCCTCGGCGTTGATGCGGCACTCGATGGCATGGCCGAGGAAGTTGATGTCGGACTGCTTCACCGACAGGCCCTGGCCAGCCGCCACGCGAATCTGCTCGTGAACGAGATCGAGCCCTGTGATCGCCTCGGTCACGGGATGCTCGACCTGAAGCCGCGTGTTCATCTCGATGAAATAGAACTCGCCGTTCTCGTAGAGGAACTCGATCGTGCCCGCGCCGCGATAGCGCAGCTCGGACATGGCGTTGGCGCAGATCTCGCCGATGCGCTTGCGCTGGGCGTCGTCCAGAGCCGGCGAGCGCGCCTCTTCCCAGACCTTCTGGTGGCGGCGCTGCAGCGAGCAGTCGCGCTCGCCCAGATGAATGGCGTTGCCCATCCCGTCGCCGAAGACCTGCACTTCGATATGGCGCGGCTTGCCGAGATATTTCTCGAGATAGACCGCGTCGTCGCCGAAGGCCGCACCGGCCTCCTGACGCGCCGTGGACAGGGCCACGGACAGGTCCTCCGGCGTCTTGGCAACCTTCATGCCGCGACCACCGCCGCCTGCAGACGCCTTCACCAGAACGGGGAAACCAATCTCCTTGGCGATGCGCATGGCCTCGACATCGTCCGTCACGGCGCCGGGCGAACCGGGAACGACCGGAATGCCCAGGCGCTTGGCGGTGCGCTTAGCCTCGATCTTGTCGCCCATGATGCGAATGTGATCCGCGGTCGGGCCGATGAAGGTGATGTTGTGCGCGTCGAGAATGTCGGCGAAGCGAGCGTTTTCGGACAGGAATCCGTAGCCGGGATGCACCGCGTCGGCGCCGGAAATCTCGCAGGCAGCGAGGATCTGCGGAATGTTCAGGTAGCTGTCGCGCGCCGGGGGCGGGCCGATGCAAACGCTTTCGTCCGCAAGGCGGACATGCATCGCGGCATTGTCGGCCGTGGAATGGACCGCGACGGTCGCGATGCCGAGTTCCTTGCAGGCGCGCAGCACGCGAAGCGCGATCTCGCCGCGATTGGCGATCAGTACCTTGTTGAACATGACGGGCCTTTCATCGATCGACGGGTGCGCTGAAACGGTACGTGGGGACCGGCTCAGCCGATCACCACCAGCGCTTCGCCGTATTCGACGGGCTGCCCGTTATCGACGCATATCCGCTTGATCGTCCCCGAACGCGGGGCGGGAATCTGGTTCATGGTCTTCATGGCCTCGATGATCAGCAGCGTGTCGCCTTCGCTGACCTGCTGGCCGATCTCGATAAAGGCCTTGGCTCCCGGCGCCGGCGAGAGATAGGCCGTGCCGACCATGGGGGAGGGTACGGAGCCGACCTCGGGGCCGGGGGCGGCGGCCGGTGCCATGGGCGAAGCCGGGATCGAGGCGGCCTGCGGCATGGGCGCCTGCATCTGCATGGGGACGCTCGCGGCATAACCGCCGGCGGCCACGTATTCCTTCTTGCGCGAGACGCGAATGCGAAGCTCGCCCTGCTCGATCTCGATTTCCGTCAGGTCGGTGTCGTTCAGGATGTCGGCGAGCTCGCGGACAAGAGAGCGATCGACTTTCGTTTCCGAGTTCTGCATGGGAATCCTTCGAAATCAAAATGGTTGGGCCGCGCCGCTCGGCGACCGACAAGTCCGGGAAAGGCGCGCGCCCGGCCTGGAAACCAACGATGGGTTCGCCTCGAACGCGGATGCACGAGAAAGAGGTCTGAGCACCCGCGTCCTGACGCCTGTCCGGGCGCGATCCGTTTGAACTGGCGTATAGACCGGCGTCGTTCCCGGGAAAAGCTCCCTTTTCGCGCGGAGATCAAGGAATCTCAGCAGTTCGCCTTGCCGCACTGCCGGACATTGGTGATTTTACCGGCCAGTGCGTCGGCACCGACGGCTCCAGCCACCAGTTCGTCGCCGACGACATAGCTCGGGGTACCGTTGATGCCGAGCGCCATGGCGAGCCCGTTGGCCTGGGCAAGTTCGGCCCGGACGGCCGAACCTTGGAGAAGCGGCTTGAGGGTCTTGGCCTCGACACCGAAGCTTTCGGCCACCTCCAGGGCGCGGGCCTCGTCCACCTGGGCCCGGCTCGCCAGGAGCTTGCGCTGGAACGCGGCGTAGCTTTCGGGCTTCACCGAGCGAAAGGCGAGGCTGACGCGGCTTGCGGCCTCGGAGGCTGGCCCAAGGACAGGGATTTCCTTCAGGACGACACGCAGCTTCTTGTCGCTTTCTAGAAGAACGTCCATGTCGCTGGCAGCGCGCTTGCAGTAGCCGCAATTGTAATCGAAGAACTCGACCAGCGTCACATCGCCGTTGGCCGCGCCGAGCGCCGTGCCATCCGGCGTCGCGTGCAGCGCGTCGCGCGAGGATTCGATGGTCCCGCGCCGCGTGTCGTTCTCCTCGTTCACGCGCTTGGTTTCCAGCGCCTGCATGGCCTCGATCAGGACTTCGGGATGCGTGACGAGATAGTTGCGCACGATCCCCTCGATGTCACGGGTCTGCACGTCGTCGAAGGCTTTCGCTGGTGCGTCAGCAAGTGTCATCAAACCGGCGAGGACGAGGAGGCCGCGCGTGCCGAGCCGGGCGGGGCGAAGGCGCGAGCCTTGCTGAATGGGGGCTGTCATGAACGCTTGACCTTTGTCACGAGAATATCCTGGGCCCGGCGCCATTGCGGCGAGTCCGGGCGAAATTTCTGTTGGGCGCGGGCGGCGAAGATCTTGGCCTGCGTGAAATTGCCGGCCTCCCAATAGCCTTCGGCGGTCGCGAGTTCGGCGTCGCCGATCTGGCCGAGATGGCCATACGCCATGGCAAGGAAGCGATAGGCCGAGGAATTGTCGGGATCGGCCTCGAGGCCGCGCTGGATCTGCGCGATCGCCTCCTTCATCTTGACCTTGTCGCCGCCGGTCACGATCGCCTGTCCGATCGATGCTTGGAGTAGCCCGGAGCGGGACTTGTCGAGCTTGGCGGCTTTGGTAAAGGCCTGCTCCGCCTCACCAGCGCGCCCGGCCGCCATCAGGATTTCGCCCCGTACTTCCTGAAACCACGGATTGTTCGGCTGCTTGGCGATCAACGCGTCGATCTTGTCGAGCGCTGCCTTTGGCGAACCGGCGAGATGGGTGGCGATCGCGTCGCCATAGAGCGCGGGAAGCGAATAGAGATCGCGCCCGAAGGTGCGGCGGACCTGCGTCGCTCCGCCGTTATACGCCGCGATCTTCGCGCGGGCGAAGTCGTGCCGCTGCTGCATCTCGGGCGAGTCCTTCTTGTCGAAGAACGGGCTCTCGTGGGCTGCCGTCTGAAGGAAGCCGATTCGATCCTGCGGCGCAGGATGCGAGGAGAGGTAGATGTCGCGCGAAACGCCGGCCAGCATGTTCTTGCGCATCAGCCCTTCGAAACTGTCGAGGAGGCCCTTGGGCGACTGGCCGGTCTTGCGGAGATAGGTAAGGGCGGAGCGGTCGGCCGTGGTCTCCTCCGTCCGCTGGTAGGCGAAGAGACTGCGTTGCGCGATGCCGCTGCCGCTCGTCATCAGACCGCCGCCAAGGCCGGCGACGGAGCCCGAGCCAGAGGCCGCGCCCGCCGCCGCGACGCCGGCGCCGATCAAACCGGCCACGACGGCGATGGTCTGCGCTCGGGCGATCTGGTCCCGCAAACGCTCCTGATGGCCACCGGCGAGATGCCCGACCTCATGCGCGATCACGCCGATCGTCTCGTTCGGTGTTTCGGAATCGAGGAGTGTGCCCGTGTTGATGAAGATTCGCCGGCCCGCCACGAAGGCGTTGAAGTTGAGATCGTTGACGAGGACGATTTCGACCCGGTTCGGCGACAAGCCCGCGGCCTTGAGGATCGGCGCCGCGTAGTCTTTCACCAGGCTTTCGATCTCGGCGTCGCGCACGACGGGAAGACGCTGCCGGGCGGCAGACTGCGCGACGGATGGCGTCGCGGTCGCAGCGAGCGTCGCAGCCGTGAGCGCCAGTGCGAGGCAGCCTGTCGACAAACGTCGGCGCCAATCTTTCATGCCAACCCTTCCCATCGTCCCTGGCCGGACCCTATGAACGGCGAAAGCCCAAGAACCCACCCGTTCGAGGGCATGTCTTTCCGGCGAATGTGAGACCCGACATGTATACCAGCCGCGTGATCAAAGCATCCCGACGTTCGGAAATCGATCCGTTCCGCGCGATGGACGTACTGGCGGAAGCGAACCGCTTGTCGGCGGCGGGCGTGCCCGTCATCTCGCTCGCCGTCGGCCAACCCTCCGCGCCCGTTCCGAGCCGCGCGGCGGAGGCGGCGGAGCGTTTCCTCAAGGCGGGACGCATCGCCTATACCGACGCCCTCGGCCGCACCTCGCTGCGTGACCGCATCGCGCGCCACTATGTCGAGACCTATGGCGTGGACGTGCCGGCCGAGCGGATCATGGTGACCACCGGATCGTCCGCGGGGTTCAATCTGGCGTTTCTCACGGCCTTCGATCCCGGCGATCGGATCGCCATCGCCAACCCGGGCTACCCTGCCTATCGCAACATCCTGAAGGCGCTGGGTCTGGTGCCGGTGGAAATCCCGGTCGGCCCCGACGAGAACTACATCCTGACGGTGGAGCATCTGCGGGCAGCGCATCGCGCCGAGCCGCTGCAGGGCGTCCTCGTTGCCAGCCCTGCTAATCCGACCGGGACGGTGACGCCGCGCGACGAGTTGCAGGCGCTGATCGAGTTCGCGGACGCGGAAGGCATCGCCTTCATTTCCGACGAAATCTACCACGGCTTGACCTATGCCGACCGGGACGTGTCCGCGCTGGAATTCTCGGACCGCGTGATCGCGGTGAATTCGTTTTCCAAATACTACTGCATGACGGGCTGGCGCATCGGTTGGCTCGTGCTTCCGCACTCGCTTGTGCGCGCGGCGGAGCGGATCGGACAGAGCCTCTACATCTCCGCGCCGGAGCTCAGTCAGGTTGCGGCGGAAGCCGTGTTCGACACGGTAGAGGAGCTGGACCGGACGAAGCAGGATTACATCACGAACCGCGCCGTTCTGGCGCAGCGCCTGCCGTCGCTCGGCTTCACCGACATCGCGCCGATCGATGGCGCCTTCTACGCCTATGCCGGCTTGCCGGAAGGCTGGCGCGACGCGAGCACATTCTGCTCTCAGGTGCTGAAGACCTGCCATGTTGCGATCACGCCGGGCATCGATTTCGACCCGGTGAGGGGCGAGCGTTTCGTTCGCCTGTCCTATGCGGGATCCACTACGGACATTGCCGAAGCGGTCGAACGGCTCGCCGGTTTCCTAAACCGGTAGCGATCTCTGAAACAAAAAAGGGCGGCCATCTGGCCGCCCTTCTTTTTGTCTGGCTTGGCGTCTTAGAGGAAGCCGCGACGCGACCACCACCCGGTGCGCTTGGGACGCGTGTCCTCGCTCGTATCCGGCAGATCGACGCCATTGGTCGTCAGTCGAGGTGCGCGCGGCTCGACCGACGCGGGGGCGGGCTCTTCGGTCTCGGCCTGTGCCGGCGTGTCGTCCGAAGGGAAGACCTCGTCCAGCGGCGGGTTCGCGTCGATCAAGGCGCCGGCTTCGGCGCTGGCGGCCATGACTTCGTTCTCGTCGGGCGTGTCGCTGTTGCGATCGGCTTCCAGATCGGACAGCGTGCGGCCGTCGAGATCGACGCCTTCGATCGCATCCACCGCGTCGGTCATCTCCGGCTCGAAAGACCGCTCCGCGACGTCGCCGATTTCCACCGGCTCGCTCTCGTCGGCTTTGCCTGTGTCCACGGCCACGTCGTCAGCCACCACATCGGGAAGGGCCTCGTCGGCTCCGGCCCCGCCTGCCACGTCCATGACCGGCGCGTCCTGCGCCTCGTCGTCCCGCGTGCGGCGACCGCCCCGACGGCCGCGACGGCGGCGCTTGCGGTTCTTGCCGTTCTCGTCGTCGCCGTTCTCGTCGGTCGAGTCGTCTTCGTCCGAACCGGCGAGCGCTTCCGCTTCGCCCTGGACCTCGACCTCACCAGTCTCGTCGTTCGAAACCGGGCCGTCCTCTTCGGTGCCGTTCTCCGACTCGTCGCCATTGGCCGCCAGATCGGATTTGCGACCGTTGCGGCGACGGCGGCGGCGACGGCGCGAGGCGTCGCGACGCTCTTCCTCGGTCCCGTCCTGCGCCGGCGCCTCTTCGACTTCCTCGGAGGCGGCGACCGCGACGATCTCCTCTTCGTCCTCGACGACGGGCTCGATCTCGTCTTCTGGCGCGAGCGTGACGGGGCGCACCGGCTCGGGACGCGGCCGCTTCACGGCTTCGGCGCCGTGCTCGATCTCGATATGCTGGTGTCCGTGGCCTTCCACGGCTTCCAACGTGATGCGCAGGCCGTGATGGGCCTCGAGCTCGTCGATGGTCCGGCGCTTCTCGTTCAGGATGTAGAGCGCAGTCGCGGTGGGAACGCGGACCTGAAGGTCATGCGTTCCGTGCTTCTGGAGATGTTCTTCGATCGTGCGCAGCACATGCAGCGCCAGCGAGGAGGCGGAGCGGATGAAACCGTTGCCGTTGCAGACGGGGCAGGTCTGCATCGTGGATTCGAGAACGCTGGCGCGGATGCGCTGGCGGCTCATCTCCAGGAGGCCGAAATGCGAGATCCGGCCGATCTGGATGCGGGCGCGGTCGTCCTTCAGGCAATCCTTCAGGCGCTTCTCGACGTTCCGGTTGTTCCGCTTCTCCTCCATGTCGATGAAGTCGATGACGATCAGGCCGGCGAGATCGCGCAGGCGAAGCTGGCGGGCGATCTCCTCCGCCGCTTCCAGATTGGTCTGGTAGGCCGTGTCCTCGATCGAATGCTCGCGCGTCGAGCGACCGGAGTTCACGTCGATGGCGACGAGCGCCTCGGTCTGATTGATGATGATGTAGCCGCCGGACTTCAGCGTCACGTTCGGCTGCAGCATCTTGTCGAGCTGGGCTTCGATGCCTTGGCGCGCGAAGATCGGGGTCGGGTCGCGGTAGGGCTGAACGACCTTCGCCTGGCTCGGCATCAGCATCCGCATGAAGTCCTTGGCTTCGCGGTAGCCGGCTTCGCCCGCCACGAGGACCTGATCGATGTCCTTGTTGTAGAGGTCGCGGATCGAGCGCTTGATGAGGCTGCCTTCCTCGTAGACGAGGGTCGGCGCCGTCGACTGCAGCGTCAGCGTGCGCACCGTCTCCCACAGGCGCATCAGATATTCGTAGTCGCGCTTGACCTCGGCCTTGGTGCGGTTCGCCCCGGCCGTGCGCAGGATGATGCCCATGCCGCGCGGCACTTCGAGATCGTGCACGACCTCCTTCAGGCGCTTGCGGTCGGCGGCATTCGTGATCTTGCGGGAGATGCCGCCGCCGCGCGCGGTGTTCGGCATGAGGACGGAGTAGCGGCCGGCCAGCGACAGATAGGTGGTGAGAGCCGCGCCCTTGGAGCCGCGCTCTTCCTTGACCACCTGCACCAGAAGGATCTGGCGGCGCTTGATGACTTCCTGAATTTTGTACTGCTTGCGCGGCTGGCGCGAGCGGACGGGCACTTCCTCGAGCGCGTCCTCGCTGCCGAGATCGTCGACCTGCTCGGCCTCGTCCTCGGATGCGGCAGGTTCCTGGTCGGACGAGCGCGTGCGGCGGCGCGAGCGACGGCGCTTCCCGCCATCGTCGTCGTTGCCGCGAGCGCTGCGGGTTTCCTCGGACGCGCCTTCGCCCTCCTCAGAGACGGACTCGCCGTTGGACGCTTCGACGACGGTGGAATCGTCCGAACCCGGTTCCCCGTAATTGCCGACCTGCGCCGAGCCGACTTCCGCGATCTCTTCGTCGGCGTCCTGGATCTCGTCGACTTCGGTCTCGCTCTCGGAGACGTCCTCGGACACGCTCTCGTCCGTGGCTTCGGCCGCCTTCGCTCCGCCGTCGCGCGAGCGACGGGGCCGCGAGCGGCTCTCGCGAGCGGGCTTGCGCTCCAGCTCGTCTTCTTCCTCGGCCGCGCGGGCGAGTTCGTCCTCGACCAGCGCGCGGCGGTCGGCGACGGGAATCTGGTAGTAGTCGGGATGGATTTCGCTGAAGGCGAGGAACCCGTGCCGGTTGCCGCCATATTCCACGAAGGCGGCCTGCAACGAGGGTTCGACCCGCGTCACTTTCGCCAGATAGATATTGCCTTTGATCTGCTTCTTGTGTTCGGACTCGAAATCGAATTCCTCGATCCGGTTACCTTTGACGACGACGACCCGGGTTTCTTCGGGATGCGACGCATCGATCAGCATCTTGTTTGCCATGGAATCTCAACTCCGAGACCCTGACCCCGCCGGATGGTCCGACGCGCCGCGCCGGTTGAAAAATCGGGAAGGGTGGGCCCTCAGGCGCCGTGCGGTTCGGAGCCAGCAAGATCCCGGTCAAAGGATGCTTCGCCCGTCCAATCAGGAGGCGGTCTATCCGGGATTGAAAAAATGCTGACGACACGCGCACGCGACCTGCAACAACTGGTGGCCGTTTCGTCGGCCGATGAAAAGACATACGTTCGACCTTCTGGCCGGTCCGTATGATGCTGTTCCGCCGATAGGAATCGGACGGAGAGAATTTGCCGGGGGCTCGTCGCGCACGATCGCACCGTGCAAGATGGCGCAACGTTCAAGTCAGCTACGCGTCTCGATCGGACGGACGATGTCATCCGTCCCGATCGGTCGCGAAGCCACTCGGCGATCGACGCGGTAGCCCCACTTCTGCTTTTATGGTGTGGAACGCGCCTAAACAAGGGCCAAGCCTCTCAAAGAGGCAGTTCCCCGCCATGTTGGGCCGTTACGAACGGCTTTATCACCCTTGCCAGACGCCCGGTTCGCTTTCGCATGTCCCGAATTCTTGTCTGCCTGGCCGCTCTCGGTCTTCTTCTTGCCGGCCCGGTCGCGGCGCGCGCGGCCGATCCCTCGGTCGTCACTTCGATTCGGATTACCAGCGAAGGGGAGGCGGATCATCTCGTTGTGGAACTCGATGGTGCCGCCGATCCGCAGATGCTGGCGCTGAAGAATCCTTTCCGGCTGACGCTCGATCTCGACGACGCGCTCTCGGCGGCCGTCTTGCCGGACGTAAAGAGCGCGCGCTTCGTTCGCTCGATCAAGCAGGGGCTGGCCGGCCCCAATCGCTATCGCCTGCTCATGGAGCTCAAAGGCCCCGTGCGCCCCGATGTCGAGTTGAAGCGCGAAGACGGCAAGACGCGCATCTCCCTGACGCTCGCAAAGGGCAAGGAAGCAGACTTCACCGTGGCGGCGCGGGCGCGCGACGTCTCGCCCGCCGCGCATGGCGCCCCCGCTCCCTCAGGGCCCTTCGTCGTGGTGATCGATCCTGGCCACGGCGGGGTGGACCGGGGTGCGACGGGCGAGAAGGGTACGGAGGAGAAGGCTGTGAATCTCGCCTTCGGCCTGGCTCTGCGCGAGGCGCTATCCGCTTTCCCCAACATCAAGGTCGAGATGACGCGCGAGGACGACACGTTCATTCCGCTGAACGAGCGCGCGGCGATCGCCCGCCGCGCCAAGGCCGGCCTGTTCGTGTCACTCCATGCCGACTCCATTCGCTTCAAGGACCTGCGCGGCGCCACGGTCTATACGCTGTCGGAAAAGGCGTCGGACGGGCTGGCCCGGGAACTCGCCGAAAGCGAAAACTCGGCCGACCGCTTCGCCGGCGCCGAGTGGGATCAGGACGCGCCGGAGATCCACGACATTCTGGTGGATCTCGTTCGACAGGAGACGGAGGGCTTTTCCGAACATTTCGCGCTCAGCCTCGTCGGCGAACTCAAGACCGGGGGCGTCAGCCTCATCAACAATCCCAAGCGATCGGCCGGCTTCCGCGTGCTTCGGGCGCCCGACGTACCCTCGGTTCTGGTGGAGATGGGCTATCTGTCGAACGAGGAGGAGGAGAAGCTTCTGACGTCCCCCGAGTGGCAGAAGAAGGTCGCCTCGATCCTGGCGCGCTCCATCGAGGCGTTTTCCCGGCATCGATCGATTGTGGATCAGCGCGGATCGAATTGACGCTACCGGGGCGCGTGATGCATTTGCCACAACGGATTGGCAATGGCGCCTCGCAACATCGGGGCGCCTCATTTATGAAGAAAGTCCGAACCTTGAACGCAAGGGTGCACGACGCGATCGCAGGTTCGAGGCCGGGCGAGTCGTGTCGCGCTGTTCGGGCGCATCCTGAAATGCAGGCGATAGGGTCACGATGATCAGACTGCTCGGCTACTTCTTCGGCATCGGATCGGTGCTGGCGCTGATCGGCGCCGGCGGCGCCGGCCTTTATGTCGCGAAGATGAGTGAGGACCTGCCCGACTATCAGGTGCTCGAGAAATACGAGCCGCCTGTGATGACGCGCGTTCACGCATCGGACGGCGGCCTGATGGCCGAATATGCCAAGCAGCGCCGGCTCTACCTGCCGATCCAGGCCATTCCCTCCCGGTTGAAGAACGCCTTCCTCTCGGCCGAGGACAAGAATTTCTACGAGCATCACGGCGTCGATCTGGAAGGCATCGGCCGCGCCGCCATGGTCTTCGTCAAGGGCGGCCCCATGCAGGGCGGCTCCACCATCACCCAGCAGGTCGCCAAGAACTTCCTCCTGACCAACGAACGTTCGATGGAGCGCAAGGTCAAGGAAGCCATCCTATCGCTGCGCATCGAGCAGGCCTATTCGAAGGACCGCATCCTCGAACTCTATCTCAACGAGATCTATCTCGGCCTCGGCTCCTATGGCGTCGCTGCGGCCTCCTTGTCCTATTTCGACAAGTCGGTGAACGAGCTGGAGATTCAGGAAGTCGCCTACCTCGCGGCCCTGCCCAAGGCGCCTGAGAACTACAACCCGTTCCGCAACCCGGACGAGGCGATCGGCCGTCGCAACTGGGTCATCCAGCGCATGGCCGAGAACGGGTTCATCACGCAGGACGAGGCCAACGAGGCCATCGCCAAGCCGCTCGGCATCAAGACGCGCTCCAGCAGCGCCTATGTCCCTTCGGCCGAATATTTCACCGAGGAAGTACGTCGCGATATCATCTCACGCTACGGTATGAACGCGCTCTACGAGGGCGGTCTCTCGGTTCGCACCACGATCGACCCGCACATGCAGATCGAGGCGCGCCACGCCCTGCAACAGGCGTTGATCCAGTACGATCAGGCAAAGGGCTTCCGGGGACCGGTCAAGACCGTCGAACTCGGCAACGATTGGGCGACGCCCATCGGTGATATTGAAGCGATGTCCGACGTGCCCGAATGGCGTCTGGCCGTGGTGCTCACGGCGGATGCCAACGCGGTCAACATCGGCTTGCAGCCGGAAAAGCTGGCCTCGGGCCGGCGCGGTCCGGAGCGCGAGATGGGCGAGATCGCGCTGGCCGACATGCGCTGGGCGTTGCAAACCGTGCAGGACGGACGCCGCGTTTCGGCGAAGACGGCCGACCGCGTCCTTCAGCGCGGCGACGTGGTCTATGTCGAGAAGAAGCCGGACGGCGGCTATCGCTTGCGCCAGCCCCCGAAGGTGCAAGGCGCGCTCGTCGCCATGGACCCGCACACCGGCCGCGTCATGGCCATGGTCGGCGGTTTTTCCTATTCGCAGTCGGAGTTTAACCGCGCCACGCAGGCCTATCGCCAGCCGGGCTCCTCCTTCAAGCCGATCGTCTACGCGGCGGCACTCGACAATGGCTATACGCCGGCCTCGGTGATTCTTGACGCGCCGATCTCGATCGCGGATGGCACCGGCGGCTATTGGGAGCCGAAGAACTACGGCGGCGAGTTCGCCGGTCCTTCGACGCTGCGCACCGGCATCGAGAAGAGCCGCAACCTGATGACCGTTCGCCTCGCCCAGGACATGGGCATGAAGCTCGTCGCGGAATATGCCGAGCGTTTCGGCATTTACGACAAGATGCTGCCCTATCTGCCGATGGCGCTCGGCTCGGGCGAGACGACGGTCATGCGAATGGTCTCGGCCTATTCGGTGATGGCCAATGGCGGTCGTTCGATCGAGCCATCGCTGATCGACCGCGTGCAGGATCGCTACGGCCGCACGGTGTACAAGCACGACAATCGCCGCTGCGAAGGCTGCAACGCGGCGGGCTGGTCCGATCAGGCCGAGCCCGAACTCGTGGACGATCGCCAACAGGTTCTCGACCCGATGACGGCCTACCAGATCACCTCAATGATGGAAGGCGTCGTGCAGCGCGGCACGGCGACCGTCGTCAAGGAACTTGGCGTGCCCGCCGCCGGCAAGACCGGCACCACGAACGACGAGAAGGACGCCTGGTTCGTCGGCTTTACGCCGGACCTCGTGACCGGCGTCTATCTCGGCTACGACAATCCGCAGCCGCTGGGGCATGGCGGCACGGGCGGCGGCTTCGCCGCGCCGGTCTTCGTGGACTTCATGAAGGACGCCATCAAGGGCAAGCCGGTCGCCGACTTCCGCATTCCCGAAGGCATGACGCAGATCGCCGTGGACAAGCGCACCGGCATGGCCGCCGATCCCGGCTCGAAAGATGCGATCATCGAGGCCTTCAAGCCGGGAACGGGGCCGTCCAACGTCTATCAAGTCATCGGCGCGGGCAGTTCGGGGCCGAGCGCGGCGGCCGAACCTCTGCCGGCCGAGGCGCAGCAGGCCATCGTGTCGGGCGCGGGAGGCCTGTTCTAGGCCAGCGTCATCCAAGCTTTACATGCCCTGGCGCGGTCCCTATGGTCCGCGCCATTCCAATCCTTTTTCAAAGCGAGGGAAACGGCATGCGTGCCGAGATCCAATCCATTGTCGACGAAATCCAGCAGGCCGTAAGCCTGCTGAGGAGGCATCTTTGACTGGGATCAGTCCCTCCGCGAACTCGATCGGCTAAACGCGGCCGCCGAAGATCCTTCGATCTGGAACGACCCTCAGGAAGCGCAGCGCCTGATGAAGGAGCGCCAGCGCCTCGATTCCGGCGTGAACGGCATCCTGACCATCGAGCGCGGTCTGGCCGACAACATCGAACTCATCGCCATGGGCCAGGAGGAAGATGACGAGTCGATCGTGACCGAGGCCGAGAACGCCATCAAGGCGCTTCAGAAAGACGTCGCCGAACGTCAGATCGACGCTCTCCTGTCCGGCGAAGTGGATGCGAACGACACTTATGTCGAAATCCATTCCGGCGCCGGCGGCACGGAAAGCCAGGACTGGGCGTCCATGCTTCTGCGCATGTATATGCGCTGGGGCGAGCGCACCCGAATGAAGGTCGAAGTTCTAGAGCAGAATTCCGGCGAAGAAGCGGGCATCAAGTCCGCCACGATCCTGCTCAAGGGCCACAATGCCTATGGCAAGATGAAGGTCGAGTCGGGCGTCCACCGCCTCGTCCGCATCTCGCCCTATGACAGCCAGGCGCGCCGGCACACGTCCTTCGCGTCGGTTTGGGTTTATCCCGTCGTGGACGATTCGATCGAGATCGACGTTAACGAAGGCGATGTGCGCATCGACACCTATCGCGCCTCGGGCGCGGGTGGACAGCACGTCAACACGACCGACTCGGCGGTGCGCATCACGCATATCGCGACCGGCATCGTGGTTCAGTGCCAGAGCGAACGCTCCCAGCACAAGAACCGCGCCACGGCCTGGAATATGCTGCGCGCGCGCCTCTACGAAGAGGAGTTGCGGAAGCAGGAGGAGAAGGCGAACGCCGCCGCCGCTTCCAAGACGGATATCGGCTGGGGCCACCAGATCCGGTCCTATGTCCTCCAGCCCTATCAGCTGGTGAAGGACATGCGGACGGGCGTGGAAAGCACCAGCCCGCAGCAGGTTCTGGACGGCAGCCTCGACCTGTTCATCGAAGCGGCGCTGGCTCAGCGCGTGTTTGGCGGCGATGTCGAAGTGGCCGATCTCGACTGATCAGACCTGCGGCCCATCAAATCAAAAAGCCCCGCCCGGTCGACCCGGGTGGGGCTTTTTGATGTGTACGGGAGAGTTCGTCTACAGCTTGGCCAGCTTGTGGCCGACGCGGATGTAGCGCTCGGGATCGACCGGCACTTCGTTCGTCCGCACCTCATAATGGAGATGCGAGCCGGTGCTGCGCCCCGTGCTGCCGACGCGGCCGATCGCCTGTCCCGCCTTGATCCGATCGCCCACCGACACGTCGATCTGCGACAGATGCGCATAGCGGGTGCTGAAGCCATTGCCGTGATCGATTTCGATCATGTTGCCGTAGCCGCCCGCCTCGCCGGCGGACACGACCTTGCCGCTGGCTGTCGCTTTGACCAGAGTGCCGCTCGGCGCAGCGAGATCGACGCCGCTGTGGAGCGCCGCACGCCGAAAGAAGGGGTCGGGGCGGACGCCGAATGTCGAACTGATCGTGGCGCCGGGGAGCGGATCGGCCAGCGGCATTCGCGCCGAGCGGGTCCGAAGATCGTCATAGGCGCGCAGAGTCTGGTCGAGCAGGTTCAGGCTCTCTCCGAAGGACAGGTCGCCGTCGGCGGGAATGAAGGGTCCGCCCATCGCGGAATTCGTCTCGTCGGTTCGAATGCCGATCGAACCCAAAACGCCCGCGAGACGGCCGACGCGCTCCTGTGCCGTGCGTGTGAGTTCGGCGATCGTGCTGGTCTGCTCGTCGCTGACCATGCTGACGGACCGCCGGATGGTCGGCAGAACGAGATCGGCGATCTGGCTGACATCCGCGTGGCGCAGGGGGAGGGCGCTGATGTCCTCCATGAGGTCGCCGGCGGGCGGCTTGGCGGTCTCCGCCTTTGCGTTCGTTGCGGCGGGGGCCGGATGCTCGTCTTCCTTGGTAGCCTTTTCGGCGGGGGCGAGGACGCCCATGCCTTGCGCCTTTTCAAGGAGCGGCTGCAATTGTTGGAACCGGTCCGTCAGTTCCGCCTGCTGGCTGAGAAGGTCCTGAACCTGCGCGGCAACGGTATCACGGACCTTGGTCTGGCCGGTCTTCAGCCGGTCGATCTCGTTGCGCAGCGCGCCCATACGCTCTTCATAGGCATTGGTCACCTTGACTTCGCGCGCCAGAAGCGCGGCCACGATGTTGTCGTTGAAGAGATAGGCGCCGGCGAGCGCGAGGCTTCCGGTCAGCGTCAGACCCAGAAGGCCGATGCCGGAGCCCAGAAGCCAGGGCCGCACGGTCCAGTGCCGGATCTTATCGCCACGCGCGATGACGATCGTGTGCGGGGCCGACCGTTGGCCGAAAACGCTTCTTCGAGATTCGGAAGCCATCCGCAATCGACTCCAACTCAAACGAACGCACAGGCGATGCCGGCATTAGACCTCGTTAGGGTTAATGGAGCGTTGAGATCGTTGGATGGTCGTCAGCTCGAAAGCGGCGAAAGCGAGCGGTAGAAGGTCGGCGTCAAGCCCGCTTCGGCCCTCGCCCGGTCGTTGAAGGGCGGCTTCACCTCGCCTCGAAAGCATTCGCGAACGATCTCCTGAAACCGCCGGGCCGGGTCGATCCGCTGCCGGGCGCAAAGGAAGCGAAACCATTTGGCGCCGATCGCGACGTGCTTCTTCTCGTCGTTGTAGATGATCTCCAGAATCGCCGCCGTTTCGCGATCGCCGACCTCGCCAAGCTTCAGGAGAAGCGAGGGCGTGACGTCGAGCCCCCGCGCTTCCAAGATCAGAGGCACGATGGCCAGGCGCGAGGAGAGATCGTGCGAGGTCACCTCGACCGCCTGCCACAAGCCGTCATGCGCCGGCAGCGCGCCATAGTGCGAGCCGAGATCATGCAGCCGGGTCGAGAGCAGCCCGAAATGCTTGGCCTCTTCCATGGCGACCGTCATCCAGCCGTCGAAGAAAGAGCGGGGAACGGGCTGGCCGCAGAACCGCGCCACGATATCCAGTGCCAGATCGATGGCGTTCAACTCGATATGGGCGAGGGCATGGATCATCGCGATCCGCCCTTCCGGCGTGTGGACCGAGCGACGGGGCACCTGTCGCGGCGGGACGAGACGCGGCTCGGCAGGGCGTCCGGGCCGGCTCGGCGGCGCGGGGTCCGTCGGCGCCGACAGGCCGAGCCGGCGGGCGAACCACCTTTCGCCTGCAGCCGTGGTCAACCGCGCCTTTTCCGCCAAGTCCGCGGTGGACAAAGCCGTGATCGCGCTGGCGCGGAGCGTACCGGGCACGGCCTCGCTCACGCCTCGCTGTCCTTTAAAGCCTTGGCGACGTCCAAGACCTCCTTTGCATGGCCACCCGCCTTGACCTTTTCCCAGACCTTCGCGATTTTGCCTTCGCGGTCGATCAGAGCCGTGGTGCGCTCGACGCCCAGATACTTCCGACCATACATGCTCTTCTCGACCCAGACCCCGAACGCCTGAAGCAGCGTCTTTTCCTCGTCGGCGAGCAGGCCGACCTTCAAGCCGTGCTTGTCTCGAAAGCGGCAGTGCTTGCTCACTGAATCGGGCGAAACGCCAAAGACCTCAACGCCCAGCGCTGCGAAGGCCTCGATCAAAGCCGTGAACTCGATCGCCTCCGTGGTGCAGCCGGACGTGTCGTCTTTCGGATAGAAGTAGAGGACGAAGGGCCGACCCTTGAGCGAGGCTTTGGAGACGAGCTGCCCATCGCTTTCCGGCAGTTCAAAATCGGGACAGTTTTGCCCTACACTGGGTACGGACATGGGAGCCTTCCTTTCGGCCAAAAGACACGGCATGAGCGAGACGACGGGACCACATCGACTTCACCCCTCGGTTCGTTCGTCTATATCAGCGGGCCATGGTTCGGGCAGCCCGATCCGAAAAATTCACCAGACCGCAATGCCCGCCGGCGGGCGTCCAAGACCGAAGGAACGATGCAGCTCCTCATGGCATGCCGCTTCGAGACGCCACGGCCGACCCCTCGTTTACGCCTGCGGCGCTTCGGCGCAGGGTCCCCTGCATGACGCGGGTCGTTCGCCTTTTTGGCGCGATGGTCAGCTTGCTTGTCCTGATTGCGATGCTTGCCGCGCTTGGTCTTTTCGTCCTGTTTGGCACGCCGGCCGGCGAGGCCTTCGTGCAGGGCCAGACCAAGGCAGCATTGTCGCGGCTCTTCGGGCCGGCCTACGACGTATCCTTGGGCGCGCAGCGCTTCGAGGTGCGCCGCGACGGCATTCTGGCTCTGTCGTGGGACGATGTGGCGCTGCATCGACGCGATCGTCCGGAGCTGAGTTCGGAGATCGGCCGCGTTTCGGTCGCCGTTCGTCTGCTGCCGCTCGTCGGCGGCTCGCTGGAATTCGGGCGCCTGGAAATCGAGCGAGCGCGGATCGATCTGGCAGCTTTCGGCGAAACACCCTCGGAGCGCTATCGCGGCCCGGCGCGCGTCCAGTCCACGGACGTCCCGGCCGCCTTGCCCACCACGGATGCCGAGCCGCCTCGCTCTCGCATCTCGCGAGCAGCCGAAAGCGCGATCCGAACGCTCGAGCGCCAGCTTCAGGCCCTCCAGGCCTACCATTTCGACACGGTTGCCTTCGTGGACATCACGATCGAAGGCTTTACCGGCGCCTTCGCCCGCGTGCCGGATCTTCGCCTGGAGCGGGCCGAACTGCACCGCGCGCTGGATGGCTCGCTGTCGCTCTATTCCAAGTTCGACATTGCAGGGGTTCCGTTTTCGATCGGTGGGGCTGCGGATTTCGACCCGGACAGCGCCCGCCTGCAATCCTTCTCGCTTCGCTCGGGCTCGATCGATCTCGCCGCCGTTCTACCGCCGGCTCCGCTTTCGGAAACGAAGGACGAGCGCCCCTTCGGCAGCGATGCATCGATTTCGCTCGAGGCCGGCATGCACCGGCAAGCCGAGACCGGCATGGCCGTTCTCGGCGTTTCACTCCGGTCCGGCGCGGGACATCTGCAGCTAGGCCTGAACCGAACCGAGATCGAACCCTCGGCGCTTCGACTCGAATATCGGGAGGGCGAGGACAGGGTGCAGGTCCTGTCCAGCCCCTTGCGATTTCGCGATGTGGGTTTCGATCTGGAAGGCACGGCGGAGCCCGTGGTCACGGATGGCGTGGCCGACCCCGATCGCCTGCGCTTTCGAGTGGGCACCAAGCAGATCCGCTCCAAGGTGGGCCTGCCGGAGGGGGAAACCGAGCCGCGCGAGGCGAGCCTCTGGCTCGACGGTCTGATCGATCCGCTCGCCCAGACGGCGGAGATTACCCAGCTCGATCTCGAGCCGTCGAAGGGCAAGCTGACGGGCAACGCCATTTATCGCGGACGCTCGCCAGACGATCTCACGTCCTTGAGTCTGGAGGCCGTCGATCTTTCGGCGGAGTCGATCAAGGCCTTCTGGCCGTTCAACGTGTCGGGCAAGGCGCGCAACTGGGTGATCGCGCATATCGGGGATGAAGGCGCCGTGCCGGGCGGCTCGATCCGCATCGACGTCGCCCGCGCTCGGCTCGGCGAAGCCTTCAAGCCGGACCGGGCGCCTCAGGACAGCGAGTTGCAGATCGACCTCGACCTACGAGACATGGACCTTGCGACGGTTGGAACGGTGCCCCGGCTCGAAAAGGCCAATGGCCGTTTGGAAACGCGCGGCGGGACGACCACCGTCTTCGTCGATCGTTCCGACATGGTGGGCCATCCCGATCTGGCGGTCGGCCCGGCGAAAGTAACGCTGGGCAAGCCGGCGGAGGGCAGTCAGCGCGATCTCCATATCGATCTCGACCTTGCGGCCAGCGGCGCGATTCGGGACGCGCTGGAGGTCGCCAATTCCGAGCCGATCCACGCGCTTCGATCCGTCGATCTCGATCCCACCAAGGTGTCCGGCGAGGTCGAGGCGAAGGTCGAGGCGTCGTTCCGGCTGGGCGAGGGGATTGCGCCTGAGAAGCAGGTGGAAGCCTGGAACGTCGAAGCGAACCTGAAAAAGGTCGACCCAGGCCAGCCGATTCAAGGGCGCAGACTCTCCAAGCTGGATGGCGTCCTGCATGTCATTCCCGGTCAAGCCAGCGGCTCGCTCGATGCGGAGATCGAAGGGCTACCGGGCGACCTCAACTTCATCCTTCCCTTCGGCGAGAAGCCGGTGGGCGAGCGGCGGGTGGACGTGTCGGCGACGATTCCGGGCAAGAGGGTTGCCGAGGCCGTGCCAGCTTTGAAAGGCGTCCTCGCTGGAACCACCAAGGCGGAGATCTCACAGACCCCCTCCGGCCTTCGGGCCGAGCTGGACCTTCGCGACGCGACGCTCGATCTGCCGTTCATCGCCTGGAAGAAGGGGGCCGGCGTGCCCGCCGCGCTGTCCTTTCTCGTGGCGCAAGGCGAGGGCGGAACGAACCTACGCGACATCAACCTGACTGGCGAAGGGTTCGCGGCGAAGGGAAGTGTGGCGTTGGACGGCGAAGGGTTGTCGAGCGCCAATCTCACCAATGTCTCGCTCAATCCGGGGGACGACATTGCGGTGAAGGTCACACGCCATCGCAACGGCTATGGCGTCGAGCTGACGGGATCGCGCTTCGACGCTCGTCCGATCCTGGCCGAGTTGAAAGGCAATGTCGGCAAGAAGGACCGCAAGATCGGCGGCGGGACCTTCGACGTGAATGCCGATATCGACGTTCTGAACGGGTTCAACGGACAGAGCATCCGCGACTTTCAGATGAACTATGCCAGCGCCAAAGGTCGCATGGCTGCGCTCAATCTTGGCGGCTCCGTCGGCGGCGGGGCCGTGACAGGGGACCTGTCGCCGCGAGGCGACGTGCAGGCGATACGGCTGCGCAGCGCCGATCTTGGCGCATTGTTGGGATTTGCCGGCCTTTATCAGCACATGCAGGGCGGACAGGCGACGCTCGATCTTCTCGGCACGGCGGACACATCCTACCAAGGCGCTCTGCAACTGACGAACTTCACGCTCGTGGACGAGCCCAGGCTGTCGCGCATCGTCGGATCGTCCGGCGGGCAAAGCGACCAGACACTGTCCCAAGCGGTTGGCCAGAATCTGCAGACCGAGCGGGCCTTCTTCGATCACGCATCGGCCAAGCTCAGCTACACCGGTTCGACGCTGCGCGTGGCGGACGGAATCCTGCGTGGCCCGGTCTTCGGATCGAGCTTCAACGGCACGCTCTACAATGCCAAGGGTCAGATCGATATTTCCGGCTCCTTCATGCCGGCCTACGGGCTTAACCGTATGTTCGGTGCCATTCCCGTGCTTGGCCAAATTCTCGGCAATGGCAACGAAGGCGGTCTCATCGGCATCACATACCGGCTCGACGGCCCCTTCGCCTCGCCGACATTGGTGGTCAATCCGATCTCGGTGATCGCGCCCGGCATCTTCCGCCAGATCTTCTCCTACCAATGAAAAAGGCGGCCCGGAGGAGCCGCCTTTCGTAGGGTTCGCCGGATAGGAGCGGTCAGTCGCCGATGCGCACGAGGACGTGGCGCTTCTTGCCGAGCGACAGTTTGGCCACTCCGTCCTGAATCTCGGCTTCGCCGACCAGCTTGCGGTCGTCGGTGATCGGCTGGTCGGCCAGACGTACGGCCCCGCCCGCGACATGCCGGCGCGCCTCGCCATTGGAAGCAGCAAGACCGGCTTTCACCAGCAGCGACAGGATGCCGATGCCTCCTGCGAGATCGGCCTTGGCGATCTCGATGGTCGGCAGGCTTTCGGCAAGTGCCCCTTCCTCGAAGGTCGTGCGGGCCGTCTCGGCGGCCCTTGTGGCCGCGTCCCGCCCGTGGACGATGGCGGTCGCCTCGGTCGCCAGCACTTTCTTGGCCTCGTTGATCTCGGAGCCACCGAGCGCGGCTAGGCGCGCGATCTCGTCCAGCGGCAGGCGGGTGAAGATCTTCAGGAAGCGACCGACATCCGCGTCCTCGGTGTTCCGCCAGTACTGCCAGAAGTCATAGGGGCTGAAGAGATCGCCGTTCAGCCAGACCGCGCCGGAGGCCGACTTGCCCATCTTCTCGCCGCTCGACTTGGTGAGAAGCGGCGTCGTCAGTGCGTAGAGCTGCGGCCCGCCCATGCGATGGCTGAGGTCGACACCGTTGATGATGTTGCCCCATTGGTCCGACCCGCCCATCTGCAGAACCGTGCCGTGGCGGCGGTTCAACTCGGTGAAGTCGTAGCCCTGCATGATCATGTAGTTGAATTCGAGGAAGCTCAGCGACTGCTCCCGGTCGAGCCGCAGCTTCACCGAATCGAAGCTCAGCATGCGGTTGACCGAAAAGTGCCGGCCGACATCGCGCAAGAACTCGACATAGTTGAGCTTCATCAGCCAATCGGCATTGTTCACCATCATGGCCGGATTCGGCCCGTCATAGCGCAAGATGTTGCCGAAAACGCGCTGGATGCCGTCGATATTGGTCTGGATCTGCTCAGGGGTGAGCATGCCGCGCTGGCTGTCGCGGAACGACGGGTCGCCCACCATCGACGTGCCGCCGCCCATCAGGCTGATCGCCTTGTGACCGGTTTCCTGCAGCCAGTAGAGCATGGTGACGGAGATGAGATTGCCGATATGGATCGACGTCGCCGTCGCGTCGTAGCCGACATAGCCTGTGATCGGCCCGTTGAGAGCGAGCGCGTCCAGACCTTCCGGATCGGAGATCTGGTGGATGAAGCCGCGCTCGTCGAGGACGCGCAGAAAATCGGACTTGAACTTCGGCATGGTCTTTCTCTCCTGTCGCGTCGGATGCTCGTCATCCGACGCGAGACGGGGGCTTACTTCAGGCGCTTGGGGCGCACGTCGGACAGTTCGCCGATCAGGCGGCGATCCAGATATTCTGCGCATTCCGCCATCAGTTCGGGCGTGTGGTCCGTGAAGAAATGGTTAGCACCCTCGATCGTCTTCTGCGTGATCAGGATGCCCTTCTGGGTCTTCAGCTTGTCGACCAGCCCCTGTACGTCCTTGGGCGGCGCGACCTTGTCCTTGTCTCCATGGATGATGAGGCCGGAGGACGGGCAGGGCGCCAGGAACGAGAAGTCGTAGGAATTGGGCTGGGGCGCGATGGACATGAAGCCCTCGATCTCCGGCCGGCGCATCAAAAGCTGCATGCCGATCCACGAGCCGAAGGAGTAGCCGGCGACCCAGCAATTCTTCGAATCGGGGTGAATGGCCTGAATCCAGTCGAGCGCAGCAGCGGCGTCGGACAACTCACCCGAACCGTGGTCGAACTCGCCCTGGCTGCGGCCGATGCCCCGGAAGTTGAAGCGAAGGGTCGTGAACCCGCGCTCCACGAACATGTAGAAGAGCTGGTAGACGATCTGGTTGTTCATCGTGCCGCCGAAGCGGGGATGGGGGTGAAGGACGAGCGCGATGGGCGCGTTCTTTTCCTTCGCCGCCTGGTAGCGGCCTTCCAGACGACCGGCCGGACCGTTGAAGATAACTTCGGGCATCGCTTGCAAACCTCAAGGAAGCGGCGCCGGAGAAGGCCGGCACCTTGACGGAGGATAGGCAGCCTCGTAGGTTCTATGCTTAGAACGATTCAAAACTACACGCTTCCCTCAAGGGGGCTATGTAGTCCGCGGACCGGCTCGAATACAACGATTTTCGCGACCCCATTTCGGTTCCGTCCGTCGGCAAAGGTTTGGGATGACGGCTTCCGGGCGACGCATCTATCTCGACTACAATGCCAGCGCGCCGCTTCTGCCCGAAGCGCGCGAAGCCTTCGTTCGCGCTTTGGACTTGGTCGGCAATCCGTCTTCGGTTCATTCGGAAGGCCGAGCCGCACGCGCTGCGTTGGCTCGTGCCCGCGCGCAGGTCGCCGGATTGGTCGGGGCTTCTGCAGACCAGGTCGTCTTCACCAGCGGCGCCAGCGAAGCCGCGTCCACCTGCCTCACGCCGAATTGGCGAAGCGGTGGTCAGATCACGACGCTGGAGCGTCTGGCCGTTCTCGACACGGATCATCCCTGTATCCGCGAGGGCGGTCGATATCCCGCTGCGGCGATCACGCGTCTGGGCGTGGATCGGAACGGAGTCGTCGATTTCGAGACGTTGACGACCTGGGCTGAGGCCGGTCCCGGCCTTCTCGCGATGAGCGTCGCCAATAGTGAGACCGGCGCGCTTCAGCGCGTGGAAGCCATCTCCGCAATCTGCCGCGATCATGGCATTCGGCTGGTGCTCGACGTCGTTCAGATGGTCGGCCGCCTGCCGATCGACAGCCTGCTTCCGCTCTGTGATGCGATCATCTTGTCGGGGCACAAGATCGGCGCGTCTAAAGGCGTAGGTGCCTTCGTGCTCCGCGACGAGCGCTTCCGACCAGACCCGTTGATCACCGGCGGAGCGCAGGAAACGCGCCAGAGAGCGGGAACGGAAGCCTTGCCTCTCGTGGTCGCTTTCGGTGCTGCGGCCGAGGCCGCCGGCCTGCGTCTGGGGCGCTCCGGCGAGCTGCGCGAAAAGCGGCAGCGTCTCGTGGAGCGGCTGTCACGATTGGATGCCAGCCTCGTCCTTGGACAAGACCATACGACGCTGCCTCAGACGGTGGCGCTCCATCATCCCCGCTTTCGCGCGGAAACGGTTCAGATCGCCTTGGACCTTCAGGGCATCGCGGTGTCGGCCGGGTCGGCCTGTTCTTCCGGCAAACTCGGCGCGAGCCATGTTCTGCTGGCGCTCAGAAACGGCGGGGCCGCAATCGAACCCGAGACAGGAGCGATTCGCGTCAGCTTTGGGCTCGAAACAACGGCGTCCGATCTCGACGCCTTCGCAGACGCCTTCGAGCGCATATGGATGAAAAGCCTGGAGAAAGAGGATCCGAGAGCGGCCTGAGAAAGAAGGTGCCGTTAATCTGGTTACAGATCTTCAACTTTTCACTTCGGATCACCATTTCAACGGTCGCGCACAATCGATATATGCCGACCGAATAACCAACCACCGGACTTTGAATCCGGCGAGTAGGGAGAATGAGCATGCCAGCAGTCCAGGAGACCATCGATCAGGTCCGCCGTATCGACGTCGATCAGTACAAATACGGCTTCGAAACCCAGATCGAGATGGACGTCGCTCCCAAGGGCCTGACCGAGGAGACTATTCGTCTCATCTCCGGCAAGAAGGGCGAGCCCGAGTGGATGCTGGAATGGCGGCTCCAGGCGTTCGAGCGCTGGAAGACGATGGAGAGCCCGTCCTGGGCCCGTCTCGACTATCCCGCGATCGACTTCCAGGACATCCACTACTACGCCGCACCCAAGTCGATGTCGGGTCCGGCATCGCTGGCCGAGGTCGATCCCGAGATTCTGCGCACCTACGAGAAGCTCGGCATTCCGCTGAAGGAGCAGGAAATTCTGGCGGGCGTGCGCAAGCCGGACGAGCCGTCCGAGTTCGGCAGCGAGGATGATTCCGGCGTACCACCCTCCGAAGGTAGCTACGGGCGGCGCGTCGCGGTCGACGCGGTGTTTGACTCCGTGTCCGTCGCCACGACTTTCAAGAAGGAGCTTCAGAAGGCCGGCGTGATCTTCATGCCGATCTCGGAGGCGATCCGCGAGCACCCCGATCTCGTGCGCAAGTATCTCGGCACGGTCGTGCCGGTGTCGGACAATTTCTTCGCGACGATGAACTCCGCCGTCTTCACCGACGGCTCCTTCGTCTACATTCCGCCGGGCGTTCGCTGCCCGATGGAGCTCTCGACCTATTTCCGCATCAACGAGCGGAACACCGGCCAGTTCGAGCGGACGCTGATCATCGCCGATGCCGGCTCCTACGTCTCCTATCTCGAAGGCTGCACGGCACCGCAGCGCGACGAGAACCAGCTTCACGCTGCGGTCGTCGAACTCGTGGCGCTGGACGATGCCGAGATCAAATACTCGACCGTCCAGAACTGGTATCCTGGCGACAAGGACGGCAAGGGCGGCATCTACAATTTCGTCACCAAGCGCGGCGATTGCCGGGGCACGAACTCGCGCATCTCTTGGACGCAGGTCGAGACCGGTTCCGCCATCACCTGGAAGTACCCGTCCTGCATCTTGCGCGGCGACAATTCGCGTGGTGAGTTCTATTCGATTGCGGTGTCCAACGGTCGTCAGCAGATCGATAGCGGCACGAAGATGATCCATATCGGCAAGAACACATCGAGCCGGATCATCTCCAAGGGAATCTCGGCCGGCCATTCCAACAACACCTATCGCGGTCAGGTGACGGCGATGCGCAAGGCCTCCAACGCACGCAACTTCACGCAGTGCGACTCGCTTCTGATCGGCGAGGACTGCGGGGCGCATACCGTTCCCTATATCGAGGCCAAGAACGCCTCGGCGCAGTTCGAGCACGAGGCGACCACCTCGAAGATCTCCGAGGACCAGCTCTTCTACTGCATGCAGCGCGGTATTCCGGAGGAGGAGGCCGTGGCGCTCATCGTGAACGGCTTCGTCAAGGACGTGATCCAGCAGCTGCCCATGGAGTTCGCCGTCGAAGCGCAGAAGCTGATCGGCATTTCGCTTGAAGGCAGCGTCGGCTGAGTCAAGCCCGCCGGGCCTCACCATTCAAAGAAAGCCGCGCTTGAGCGCGGCTTGTCTCCCCAAACCTTAGAAGAACGACGATGCTGGAAATCAAGAACCTTCACGCCCGGGTCGCCGAGACCGGAACCGAAATCCTTCGCGGCTTGGACCTGACGGTGGAAGCCGGCGAAGTGTCCGCGATCATGGGCCCGAACGGATCGGGCAAATCCACGCTCTCCTACATCATCGCGGGGCGCGAGGATTACGAGGTCACCGAGGGCGACATTCTATACAACGGCGAGTCCATCTTGGAGATGGATGCGGCCGAGCGTGCCGCCTCGGGCGTCTTCCTGGCCTTCCAGTATCCGCTGGAGATCCCGGGCGTCGCCACCATGACCTTTCTTAAGACCGCCCTCAACTCGCAGCGCAAGGCACGCGGCGAGGGCGAGTTGACAACGCCCGACTTCATTCGCCGGGTGAAGGGTTCGGCGGCTGATCTCAAGATCGACATGGACATGCTGAAGCGTCCGCTCAACGTCGGCTTCTCCGGCGGCGAGAAAAAGCGCGCCGAGATCCTGCAGATGGCGCTGCTCGAGCCCAAGCTCTGCGTTCTCGATGAGACCGATTCTGGCCTCGACATCGACGCGTTGAAGATCGTGGCGGACGGCGTCAACGCTCTGCGCGGCGCTGATCGCTCCTTCCTCGTCATCACCCACTACCAGCGCCTGCTCGACTACATCGTGCCAGACAAGGTGCACGTCCTCTACAAGGGCCGCATCATCAAGTCGGGCGACAAGAACCTGGCGCTGCAGCTGGAGAACGAAGGCTACGCGCAGATCATCGGCGAGGCCGCCTGATGTCACTCACCAAGACGCAGCCGCGCACGGCGGCGGAACTGGCGCTGATCGACCGAGCCGAGGGGCGCGTTTCCAACGACGCCTCGCGCGAGGCGCTCGACATGCTGCGAAGCGAGGGGCTCCCGAGCCGCCGCGTCGAAGCTTGGCACTACACGGATCTTCGCGCTCTTCTGGGTCGCCAGAAGCGTGAGGAAAGCGCCGAGATTGCTGGCCAACCGACCTTCCTGACGCCGCTCCTGCCGCAATCGCTCGTGGTCGAACTCGATCGTGCGGCGGCTGGCAACGATCCCGTCTCCGGCCTTACCCTTGCCGAAGGCCGGACCACCGCGCGGTGGAACCAGTCGGTCAACCATCTCGATCGCGGCTTCGACACGATCCGGGTTCTGAACCAGGCGATGGGTGCGCGCGGCGTAGAGATCGACATCGCGGCCGGCCTGACGCTGGCGTCCCCCATCGAACTTCGACCGGAGCCCAGCGCCACCGGCGGCCAGAGCTTCGCCAATGTGCGCGTCGGCGCGGGTTCGCGTGCGACCATTGTCGAGCGCGCGGCGCCGGCCGGTCCGGGCGCCGTCTCCACTGCGGTTTTTACCCTGGAGCTCGGTGACGACACCGATCTCCTTTGGATCGTGGTCCAGGAAAAGGGCTTGGACGAGAGCCATCTCGGACAGCTTAACGTGACGCTCGGCGCCAATTCGCAGCTGCGCCTTTTCGTCCTGAACGCCGGCGGAGCCGTCGTGCGCCAGGAGGTTCACGCGGTGACGGAAGGCGAGGGCGCCGATATCAAGATTCGCGGCGTTAATCTCCTGCAGGACGGCCAGCATGTGGATGTCACGACCACGCTGAACCACACTGTCGCCCACACGACCTCGACGGAGATTTTCCGCAACGTGGTCTTGGGCGGTCATGGCGTGTTCCAGGGCATGATCCGCGTCGCCAAGGGCGCACAGAAAACCGACGCGCGTCTCGCCTGCAACACGTTGCTCCTTTCGGAGGACGGCGAGTTCTCTGCCAAGCCGGAGCTTGAGATCTTCGCGGAC
This sequence comes from Aureimonas sp. AU40, assembly GCF_001463785.1. Lineage (NCBI taxonomy): Bacteria > Pseudomonadati > Pseudomonadota > Alphaproteobacteria > Hyphomicrobiales > Aurantimonadaceae > Aureimonas > Aureimonas sp. AU40. The sequence goes on from NZ_BBWL01000041.1 coordinate 361,889, forward strand.
GACGTCCAGTGCGGCCATGGCGCCACGGCCGGCGAGATCAATGCCGACCACCTCTTCTACCTGATGAGCCGAGGCATCCCCGAGGCCAAGGCGCGTTCGCTTCTGGTGAAGGCTTTCGTCGGCGAAGTGGTCGAAGAACTGGAAGACGAGGCCGTGGTCGAAGCGCTGGAAGCGCGGATCGACGCTTGGCTCGATAGCCGACACTGACCCATCCGGCGCTCGTTCCTTCGGGGACGAGCGCCCAGCCGGAGGACCGGACGCGATGAATGCCCCGTTCAGCTCTGCGACCCTGGATCGGCAACCCTACGATGTAGAGAGCATTCGGAGGGATTTTCCGATCCTCTCGAAATCCGTCTACGGCAAGCCGCTCGTCTATCTCGACAATGGTGCCTCGGCGCAGAAGCCGAATGCCATGCTCGACGCAATCCACCACGCCTATGCCGACGAATATGCAAACGTCCATCGCGGCCTGCATTTTCTGTCGAATGCCGCGACGGAGTCCTTCGAAAATGCGCGTGAAACGGTTCGCCGCTTTCTGAACGCACCGACGCCGGAGGAAATCGTCTTCACGCGTTCGGCGACGGAAGCGATCAACCTCGTTTCCTACGGGTTCGAGCAGGAAATCGCAGAAGGCGACGAGATCGTCCTGACAATCATGGAGCACCATTCCAATCTGGTGCCCTGGCATTTCCTGCGGGAGAGGCGCGGCGCCAAGCTCGTGTTCGTGCCGGTCGCGGACGACGGTTCGGTCTCGCTGGAGGATTTCGCCAAGGCGATCGGTCCGCGAACCAAGCTCGTTGCCGTCACCCACATGTCCAATGTCCTGGGTACGGTGACGCCGGTCAAGGACATCTGTGCGCTGGCGCAGGAGCGGAACATCCCCGTTCTCGTCGATGGCAGCCAGGGCGCCGTTCATCTCAGCATCGACGTGCAGGAGATCGGCTGCGACTTCTACATCTTCACCGGCCACAAGGTGTACGGGCCGACGGGTATCGGCGTGCTCTACGGCCAGCGCGAGCGGTTGGAGCAGATGCGTCCCTTCAATGGCGGCGGCGAGATGATCGTCGAGGTCAGCGAGGACAAGGTCACCTACAACGCTCCACCCCATCGCTTCGAAGCCGGCACCCCGCCGATCGTCCAAGCAATCGGCTTGGCCGCCTCGCTCGACTACATGCTCTCGATCGGACGAGATCGGATTGCCGCCCACGAGCACGAGTTGCTCACCTATGCGACGGAGCGGCTGACAGCGATCAACTCGTTGCGGATCTACGGCAACGCGCCGGGCAAGGGCGCGATCATCTCTTTCGACCTGGAAGGCATCCATTCGCACGATGTCGCTATGGTCATCGACCGGGAAGGCGTCGCGGTCCGCGCCGGCACGCATTGCGCGCAACCCTTGCTGAAGCGCTTCGGCGCCACGTCGACCTGCCGCGCCTCGTTTGGCCTCTACAACACGAGGGCAGAAGTCGATAGTCTGGCGGAAGCCCTCGAAAAGGCTAGGCGCTTCTTCGCCTGAGGAATCAAACGATGGAAAACACCTCTCACAGTGCCGCAGCGTCGGTCGAGGAGACCGAAAGGCCGGATCGCGCCGAGGCCAATATCGCCTTGGCGTGCGGCGGCACCGCCGTGTCCGCCATCCCGGCCGAGGAGTTGACGCGGCTGACGGACGATATCGTCTCAGCGCTCAAGACGGTCTATGACCCGGAAATTCCGGCTGATATCTACGAGCTCGGCTTGATCTACAAGATCGACATCGATGACGACCGAAACGTCGCGATCGACATGACTCTGACTGCCCCAGGCTGCCCCGTCGCGGGCGAGATGCCCGGTTGGGTCGAGAATGCCGTGGGTACGGTCGAGGGCATTCAGGTGGTCAAAGTCGAACTCGTGTTCGATCCTCCCTGGACGCCAGAGCGAATGAGCGAAGAGGCCCAGGTGGCCGTCGGTTGGTACTGACGGGCGTCCGGGTTGGTGAGGGCTTGCGTCCCATCGCAGTCTTCACCATTTGAAAGTAGAGCTTGAGAAGGGATCCAGCATGGGACGCTTCGCGGTAATGACGCTGACCGACACGGCGGCCGAGCGGGTTCGCTCGATCACGGCCGCGAACGGCGAGGCGCTAGGCATTCGCGTCGGCATCAAGAAGGGTGGCTGCGCTGGGATGGAATACACCATCGCCCTCGCAGACGGTCCCAAGCCAGGGGAAGACGTTGTCGAGCATGAGGGTGCATGTGTCTTCGTCGCGCCAGAAGCTGTCCTGTTTCTGCTGGGGACATGCATGGACTACGAGGAGACCGTGCTGCGATCGGGTTTCGTGTTCAACAATCCCAATCAGACGTCGGCCTGCGGCTGCGGCGAGTCGGTGGAACTGAAACCGGCCGATGCCAAGCAGCTTGAAACCGCCGACGCCTGAACGCTATCGTCCCACGCTTGAAGCAGGGACATCGAGAGCGCCATTCCTAACAAGCAAAAAGGCCAGCCTTGGAATGAGGCTGGCCATTTTGTTTACGTGAGCCGGGAAGCCCCGGCCTCGATTTGTCCGGTCAATGCCGATGGCACCTCAGAGGCGAGCGCCTGTACCGATCAGCATGAAAGCGGGAATATCGTCACCGAAACCAACGGGGCTCGGCTCGTCCATCCCGGAAGAGCGGCCGCCACGCCGGTCATTGTTGTAAGGAGCGGCACTGCTCGACCGTCGCGGATTCTCGCGCGGTGTGCGATCCCGGTCACGGCGCGTGAAGGGGGCGGCCTCTGCTACAGGCGCGACTTCGCTGTCGAAACTCGCCAGCGTACGCTCCGCAGCCTCGACGACATCGAGCTCGACATCGGTTTCGGGCGTTTCGGTTGTCTCGGCCATGCGCTCTCCTCGGCTGCGGCTTCGGGTGCGCGGGGATCTGGTGCGGGTGGACTCGCTCCGCTCGCCGCGTTCGCCACGGCGGCTACTGCGCCGCTCGGTTCCGCGATCGCCCTCGTCGTCGGCCGCCGCAGAGATCGTCGTCAGATCGCCCTCGAACCATTCGATGTCCTGGCCCGTCATGGCCAAGATAGCATCGAGAAACTTCTGGTCGGACTTAGAAACCAGCGTGAAAGCCTTGCCCGACCGTCCGGCGCGGCCGGTGCGGCCGATGCGGTGAACATAATCTTCGGCATGGATCGGGACGTCGAAGTTGAAGACGTGGCTGACCATGGGAATATCGAGACCGCGCGCCGCAACATCGGAGGCGACGAGAAAGGTGATCTTGTCGTCTCGAAACGACTGCAGCGTCATGGTGCGCGAGCGCTGGTCCATGTCGCCATGCAGCGCGCCGACCGAAAAGCCGTGCTTCTCCATGGAGCGGAACAGCAGCGAGACGTCGCGCTTGCGGTTGCAGAAGATGATGGCGTTGGTGATCTCTTCGCCTTGGCTGCGGATGACGCGGCGAAGCGCCTCGCGCTTGGCGTAGTCTTCCTTGCGGGTGGCGACCAAGCGCTGTTCCACCGTCTTGGCGGTAGAGGACGCCTTGGCGACTTCGACTCGCACGGGATTCTGGAGGAACTGGTCGGCCAGACGAGTAATTTCCGGCGGCATGGTGGCCGAGAAGAACAAGGTCTGACGGGTGAAGGGGATGAGTTTGCAGATCCGCTCGATGTCGGGAATGAAGCCCATGTCGAGCATCCGGTCGGCCTCGTCGATGACGAGGATCTCAACGCCGGTCATCAGTAGGCGGCCACGTTCGAAATGGTCGAGCAGTCGGCCGGGCGTCGCGATCAGAACATCGACGCCGCGTTCAAGCTTCTTGTTCTGCTCTTCGAAGGAAACGCCGCCGATCAGCAGCGCAACGTTCAGGCGCTGGTTGGCGCCGTACTTGACGAAGGACTCTTCGACTTGCGCGGCCAGTTCGCGGGTCGGCTCCATGATGACGGTGCGCGGCATGCGCGCCCGGGCTCGGCCCTGTTCGAGCATGGTCAGCATCGGGAGCACAAAGGAGGCCGTCTTGCCCGTGCCGGTCTGCGCGATGCCGAGAACGTCCCGGCGCGCCAAGGCGTAAGGAATGGCCTGTTCCTGGATCGGGGTCGGTTGCGAGTAGCCCGCCGCCTCGACAGCGGAAAGAACCTTCGCGCTCAAGCCTAGTTCAGAGAAGTGCATGAGATCGCTATGTCTTTCTGTCGGAGGAGAATGTCGCCGAAGCCCGTCTCCGCGCATAGGTTAGGTGCGCCATAGGCTTGACAACCCAATTTGTCAAGCAAATGGCCGGTTTGCGCTGTGGAAGAAGGCTTTCCGCGAAGACCGGTCCTGGGTTCAGTTAATGGATCTCTCGGACACTGTTTCGGCTGTCATGCTCGACTTGCGCGTTCAGTTGGTGGCTGGCCCGAAGCGATAGGGAGTGTTGGGCGCGATGAAGAGTTCGTACGTGTCGGTCACTTCGCCGTCCAACGGAAGGATGTCGAAGAAAAGGGTCAGATTGCTTTCCTGACCTTCTGCCGGGGGATCGGCGCGATAGCCGACCACAGCACCCTTCACCTCGGCGATCTCCGTCACCTCAATTGAGGACGATACGTGCGAGGTGTCGCCGGACTGCTCGATCTGCTGAACGAAGAACCGGTTGCCACCGTTTTCCTGCGCAGGCTGCGTCATCACCGTCCGCCAGACGCCATGGCGATCGCCATCCGTCCAAGGGCCGACCAACTGCACGTCACCGATGAGCGGATCGAGCCCGGCAATGGCCGAAAGCACCTTGGCGTTGCGTCCTGCTTCGTCCTGCGGCTTTGGGGCTGCAGGGGCGGGAGCCAGCGCAGGGGGCGCCTCAGTGGCGGGCTTGGTCTCGGTTGCAGGCACAGGGGCGGCGGCCGACGGCGTGTCCGTCGCGGCCTGTGCGAAGGCGAGGTGCGGCGCCAGTGTGACCGTCATCAGCGTGGACGCGAGCCATATCCGGGAGAAGCGGGTCATGGCGAGGTTTCCTTAGATATCGAGGTCGTTCACGAAGGCGGCCCGCTCCTGGATGAAGCGGAAGCGCGCCTCGGGCTTGTTTCCCATAAGCGCGTCCACCACGCCAGCGGTTCCGGCCTCGGGCGTCGAGTCCGCCACGACCCTCAGAAGCGTTCGCTTCCTTGGGTCCATGGTCGTCTCCTTCAGCTGAGAGGGTAGCATTTCGCCCAGGCCTTTGAACCGGCTGATCTCGACCTTGCCTTTGCCCTTGAATTCTTTGGCGATCAATCGCTCGCGATCCCGGTCATCGCGTGCATAGAAGGTCTTGCCGCCCTGGCTGAGTTTGTAGAGCGGCGGAACCGCCAGGAAGAGATGGCCCTCGCGGATCAGCTCCGGCATTTCTTGGAAAAAGAAGGTGATGAGCAGCGAGGCGATATGGGCGCCGTCGACGTCGGCGTCCGTCATGATGATCACGCGCTCGTAGCGCAGGTCGGTCTGTCGGTACTTCGAGCGCGTGCCGCAGCCGAGCGCCAGGGTCAGGTCGGCGAGCTGCTGATTGGCGCCGAGCTTCTCGCGCCCTGCCGAGGCGACGTTCAGGATCTTGCCGCGTAGGGGCAGTATGGCCTGCCGTGCGCGGTCCCGCGCCTGCTTGGCCGAGCCGCCGGCCGAGTCGCCCTCGACGATGAAAATCTCGGCCCCGGCAGCCCCGGTCTGTGAGCAGTCGGCCAGCTTGCCCGGCAGGCGCAGCTTGCGCGTCGCTGTCTTGCGGCTGACTTCCTTTTCCTGCTTGCGCCGAAGCCGCTCGTCGGCGCGCTCCACCACCCATTCGATCAGCCGTGCCGCGTCCTGCGGCGAAGAGGCTAGCCAGATGTCGAAGGAATCGCGCAGCGTGTTCTCGACGATGCGCTGGGCCTCGGTCGTCGCCAGCCGGTCCTTGGTCTGGCCGACGAATTCAGGCTCGCGGATGAAGACTGACAACATAGCGGAGGCCGTGATCATCACGTCCTCGGCGGTGATCGCTGCCGCACGCTTGTTGCCCGACAGTTCGGCAAAGGCCTTGAGGCCGCGCAGAAGTACGTTGCGCAGACCCGTCTCGTGCGCGCCGCCTTCCGGGGTCGGGATCGTGTTGCAATACGAGCGGACGGTGCCGTCGCCCGCCGTCCAGCAAACCGCCCATTCCACCGCGCCATGGCCCGACGCGCGTTCGGTTCGGCCGGAGAAGATCTGCGCGGTGATGCGTTGTTCGCCTTCCAGCGAGGCGTCGAGATAATCCTTGAGCCCACCTGGAAAATGGAACGAGGCCTTAGGCGGCGTCTTGCTGCCTTCGCCAAGCAGGGCAGGGTCGCAGGACCAGCGGATCTCTACGCCGCCGAAGAGATAGGCCTTCGAACGCGCCATGCCGAACAGGCGCGCTGGATCGAAACGTGCATTCGGGCCGAAGATCGCCGGGTCAGGATGAAAGCGGACCTTGGTTCCCCGCCGATTCTGGGTGTCGCCGATCTCGGCCAACGGCGAGGTGGCGAGACCACGCGAATAGGTCTGGCGGTAGAGCTTGCGGTTGCGAGCGATCTCGACTTCGAGCATGTCAGACAGCGCATTGACCACTGAAACGCCGACGCCGTGCAGACCACCCGAAGTCTCATAGACCTTCGAATCGAACTTGCCGCCCGCGTGCAGCGTCGTCATGATGACTTCGAGCGCAGACTTGTCCTTGTATTTCGGGTGCGGATCGATGGGAATGCCGCGCCCATTGTCGGCCACCGTGAGGAAGCCCTCGGCATCGAGCGACACGTCGATGACCGTTGCATGCCCCGCGACGGCCTCGTCCATTGAGTTGTCGATCACCTCGGCGAAAAGGTGATGCAGGGCCTTTTCGTCGGTTCCGCCAATATACATGCCCGGCCGACGCCGAACGGGCTCAAGCCCCTCCAGAACCTCGATATCGGCGGCCGTGTAGTCCTGCGATACGGGAGCGGCAGGCGTTTCTACCGGCTTGGGAGCGCGAGCGGTGCGCGCCGTGGCGGTCAGTTTGGGTGCGGCCGATCCGGCGAACAGATCATCGCTCATGGGCGATCGGCCCCTCTCTGCATCAAGGTTCGGAAATCTGAGCACTGCATGGGTGGGACGTATCGATTTCAGCAATGTTCTTCAAGTGTTCTCGTGTCTCGGACTGGGCGCGAGAGCTGGGTCGTTTATGGACAAAGATGCCGCCGATGTCGAACGGCCGAGCAAGGGAAGGATGGGAGCTATGGCGCGATTGCACCGACCGAGACACGGACGAACGCCTGCCCTGACGCTGGGCCTAGGCGCCTTCGTGATGGCGTTGGCGGTCGGAAATCCCGTCGAGGCCCGGTCCGGTCTGACGCTGCCACCCTTCAAGGACGCGCTGTTCGCCTATCCCGAACCGACCGCGATTTCGAAGGACGGTACCCTGAAGGATGTGCCCTACGCCGAGTCGCGAGACATCGACGTGCGCGACGAGATCCCTGAGCGGCGCGTGCGCGGCGCCTATGTCGAGCGTCTGCCGTCCGCATCTCAGGTCGAGGAGGTTTTGCCGAGCCCGAATGGTGGGCTCCACTGGACGCGAGTCGGCGAAATCGCAGGCGCGAAAGCCATCGTGGTGTTCGTTCACGGACGCAACGGAGACCGCCGACTCGGCATGAACGACTGGACCTTCGGCGGAAACTTCAATCGGCTGAAGAATCTGCTGACGCGGGCCGGCGGGGCCTATGTCACAGTGGATGGCGGACGGCTTGGGTCGGAAGATTCAACCCGCGTCGGGCACCTGATCGAGAGCCTGCGGGCGCGAAACGAGACCGGGCGGATCGTTCTTGCCTGTGGCTCCATGGGGGGCGAACTTTGCTGGAGTCTTCTGACCCAAGCGCCGATCGTCGCCGCCATCGATGGCTTGGTCCTTCTTGGCGCCAATAGCAGCTGGGATCGCTTCGACGCGCTGCGCAAGGCCGAAGGTGGACGCGATGTGCCGATCGTTCTGGCGCATGGGACGCGAGACAAGGTCTATCCTCTGGAGCGTCAGCGGACGTTTTTCGATGCCGTTCGCAGTCGGCAGCCGAGCTATCCCATCCGAATGGTTGTGTTCGACGATGGCAATCACGGGACGCCGATCCGCATGATCGACTGGCGCGAAACGCTCAACTGGATGCTGACCCGCTGAAACGAGAAAAGGCCCCGCGAGGGGCCTTTTCCCTTATCCGATCGGACGGATCGGATGAATGAGCCCGACGGCTTAGATCGAGTAGTACATGTCGAACTCGACCGGGTGCGGCGTCATTTCGAAGCGCAGCACTTCGGTCATCTTGAGTTCGATGAAGGCGTCGATCTGATCGTCGTCGAACACGCCACCGGCCTTCAGGAAGTCACGGTCCGCGTCCAGAGACTCCAGCGCTTCGCGCAAGGAGCGGCAGACGGTCGGGATTTCCTTCAGCTCTTCCGGCGGCAGGTCGTACAGATCCTTGTCCATGGCGGCGCCCGGGTGGATCTTGTTCTTGATGCCGTCGAGGCCGGCCATCAGCATGGCGGCGAAGGCGAGGTAGGGGTTGGCGGTCGGATCGGGGAAGCGAACTTCGACGCGCTTGGCCTTCGGCGACTGGCCGATCGGGATACGGCAGGAGGCCGAACGATTGCGCGCGGAATAGGCGAGCAGAACCGGAGCTTCGTAACCGGGGACCAGACGCTTGAACGAGTTGGTCGACGGGTTCGTGAAGGCATTGATGGCCTTCGCGTGCTTGATGATGCCGCCGATGTAGAACAGCGCGTTCTCGGAGAGACCGGCGTATTCGTTGCCCGCGAAGGTCGGCTTGCCGCCCTTCCAGATCGACTGGTGCACGTGCATGCCCGAGCCGTTGTCGCCGAAGATCGGCTTCGGCATGAAGGTCGCCGTCTTGCCGTAGGCGTTCGCAACCTGGTGGGTCACGTACTTGTAGATCTGCATGTTGTCGGCGTTCTTCACGAGCGTGTCGAACTTGACGCCGAGCTCATGCTGAGCGGCTGCCACTTCGTGGTGGTGCTTCTCGACCTTCACGCCCATCTCGGCCATGACGGTCAGCATCTCGGAGCGCATGTCCTGGCAGCTGTCGATCGGCGGCACAGGGAAGTAGCCGCCCTTGACGCGCGGACGGTGGCCGAGATTGCCCGTCTCGTACTCGCTGTCGTCGTTGGACGGCAGTTCGGTTGAGTCGAGCTTGAAGCCCGTGTTGTACGGGTCGGCCTTATAGCGGACGTCGTCGAAGATGAAGAACTCGGCTTCGGGACCGAAATAGGCGGTGTCGCCGATGCCGGACTGGTTGAGGTAGGCCTCGGCCTTCTTGGCGATCGAGCGCGGGTCGCGATTGTAGCTCTCGCCCGAGACCGGGTCGAGAATGTCGCAGATGATGACCATCGTCGACTGCGCGAAGAACGGGTCCATATGCGCGGTCTCGGGATCCGGCATGAGGATCATGTCGGACTCGTTGATCGCCTTCCAGCCACCGATCGAGGAGCCGTCGAACATCGTGCCTTCGGAGAAGATGTCCTCGTCGATCATCGTCACGTCCATGGTGACGTGCTGCAGCTTGCCGCGCGGGTCGGTGAAGCGCAGGTCGACGAACTTGACGTCGTTGTCCTTGATCTGCTTCAGAATGTCGTTGGCCGAAGTCATACCGGTCCTTCCTGATTGAACGACTGAACTCTGGTGTCTCGAAAGCCGCTCGGCTTTCAGATGGCGTCCGTCCCGACTTCGCCGGTGCGGATGCGGACCGCTTCCTCGACGTTGGAAACGAAAATCTTGCCGTCGCCGATGCGCCCGGTCTGGGCCGCCTTGCGGATCGCTTCGACCGCCGCCGCGACGGCGTCGTCGGCGAGCACGATCTCGATCTTCACCTTGGGGAGGAAATCCACGACATATTCGGCGCCGCGATAGAGCTCCGTATGCCCCTTCTGACGGCCGAAGCCTTTGGCCTCGATCACCGTGATGCCCTGAAGGCCGACGTCCTGAAGCGCTTCCTTGACCTCATCCAGCTTGAACGGCTTGATGATCGCCTCGACCTTTTTCAACGTCGCACCCCTTCCGCAAAGACCTGATTCCATCCTGCATCGCAGGAAGAAACGGCCGCTTTCGGCTGATCCCGCGGCGCCCTTCCGCTCTCGCGTCCTCTGGACGGAAGCGGCTTGCGCCTTATGCGTTGTCTATCGAATAGGGCAAACGTGCGCCACTGCCAAACAGGCTGGAACTGAAGCCCTTATAGGCAAACTTCTGTGAAATTTTTATGCAGGATGCATAAATTATGAACACTTCTGCCTCGCATCCCGAAGCTTGGCGTCTCTGGACGCCTCAGGAGATGAAGATTGCGGACGAATCTGCTGCTCGTGAGGGCATTTCGGTTCGTGAATTGATCGACGCAGCGGGACGGGCCGTAGCCACTTGTGTCTCTCGGAACTTTCAGAATGAGGGGCGGGTCGCCGTCCTCGCGGGCAAGGGCAACAAAGGCAAGGACGCGTTGGCAGCGGCTCGGATCCTCAGCGCCAAGGGTTGGGACGTGCTCATCTTCGCCGCGGTGGAAGATGAGGACGACTCCCGCGGCCTTGCCGACTTCGACCCGACGGGGTGCGATCTCATTCTGGACGGACTGCTCGGAGCAGGGCTCGACCGGGAGGTCGAGGGCGTGGTCGCTGAGGTGATCGACAAGGCCAACGCATCGGGGGTTCCGATCTTAGCCGTCGATATTCCCAGCGGGGTCGATGGTCGCACCGGGCAGGTGCGTGGTGCCGCTATTCGGGCGTCTCTCACGATCACCTTCGTTCTCCGCAAGCCCGGGCATCTTCTCCTGCCCGGTCGCGATCTCTGCGGCGCCGTGACCGTGGCGGAACTCCCGATGCCGGGTGCGGCAATGGCCGAGGCGCTGGACGATGCTTCGCCGACCTACGCCAACGAGCCGGCCTTGTGGCGAGCCTATGCGAGCGCACCGCTTAGCGCCCATCACAAGTATGATCGCGGCCATGCCGTCGTCTTTTCCGGCGGCATGGCGCAGACAGGGGCCGCGCGCCTTTCCGCCATGGCCGCGCTTCGCGGAGGAGCGGGCTTGGTGACCATGTTTTCGCCGGCCTCGGCCTTGCTGGTAAACGCGCATCATCTCACAAGCATTATGTTAAAACGCTGCGAAGCGGAGGATCTGGCCGGGCTCCTGGAGGACAAGCGATTGAACGCTTTCGTGCTCGGACCCGGCTATGGCATCGGCGAGCGTGCGAGGCAGGCGACGGAGGCCGTGCTCGCAGCGGGGCGGCGGCTTGTGCTGGATGCCGATGGGCTGAGTTCGTTCAAGGAGGAGCCGGAGGCGCTGTTCGCGGCCGCTCGCAGGGCGGTGACGGATCAGCCCACCCTGGTTCTAACGCCGCATTCCGGCGAGTTCGCCCGGCTCTTTCCCGATCTTGCGGCCGACAAGGCGCTGTCGAAACTCGATCAGGCGCGCGAGGCCAGCGCGCGCTCGGGTGCCATCATGGTGCTGAAGGGCGCCGATACGGTGATCGCGGCGCCCGATGGCCGAGCCGCGATCAACGCGACCGGCACGCCCTGGCTTGCGACGGCTGGAACGGGCGATGTGCTGACCGGCCTCATCGCTGCGCAACTGGCTCAAGGTGTACCGAGCTTCGAAGCCGCCTGCCTCGGTGTCTGGATGCACGGCAAGGCCGCCGAGCATTTTGGACCCGGTTTGATTTCGGAAGACTTGCCGACCTGTCTGCCGGCCGTTCACCGGGAGTTGGCGAGCCTTTCGGCGGAGCAGGCGCCGTAGCGCCTATTCCGCCGCCTCCGCCTTGAGGCTTGGCTTGCGTTCCAACAGGTCCTTCAGAAAGCGGCCCGTCCAGGACCGCTCCACCTTTACTATCTCCTCGGGCGTGCCGGTGGCGACGATCTCGCCGCCGCCGCTGCCGCCTTCCGGGCCGATATCGATGATCCAATCGGCGGTCTTGATGACCTCGAGATTGTGCTCGATGATCACGACCGTGTTGCCCTGATCGACCAATTCGTGGAGCACTTCCAGAAGCTTCGCGACATCGTGGAAGTGCAGGCCGGTGGTCGGCTCGTCCAAGATATAAAGCGTGCGGCCCGTCGCCTTGCGAGCAAGCTCCTTGGCGAGCTTCACGCGCTGCGCTTCGCCGCCCGATAGGGTCGTCGCCTGCTGGCCGACCTTGATATAGCCGAGCCCGACTTCTTTCAGCGTTGCCAGCTTGTCTCGCACCGCCGGCACGGCGGAGAAGAACTCGACGCCTTCCTCCACCGTCATATCGAGCACGTCGGCGATCGACTTGCCCTTGAAGGTAACGTCCAACGTCTCGCGATTGTAGCGTTTGCCATGGCAGACGTCGCAGGTCACATAGACGTCGGGCAGGAAGTGCATCTCGATCTTGATGACGCCATCGCCCTGGCAAGCCTCACAGCGGCCACCCTTCACGTTGAACGAGAAGCGTCCCGGCTGGTAGCCACGGGCCTTGGATTCCGGCAGGCCGGCGAACCAGTCGCGGATCGGGGTGAAGGCGCCGGTATAGGTCGCGGGATTGGAGCGCGGCGTGCGACCGATCGGGGATTGGTCGATGTCGATGACCTTGTCCAAAAGCTCCAGCCCGTCGATCCGATCATGATCGGCGGGGACCTCGCGCGCACCGGCGATACGCCGTGCGGCCGCCTTGAACAGCGTCTCGATCAGAAAGGTCGACTTGCCGCCGCCAGAGACGCCGGTGACGCAGGTCATGACACCCATCGGGACTTCGGCAGTAACGTTCTGCAGATTGTTGCCGCGCGCGCCGACGACCTTGATCGCCTTGCCCTTTTGCGGCTTGCGCCGCTTGGGCGGCAATGGCACGCCGCGCGCGCCGGACAGATATTGGCCCGTTAGCGAGGCCGGATTGGCCATGACCTCCGCCGGCGTGCCAGAGGCGATGACCTGTCCGCCATGGATGCCGGCCGCCGGACCGATATCCACCACATGGTCGGCGAGACGAATGGCATCCTCGTCGTGCTCGACGACGATCACCGTGTTGCCGATGTCGCGGAGATGCCGCAGCGTGCCGAGCAACCGCTCGTTGTCGCGTTGGTGCAAGCCGATCGACGGCTCGTCGAGGACATAGAGAACGCCCGTCAGGCCCGAGCCGATTTGGGAGGCCAACCGAATGCGTTGCGATTCGCCGCCGGACAAGGTGCCGGAGGCGCGCGACAGGCTGAGATATTCGAGGCCGACGTCGTTGAGGAACCGCAGGCGTTCGCGGATTTCCTTCAGGATACGGACGGCGATCTCGTTCTGCTTCTGCGTGAGGTGTTCGGGCAAACCCTCGAACCAGTCGCGCGCCTTGCGGATCGACAGGTCCGTCACCTCGGCGATGTGGCAACCACGGATCTTGACCGCCAGCGCCTCGGGCTTCAGCCGTGTGCCGCCGCAAGCTGGGCAGGGCGTCGCCGACATGAAGCGCTCGATCTCCTCACGCGACCAGGCCGAGTCGGTCTCCTTCCAACGCCGCTCGAGATTGGGAATGATCCCCTCGAAGGTCTTGGTGGTGGAGTAGGATCGCAAGCCATCATTATACAGAAACTCGATCTTGCGCGTGCCGGTGCCGTGCAGGATGGCCTTGCGGGCTTCGGGCGAGAGCGCCGACCAACGATCGCTCTGCTTGAACCCGTATTCCTTGCCAAGCGCGTCCAGCGTCTGGCCGTAATAGGGCGAGGTGGATTTCGCCCAGGGCGAGATGGCGCCGTTCTTCAACGTGCGCGACTCGTCCGGGACGATGAGCTTGGGATCGATCTGCTGCTGCGCGCCGAGTCCGTCGCAACGAGGGCAGGCGCCGAACGGGTTGTTGAAGGAGAAAAGACGCGGCTCGATTTCCGGGATCGTGAAACCCGAGACGGGACAGGCGAACTTCTCGGAAAACAGGAGCTGACGCGGCTTGCCGTTCTCGTCCAGCCCATCCGCATATTCCGCGACGGCGAGGCCTTCGGCGAGCCCCAGCGCGGTCTCCAGCGAGTCGGCAAGCCGCGCCTTGATATCACCGCGCACGACGATGCGGTCCACCACCACGTCGATGTCGTGCTTGAACTTCTTGTCCAGCGCCGGCGCGTCTGCGATGTCGTGGAACTCGCCATTGATGCGGACGCGCTGGAAGCCCTTTTTCTGCAGCTCGGCCAGTTCCTTCTTGAACTCGCCCTTGCGACCACGAATCATCGGAGCAAGCAGATAAAGGCGCGTGCCTTCGTCCACCGCCATGATGCGGTCCACCATCTGGCTGACCGTTTGGCTCTCGATTGGCAGGCCGGTGGCCGGCGAATAGGGCACGCCGATGCGCGCATAGAGAAGTCGAAGGTAGTCGTAGATCTCCGTCACCGTGCCGACCGTCGAGCGCGGGTTCTTCGACGTCGTCTTCTGCTCGATGGAGATGGCGGGCGACAGGCCGTCGATCTGATCGACGTCAGGCTTCTGCATCATCTCCAGAAACTGGCGCGCATAGGCCGAAAGGCTTTCGACATAGCGACGCTGCCCTTCGGCATAGATCGTGTCGAAGGCGAGCGAGGACTTGCCCGATCCCGACAGGCCGGTCATCACGATGAGCTTGTCTCGCGGAATGTCGAGATCGACATTCTTAAGATTGTGTTCGCGCGCGCCGCGAATGGAAATGACGTTCTTCATGGGGTCGCCGCATTCTGTCCGATCTCGGCCCCCATATCGGGACGTCGCGTCGGGAATCAAAGGTTTCGAACCAGGCACTGGCGTGGGATGCGTATTGTTCCTAATTTGTTCTAACCGACAAGCGCCCTGCGGACAATCTCCCTGCCGATTCGTAGAATCCGGCTGGGGATGGCTGGGGCGACGCGCTATCCCTCGGCGGCCAGCACCCTTAGAGTTCGCGCGACGAGAGCTAAATACGGAGAAGAAGAATGGCGGGAAGCGTCAACAAGGTCATCCTCGTCGGCAATCTGGGTGCCGACCCGGAAATCCGGCGGCTGAACTCGGGCGACGCCGTGGCCAATCTGCGCATCGCAACCTCGGAAACCTGGCGCGACAAGGCGTCGGGCGAGCGCAAGGAGCGCACCGAGTGGCACAGCGTCGTGATCTTCAACGATGGTCTGGTGAAGGTCGCCGAGCAGTATCTGAAGAAGGGCGCCAAGGTCTATATCGAAGGCCAGCTCCAGACTCGCGCCTGGGATGACCAGCAGTCCGGCCAGAAGCGCTACACGACCGAGATCGTTCTTCAACGATTCCGCGGCGAGCTGCAGATGCTCGACGGGCGCGGCGAGGGCGGCGGCGGTGGAGCCGAAGGCGGCGGATATGATCGCGGCGCCGGTGGCGGTGGCGGTTACGATCGTGGCGGCTCGGGCGGTCGTTCGGGCGGCGGCGGCGGTGGCCGCAGCGGCTCCGGTGGGGGCTATGGCGGCGGCGGCGGTGGCGGCGGACGCCCGTCCAACGACATGGACGACGAAATCCCGTTCTGATTGGCTTCTACTCAGGCGAGACGGCTTCCTTCGATGAGAGAAGCGATGCCGTCCGCTACGAACTGAACCGCGAGCGCGGCCAGAAGCACGCCTAAGAGCCGCGTCACCACGGCGCGGCCGGTCTGCCCCAGGAAGCGGTCGAGGCGATGCGCCACGCTCAGCATGAGATAGGTCGCACCGACAACGGCGGCGATCACGAGCAGGAGGCTGATCTGACCCGTCGGCCCCGGCAGGGCGCCGGATAGAAGGATCACGGCGGAGATCGCGCCCGGCCCCGCCAGAAGCGGAATGGCGAGCGGCACGGCGGCAATCTCGTAGACCTCGTGCTCGGTCATGGCCGTTTCCGCGTCCTTCTCCTTGCGCGTCTTGCGCTTCTCGAAGACCAGTTCGAAAGCGATCCAGAACAGGAACAGCCCGCCGGCCACGCGGAAGGCGCCGAGCGACACGCCGAGCGTCTGCAGGACGGCGACGCCCGCCAGCGCGAAGACCGCCAGGATTACGAAGGCGATCAGGCAGGCCCGCAGCGCCAGACGGCGGCGATCCGCCATCGCGAGTCCGGGCGTAAGGCCAAGGAACAGCGGCGCCAACCCGATCGGGTCTATGATCACGAACAGGGTCGCGAAGCCGTTCAAAAGAGTTTCGATCATTCCGGCCCCCAATCGTGTTCCGCTTCTCCCTAGAGGGGGTAAGGAGGGGAGGGCAAGCCACCGATGCCGCAGTTAGGTGAAGGTGATACGCGGGCTGCCCTTCTCTCGTGAAATGCATCGTTACGCCGGAGGAAGGCATATTTTCCCGCGCGCTTAGCACTTGAAGCAGGCGCTATTGATGGCGCGCAGACCCGAGATGGCGCCCATGCCGCGACCGGCAAAACCTACATTTCCCGTCTGGCACAGGTCGCAATGCTCCGCAGAAATTCTAATTGTGTTCGCGGCCGAATAAGCATCTGATTCTACTGCGCAATTAACGCGGGCCCGATTTGCCAAGCGTAGGCAGGGCACGCTATAAGTCTTCGACGTTGAGTTTGGGAACTTGTCCTTGTCCGACACTAAGCAAGATCAGCCGCCCGAGCGGCCAAGCGGCATCGAGCCGGTTTCCATTATCGAGGAAATGCAGCGGTCCTATCTCGATTACGCCATGAGCGTCATCGTGAGCCGTGCGTTGCCGGATGTGCGGGACGGATTGAAGCCGGTGCATCGCCGCGTTCTCTACGCGATGCACGAGATGGGCCTCGTCTACAACAAGTCGTTCCGCAAGTCCGCCGGCGTCGTCGGCGAGGTGATGGGCAAGTTCCATCCGCATGGCGACGCGTCGATTTACGATGCCTTGGTCCGAATGGCGCAGGACTTCTCGCTTCGGGCGCCGCTGATCAACGGGCAGGGCAATTTCGGCTCCATCGACGGCGATCCGCCTGCCGCCATGCGTTACACCGAATGCCGGCTTCAGAAAGTGTCCGACGCGATCCTGTCGGACATCGACAAGGATACGGTCGATTTCCAGGAGAATTACGACGGGCGCGAGATGGAGCCCGTCGTGCTTCCCGCGCGTGTTCCGAACCTTCTCCTGAACGGATCGGGCGGCATCGCCGTCGGCATGGCCACCAACATCCCGCCGCACAATCTGGGCGAGCTGATCGATGGCTGCGTGGCGCTGATCGACAACCCGTCTCTGCTGCTTCACGAGTTGATGGAGTTCATCCCCGGGCCGGATTTTCCGACCGGCGCGCTGGTGATCGGGCGTGTGGGGATCAACAACGCCTATGCCACCGGTCGCGGCTCCATCCTCATGCGCGGCAAGGTTCACGTAGAGCAGATGCGGGGCGACCGCGAGTCCATCGTCATCACCGAGATTCCCTATCAGGTGAACAAGGCGACGATGATCGAGAAGATGGCCGATTTGGTTCGCGAAAAGCGGATCGAGGGCATCTCCGACATCCGGGACGAGAGCGACCGCGAGGGTTACCGCGTCGTCGTCGAACTGAAGCGGGACGCGTCGTCCGACGTCATCCTCAACCAGCTTTACCGCTTCACGCCGCTGCAGACGACCTTCGGCGCCAACATGGTGGCGCTGAACGGCGGCAAGCCGGAGCAGTTGAACCTCCTCGACATGCTATCGGCCTTCGTGTCCTTCCGCGAGGAGGTGGTTCAGAGGCGGACGAAGTACCTCCTGCGCAAGGCGCGCGAGCGGGCCCATGTCTTGGTAGGTCTGGCGATCGCCGTCGCCAATATCGACGAGATCATCAAGCTCATTCGCCATGCGCCGGATCCGGCCACGGCGCGCGAGCAACTGATGGAACGCGATTGGGATGCGCGCGACGTGGCGCCCCTGATCCGCTTGATCGACGATCCTCGGCATCGCATCAGCGACGCCGGCACCTATCGCCTGTCGGAGACGCAGGCACGCGCCATTCTCGACCTTCGTCTGCAGCGCCTGACGGCGCTCGGGCGAGACGAGATCGGCGACGAGTTGAACGGCATCGGAAACGAGATTCGGGAATATCTCGAAATCCTTTCCTCGCGCGTTCGCGTCCGAGAGATCATCAAGGACGAG
This sequence comes from Aureimonas sp. AU40, assembly GCF_001463785.1. Classification (NCBI taxonomy): domain Bacteria; kingdom Pseudomonadati; phylum Pseudomonadota; class Alphaproteobacteria; order Hyphomicrobiales; family Aurantimonadaceae; genus Aureimonas; species Aureimonas sp. AU40. The sequence continues at coordinate 379,807 of NZ_BBWL01000041.1, forward strand.
CTCGCAGCCGTGAAGGCCGAGTTCGCGACGCCCCGCCGCACCGAGCTTCTGGAAGGTGCTGGCGATCTCGAGGACGAGGACCTCATTCCACGCGAGGACATGGTCGTCACGGTCAGCCATGGCGGCTACATCAAGCGCGTGCCGCTCGTCACCTACCGAGCCCAGCGGCGCGGCGGAAAGGGCCGGTCGGGCATGTCGCTGAAGGGCGACGAGGATTCCGTCACACGTCTCTTCGTGGCCAACACGCACACGCCGGTTCTCTTCTTCTCCTCGCGCGGAATCGTCTACAAGGAGAAGGTCTGGCGGCTTCCGCTCGCGACGCCCCAGTCGCGCGGCAAGGCGCTGGTCAATATGCTGCCGCTAGAGAAGGGCGAGCGCATCACGTCCATCCTGCCGCTGCCGAACGACGAGCAGCAGGCGGCCGAGCTGAACGTCATGTTCGCGACCACCAAGGGCACCGTCCGCCGCAACAAGCTGGCCGACTTCCTGCAGGTGAACCGCAACGGCAAGATCGCAATGAAGCTTGAGGAGGCGGAGGACGAGATCCTGGCCGTCGCGACCTGTTCGGAAAACGACGACGTGCTTCTGACCGCGGCGAGCGGCCAGTGCACACGCTTCTCGGTGCCGGAAGTTCGCGTTTTCGCCGGTCGCAATTCGATCGGCGTTCGCGGCATGAACCTCGCCGAGAACGACCGACTGATTTCCATGGCGATTCTTCGCCATGTCGACGCGACCGCTGCCGAGCGCGCCGCCTATCTACGGATGCGCCGGGCTGTCGAAGGCGAGGCGGCGGCTGCCGATAGCATGGTGGATGAGGAGGGCGTGGAAGAAGTGTCGCTCTCGTCGGAGCGTTACGCATTCCTCAGCGCATCGGAAGAGTTCGTTCTGACGCTCAGCGAGTTCGGCTTCGGCAAGCGCTCTTCGTCCTACGAGTTCCGTACCAGCGGGCGCGGCGGTAAGGGCATTCGAGCCACCGACGTCTCACGCCTGGCCGACATCGGTCAGTTGGTTGCCGCTTTCCCCGTAGAGGCAGGCGACCAGATCCTTTTGATCTCCGATCGCGGGCAGATGATCCGCGTTCCGGTGGAAGGCATCCGCGTCGCCGGTCGTGCGACGAAGGGCGTCACAATCTTCAATACCGCCGACAGCGAGAAGGTCGTCTCGGTCGAGCGCATTCCGGATCAAGGCGGGGACGACGAGATCCTCGCCACGGACGTGGAGAACAACGAGACCCCGGACGGTGCCCAAGAAGATGGCGGCGCGTAAGCGCCGCCTTTACCTCAGTGGCAAAAGCCTAGCGGAGGATACGACGCGTCTTGGCGGCGATCTTGACGCGCGACTTGTCGGCTTCGTTGTGAACTGCAACGGCCGTGGCAGTGACCAGAGAAGCGATCATCGCGAGAGACAGGGCAAAAACCAGCATCATCATATCTCCGAATTCGCTGCCAAAACGTAAGAAATTGTTAGTTCGTTCCCTGAACGTGGCCAGCTTCGAGATTTCTTGCTCGCCGCGTGTTCTGAGGCAGCCCATCCTGATGGCGGAATGGTTTTCGAAGTGCGAAGTCATGACCTCGGGCCGATGCCGATCGCAGGGAGTTTGATGCAATGGTTAGCGAGCGGCGAACACGCCGGACTGGTCTTTTCGCCGGCTCCTTCGATCCGATGACGAATGGCCATCTCGATATTCTGACGCAGGCCTCGCACCTATTCGACCGCATCGTGGTCGCGATCGGCGTGCATCCGGGGAAAGCGCCCCTGTTCAGCGCGGACGAGCGGGCGGCGCTTGTGCGACGGGTGGTCGAGGGCGAACGCCTAGACGCCGTTATCGAGGTCAGTTTCTTCCAGGGGCTGACGGTGGATGAAGCGCGGCGCCATGGCGCCACGTCCTTGATTCGGGGCGTTCGCGATTCCGGCGATGTCGATTACGAGATGCAACTTTCAGGCATGAACAGTCGTCTGGCTGGCGACATTGGAACGGTGTTTCTGCCGGCCTCGATCGAAACCCGGCCCATAACGGCCACATTGGTTCGTCAGATCGCCGGCCTCGGCGGCGACGTTTCCGGCTTCGTGCCGACCATTGTCGCCGAGGCCCTACGTGAGAAATTCGTTCGGCACTGAGCCGAAGAGGGAGTTTGGTATGAAGTTGTTTGCCTCGATCGGATTGGCCGCCATGGTTCTGGCCTCCTCGGCGCTGCCGAGCCTCGCCCAGGCGGCCGAGACGATGGTGATCACCACCGACAAGGGGGAGATCGACGTCAAGCTTCGCCCCGATCTCGCGCCCAAGCATGTCGAGCAGATCAAGGCGCTCGCCGGCGAAGGCTTCTACAACGGCGTGGTGTTCCACCGCGTGATCGACGGCTTCATGGCCCAGACCGGCGACCCGACGGGCACAGGCATGGGCGGCTCCAAGCGCCCGGACCTGAAGGCGGAGTTCTCCAAGGAGCCGTTCAAGCGCGGCACGGTCGGTATGGCCCGCGCTCAGAACCCGGACTCGGCCAACTCCCAGTTCTTCATCATGCTCGGTGACGGCGACTTCCTGAACGGCCAGTACACCGTGGTCGGCGAAGTGACCAAGGGCATGGACGTGGTCGACAAGATCAAGAAGGGCGACGAAGCCCGCAACGGTCAGGTGACGAACCCCGACAAGATGGTCAGCGTCAAGGTCGTCGACGGCAAGTAACCGGCGGTCCCCTTGCATGCGCGAGGGGGATCGGCCAAGGAAGCACATCGGAATGGCCTGGCGGGTCCAGGCCATTCGTCGTTTGACCAGGAGGAAGGCATGACCTTCGAAAACCCGGAAGACACCCTCGTCCTCGAAACCACCAAGGGCCGTGTGGTCATCAAGCTCCGGCCGGACCTGGCCCCAGGCCATGTCGCCCGCGTAAAGGAACTCGCTCGCGAGAAGTTCTATGATGGCGTGGTGTTCCACCGCGTGATCGACGGCTTCATGGCGCAGACCGGCGATCCGACCGGCACCGGCACGGGCGGCTCGTCCAAGCCCGACCTCAAGGCCGAGTTCTCGGCCGAGCCGCACAAGCGCGGCACCGTCTCGGCGGCTCGCACGGCGAATCCGAACTCGGCCAACTCGCAGTTCTTCATCTGCTTCGAGCGCGCGCCTTGGCTGGACCGCCAGTATTCGGTGTGGGGCGAGGTCATCGAGGGCATGGACGCGATCGACCAGATCAAGCGCGGCGAGCCGGTTCGCGACCCGGACTCGATCACCACCGCACGCGTCGCCGCCGACCTCTAAGGTTCGGGCGGGATGCGGGTCGATCTTTTCGATTTCGACCTACCGGAAGAGCGGATCGCCCTGCGACCCGCTCTTCCGCGCGAATCGGCGCGCCTTCTTCATGTCCCGGCTTCGGGCGGGCTGGGTGATCGTCGCATCGCCGATCTTCCGTCCCTGCTACACGCGGGCGACGTTCTCGTCTTCAACGACACGCGCGTCATTCCTGCGCGGTTGAACGGCGAGCGCCGGCGCGTAGGGCTGCCGGAAGGTCAAGGTGTCGCGCAGATCGAGGCGACGCTTCACATGCGGCTCGACGCGGGGCGCTGGGCGGCATTCGTGCGCCCGGCCAAGCGCGTGTCGGCCGGCGATCGCATCACCTTCCAAGGCGCGGACGGTGCCACGCTGGGCTCCGAAGTCGAGGAACGGGGCGAAGGCGGCGAGACGGTGCTGCGCTTCGACAGTTCCGGGCCGGAGCTGGACGCGGCCATCGCGACCGTCGGCCATTTGCCGCTGCCGCCCTACATCGCGTCCAAGCGGCCGGAAGACGAGCAGGACCGGGCCGACTACCAGACCATCTATGCCAAGCATGACGGCGCCGTCGCGGCACCGACGGCAGGCCTGCATTTCACGCCGGAGCTTCTCGAAGCTCTCGCATCTGCGGGCGTCGACTTCGAATATGTGACGCTGCATGTCGGGGCAGGGACGTTTCTGCCGGTGAAGGCTGACGACACCTCGGCCCATCGCATGCATCACGAATTCGGTTCGATCGACCCCGATACCGCCCAGCGCCTTTCAACGGCCCGGGACGTTGGCCGACGGATCGTGGCTGTCGGCACGACTTCGCTGCGCGTTCTGGAGAGCGCGGCGGAAACTGGCCGGATCGAACCCTTCCACGCGGCGACCGACATTTTCATCACGCCGGGCTATGAGTTCCGCGCCGTCGATGCGCTGCTGACCAATTTCCACCTGCCGCGTTCGACGCTCTTCATGCTCGTCTCCGCCTTCAGCGGGCTGGATCGCATGAGGGACGCCTATGCCCATGCGATCGAGACGGGCTATCGCTTCTATTCCTATGGTGACGCCTGCCTGCTGGAGCGTCCGAAGGCAGTTTCATGACCTCGAATGAATTCGAATTTCGGCTTCTGGCCACGGACGGCAAGGCGCGTCGCGGCGAGATCACCATGCCGCGTGGGACGATCCGTACGCCGGCCTTCATGCCGGTGGGAACCGCCGGCACGGTCAAGGCCATGTATCTCGATCAGGTGCGTGAGCTCGGCTCCGACATCATCCTCGGCAACACCTATCATCTCATGCTGCGGCCTGGGGCGGAGCGCGTGGCGCGGCTCGGCGGCCTGCACGAGTTCGCCCGCTGGCCCTTTCCGATCCTCACCGATTCCGGCGGCTTCCAGATCATGTCGCTGTCGAGCCTTCGCAAGATGAGCGAGAAGGGCGTCACGTTCCGCTCGCATGTCGACGGCTCGGTGCATGACCTCAGCCCAGAGCGCTCGATCGAAATCCAGGGGCTACTGGATGCCGACATCCAGATGCAGCTCGACGAATGCATTCGCTTGCCGGCCGAGCGCAGCGAGATCGAGCGGGCCATGGAGCTTTCGCTGCGCTGGGCCGAGCGCTCCGCCGTCGCCTTCGGCAACCAGCCGGGCAAGGCCATGTTCGGCATCGTCCAGGGCGGCGACCAGCCGGATCTGCGCATCCGCTCGGCCGAGCGTCTGGCGGCGATGAATCTCAAGGGCTACGCGGTGGGCGGTCTGGCGGTCGGCGAGCCGCAAGCGGTCATGCTGGAAACGCTTCAGGAAACGCTGCCGTCGCTTCCAACGGAGAAGCCTCGCTATCTCATGGGCGTCGGCACGCCGGACGACATTCTTCAGTCCGTGGCGCGGGGAATCGACATGTTCGATTGCGTCATGCCGACGCGGGCGGGGCGGCATGGGCTGGCCTTCACGCGCGACGGGCGCGTCAATCTGAAGAACGCGCGGCATGCCGAAGATCCACGGCCGCTGGACGATACGTCAGACTGTCCCGCAACCCGTGATTATTCCCGCGCCTATCTGCATCACCTTGTCCGGGCCGACGAAGCCTTGGCCGGAATGCTGCTGACTTGGAACAATCTCGCCTACTATCAGAGGCTTATGGCGGGCATGCGATTGGCGATCGAGGAAGGGCGCTTCGACGATTTCGCCGCTGAGACCACCGAGCGATGGACGCGTGGGGAAGCTGCCCGCAAGGCTGCCTGAACGGTTTTCACCATTTCCTGAGCCGTTGAAATTGCCCCGCCTCGCCGATGATCTGTGGATAAAGACGGTCTTTGGCGGCTAATCCGACCGCTATCTCTTGATTGCGAACGAGACAACTTGATCGCCATCTTAAATTCTTCGTAAGTTTTTAGGGTGAGGGAATAGGGAAGCATCTGGGTGCGGCGCGAAGCACCCTTTGGGGGACATGAGTTTTGATGATCAAAACCGAAGCCACGTGTCGCGGCCGGAAGGTCCTGCTCGTCTCGACGGTCTGCGTTGTCGGCTTGACCCTGTCGGCCTGTCAGTCGACCTCGTCTTCGACCCATGAGGAACTGGCGCCGGAAGACGACGCGCCAATCTTCAGTTCGAGCATCTTCGGCGTGAAGGCGAGCCCGCGCATGACGCGCTCCAAGACCGTGCCCAAAGGCGGCGGCCGCGATCAGACCGGCAAGCCCTACATGGTGAAGGGCAAATGGTACTATCCCAAGGAAGAGCCGGGCTACGTGAAGTCCGGCACGGCTTCCTGGTACGGCGCGAATTTCCATGGCCGTCTGACGGCCAATGGCGAAATATACGACATGTATCATCTGTCGGCCGCGCATCCGACCTTCCCCCTGCCGTCCTACGCCCGCGTGACCAACCGGAAGACCGGCGCCTCCGTCATGGTGCGCGTGAACGATCGCGGCCCCTATGTCCATGATCGGGTGATGGATGTCTCTTCGCGCGCGGCCCAGCTTTTGGGCTTCCAGCAGGATGGCATCGCCGACGTGAAGGTCGAATATGTCGGCCGGGCCCCGCTGGAAGGCGACGACACCAAGGTTCTCATGGCCTCGTACCATCCTGGTACCGTGAAGCCGGAGGATGCCGGGCTCTCGTCTGGCGTCATGGTGGCCTCAAAGAGCGAGTCGGTTTGGCCGTCCTTTCTTAGCGCAGCCTTCAGTCCGCGCAGGCAGGAACAGCCGGCAGAGGTCGCGACCAAGCCTCTGGTGCGTCCGGTCCCCAAGGCGGTGGCGAAGAGCGCGCCCAAGCCGTCCTCGATCGAGGACCTCATCGACACGTACGACGCCGCGACGCCGCCGGGCGTGTCCATGCCGAAGATCACGATGTCCTACGCCAAGTCGCTCGGTCTGTCGTCCGACGCGATGCGGGCGATTGCCGCGATCGCGCAGAATGATGCGCCCAGCAACCGTATCGAAATCGGTCGGGTCGATCATATCTCCCAACTGATGGCGCTTGAGAACGCGGCGGCTGGCTATGGCGAGATTGTCGAGCAGAAGAGCGCGGAAGGATCGTCCTTCGCGCTGGTGGTGGCCGAGGGGCAGAGCATCGATGTCGGTCTGCGCCGCCTTTGGTCTGCCGGTTTCAAGGATGCCTTCGCCCTGCGGGACGAGTGAGCTGCAGGGGATTGCATTCGCCTGCTGCGATCGTTCCTCCACGCCGTTCGCTTCCATGCCCCTCGACTCCTTGAGGTGTATGCCCGAGCCGATCTATCGAGCGTTGGCGGCGTCTCTGCTTGCCGCCGGCATGCTCGCGGCTGCGAACGGTCCCGCGCAGGCCCAAGGGCCGGACGCTCCGTTCTTTACCGACACGGCGGCGCGCAGCGCCTATGTCCTGGATGTCGAAACCGGCAGCATTCTTCTGGAGAAAAACGGCGATCAGGGCTTCGCGCCGGCCTCGCTCGCGAAGCTGATGACTGCCGACATCGCTCTGGACGCGCTGGCCAAGGGCGCCATCGAGCCCCAAACGACTTATCCGGTCAGCGACCATGCCTGGCGCACCGGCGGGGCACCGTCCCGGACCTCCACGATGTTCGCCGCCGTGCGCTCCAACGTGCCGGTGGACGCGCTGTTGAAGGGCTTGGCAATTCAGGGCGCCAACGATGCCGCGATTATTCTCGCGGAAGGTCTGGACGGTTCGGAGCGCGCCTTCGCCGAGCACATGAACCGGCGCGTCACCGAGCTCGGCCTCACAGCCTCCCGCTTCGTGAACGCGACGGGTCTGCCGGCCGAGGGGCAGGCCGTTTCGGCGCGAGACATGGCACTTCTCGGCCGTCATATCGTCTCGGCCTATCCCGAGCAGGCGGTGCTCTACGCCGAGCCGGAATTCGAGTGGAACCGCATTCTACAACGCAATCGCAACCCGCTGCTGCGCCTCGGCATCGGTGCAACTGGGCTGGCGACCGGCTTCACCGACGGCGAGGGCTATTCGATCGTCGGGGTGATCGGGAAGGATGGTCGTCAGACCGTTCTCTCGCTCTTCGGTTTCGAAAGCGACGCGGCGCGAACCAAGGAGACGGTGCGCCTGTTCGACTGGACCAACGCAAATTTCGAGCGGCGCACAATTTTCGCGACTGGTCAGGCAGTGGGTCAGGCGCAGGTCTTCGGCGGAACGGCCGGCCAAGTTTCGGCGGTGGTCGATGGCAGTGTGGAGCTCTACGTCCCGCGCAAACGCACCGACCTCGTTGCGGCGGACGTCCGATATGACGGCCCGTTACAGGCGCCTCTGCGCAAAGGCGATCGGATCGGCACGTTGAACGTGACGATCGAGGGAAAGCCCGCTTTGCAGCGCGACGTCTTCGTCGGAGAGGACGTGTCGGAAGGTACGTTCGCCGCCCGCGCAGCGGGTGCGATCCAGGAACTGGCTTTCGGCTGGATCCGCAGCCTATGAAAGAAGCCACCCCCATCACCGATCCAAGCGCCAGCTTCTTTCTCACTTTCGAGGGGGGCGAGGGAAGCGGCAAGACAACGCAGATCGCTCGTTTGGCCTCATTCCTGCGAGAGCAGGGGCATGAGGTCTGCACGACGCGCGAACCTGGCGGGACACCGGCCGCCGATGCGCTCCGGCAGATCCTCCTGTCCGGTCGCGCCCGCGACCTCGGCGGCGAAACGGAGGCCCTGCTGTTCGCCGCTGGGCGGCGCGACCATATCGAGGGCGTGATCCTGCCGGCTCTTCTGCGCGGCGAGATCGTGCTCTGTGACCGGTTCCATGATTCGACCCGGGTCTATCAGGGCAGCGTCGGCGGCGTTCCGCCCGAGACGCTGGCCGTGATGGAGGCCGCGACGTTGGAAGGGGTCGTCCCTGATCTGACGCTGATTCTCGACATTCCGGCCGAGCAGGGTCTGCAACGCGCGGCCACCCGGCGAGGCCAGGACGCCGCCGATCGGTTCGAAAGCGAGCCCGTCGCTCTACACGAGCAAAGGCGGAAGGCCTTCCTGCGGATCGCCGCCTCGGAGCCGAGCCGCTGCGTGGTGGTGGATGCCGCGCGCGAAGCCGATGTGATCGAAGCAGAGATTCGGCGGATCGTCATGGAACGACTTGTTGGGAAGCAGAGCTTTCCCCAACAGCTTGGGAAGCCATCGCCATGACGCTGACCATCGTCGCGGGACATGACGACATCGCTGACATCCCCACTCCGGCAGAGCGGATCACGCTTCTGGGTCGGGCCGCCGAGTGGGGCGAACTCCAGTCGGCTCTGACGGACGGACGGTTGCATCATGCCTGGTTGTTCCAAGGGCCGGAAGGCACTGGCAAGGCGACCACGGCCTATTCCTTCGCACGCCGTCTGATCGGCGGCGAAGGTGTTCTCGTAGATCAGGCTCATGGCGAGCCGAGTTTCCACGAGGACCATCCCGTCCTTCGCCAGATGGCGCAGGGCAGCCACCCCAATTTTTTGCATATCCGCCGTCCGCCGATGGATCGGGGCGAAGGCTTTCGGACGCAGATCACCGTCGATGAAGTTCGTCGCCTCAATCACTTCTTCCGAAGCACGGCGGCCGACAACTGGCGTGTGGCCCTGATCGACCCCGCCGACGACATGAACCGCAACGCTGCAAATGCGCTTCTGAAGATCCTGGAGGAGCCGCCGGAGCGTTCGATCTTCTTGATCGTCAACCACATGCCGGGCCGGCTTCTTCCGACGATCCGCTCGCGTGCCAGAACACTCCGCTTCTCGCCGCTGTCCGCTGAGGCTGTCGCGCGCGGTCTTGCCGCGAGTTTTCCCGAACAGGACGCCTCCTCGATCACCGCGGCCGCGAAGCTTTCCGGCGGCAGCCTGCGCTCGGCCTATCATCAGATCGTGTCGGGCGGCCTGGAGATCATGCAGGAGGTGGATAAGGTCTACGGCGCGGGGCGGACCGACTGGCGTCATGTCCACGCCTTGGCCGATAGTCTGTCCCAGAAGGGCCGCGAGGAAGCCTGGGGATTGGTGCGCGATGGCTTGTTCGATCGCTTGGCCCAGGACGCGCGCCGGGCGGTCACGACGGGGGATCAGCGCTTGGGGGCGGCGCTTGCCGAATTCTGGCGAAGCGAGACGGGCCGATGGCAGGACGCGGCGGCCTTCAACCTCGATCGTAAGCAGACGCTCATCACCTTCGCCTCGGGTCTGGCTGCCGTTCGGGAGAAGAACCGCTGAACGATTGCGATCGCTTTGTTGAGGGGCGGCACGGGATGGTTTATTGCGGCCAGAGTTGACCGATTCCTGCAGGCAAGACGATCGATATGGCTGAGACCTTCTATCTGACCACCGCGATCTCTTATCCCAACGGGCGCCCGCATATCGGCCATGCCTACGAGCTGATAGCCACCGACACGATCGCCCGGTTCAAAAGGCTGGATGGCTACGACGTCCTGTTCCTCACCGGGACGGACGAACACGGCATCAAGATGCTGCAGACCGCGCGAAACCTTGGCATCGAGCCGATCGAACTGGCAACCCGAAACTCCGGCGAATTCCAGGAGATGGGTCGGCGCGTCGGCAGCTCAAACGACGATTTCATCCGCACCACCGAAGAGCGCCATCGCAAGGCGAGCCAGGCGATCTGGACCCGGATGGTCGAGGCCGGCGACATTTACAAGAGCTCCTATGCCGGCTGGTACTCCGTTCGCGACGAGGCCTATTACGCGGAGGACGAAACCCGGCTGGCTGAGGACGGCAAGCGCTTGGGTCCCCAGGGCACGCCGGTCGAGTGGGTGGAGGAAGAGAGCTATTTCTTCCGCCTGTCGCAGTTCGGTGAGCGCCTGCTTGCCCATTACGAGGCGCATCCCGACTTCATCGGGCCGGCCGAGCGGCGCAACGAGATCGTCTCCTTCGTCAAGTCCGGCCTTCGCGACCTGTCGATCTCCCGCACGACCTTCGACTGGGGCATTCCCGTTCCCGGCGACGAGCGGCATGTCATGTATGTCTGGGTCGATGCGCTCACCAACTACCTGACTGCGACCGGCTTTCCCGATGCGGGCGAGCGCAATCGCTTCTGGCCGGCCGATCTCCATGTCATCGGCAAGGACATCGTCCGCTTCCACGCGGTCTATTGGCCGGCCTTTCTGCTGTCGGCCGGGATCGAACTGCCCAAGCGCATCTTCGTCCATGGCTTCCTCTTCAATCGCGGAGAGAAGATGTCGAAGTCGGTCGGCAACGTGATCGATCCGATCGCGCTGGTCGATGTCTACGGGCTCGATCCCTTCCGCTACTTCCTCCTGCGCGAGGTGCCCTTCGGCCAGGACGGCAATTACTCGCACGACGCGATCGTCGCCCGGATGAATTCCGAGCTCGCGAACGATCTCGGCAATCTGGCACAGCGCTCGCTGTCGATGATAGCCAAGAACTGCGAGGGCAGGGTGCCCGAGCCGCTCGACTTCACCGAGGCCGATCACGCCATTCTCAACCAGAGCGGCCAGCTCCTGCAGCTGTGCCGCGCCTCGATCGATCGGCAGGAGCTGCATTCCATGCTGGCGACGATCGTCGCCACCGTGTCCGAGACGAACCGCTATTTCGCGGCTCAGGAGCCATGGGTGCTGCGCAAGACCGATCCGGCTCGGATGGGAACCGTTCTCTATGTGACCGCCGAGGTCGTTCGCCGCGTCGCTATCCTGCTTCAGCCGGTCATGCCTGAGTCCTGTGGCAAGCTGCTCGATCTTCTGGCCGTGGGCACTGACGAGCGAAGCTTTGCATCGCTGGATCACGGCACGGTCCTGCCGGCCGGGCGCGAGCTGCCGGCGCCCGCCGGCGTCTTCCCGCGCTTCGTCGAGCCGGAAGCGGGCAACGCGTGATGACGCGGCCCTATCTAGTCGACAGCCATTGTCATCTCGACTTCCCGGAGTTCGAGCCCGACCTCGACGCCATCGTGGCACGAGCGGGCGAGAACGGTGTTGGGTTGATGGTGACGATCTCGACCTACACTTCCAAGCTGCCCAATCTGTTGCGACTGACCGAGCGATTCGCTCAAGTCTATGCTTCGGTCGGCACGCATCCGCTGAGCGCTGCAGCCGAGCCGGACGTTCCGACCGAGGAGATCGTTCGCCTCAGCCGAAACCCGAAGATCGTGGCGATCGGCGAGGCAGGGCTCGACTATTTCTACGACCGCGCGCCGCCCGAAGTTCAGAAGCCGGTCTTCATTCGCCATATCGAGGCGGCTCGCGAGACCGGGCTGCCGCTCGTCATCCATGCGCGCGACGCCGATGCCGATATCGAGGCCATCCTGAGCGAGCAGACGCGCCTAGGAGCCTTTCCCTTCATCCTCCATTGCTTCTCGTCCGGCCGACGGCTGGCGGAAGCCGGGGTGGAACTCGGCGGCTATGTGTCCTTCTCCGGTATCCTGACCTTCAACAAGTCGGAGGAGATCCGCTCCATCGCGCGGGGCGTGCCGATGGAGCGGCTGCTGGTCGAAACGGATGCGCCGTTCCTTGCGCCGCCGCCCCATCGCGGCAAGCGCAATGAGCCGGCCTTCGTCCGTCATACGGCCGAAGCGCTCGCCAAGGTTAAGGATGTCGATCTCGATACGATCGCCGCCGCCACGACCGACAATTTCTTCCGCCTGTTCAGCCGCGTCCCCGGCGGCGCCGCGTAAGGAGGCTGCGTGACCGATCGCTTGCGCCTCACCATCCTGGGATGCGGCAGTTCGCCAGGGACGCCGCGCATCACGGGGGATTGGGGCGCCTGCGACCCGAACGAGGCGCGCAACCGGCGCGGCCGGTGCTCGGCCATGATCGAGCGGATCGGACGTGACGGGCGGACCATCGTGGTGATCGATTGCGGCCCGGACTTTCGCGAGCAGATGCTTCGAGAAAGCGTACGGCATCTCGACGCCGTCCTGGTGACGCACCCCCATGCCGACCATTTCCATGGCCTGGACGACATTCGCGGCTTCTTTCTAGAGACGGGCCGAGAGATCGATCTCTACGCAGATGACGCGACCTATGTCCGCCTGCGGGAGGCCTTCGGTTACTGCTTCCAGACGCCGCCCGGCAGCGCGTATCCGCCGATCGTTCGGCGACTGCCGATTACGCCGTTGGAGCCCATCCGTATCGACGGTGCCGGCGGCCCGATCGAATTCCTGCCGTTCGAGCAGGATCATGGTTCGATCCTATCGCTCGGGTTCCGTGTCGGGCCCATCGCTTATTGCAGCGACGTCAGCGACTTTCCAAAAAGCGCGCAGAGCGCCATCGAGGGAGTGGAGCTGCTCGTCATCGATGCTCTCCAGTATCGGCGTCATCCCAGCCATCTCTCGCTCGAACAGGCGCTCGACTGGATCGCTCGGTTCCGTGTGCCGCGCGCCGTTCTAACTCATATGCACACGCCGCTGGACTACCAGACGCTGCTGCGCACGCTTCCCGACCATGTCGCGCCCGCCTATGACGGCCTGCAAATCGAGTTCGATCTCGGCTGAGCGTCAGGACGCTTCGTCCTGCAAAAGGACGAGTGGATCGACGCGCTTTTCCAACTTCTCCGCACGTTCGTTCCTCGAACTATAGACTGGTCTCACAGGCCAGGCATCAATAACCGTCAGCACTTATCGTGTTCCATAATCCATATTATGAGGATTAAGTGTGGTGATGATAAGAGAGGGATTGTGGACATCTCTGTCTGTCCGTCCCCTGTCCTTCGATCGTAGGCGACGATCCTCACTTGACCGACATCGGTCCCGCGTTCAGACCGACGCACGGATCGGCCGATGGAGTTTGAGATGCAGCCGTCGCGAGACATGAAGCGCTTGGTGGAGATCATGAGTGCCCTGCGTGCCCCGGACACGGGTTGCCCATGGGATCTCGAGCAGAGCTTCGACACGATCATTCCCTATACGATCGAGGAAACGTTTGAGGTCGTGGACGCGATCGAGCGCCGTGACCCGGACGATCTCAAGGAAGAACTGGGCGACCTCCTGCTTCAGGTCGTCTACTACAGCCAGCTCGCTGCCGAGGCCGGTCTCTTCGATTTCGAGGACGTGGTCGAAGGCATCACGCGCAAGATGATCCGGCGTCATCCGCATGTCTTCGGGGATGCCGATGCGCGCAACGCGCGCTCCGCTAAGGGACAATGGGAGCGCATCAAGGCCGAGGAAAAGCGCGAGCGCGCCGAGGCTCGCGCTGCCCGCCTGCGTGCCGAGTTGGATGGTACGGCCGAGCGCTCGGAATGGTCGGGCCGGAACGAGGCCGCAACAAGTCTTCTCGACACGGTGCCTGGCGCCCTGCCGGCGCTGACGCTGGCCAGGAAGCTGCAGGAAAAGGCCGCGACCGTCGGCTTCGACTGGACGACACCAGAACCGATCATTGCCAAGCTACGCGAGGAAACGGCGGAGTTCGAAGCGGCGTCCACAGGCCAGGAGCGGAGCGACGAGCTGGGAGATCTCCTGTTCACGCTCGTCAATCTCGGGCGGCGCTACGAGATCGACCCGGACTCGGCGCTTAGAGGAACTGTTGCGAAGTTCCGCGATCGTTTCCGACTGATGGAGGTCGCGGCGGATAGTCAGAGCCTCCGCCTCGCGGACCTGCCCCTGGACGAACTGGAAGCGCTGTGGGTGCGAGCCAAGCGCTCGTCGCAGCCGGAAGCCGAGAGTATCATCGGCTGAAGCGTTGAAATGTCGAGCGGTCGCGCATCAGATGATACGCGACCGCTCGACTCCGCCCGAAATCAGTCGATCCGAAGGTTGGGATAACGGGAGCCGAGCCGCTGGAGGTCGAACCGCGCCTGACGTGTCACGTCCAAAACGAGATGCACGCCGCCGTCTTCGAGATCCTCGCGTTCGCGCACGATCGAGTTCTCGTAGACCCAGGGCAGAACCGTCATGCTGTCGGAGGGAACGTCGAGTTCCAACAACTCCGCCTTGCCGGCGATGCGACGCTCGATCTCTGCGAGCAGCGCATCGACACCCTCACCGGTCAATGCCGAGGCCAGATGGATCGAAGGACCCTTGGCGTTGGACGCCGCGGTCTGGGCCAGATGCACACGGGCCGACTCGTCCAGCCTGTCGATCTTGTTCCAGACTTCGATGACGTGATCGGGGTCGTCCACATCGACGTCGAGATCCTTCAGGATCTTGTTGACATCGGCGGACTGGGCCAGACTGTCGGGATCCGACATGTCCCGCACATGCAGGATGATATCGGCTTCGATCACCTCTTCCAGCGTTGCGCGGAAGGCGGCCACGAGATGCGTGGGAAGATCGGAGATGAACCCCACCGTGTCCGACATGATCACTTCCGTTCCATGCGGCAGCGTGATGCGCCGCAAGGTCGGGTCGAGCGTAGCGAAGAGCAGATCCTTGGCCAGGACATCGGCGCCCGTCACCGTATTGAAGAGCGTCGATTTGCCGGCATTGGTGTAGCCGACCAGCGCGATCACGGGATGGGGCGTCTTCTTGCGCTTGGCGCGATGGAGAGTGCGGGTCTTCCGAACCTGATCCAGTTCCTTTTCCAAGCGCTTGATCTTGTCCTGCAACTGCCGCCGATCCGCTTCGATCTGGGTTTCGCCGGGACCACCGAGGAAGCCCGCGCCACCGCGCTGTCGCTCCAAGTGGGTCCAACTGCGAACAAGCCGGCCGCGCTGGTAGTTGAGATGCGCCAGTTCGACTTGAAGCCGGCCTTCCTTGGTTCGCGCGCGCCGCCCAAAGATTTCCAGGATCAAGCCGGTGCGGTCCAGCACCTTTGCGTTGAGTTCCTTTTCGAGATTGCGCTGCTGCACCGGCGTCAGCGGATGGTCCACGATGACGAGGCCGATTTCCTCGGCCGCCACCAGACCCTTCAGCTCTTCCACCTTACCGGACCCGATCAGGGTCGCCGGCTGGGCCTTCGAGACGGAAATGATCCCGCGCGCGACGACATGAAGGTCGATCGCGGCGGCAAGACCTTCGGCCTCGATCAGGCGATCCTCGTCGGCTCGCCGGACTAGATCTGCCCCTTCTTCTGCGCGCGAACGCTCTCGAAGAACGGGGACGAACACCCCTGCCCTAGTCGCGACCTGCTTGTGTTCGATCGGTCCCTTGGAACCGGACGCCTTGTCGAATTCAGTCAATCAGACTTCCCGCCTTCTTCCCCACCGTCGTTCATATTGACCGGCTGCGACGGCATGATCGTAGATATGGCGTGCTTGTAGACAAGTTGCGAGTGCCCATCGCGTCGAAGCAGCACGCAAAAATTGTCGAAGGACGTCACGACGCCGGTCAGCTTGACGCCGTTCACGAGGAAAATCGTGAGGGAAATCTTCTGTTTGCGGACCGCGTTGAGGAACAGGTCCTGCAGGTTGGGAAGGCGCTCGGCCATGGGAAATCAGTCACTCTTCTTGGCTTGCCCGACACGTTGGTGCATCGGGACGTGCTTGTTATTCGACGGCGGGCGCGAGCTTGCCGCCCCGTGTCACAGTGTCGACCATTCCCACGATTCGTTTCAAGCCGATGACGTGAGCGGTCTCATCGATTGGTCCGATAAAATCGCTGGTGCGTCAAAAGAACTCCAGGCTCACCCGGAAGAACTGCTCGACTTGGCGCACCGCCGTGGACCGAACGAAGATCACGACATGATCCCGCGCCTGGATGCGGGTCTGGGCATTGGGCCGGATGAAGATGCCGTTGCGCGAAATGGCGCCGATGCGCAGGCCGTCGGGCAAATTCAACTCATGTAGCGGGCGCCCGACCAGAGGCGACGTGTCCAGGGCCTCGACCTCGATCACCTCCGCCACGCCGTTCTGGACGGAATGAACAGCCCGGATGCGGCCGCGGCGGACATGCTGCAGCACGCGAGAAATGGTTACGGACTTTGGATCAATCACCGAATCGACGCCGAAGCTTCGTGACAGCTCATGATAGGTTCGCCCGTTCAGCAGAACGAGATTGGACTTGGCGCCGAGCCGCTTGGCCAGCGCGCCGGACAAGATATTGACCTGATCGTCGTTGGTGAGAGCGACCATGAGATCGGCCTCGCCGATATCGGCTTCCTTCAGTATCGCGGGATCGAGCGCGCTGCCGTTGAGGACGGTGGTACGGCGAAGCTCGTCGGCCAGTTTGCTGGCCTTCAGGATGTCAGGCTCGATCACGCGGAGACGCTTGGATGTCTTCTGTCGCTCCATGGCGCGGGCGACCGCAAGGCCGACATTGCCGCCGCCCGCAATCACGATCCGCCCGGCTTCCGGCTCCTCGTGCCCGAACAGCGCCAATGTTCGCGCGACATTGGTCTGCTCCACGACGACATACGCGAGGTCGTTGGCATAGAGCTGATCGGCCGAGTTCGGAATGAAAAGGTCGGCGTCGCGAAAGATGCCGACCACGGTAGCGCCGAGATCTGGAAACAGCGCCGACAATTGGCCTAGCGGCATATTGAGGATAGGGCATTCGTCGCGGCATTCGATGGCGAGAAGCGCGATTGTGCCGCTGGCGAATCGGACGGAGTCCACCGCGCCCGGCAGCGCGATCCGCCGCATGACCATTTCCGCGACCTCGATCTCCGGCGAGATCACGACGTCGATCGGCAACTGGTCCGTGGCGAACAAGGTCTGCCAATGCGGCTGGAGATAGGACTGCGCGCGGATACGGGCGATCTTCAAGGGTACGTTGAAGATGGAATGGGCGACCTGGCACGCGATCATGTTGACCTCGTCGTGCAAGGTCACCGCGATCAGCATGTCCGCCTCGGCCGCGCCCGCCTCGGCCAGCACTTCGGGATACGCACCATTGCCTACGATGCCGCGCGCGTCGATCCGCTCGCGCAGCGCGTTCACCAGCGCAGGCGACGTGTCGATGACCGACACGTCGTTCTGCTCGGCGGCTAGGCGTTCGGCGATGCCGTAGCCCACCTGCCCGGCACCGCAAATGACGATCCGCATGCAGTCGGCCTTAGATGCCGAGGGACTTCAGCTTACGATGGAGCGCAGACCGCTCCATGCCGACGAATTCCGCCGTTCGCGAGATGTTGCCACCGAACCGGTTGATCTGCGCGACGAGATATTCCTTCTCGAATACTTCGCGCGCGTCGCGCAAAGGCAGCGCCAGAATGCGCCCGTCCGACTGACTGGGTGTGCGCGGCAGCATGTCGCCGACCTCGCGTGGCAACATGTCGGCGGAGATGTGCTCGGCATCGTCCTGCCGCGACAGGATCATCAGCCGCTCGATATTGTTGCGCAGCTGGCGAATGTTGCCCGGCCAGTCGCTCGACTGAAGGACGGCCAGCGCCTCGGGGCTGAGCGCCTTCGGCTTGATGCCGGTCTGTTCGCCGATCTGCTTCATGAAGGCGTCGATCAGGAGCGGAATGTCGGCGCGGCGGTCCGCCAGCGGCGGCACCATGATTGGCACCACGGCGAGGCGATGGAACAGATCCTCGCGGAACGAACCCTCCGCGATCAGCGATTCCAAGTTTTGCGCCGTCGAAGAGATGATGCGAACATCGACCTTCACCTTCTTCGTCCCGCCGACGCGTTCGAAGGTCTGGTCGGTCAGCACCCGCAGGATCTTGTTCTGCGTTTCACGTGGCATGTCGCCGATCTCGTCGAGATAAAGGACGCCGCCGTGGGCCTCCTCCAGCGCGCCGATCTTGCGCTCGACGCCGGGCGGGGTGTCCGTGCCGAACAGCTCGATCTCCATGCGCTCGGGCGTGATCGCGGCGGCGTTGAGTACGACGAACGGACCCTTGGCGCGGGCACTGGCGCCGTGGATCGCGCGGGCGACCATTTCCTTGCCCGATCCAGACGGGCCGAGGATCATGATGCGGCTGTTGGTCGGCGAGACGCGTTCGATCGTCTGGCGCAGCTGGTTCATGGGCTGCGACTTGCCGAGAAGATCGGGCGAGTCGGACGAGCGACGGCGCAGTTCCAACACCTCGCGCTTGAGCTTCGATGTCTCCAGCGCGCGCTCGGCCACGAGCACGAGGCGGTCGGCCTTGAAAGGCTTTTCGATATAGTCGTAGGCGCCACGGCGAATGGCCGAAACGGCCGTCTCGATATTGCCGTGTCCGGAAATCATCACGACCGGGATCTCGGGATGCTGGGTTTTGATGGCGTCCAGTACGTCCAAACCGTCGAGCCGGCTCCCCTGTAGCCAGATGTCCAGGAAGATCAGCCGCGGCGCGCGGTCTGCGATCGCCTGCAGCGCCATGTCCGAATTGCTCGCGGTGCGGGTCTCGTGTCCTTCGTCTTCCAGAATGCCGGCCACGAGTTCGCGAATGTCGGCTTCGTCGTCAACGACCAGAATGTCCGATGCCATCAGTGTTCACCATGTGTCTGATTGGATGGGAGACCAGCGTTGGCGGTCTGCTCGAAAGGATGCGATTGGGCCGAGGCGGGAAGCCGGATGCGAACCAGGGCTCCCGGCCGTCCGTCCGGTGGATCTTCGAGCTCGATCGTTCCGCCGTGCTCCTCAATGATCTTGCGGACGATGGCCAGGCCAAGCCCGGTGCCCTTTTCCCGCGTCGTCATATAGGGCTCGAGAAGGCGATCTCGATTCTCCTGAGGGAAGCCTTTTCCGTTGTCTTCGATCTCGATGACGTGACTTTCCGAACCGGGGGTCGCGCGGATGGCAATGTGCCCGGCATGGTTCTCCAGGGTTTCCATGGCCTCGACGGCGTTCTTCACGAGATTGCCGAAGGCCTGGGAGAGAAGTCGCACGTCGAAGGAGCCGAGCAGCGGCGCGTCTCCGAACTGGTTTTCGAACCGGACGCCGTGCTCTCCCATCTCGCGCATGAAGACGGCCTCGCGCAGCGCCTCGCGCAGGTCCTTGTCCTCCAGCTTGGGCTTGGGCATCCGAGCGAAAGTGGAGAACTCGTCCACCATGCGTCCGATATCCGACACCTGGCGGATGATCGTGTCGATGCAGCGATCGAACACCTCGCGGTCGCCTTCGATCGTCTTGCCATAACGGCGGCGAATGCGCTCGGCGGAAAGCTGGATCGGCGTTAGCGGATTCTTGATCTCGTGAGCGATGCGCCGAGCGACGTCCGCCCAGGCGGAGGAGCGCTGCGCGTCTACGAGATCGGTGATGTCGTCGATTGTGATGACGCTGCGCTGGTTGCCCTCGCCGCTTTCCTCGGACGTCACGCGAATGGTCAGGACGCGCTCACGGTCGCGAGCCCGAAGCTGTATCTGTTCCTGATGTTCGCGATGGCGCGAATGCTTAGCGGCCTCGTAGACGCTGTCGATCAACGGGAAGCGGGCTGCCAGGGTGACACCGACGGCCTCTTCCGCCACCGTGCCTAGAATGCGCTCGGCGGACGGGTTCAGCATGCTGATCGACCCGTCGGTGTCGACGCCGATCACGCCCGCCGTCACGCCCGACAGAACGGCCTCGGTGAACCGACGGCGCTCATCGATCACATCCTTGGCGCGGATGAGTTCTGAACGCTGGCTGCCCAGCTGGCGGATCATGTTGTTGAACGTGTTGGACAGGGAACCGACATCGCCGTCCGACGCACGCACGGGAACGGATACATCGAGATTGCCCTCGCTGACCTCGTCGGCAGCGCCGATCAGAAGCCGGATCGGCCGTACCAGCCTGTCGGCGACGCCGATGCCGGTCCAAATGGCGGACAAGAGAACGATCAGCGTGATGCCGAGATAAAGGAGAGCGAAGGCGATCTGGAGGTTGAAGCGGTTCTTCTCCAGCCCGGAATATTCGGCCGTGCGCTCCTCCATAAGCCGAAGCGCCGCGATCACGTCGGGGTCCACGACGCGCACGGTGTAGAGATAGACGTCGTTGAAATCGCGCAGCTTCGTCACCGCGCCGACGAGATTGGTGACGCCGGGCGGAATGAAGACGAGATTGCCCTGCGCGGCCTGTTCCAGAGCGTCGGCGGGCGGGACCGGAAGCGGGCGCTCAACCGGAACGTCTGCGCGGAGGAACGGCGTTCCATCGGCGCGAAGAAGCTGTGCGCCCAGAAGCGAGCGGCCCCTCGCCTGCTCCGTCATCAGTGCGCCGAAGCCGGTGCGGTCGAGATCGAACAGCTGGCGCTGCGCCCCGAGGTCGTAGGCCATGGAAAGCGTCGAGCCCTGCAGATTGCGGGCGTTCTCATTGACATAAGCTCGCGCGACGCTGGTCGACGATTCCACGATCGTCCGCGTGCGGATTTCGAACCAGCGATCGAGGCCAAGGTCGAGCGTGATGCCGGCGACGATGGCGACCAGCAGCGCCGGGATGGCCGCAACGATCGAAAACAGGATGACGATACGCACATGAAGGCGCGAGGCGGCCTTGCCGTTGCGCCGGGCCTTGGTCATCCGCACGACCTCGCGGCCGATCAGGCCGCAGAGGAGCAGAACGAAGACCCCGTTCACCAGCGACGCGATCCGCACGACCGTGTCGGTCGGCGCGATCGATGTCAGGCCCATGAGGACCACGAAGGAAATCGCCCCGGTGATCAAAGCGCCAGCAACGGCCAGAATGCCGGGAATGAGCATGAAGCGCCGCCGCTCGCCGAACGTCGGAGCCTCGCTTTCATTCGGAACAGTGTAGGTTGCCATCATGCCACTACCATATACGGAAGTGACACGATTGCAACGCAATGTGGCCGAAATGCAACTAAATTTGATGGCTTTTTAACGGATAGACCGAACGATCGAAATATCGAGATCTCGGATCTTCTTGCGAAGCGTGTTGCGGTTCACGCCCAAGAGATCAGCCGCTTTTACCTGATTGCCGCGCGTCGCTGCAAGCGCGGCGGCGATGAGTGGATATTCCACTTCACGCAGGATGCGTCCGTGTAGGCCCGGCGGCGGAAGATCGTTGCCGTAGGAGGAGAAGTAGTCGGCGAGATATTTCTCGACCGAAGCCGAAAGATCGATCGGCTTGCTACCGTCGCCATCACCGCCCAGTGACTTGGCGTGGTCGTTGGAGAGTTCGTGGTCGATCAGTTCGGCGGTGATCTCGTCCTGCGGATAAAGCGCGCAGAGGCGGCGAACGAGGTTTTCCAACTCGCGAACGTTGCCGGGCCAGGAGTAGCGGCGCATGACGTCGAGCGCGCCGGGCGTCAGCGTCTTTCGCGCCAAGCCTTCCTTCTGCACCACCGTGAAGAAATGGTTAGTCAGATCGACAAGGTCCTCGATCCGCTCGCGCAAGGGCGGCAGGCGGAGCGGCACGACATTCAGTCGGTAGAACAGATCCTCGCGGAACAGACCGCGCTGGATTAGCTGACGCAGGTCCTTGTTCGTGGCCGCCACGATCCGCACATCGGTCGCGATCGGCGTGCGACCGCCGACGACGGTGTATTCGCCCTGCTGGAGGACGCGCAGCAGCCGGGTCTGCGCCTCCATCGGCATGTCGCCGATCTCGTCGAGGAAAAGCGTCCCCCCCTCGGCCTGCTCGAAGCGGCCGCTGGTGCGGGTCTGCGCGCCGGTGAAGGCGCCCTTCTCATGGCCAAAAAGCTCGGATTCGATCAGGTCGCGCGGAATGGCCGCCATGTTGATGGCGACAAAGGGCCCCTTCCGCCGACGCCCGTAGTCGTGCAGCGCGCGCGCGACGAGTTCCTTGCCGGTTCCCGACTCACCTGTGATCGTCACGGTCAGATCGGTCTGCATCATACGCGCCAGCGCGCGGTAGATTTCTTGCATGGCCGGCGAGCGGCCAACCAGCGGAATGGTCTCCCCATTCTCGTCCGCATTGGCGAGGCGGGCCGGGTTCTTCGGCTCGGCCAGCGCACGGCGGACGATCGAAATCAGCTCCGTCAGGTCGAAGGGCTTCGGGATATAATCGTAGGCGCCCTTCTCCGACGCCTTGATCGCCGTCATGAACGTGTTCTGCGCGCTCATGACGATCACCGGCAGGTCCGGCCGCGTATTCTTCATCTTCGGCAAGGTGTCGAAGACGCTGCCGTCCGGCATCAGCACATCGGTGATGACAAGATCGCCATCGCCCGCGCTGACCCAGCGCCAGAGCGTTGCGATGTTCGATGTCACGCGGACCTCGAATCCGGCGCGCATCAGCGCCTGCGAGATCACTGTGCGGATCGCGGCATCGTCATCTGCGACAAGGATTTGGGAAGTAGCCATTATCGCGTCCGTTTCCCCGTGTTCCGATGCGAGGTGGTGTCAGGGCTCGTCGGATCGGCCCAGGCGGGCATCAGGATCCGAAAGCTGGTATGGCCGGGCTGGGATTCACATTCGATGACCCCGCCATGATCGCCGACGATCTTGGCGACCAACGCGAGCCCCAGCCCGGTGCCGCTGGGCTTGGTGGTCACGAACGGGTCGAAGATGTGTTCGCGGATATCCTGGGGAACGCCGACCCCATTGTCTTCCACGATGAATTCGAGCGGCAGCGTCACGCGCGACTTCGTGCCCGGCACGGACAGTCGCACGCCGGGGCGGAACGCGGTGGACAAGCGAATCTCGCCATCCTCCCGGCCGGCCAGCGCCTCGCTCGCGTTCTTCAGGAGATTGAGGAAGACCTGAATGAGCTGGTCCCGGTTAGCGAAGACCGGCGGCAGCGAAGGGTCGTAGGTTTCCTGAATGCGGATGCCACGCGCGAACCCGCTTTTGGCGAGCGTCTTCACATGTTCCAGCACGGAATGGATGTTGACGGCCGAGCGCTCGATCGGACGCTGGTCGGAGAAGACCTCCATCCGGTCCACGAGCTTCACGATCCGGTCGCTCTCTTCCTGTATCAGCCGGGTCAGTACGCGGTCGTCGTCGTTGGCGGAGGCTTCCAGAAGCTGCGCGGCGCCCTTGATGCCGGACAAGGGATTGCGGATTTCATGAGCCAGCATGGCCGCCAGCCCGGTGACGGTGCGCGCCGCAGAGCGGTGGGTCAGCTGGCGGTCCATCTTGTCGGCGATCGAGCGAAGCTGGACCATGACCACGACATGGCCCGGCGCCTCGGCCAGGCTGGAGACGTAGACATCCACCAGCCGCTCGCCCCCGAGCCGGGGCGAGGACACGTCGACGCGATACTCGCTGATGCGCGAATCGTGCAGACGAACCTGCTCGATCAGGCCGAAGATCGGGCTGTCATGCGGAATGAAGTGCCCCAGCGTCTTGCGCGCAAGGCTGGCCGCGCTCGCAGAAAAGAACTGCTCGGCGTCCGAATTGACGGAGGCGAACTCGTTTTCCGGTCCCAACACGAACACGGGATGCGGCAGGGCATTGAGAATCCCCATCTCGCCGCTTGAGAAGGACGGCTCAACGCTCGAAGTCATGGGTCAGGCCGCTTTCCGCAGGGTCTGCAATTCCGAATCGACGTCGCCGATCGTCATGCCGTCAAGAAGGGTTCGGAGGTCCGAGGCGACACGGCGATGGTCGGCCTCGCGCAAAAGCGGCGCCTTCCGCTCGCCCGGCGTCCGCGCGCGATCGAGATACCAGCCGAGATGCTTTCGGGCATGCCGAAGCCCGGCCTGGATGCCGTAATGCGCGAGCATCGCTTCGTAATGACCGGCGACGAGATCACCGAAGGAGCGCGTGGTGAGATCGCTGGGGGCTGAGCCCGAAAGAAGCGCGGGAAACCAAGGGCGGCCGCAGGCCCCTCGCCCGACCATAACGGCGTCCGCGCCACTCAGCCGAAGCATCGAGCCATGCTGGGCGCGCTCCGTCAGGTCGCCGTTCGCGATTACAGGAATGCTCACCACGTCCTTCACCGCCCGGATGGCCGACCAGTCCGCCTCGCCTTCATAGAACTGATCTCGCGTGCGGCCATGCACCGTTACCCAAGCGATCCCGGCGCGCTCGGCGCGAAGAGCGAGGTCAGGCGCATTGAGGCTGCTGCGATCCCACCCGAGCCGCATCTTCAGGCTGACGGGCACGCGCCCCGCGCCCTCCAGCGTTGCCTCGATCAGGCGCAGCGCATGGTCGAGATCGCGCATGAGCGCCGAACCCGACGCGCCGCCCACGACCTTCTTGGCGGGGCAGCCCATATTGATATCTATAAGATCGGCGCCTTCGCCCGCAACGAAACGAGCGGCATCGCGCATTGCGTTCGCCTCGCGGCCAGCCAGTTGAACGGAATGACAGCCGGTGCCGTCGGTGCTCATTCGAAGTCGGCTTTCGCTGTCGCCTTTCAGCAATTCGCCGCTGGCCACCATCTCGGAGAAAACAAGCTTCGTCCCAAAAGAGCGGACGAGGCTTCGAAACGGCACGTCGGTGATGCCCGACAGCGGGGCGAGAAGAACGCGCGTCGCCGGAGAGGCTCCACTCCACAGAAGGTCCTGCGGCCGCACCTCGCTCGAATCGCCGCTAATATCGGCAAAAACTGTGTTTGACGCGTTTTCCATCATGGCGCTTGTACCATATCCGGGCATGCTCAAAAGACAAGCATCTGACAGCCGTGATGCTCCAATATTGTTGCACTGCACGTATGCGAATTGGGCTTTGCCTTTGCAACGTGTCCGGGCTGCGATAAGCCGATCCGGTGTCAGGGGAACCGGAATGCACCAGAGTAAGACGGCCGTGGTAATCGTGGCCGCCGGGCGTGGGGAACGCGCGGGTCAATCGGAGGAAGGGCCGAAGCAGTACCGCCGCATCGGCGGGCGGCCAGTCTTGCAATGGACGGTCGAGGCCTTCCTGCGCGACCACGCCTTTCAGACCATTGTTGTCCTCATCCACCCCGACGACGTCGAGCGCGCGAACGCATGCCTGTCTTGCTTTGGCGATCGGATCAGGCTTGTCCCCGGTAGCATCACGCGCCAAGCTTCCGTCCTGAAAGGGTTGGAGGCCTTGCGAGCTGCGGCGCCTGAGGCAGTCCTGATCCATGACGGCGTGCGCCCCTTTGTGTCCAGCCGTGTGATCGACGACGTGTTGGACGCTGTGTCTCGAAGCTCTGGCGCCATTCCCTCCGCTCCGGTGACCGACACGATCAAGCGCATGGGCGATGGCGGCTTCATTGCCGACACGGTGGATCGCAAGAATCTCTTCGCCGCGCAGACCCCGCAGGGCTTCCCCTTCAACCTTATTCTCCAGGCGCATGAAGCGGCGACGCGCGAAACCGCTCAGGCCTTCACGGACGATGCGTCGCTTTTCGAATGGCGAGGCCATCCCGTCGCGCTCGTTCCCGGGGAGATGCGCAACGTGAAGCTGACGCTGGCCGAAGATATCACTGCCGCCGACACCAAGCTGAGGAGCGCTTCGCGCATGATCGATGTAAGAACCGGCAATGGCTACGACGTACACCAGCTCGTGGAGGGCGACCATGTCACGCTTTGCGGCGTGCGCATCGCCCATGATCAGACGCTGCTTGGCCATTCCGATGCCGATGTGGGGCTGCACGCTCTGACTGATGCGCTTTTGGCCACATGCGGCGCCGGCGACATCGGCACGCATTTCCCGCCGAGCGACCCGCAGTGGAAAGGGGCGGCATCAAGCCTGTTCGTTCGGCACGCGGTGGAGCTCGTTCGAGAGAAGGGCGGCCGCATCTGCAATGTCGACGTGACGCTGATTGCAGAGGCCCCGAAAGTCGGCCCGCATCGCGCCGCTATGGTGGCGGCGATCGGCGAGATGACTGGGCTCGAGCCCGAGCGCATCTCGATCAAGGCCACCACCAACGAAATGCTGGGCTTCATCGGCCGGCGCGAAGGCATTGCAGCCATCGCTACGACCAGCGTCGTCTATGGAGATGCGGAGAGTGCGCGATGACTGAGGACGGCATCCTCGCTCAGGCGCGCCGGATCGTCGAACTCGCGCGGCAGCATGGACTCACCCTGGCCACGGCGGAATCCTGCACGGGCGGTCTCGTCGCAGCCGCGCTGACGGCGATCGAAGGCTCTTCGGTCGTTTTCGACCGAGGCTTCGTGACTTACTCGAATGGCGCCAAGCAGGATTTGCTCGGCGTGTCCGGTGAGAGCTTGGCGACCCATGGTGCGGTGTCGCAGGCCATCGCGCTGGAGATGGCGGGGGGAGCGAGGTCTCGCGCCAAGGTGGACATCGCCGTGTCGGTCACGGGCATCGCTGGTCCCGGCGGTTGGACCGAGGCCAAGCCAGTGGGCCTCGTGCATTTCGGCCTCGCCAGCGAACGCGGCGTCGAGCATCGAGAAATGCGCTTCGGCGCTCTCGGCCGCGACAACGTCCGGTACGAGTCCGTGCGCGTCGCGCTCGAATTGATCGAAAGCGCCCTGCTCCAGAACGCGCCGCGTCAAGTCGGCGACTAAGCTTCCGCGACCCGTTCCGGCGCGTAGATTCGATCCGCCCGTTCCTCGAAGGCGGTGGAGAAACGGCGGAAGGCGAAGTCGAACATCGAGCCCATCAGAAGGCCTAGCGTTCGGCTCTTGAATTCATAGTCGATGAAGAACACGACCTCGCAGCCATTGGCATGCGGCTTGAAGAACCAACGGTTCTCCAAATAGCGGAAGGGTCCATCGACATATTTAACGTCGATTTCCAGCTCGGCCGGTTTCAGCAGAACCTGGGACGTGAAGGTCTCCCTGACCAGCTTGTAGGCCACCGTCATGTCGGCAATCAGCAACGTCTTGCCGTCCCGCTCCTTGCGGGAGCGGACCACGAGGCGTTGGCACAGCGGAAGGAAATCGGGATAGCGCTCGACATCCGCGACCAGATCAAACATCTGACCCGGCGTATGCTTGACGAGGCGGCTGCTTTCGAACTTCGGCATCGATTTAGGCTGCAGCCTGCTTTGCCAGACGCGCCGCCTTCAGCTTGTCGAAATCCTCGCCCGCATGGAAGGAGGACCGCGTCAGCGGGCTGGAGGCAACAAGGAGAAAGCCCTTGGTGCGGCCGACCGTCTCGTAGGAGTTGAACTCCTCCGGCGTCACGTAGCGGATCACGGGATGATGCTTGCGGGTCGGCTGGAGATATTGGCCGATCGTCATGAAGTCCACGTCGGCCGTGCGCAGATCGTCCATGAGCTGCAGGATCTCGTTCCGCTCCTCGCCAAGCCCGACCATGATGCCGGACTTCGTGAAGATCGTTGGATCCAATTCCTTGACCCGCTGCAGAAGTCGAATCGAATGGAAGTAACGCGCGCCCGGCCGAACGGTCAGGTAGTTTCGCGGCACGGTTTCCAGATTGTGGTTGAAGACATCGGGCCGCGCTTCGACCACGCGCTCCAACGCGCCTGGCTTGCGGAGGAAGTCCGGCGTCAGGATTTCGATCGTCGTTCCAGGAGCAGTGGCGCGAATGGCGCGAATGGTCTGGACGAAATGCTCGGCGCCGCCATCGGGAAGATCGTCCCGATCCACCGAGGTGATGACGACATGGGTCAGGCCCATCTGGGCGACCGCGCGAGCGACGCTCGCAGGTTCCCCAGCGTCCAGTGCGTGGGGAAGACCCGTCGCAACATTGCAGAAGGAGCAGGCGCGAGTGCAGATCCCGCCCATGATCATGAAGGTCGCGTGTTTCTTTTCCCAGCAGCCGCCGATATTCGGGCAGCCGGCCTCTTCGCAAACCGTCACCAGCTTGCTGGATTTGACGATCTCCCGGGTCTCGAAATAGCCGGGCGAGACGGGCGCCTTGACCCGGATCCAGTCCGGCTTCGGCAACACCTCCGTATCGGGACGGTGGGCCTTTTCAGGATGACGTGGCCGAGGCGAAGCCTCGGCCACTTTGCGCGTGTCGAGAACGGTGACCATGAGCCCTATTTAAGACAGGCCACCTCGGGACGCAACGAGACCTTAGGCCCGGCCGCGGATCGCGCGCCAGAGGAAGATCAGGATGCAGGCGCCGACAATGGCGACGATGAACTGAACGATAAGCGAAGGCGCCGTGTAGACCCCAAGCAGGCCCAGGATGAAGTTCAGGAACAGAGCACCGACGATGCCGAGGATGATGTTGGTCAGCAGGCCGACATTGGCCTTCATGATCTTTTCGGCGACCCACCCGGCCAGACCGCCGAGGATGATCGACATGATAATTCCAACGCCGTTCATACAAAAACTCCTTCCAAACCTGCGGCACTTCGGCTCGCCCATGGGGTAAATGGGCGAAAATATGTCCGGTCAAGGTAGGAAGTCGGCTCCGGATGGTGCCGGAGCCGAAGTTTTAAGCCGCTTACATATGAATGACGCGGCCATAAGCATCGAGAACGCTCTCGTGCATCATTTCCGAAAGGGTCGGATGCGGGAAAACCGTGTGCATCAGGTCTTCTTCCGTGGTCTCGAGACCCATGGCGACCACGAAACCCTGGATCAGTTCGGTGACTTCCGCACCCACCATGTGAGCGCCGAGAAGCTCCCCGGTCTTCGCGTCGAAAATGGTCTTCACCATGCCCTCGGGCTCGCCGAGTGCGATTGCCTTGCCATTGGCGACGAAGCGGAAGCGGCCGACCTTGATCTCCCGACCGCCTTCCTTGGCCTTCGCCTCCGTCAGGCCGACGGATGCGACCTGCGGCTGGCAGTAGGTGCAGCCGGGGATTTGCTCGCGCTTCATCGGGTGAACGTGAAGACCCTTGATCGCTTCGACGCAGATCGTGCCCTCGTGCTCGGCCTTGTGGGCCAGCATCGGCGCGCCTGCGACGTCGCCGATCGCATAGACGCCTTCCACATTCGTCCGACCGACCGCGTCGATCTTGACGAGACCGCGCTCGACCACAACGCCGACGCCTTCGAGATTGAGGCCTTCGGTGTTGCCCTGGACGCCAACCGCCGAAATCAGCCGCTCGGCTTTCAGGACCTGCGTCTTCCCACCCTGCTCCACCGTGACTTCGACACCTTCGCTGGTCTTGGTCACCTTGGCGACCTTGGCGTCGGAGAGGATCTTCAGACCTTGGCGCTCGAACTGCTTCCGGGCAACGGCGGCGATCTCGGCGTCTTCCACGGGGAGGATCTGCGGCAGCAGTTCCACCACCGTCACTTCCGCGCCCATCGTGCGGTAGAACGAGGCGAACTCGATGCCGATCGCGCCCGAGCCCATGACGATCAACGACTTCGGCATGGAAGCCGGCTTCATCGCCTCGAAATAGGTCCAGATCCGATCCCCATCCGGCTCGATGCCGGGAAGGACACGCGGCCGCGCGCCGGTCGCGACGATGACGTGCTTCGCCTTATAGGTGCCATGGCCGAGAGCGCCCTTGGGCACCGGATTTTGCGGCTGCACGGCTGGCTTGGTCGGCTCGCCGACCTCGATCTCGACCGGGCCACCCTTGCCGGCCTTCGTGATCTTCGCCTGACCCCAGATGATGTCGATCTTGTTCTTCTTCATCAGCATGGCGACGCCGCCGTTCAGCTGCGCCGAGACGCCGCGCGAACGCTTTACGACCGCCGAGATGTCGAAGCTCGGCTTCTCGATCTTAAGGCCATAGTTTTCGCCATGCTCGGCATAGTGGAAGATCTCGGCCGAGCGCAGCAGCGCCTTGGTCGGGATGCAGCCCCAGTTCAGGCAGATGCCGCCCATGTGCTCCCGCTCGACCACGGCGGTCTTGAAGCCGAGCTGCGCGGCGCGGATCGCCGCGACATAGCCGCCCGGTCCACCGCCGATGATGAGGATATCGTAGCTGTCGGCCATAGGAGCGGCTCCCTGATGGAGAAAGGGTGAAGCGCCCGATGGCGCTTGGGAAATCAGACGAGGGTCTTCAAGGCGGAGGCGATTGCGAGACCGAGAGACCTTGTGTTGTCTGCGTCGAGATGGACTCCGTCGAGCGGCGTCGCCGCGCAATGGTCGGACGCCGCAACATGAGCGCAGCGCTCCTGCAGCGCGATCCGCGCATAGGCGGCCTTGAGTTTCTGGGACTCGGCGATCGCACCGCCGAACATGTCTCGAAAGTCAGGATTGTCGGTCGGAACGAGGGCCGGTGGCGACAAGATCACGATCTCCGGGCAGCCGAAGCCGAACGTTGAGCGGAACTCCCGCACGATGGAGATCAAGCGCCCAACCCCTGCCGCCGCCTGAAAGGCCGTGCCGCCTCCCGTATGCGACTTGAGATCGTTCGTACCGAGCGCGAGTACAACAATGTCGATCGGCTCATGCGAGGCGAGCATCGTGGGGAGCACACGCGCGCCGTTGCGATCAGCTGGGGCCAGATGGTCGTCATAGGCCGTGGTGCGCCCGTTCAATCCCTCCGGGATGATGCGAGCGCGGCCCGACAATTGGTCGGCGACGACCGAAGGCCAGCGGTCGCCATGGCTATGGCGACCCGGCCCTTCGGCGTCGTAGCCCCAGGTCAGGGAGTCGCCGTAGCACAGAATGGTTTTCATGCTGGACCCGCCTTCCCGACCCGGTTGCCGATCAGACCAGCATGCTCATCGGGTTTTCGATGAACCGCTTGAAGGCCGAGATCAGTTCGGCGCCGAGCGCGCCGTCCACCGCGCGATGGTCGGTCGAAAGCGTCACGGTCATGACATTGGCGATCGCCACCGCACCGCTCTTCACGACAGCCCGCTCCTCGCCCGCGCCGACCGCAAGGATCGTGGCATGCGGCGGGTTGATGACGGCTGAGAAGTCCTTGATGCCGAACATGCCGAGGTTCGAAACGGCCGTCGTGCCGCCTTGATATTCCTCGGGCTTCAGCTTGCGACTGCGCGCGCGCTTGGCGAGGTCCTTCATCTCGTTGGAGATGACGGAGAGCGTTTTCTCCTCGGCGCGGCGAATGATCGGCGTGATCAGGCCGCCTTCGATCGACACGGCGACGCCGACATCGGCGTGCTTGTGCTTCAGCATGGCGCTTTCCGTCCAGGAAACATTCGCCTCCGGCACCGCCTTCAGCGCGCAGGCCATGGCCTTGATGACCATGTCGTTGACCGAAAGCTTGTAGGCCGGGCGCTCGCCTGCTTCGCCCTTCACCATCGGTGCCGAGCTGTTCAGCTGCTTGCGCAGCGCCAAGAGCGCGTCGAGCTCGCAATCCACCGAGAGATAGAAATGCGGCACCGTCTGCTTGGACTCGACCAAGCGCTTGGCGATGGTCTTGCGCATCCCGTCATGCGGGATTTTCTCGTAGGACCCTTCAGCGAATAGCTTGAGAATGGCGTCGTCGTTCGAAGCCTTGGCGATCGGCGCGGCAGTTTGAGTCTCGGTGGCTGCCTGCAGGGCGGCCTTGGCTTCCGGCGGCTTGGCCGATTTCGGTTCCTGCGCGGCGCGCTCGATATCCGACTTCACGATGCGGCCATGCGGACCTGAACCCGTGACGCCCGAAAGATCGACCCCCTGCTCCTTGGCAATCCGGCGCGCCAGCGGCGACGCGAAAACACGGCCCGAGGCCGACGCATTGCCGGCGCTCGTGGCGGAGCCAGCGCTGCCCTTGCCGCCTTCGCTGGCCGAGGCGGTCTCGGCCGCGCGCTCATAGCCACGCTGGCCGGCATCAGCCGCGTCGGTCTGCTTGCCGACCACGGCATCATCACTGGCGACGGACTGCGCCGCGGAGGCGGTGGGCTTAGCGGATTCGCCACCACCGGAAGCGGCAGCTGAGGCGTCTTCGCCTTCGGCGGCGAGAATCGCGATTACCGCGTTGACTTTCACGCCTTCAGTACCGGCGGGCACGAGGATCTTGGCGACCGTGCCTTCATCGACGGCTTCGACTTCCATCGTCGCCTTATCGGTCTCGATCTCGGCGATCACATCGCCCGAAGAAACCTTATCGCCTTCCTTGACCAGCCACTTCGCGAGATTGCCTTCTTCCATGGTCGGCGAGAGCGCCGGCATCGTCACGTTGATCGGCATCGGCCCGGATCTCCTCAATCGCCCGCGTGGCGGGGCATCGAATCCATAGAATGAGCGGCATCGGGCGGCGAAAGGCCCTGCCCCGCTCTGCCCGCATCTTACGCTGGGCGAGGCGGCGCTCTGCGCCGCCCCGGAATGTTGTGCGCGATCATCGTGTCGCGCGGGTCGCGTCAGCTCAGCGGTAGCAGACGGCCTTCACCGCCTCGACCACTTCCTTGGCGGAGGGCAGAGCGAGCTTCTCGAGATTGGCGGCGTAGGGCATGGGCACGTCCTTGCCGCATACCTTCAGCACCGGCGCGTCGAGATAGTCGAAGGCCCGGACCATAAGCTGCGAGGCGATCTCGGAACCGATCGAACCCTGCGGCCAGCCTTCTTCCACCGTGACGCAACGATTGGTTTTCTTGACCGAACGCACGATCGCATCCACGTCCATCGGGCGGATGGTGCGCAGATCGATCACCTCGGCGTCGATCCCTTCCTTGGCCAGCTGCTCCGCCGCCGCAACGGCGTAGGTCATACCGATGCCGAAGGAGACGATGGTCACGTCCTTGCCCTTGCGGTGGACACGCGCCTTGCCGATCGGAACCGTCCAGTCCTCGACCTGCGGCACCTCGAACGAGTGACCGTAGAGGATCTCGTTCTCAAGGAAGATGACGGGGTTCGGATCGCGGATGGCGGACTTCATCAAGCCCTTGGCATCGGCGGCCGTGAAGGGCTGCACGACCTTGAGGCCCGGGATGTGGCTGTACCAGGAGGCATAGTCCTGGCTGTGCTGCGCGCCGACGCGGGCCGCCGCGCCGTTCGGGCCGCGGAACACGATCGGGCAGCCCATCTGTCCGCCGGCCATGTAAAGCGTCTTGGCCGCCGAATTGATGATGTGGTCGATCGCCTGCATCGAGAAGTTGAACGTCATGAACTCGACGATGGGCTTCAGCCCGGCAAAGCCGGCACCGACAGCCAGACCCGCGAAGCCGTGCTCCGTGATCGGCGTGTCCACTACGCGGCGTGCGCCGAACTCGTCCAGCAGGCCCTGGCTGATCTTGTAGGCGCCCTGGTACTCCGCGACTTCCTCGCCCATGAGGAAGACGGTTTCGTCTCGGCGCATTTCCTCGGCCATGGCCTCGCGAAGCGCCTCACGCACCGTCTTGGTCTCCATGGCGGTGCCGGCAGGGATTTCCTCGGCATAGTCGCCTTCGGCGTCCTCGACGGAAGGATGCGACAGGCCCTGCGCTGGCACGGGTGCCGGCTTGGACTTGTCGCCCTCGCTCGCCTCGGGCTTGGCTTCCTCGGGCGTCGCGGCGGGCGCGGACTTGGCCAGCGCGGGGGAGCCCTTGCCGATGTCGCTGGTGCTCTCGCCCTCGGCGAGCAGGATAGCGATCGGCGCGTTGACCTTCACGCCTTCAGTGCCGGCCTCAACCAGGATCTTCCCGATCGTGCCTTCATCCACGGCTTCGACTTCCATCGTCGCCTTGTCGGTTTCGATCTCGGCGATCACGTCACCGGGGGCGACGCTGTCGCCCTCCTTC
The DNA here is from genome assembly GCF_001463785.1 of Aureimonas sp. AU40. Classification (NCBI taxonomy): domain Bacteria; kingdom Pseudomonadati; phylum Pseudomonadota; class Alphaproteobacteria; order Hyphomicrobiales; family Aurantimonadaceae; genus Aureimonas; species Aureimonas sp. AU40. The sequence goes on from NZ_BBWL01000041.1 coordinate 413,581, forward strand.
TTGACCCACTTCGAGAGGGTGCCCTCTTCCATCGTCGGAGAAAGGGCGGGCATCAGGATTTCAGTCGGCATGGTGCCCTCTTACTCCGCAGCCTGCGGGACTTCGTCGGCATAGATGTCGGTCCAAAGCTCGGACACGTCCGGCTCCGGATCGTTCTGGGCGAAATCGGCCGCGTCGGCCACGATGTCGCGAACGTCCTTGTCGATCGACTTCAGTTCGTCTTCGCTGACATTGTGTGCCTCGATCAGGCGCTGGCGGACCTGCTCGATCGGATCGCGCTCGGCGCGCATCTTCTGCACTTCGTCGCGCGTGCGATACTTGGCCGGGTCGGACATGGAGTGTCCGCGATAGCGGTAGGTCATCATCTCGAGGATGATCGGACCCTTGCCCTCGCGGCAATGGGCAACCGCGAGGTCGGCGGCGGCCTTCACGGCGCGCACATCCATTCCGTCGACCTGAATGCCCGGGATCTTGAAGGAGATGCCGCGATGGGCGAAATTCGTCTCGGCCGAGGCGCGGTTGACCGATGTGCCCATGGCGTAGCGATTGTTCTCGATGATGTAGATCACCGGGAGCTTCCACAGCGATGCCATGTTGAAGCTCTCGTAGACCTGGCCCTGGTTGGCCGCGCCGTCGCCGAAATAGGTGATCGCGACGGAATCGTTGCCGCGATATTGGTTGGAGAAGGCTAGGCCCGTGCCGATCGAAACCTGCGCACCCACGATGCCGTGGCCGCCGTAGAAGTTCTTCTCCTTGGAGAACATGTGCATGGAGCCGCCTTTGCCCTTGGAGTAGCCGCTGCGGCGCCCCGTGAGCTCGGCCATGACGCCGCGCGATTCCATGCCGGTGGCCAGCATGTGGCCGTGGTCGCGATAGCCGGTGACGACCTGATCGCCTTCCTTCATCGCCATCTGCATGCCGACGACGACCGCTTCCTGACCGATGTAGAGATGGCAGAAGCCGCCGATGAAGCCCATGCCATAAAGCTGGCCGGCCTTCTCTTCAAAGCGGCGGATCAGAAGCATGTCGCGATAGGCGCGAAGATCTTCGTCGCGTGCGAATTCCAGAGGTGCGGGCGGCTCGAAGCTCTCGAGCGTCTTGACGATTTCGGCAGAGGACTGCGCGTCCTTTTCGGCCACGTCGATTGCGCCGGCCTTCTGCTTACCCGTTGCCATTCGTGATTCCTCGTCCTCGACGCCCGCGGACAGCGGACCGATCGGCGCGCAGTATAGCCACGGCGACCTTCAGAGCAAGGGATCCACGCATCTTAACTAGAATAAGATTAAATGCTGCATTGCGGCAAAAATTAACCGAAAATCAGTTCACCCCTTCCAAGGACCCAGTATGGTGATCTCGTCGTCATTCGACATATTGAGGGCACGCCGCGCGCGCTCATCGATCATATCACGCTCCAAGGTCCCATCGCTGAGCAATTTGACGCGTTGCTCCAAGGCTTTTCGAGAAAGCACAAGATCGTCATAGGCCTTGGTCTTGGCGGCCAGCTCGCCGCGCATCTCCTGGCTGGCCTCGAGACCATAGCGCCCAGTCTGAGATTGCATCGCGAAATACGCCAAACACGGCAGGGTGATGGCCGGGACGATCAGCGGCGTGAACCAGGACTTCCGTTTTTGTTTGGTGCGCATAGGGGCTCTCCTGGCCCTACCCTGTCAAAGCGTCGTTAAAACCGCGTTAAGCCTGACGAACTCTCAACAAGCGCCACAAACGAAAAAGGCCCGCCTTGCGGCGAACCCTTCGAATGCGTCGGTCTTTGAAGACCATTGACTAACGGTGGCTGCGCAGAATGCTGCGACCGGCATAGACCGCCTGATCCCCCAGCTCTTCCTCGATGCGAAGGAGCTGGTTGTACTTGGCGAGCCGGTCGGAGCGAGCCAGCGAGCCGGTCTTGATCTGCCCGCAATTGGTTGCGACGGCGAGGTCCGCGATCGTGGAATCCTCGGTTTCGCCCGAGCGGTGCGACATGACGGCGGTGTAGCCAGCGCGATGCGCGACGTTCACGGCGTCCAGCGTCTCGCTTAGCGTTCCGATCTGGTTGACCTTCACGAGGATCGAGTTGGCCACCTGCTTCTCAATGCCCTCGCGCAGGCGCGTCGAATTGGTAACGAAAAGATCGTCGCCGACCAGCTGGACCGTCGAGCCGATGCGATCGGTGAGCGACTTCCATCCCGCCCAATCGTCCTCGGCCATGCCGTCTTCGATCGAAATAATGGGATAGGCGCCCGCAAGTTCGGCGAGGTAGGCTGCCATGTCTTCGCCGGACAGCTTGCGCTTCTCGCCTTCGAGATCGTAGACGCCGCCCTTGAAGAACTCCGTCGAGGCGCAGTCGAGGGCGAGGAAGATGTCCTCACCCGGACGGTAGCCCGCCTTTTCGATCGAGCGCATGACGAAGTCGAGACCGTCTTTCGCCGATCCGAGGTTCGGGGCGAAGCCGCCTTCGTCGCCGACATTGGTGTTGTGACCGGCGTCCTTCAGACCCTTCTTGAGGGTGTGGAAGATTTCCGCGCCCATGCGCAGCGCTTCGCGGAAGCTTTCCGCGCCGACTGGCATGATCATGAATTCCTGGAAGTCGATCGGATTGTCCGCATGCGCGCCGCCATTGATGATGTTCATCATCGGCACGGGAAGAACGCTGGCGCTGGCGCCGCCGACATAGCGGTAGAGCGGCAGACCGGCCGAGTCGGCAGCGGCCTTGGCTACCGCCAGCGAGACGCCGAGAATGGCGTTGGCGCCGAGGCGGCTCTTGTTCGGCGTTCCGTCGAGTGAGCGCATGACGGAATCGATGCGGATCTGATTCTCGGCTTCAAAGCCGACGATCGCCTCGAGAATGTCGTTGTTGACGGCTTGCACCGCCTGCTGGACGCCCTTGCCGCCATAGCGATCGTCGCCGTCACGCAGTTCGACCGCCTCGTGCGCGCCGGTCGAGGCGCCGGAGGGAACGGCCGCGCGACCCATCGAGCCGTCTTCGAGCACCACGTCGACCTCGACGGTCGGGTTGCCACGGCTGTCCAGAATTTCTCGCGCGATGATGTCGATGATCGCCGTCATGCTCGTTCCCTCGTTCGGATTGGGGCTTCGATGCGCGCCTTGTAGGCTGGAATCGCCGTGCGGCGCTAGAGTTCTCTCTCAGAAGGCCTTGGCCGCCGCATCAAGCGCGGTGAGGCGGCGCAGAAGCTCCGGCATGTCACCGAGCGCCACCATGTTCGGCCCGTCCGAAGGCGCGTTGTCGGGGTCTTCATGGGTCTCGATGAACAGGCCGGCGACGCCGACGGCGACTGCCGCCTTGGACAGCGTTTCGACGAAACGCCGCTCGCCCCCGGACGAGCCGCCCTGCCCACCGGGCTGCTGCACCGAATGGGTCGCGTCGAAGACGACGGGCGCTCCGATCTCGGCCATGATCGGCAAAGCGCGGAAGTCGGAAACCAGCGTGTTGTAACCGAAGGACGCGCCGCGCTCGGTTAGAAGGATGTTGGTGTTGCCGCTCTCGGTTACCTTGGCCGCGACGTTGCGCATATCCCAGGGGGCGAGGAACTGGCCCTTCTTGATGTTGACGACGCGCCCGGTGCGCGCCGCCGCGATCAGAAGGTCGGTCTGCCGGCAGAGAAAGGCCGGGATCTGCAGCACGTCGCAGACTTCGCTCACCTCGGCGCACTGTTCCTCGGTGTGGACGTCGGTCAGAACCGGCACATCGAATGTGCGCTGGATCTCGTCGAATACCGGCAGCGCACCGCCGAGGCCGATGCCGCGACGGCCCGAGAGGCTGGTGCGGTTGGCCTTGTCGAAGCTCGCCTTGAAGACGTAGCCGATCCCGAGATCGCCTGTGATGCGCTTCATGCGCTCCGCGATCATCATGGCATGATCGCGGCTTTCCATCTGGCAGGGCCCGGCGATCAGGGCGAAGGGCCGGTCCTGCGCAAAGGTGACGCCGCGAAGATTGACGGAGGCGTTGGGCTGGTTCATCGCGGCGCCTTTCGGGCAGGTCTCAAACGAGGCGGGAGCGTTCCACGGCGGCGCCGATGAACGAGGCGAACAGCGGGTGCGGCTCGAACGGCCGAGACTTCAGTTCGGGATGGTATTGAACGCCGATGAACCAGGGATGGTCCGGCAGTTCCACCGTCTCCGGCAGCAGGCCGTCGGGCGACATGCCGGCGAAGCGCATGCCTGCCTCCTCCAGCCGACCGCGATAGGTGCGGTTGACCTCGTAGCGGTGGCGATGGCGCTCCTCGACGACCGTGTCGCCGTAGATCGACGCAATGCGCGAATCGGGTTCGAAGCAGGCGGTGTAGGCACCAAGGCGCATCGTGCCGCCGAGATCGCCCTCGCTGGCGCGCTGTTCAAGCTCGTTGCCCTTCATCCACTCCGTCATGATGCCGACGACCGGCTCGCGGGTCGGTCCAAATTCGGTGGAGCCGGCCTCTTCGATGCCGGCCAGCGAACGGGCCGCCTCGATCACCGCCATCTGCATTCCGAAGCAGATGCCGAAATAGGGCACATTGTGCTCGCGCGCGAACTTGGCCGCGAGGATTTTGCCTTCGGAGCCGCGCTCGCCGAAGCCGCCCGGAACGAGAATTCCGCTGACGCGCTCGAGATACGGCGTCGGGTCTTCTTTCTCGAAAACCTCCGACTCGATCCAGTCGAGCTTCACACGCACGCGGTTGGCAATGCCGCCATGCTGCAGCGCCTCGATCAGAGACTTATACGCGTCCTTCAGGCCGGTATACTTGCCGACCACCGCGATGGTGACCTCGCCTTCGGGATTGGCGATGCCGTCCACCACCTGGTGCCAGCGCTCCAGTTTGGGCTTGGGGGCCGGGTCGATGCCGAAAGCGGCCAGCACTTCCGTGTCCAGCCCCTCGTTGTGATAGGCGATCGGCACGTCGTAGATCGTCGCGACGTCGAGCGCCTGGATCACGGCGCTTTCGCGCACGTTGCAGAACAGGCTCATCTTGCGCCGTTCCTCGCGCGGAATCGGGCGATCCGCGCGCACGAGGAGGATATCGGGCTGAATGCCGATGGACCGCAGCTCCTTCACCGAATGCTGCGTCGGCTTGGTCTTCAGCTCGCCGGCACTCGGGATATACGGCATGAGCGTCAGGTGGACATAGACCGCCCCACCACGAGGAAGGTCGTTTCCGAGCTGGCGGATCGCTTCCATGAAGGGCATGGCCTCGATATCGCCGGCCGTGCCGCCGATTTCGCAGAGCACGAAATCGTACTCCTCGTTGCCTTCGAGCACGAAGGCCTTGATGGCATCCGTGACGTGCGGAATGACCTGCACGGTCGCGCCGAGGAAATCGCCCCGCCGCTCCTTGGCGATCAGTTCCTGATAGATGCGGCCGGTGGTGACATTGTCCATCCGGTTCGCCGAGCGGCCCGTGAAGCGTTCGTAGTGACCGAGATCGAGATCGGTCTCGGCCCCGTCATCGGTCACGAAGACCTCGCCATGCTGCGTCGGGCTCATCGTGCCGGGATCGACGTTCAGATAGGGGTCGAGCTTGCGAAGGCGCACGCGATAGCCGCGCGCCTGAAGAAGAGCGCCGAGCGCCGCCGAAGCGATGCCTTTTCCCAAAGAGGAAACCACGCCGCCAGTGATGAAAATATATCGCGCCATGGGCCTTCCCGATACGCTTCCAGTGAGGATTCGGCCAGTCATAAAATCGGCCGCAAACGAAATGGGGCGCCGAAGCGCCCCGTGAGGTTCGGTCGAAAACCCGGTCTACTGCGCGGGCTGAGCGGGCGACGCATTGGGCGCGCCATTGTCCGCCGCACCGGGCGCCGGGCTTTCCACCGGCGCGACGGTCGGCTGCGAGCCGGCGTTCGGCGCCTGGGGAGCCGGGTTGGCCGGGATCGTCGCGGGAGCGGCACCGGTCGGCACGCCGCTTTCGTTCTGCGCCGGAGCAGGCGTCACCGGTGCCACCGGTGTTGCGCCGGTCGTGGCGCTGCCTCCGGCGGGCACGCCGTTGGTGGTCGTGGTAGCGGGCGTCTGCTCTGGAAGGCCGCCCAGCTGGTCGAGAAGCGAGCCGTTTGCGCCGGTGCCCGTTGCCGGCGCGCCCTGGCTGGCGGGGACGCGGTTCAGGATGTCCAGCGGATCGGTGCCGTAGCGGGCGAGGATCGCGAGAGCCATCGAGGTGATGAAGAAGAGGGTCGCGAGAATGGCCGTGGTGCGCGTCAACATGTTGGCCGCGCCCCGCGCTGTCATGAGGCCGCCGCCGCTTCCGCCGCCCATGCCGAGGCCGCCCCCTTCGGAACGCTGCAGGAGAACGACCACCACGAGAGCGAGGACGATCAGGAGATGAACGGCGATCAGGACAGTCTGCATAAGGGGCTTCGCGCACAATCGTTCTTGAGTTGGGCGCTTTCTATAGGAGCCCCGAATTTATTCCAACCCTATTGTGCAACCCCTATCGGCAGTTACAGGCCGCCTCGCAGATCGCCAGGAAATCCGAAGCCTTGAGACTCGCCCCGCCCACGAGTGCGCCATCCACATCGGGAACCGCCAGAAGTGTCGCGGCATTGGCCGGCTGGACGGAGCCTCCGTAGAGAAGGCGGATGGCCCGGCCCCTGTCCTCGCCGAACCGCTCGATCAGCTTGCCGCGCAGATGGGCGTGCACTTGCGCGACATCGTCGGTCGAAGGAGTCTTGCCGGTCCCGATGGCCCAGACCGGCTCATAGGCGACGATCGTGTCGTCCGCCGAGACATCGTCGTGAAGAGAGCCTGCAAGCTGCGTTTCGAGAACACCCAAGGTCTTTCCGGTTTCGCGCTCGGACAGCGTCTCTCCAATACACACGACGGCTATGAGACCGGCCCGGTGAGCGGCCGTCAGCTTCGAGCGCACGCTCTCGCTGCTCTCGCCATGGTCGGCCCGGCGTTCGGAATGCCCGACGATGACATGCGACGCGCCGGCGTCGCGAAGCATCTCGGCCGAAACCTCGCCGGTATGGGCGCCCTTCTCGGCGTGATGACAGGTCTGGCCGCCAACGAAGACGTGATCGTCCAGCTGATCACGCAGCGTGCGCACCAATGTCGCGGGCGGACAGAGAAGAAGATCGAGTTGAGGGGCGAAGGCTCGGCTGCCCTCGGAAATGGCCCGACCCTCGTTCAGGTGCGAGGCCAAGCCGTTCATCTTCCAGTTTCCTGCGATCAAGAGCCGTTGCGCCAAGTCGTTTTCTCCCACTTCATGTCCCATTGCAGGGCTTCTGAGGAGGAAGGGGTAACGATGGCGCAATGTGAAATCAAACCCGTGCGATGACGAGAGCGCCTTTTCTTCGCCGGCTGGAATGCTTATTCGAACGTCCAGTGAGTTTGGATCGATCGGGAGTTCGCAGCGAATGCTGAACCAGATGCGTCGCGGTGCCTCGGGCTGGGTTGCAAAGCTTTTCTTGGGCGGCCTGGCCGTGAGTTTCGTCGGCTGGGGCATTGCAGATGTGCTGCGCGCGCCCGGCGGCGGCTCCACCGTGCTGCAGGCCGGCGACGTGCGTGTGTCCCTTGCGGAATACGAAATGGCCTATCGGCAGGGGCTCAACCGACTCGGGCAGCAGCTTCAAGCGCGGCCGACCGCCGAGCAGGCCGAGATGTTCGGCGTCGATCAGATGGTTCTGGCGCAGCTTCGCTCCGGCGCCATGGTCGATCTCAAGGCAGAGAAGGCCGGGCTCGGCGTTTCCGACGCCGGGCTCATCGCCCTGATCCAGCGTGAGCCGGCCTTCCACGACGGCAGCGGACATTTCTCGCGCGATGTGATGCGGGCCGTGCTGGCCAATGCCGGCATGAACGAGGCGAGCTATCTGGCGGACCTGCGTCGCAGCGCCGTGCGCGGGCAGCTGATCGGCTCGGTGACGGACGATGTCGCCGTTCCCCGCGCCTTCGTCGATGCACTCGGCGCTTACAATGGCGAACGCCGGACGGTGCAATATGTCGTTCTGCAGCCACAGCCCGCCGACGGGCTCGCCGATCCGAGCGACGAGGAACTCGGCAGCTACTTCACCGAACATAACGACACCTACCGCGCGCCGGAATACCGAGCCTTTTCCTATGTCGCGCTGACACCGACTTCCATGTCCGAGGCGGACAAGGTCACTGACGAGGAACTCGCTCGCTATTACGAGGCCAACCGTGCGCAGTTCACGACGCCGGAGCGCCGCGGCGTGCAGCAGGTCGTCTTCGCCGATCGCGCCTCCGCCGACAGCGCGGCGCAAGCCCTTGCCGGCGGCGCAACGCTTGCCGACGCTGCCAAGGCCGCAGGCCGCGAGATCGCCGATCTCGGTGTGATCGACCGCGCCGCCTTGGGCAATGCGAGCCTGGCCGAAGCCGCCTTCGCGGCGCAGCCCAACACGCCGACCGGAGTCGTCGAGGGTCCCTTCGGCCCGGTCATCCTCAATGTAACCAGCGTGCAGCCGGAAGTGGTGCGCCCGTTCGATGCCGTGCGAGAGGAAATCCGTGCCGGTTTGGCGAAGGACGCGACCAACACCCGCATCACCAATGCCTATAACGCGCTGACCGACGCCCTGCAGAGCGGCGCGCCGATGAGCGAGGCCGCCGCGCAGGCCGGCGTGAAGATCGAAACCGCTCCTGCCGTTTCTCGCGAAGGCGCGACGCCTGCCGGTGCAAGGGTCGATTCGATTCCCGGCCGGGATCAGGTGCTCGCCGCCGTCTTCGCGGCGGAAGAAGGCGGCGACATCCCGCCCGTGCAGTTCGATGGCAACAGCTACGTCTTCCCGGTTCTCGGCGAGATCACCCCGGCGCGGGATCGCCCGCTGGACGAGGTGCGCGATCGCGTGGTGGCCGACTGGAAGCAGGACGAAGCCGTGCAGATGGTGGTCGATCGCGGTCAGTCGCTGGCGGAGCGGGTTCGCAAGGGGCAAAGCTTTCAGGACATGGCGGAGGTCGAGGGGCTGACGCTTGAGACCGCACCCGGCCTGACGCGCGCCACGGCGGTTCCCGCGCTCGGCGAAGCCGGCATGCGCGCCGCCTTCTCGGGTCCGCAAGGCCTCGTGGCCTCGACGCCGGCTCGCGACTCGGGTCAGGCGCTGGTGCTTCAGGTTTCCGAGGTCGCGGCGCCAGCCGATCCGGCGTCCGTCGTGGCCGAGAATACAAGGTCCGGCCTCGGCCAAGCGCTTCGCGGCGATTTCGAACAGGGCTACATCGCCGCGCTCCAGAGCGGCGTCCCCGTAACCTACAATCAGAAGGCCATTCAGCAGGCGAAGGCGAGCGTGCGATGAGCCCAGGGATGAAGCCGCTTCTCGGAAAGGTCGCCTCCGGCAAGGCGTTGACCCGGGACGAGGCGCGGCAGGCCTTCTTCATTCTGATGTCCGGCGAGGCGACGCCGTCGCAGATCGGCGGCTTCTTGATGGCGCTACGGGTTCGCGGCGAAGCCGTGGACGAGATCGCCGGCGCGGTGGATGTCATGCGCGCCAACATGGCGGGGGTCGTTGCACCGTCGGACGCGGTCGACATCGTCGGCACCGGCGGCGATCAGTCCGGCACGTTCAACGTCTCGACTTGCGCAGCCTTCGTGGTCGCCGGTTGCGGCGTGACGGTGGCCAAGCACGGCAACCGGGCCCTTTCTTCCCGCTCCGGCTCGGCGGATGTCCTGGCGGCACTGGGTGTCGATGTCGATCTCAGCCCGGATCAGATCGGACGCGTCATCGAGGCGGCCCGCATGGGCTTCATGTTCGCGCCGACCCATCACGCGGCGATGCGCTTCGTCGGTCCGAGCCGTGTGGAACTCGGCACCCGCACGATCTTCAATCTCCTTGGTCCCCTGGCCAATCCGGCCGGCGTGAAGCGCTTTCTGCTGGGCGTCTTCGCGCCCGAATGGGTCGTTCCCGTTGCCGAAGCCCTGAAGGCGCTTGGCGCGGAAAAGGCTTGGGTCGTACATGGCGACGGGTTGGACGAGATGACCGTCTGCGGCGAGACGCGGATCGCCATTCTGGAAGACGGCGAAGTTCGGCAGACCGTGCTTCGCGCCGGCGACGCCGGCCTGCCCGAACACCCCATGGCAGAGTTGATCGGCGGTGATGCCGAGCACAATGCCGAGGCGCTTCGCCGGGTTCTCGCCAACGAGCCGAGCGCCTATCGCGATATCGTGCTTCTGAACGCGGCGGGTGCCCTGGTGGTCGCGGACAAGGCGGCGAGCCTTGAAGAGGGCGTGGCGCTGGCGCAAATGTCCTTGGCAGGGGGCGCTGCCGCGGACGCATTGTCCAGGCTTGTCACGGTGTCCCAATCCATGCGGAGAGCAGGCGCTTGAGCGATATCCTCACCAAGATCGAAGCTTACAAGCGCGACGAGATCGCCAAGGCGAAGCGCGAGGTTTCCCTTTCGTCCCTCGAAGACGCCATTCGGGTGGGTCTGCCCCCGCGCGGCTTCGCCGAGGCGGTGCGGCGCAAGCATGCGGACGGACAGTTCGCTTTGATCGCCGAGGTGAAGAAGGCCAGTCCTTCCAAGGGTCTGATCCGCCCCGACTTCGATCCCGTGTCGATTGCCCAGTCCTATGAGCGAGGCGGAGCCGCCTGCCTCAGCGTGCTGACGGACACCCCGTCGTTCCAGGGCGCGCCGGGATTCTTGACGGAGGCGCGCAACGCCACCGCCCTGCCCGCCTTGCGCAAAGATTTCATGTTCGACACGTATCAGGTTGCGGAAGCGCGCGCCTGGGGTGCCGATGCGATCCTCGTCATTCTGGCGGCCGTAGACGACGCGCTGGCAGCCGAACTCGAAGCCAGCGCTTTCGCGCATGGGATGGACGTCCTTCTCGAAGTTCATGACGAGGCCGAGGCCGAACGCGCGCTCAAGCTGCGTTCACCGCTTTTCGGCATCAACAACCGCAATCTGCGCACCTTCGAAACCGATCTGTCCACAAGTGAGCGGATCGCCCGGCTTGTCCCGGCGGATCGCATCCTCGTTGGCGAGAGCGCGATCTCGACGCATGAGGATTGCGTGCGCCTCGCCGGTGCGAACATTCGCACCTTCCTCGTCGGCGAGAGCCTGATGCGGCAAAGCGACGTGGAAATGGCCACTCGCAAGCTGCTCTTCGGCGCGGCGGCGGAAGCGGCATGAGCGAGGCTTCACTGACTCATCTCGATGCGGACGGCTCGGCCCGCATGGTCGATGTCGGTGACAAGCCCGAGACGGTCCGCACGGCGCGGGCCGAAGGCCTCGTCCTGATGCGGGCGGAAACGCTGGAGATGATTCGGCAGGGCAGTGCCAAAAAGGGCGACGTGATCGCGATCGCGCGCATCGCCGGCATCATGGGCGCGAAAAAGACCCACGAACTGATTCCGCTTTGCCACCCGCTGATGCTGGAGAAGGTCTCGCTCGATCTGGAGTACGAACCGGCATTGCCCGGCATCCGCGTTTCCGCGACGTGCCGGGTATCCGGCAAGACGGGGATCGAAATGGAAGCGCTGACAGCCGTCTCCATCGCCTGCCTCACGATCTACGACATGGCGAAGGCGGTGGACCGCGACATGACGATCAGCCAGATCCGCCTCGTGGAGAAAACGGGCGGACGTTCCGGCACTTGGAGCGCCGCGTGAGTTTGCTGCCGGTCGAGGAGGCGCGCGATCGGCTCCTGTCGGACGTCTCGCCGGTGGCGCAAACCGAGCGCGTAGACCTGCGGAGCCTAGCCGGAAGGCGGCTGGCGAGCGATCTCTCGGCCATCCTGACCCAGCCTTCTTTTGATGCCTCCGCGATGGACGGATATGCCGTCCTTGCCAGCGACTTGGGCACTGGTGAAACGCGACTGCGTCTCATCGGAGAATCGGCCGCCGGCGCGGCGTTCGAAGGCATTTTGCGTGCTGGCGAGGCGGTTCGCATCTTCACCGGCGCACCCGCGCCGCAAGGCGCGGATGCCGTCGTCATCCAGGAGAACACAGAGCGTCCGAACCCGGAGACGGTGCTCGTCCGCGAGCCGGTCACGCCCGGCCGCCATATCCGCCCGGCAGGGAATGACTTTCGAGAGGGCGCGCCGCTTCTCCGGGCCGGCACGATCTTTCGCCCTGCCAGTATCGCGCTGGCGGCAAGCGGCGGTCACGCGGAGGTGGAGGTTTGTCGGCGCCCGCGCGTCGCCATTCTGATGACCGGCAGCGAATTGGTTCTGCCCGGCACGCGCCCCGGCCCGGCGCAGATCGTGGCATCCAACGGGTTCGGCATCGCTGCCATGGTGGAAGCGTCAGGCGGAGAGGCTTTATCCTATGGCGTTGTCGCGGACGACCGCTCGGCGCTTGCCGCCGTGCTCGACAGGGCCAGGCGCGATGAAGTGGATGTCTTCGTGACGATCGGCGGCGCCTCGGTCGGAGATCACGACCTCGTCGCGCCGGTCTTTCGCGAGTGTGGAGTGGAACTCGATTTCTGGAAGGTCGCCATGCGGCCCGGCAAGCCGCTGATGGCCGGACGCTTCGGCGAGATGCGGTTTCTAGGTCTGCCGGGAAACCCCGCCTCCAGCCTCGTCACCGCCGAGCTTTTTCTTCGGCCGCTGGTCGAACGGCTGGCCGGGCGCCCGGCGCACGGTGGCTACGAAAGGGGCGTATTGGGGACGCCCGTCCCCGCCAACGATCATCGTGCCGAGTTCATGCGTGGCCGAATCAGTGGGGAGACAGATGGCAAGCCCCGCATCGTCCCGTTCGATCGGCAGGACTCCTCGCTCCTCAGTGTCTTCGCCCTAGCGGACGTACTTCTCGTCAGGCAACCTCATGCTCCGCCTAGCGAGACCGGCGATCCCTGTGAGTTCGTGCGATTGGCTTGACAGGCATCCTTGCAGAACACAAACAGAACAGATAGGCTTTGTTCAGGTTTTGTTTTGGTTGGATACGAACGATGTTGACCCGCAAGCAGCATGAATTGCTCCTCTTCATTCATGATCGCCTGCAGTCGATCGGCGTTCCCCCGTCCTTCGACGAGATGAAGGAAGCGCTGGACCTGAAATCCAAGTCCGGCATCCACCGGTTGATTACGGCGCTGGAGGAACGTGGCTTCATCCGCCGCCTTCCCAACCGGGCCCGCGCTCTTGAGGTCGTTCGGCTTCCCGATTCCATGGCCGGTAAAGCTCAGGTCGCCGCGTCAACTACCGCGAAGGTTTCCCAAGGCGAGACGATCGAGCGGCAGGTTTTGCCCTTTCCGGGGCGGGCTGCCACCGCGCGAAGCGGCGAGACGGCGGACGCGGCCAATGACTCCATGCCTGTTCCCGTTATGGGCCGCATCGCAGCGGGTGTCCCCATTTCCGCGATCCAGCAGAACAGCCGCTCCATCGCCCTCCCGATTGAGATGTTCGGCCAAGGCGAGCATTACGCGCTGGAGGTCAAAGGCGATTCGATGGTCGAGGCCGGCATTCTCGACGGCGACACGGTGCTGATCCAGCGGGCGGAGACGGCAACCGCGGGCGAGATCGTCGTGGCTCTCATCGATGAGGAAGAGGCCACCTTGAAGCGCTTCCGTCGTCGCGGCGCCATGGTCGAACTGGAAGCTGCCAATCCCGCCTATGAGACGCGGGTCCTGGAAGCGGGACGGGTCAAGGTGCAGGGTCGTCTCGTCGGTCTGATCCGCCGCTATCATTAGGGCGCGGCCGCGCGCCTTTCGGCGTTTTCCGGCTCGGCTTGTCGCCTCCCATTCGCTCGGGCCAAGGCGCCGAGCGATGCTGGTTCCATTCTTCGAAAGGCTGGGGAATGGACGGCCGTAGCTCCCACCCGCCTCGCTGCCTCTCCAGAGCCACCGCGCCTGTGCGCCGCAGTGTGCGGAGCGTCAGAAGTTTCGCACCTGAGCGGCAAGATTCGATGCGAGGCGCGCGGGCGACCACGGCAATATCGGCCGTGTCGCAGAGTTCTCCCAGCTTCTCCAACTGATCGGTCCAGGCGATGCGGAGCCCCGAGCGGGTCTTCGCACGGCAAATCTGCTCGTCGCATTCGAAGGTCTTTCGATCGTCCTTCGAACGGCCGGGAGGCGCCAACTGGTAGGCGCGCTTCCATTGATCGTGCACGAAGCGGTTCGGGCGCTTGCGAAGATCGATCACCTGCCCATTGTCGCCTATCACTGCGATGTCCCGAGCGTCCTCCGATATGGCGAGTTCGGGGCGCGAGGCTGCAGGAACGAGGAGAAGGCCGAGCACCAGCGGGGCGACCGCCGCCCATCGAAAATGGCTCTGGCAAAACGAGAGCAGCAGCAGACAGACCGTGAAGCAGATAAGGCTGACGCTGCCGATCTGCCCAACGCCATAATCGGGAAAGGCAGCGGCCAGCGCCTTCGCCATCCAGAACACGAGATCGAGCCCCCAACCAATGGGCACAAGCGCCAAGCTCTCGAGGCCGAGGGGCATCAGGCAGACGCTCGCCAACGCCAGCGGCATGATCCAGAACGAGAAGATCGGCGTCGCCAGGACATTGGCAAGAAGGCCGAAGGGCGCGGCCCGCTGGAAATGGTAGATCGCGTAAGGCGCCGTCGCCGCGCCGGCAATCAGCGACGACAAGAACACGCCGATCACCACCAGCGCCAGCGTGCGCAAAGGCGAGAGATCGTCGCCCGCCCCTTTCGACCACCGGGAATACGCACCATAGGCCCCGACCAGCGCGGCGGTGGCGGCAAACGACATCTGGAAGGTCGCGGTCATCAGTGCATGCGGCGAGATCAGCATGACCACCATGGCCGCAATCGCAACATTGCGCAGGGTCAGGGCCGGTCGATCCACCAGAACCGCGCCCAGCATGATCGCGATCATGACGAAGGATCGCTCGGTTGCGGCGTTGTCACCCGCCAGTAGGAAGTAGAACCCGGTGATGCCCAGCGCCGCGACCGCCGCGATCTTGCGCGCCTGCCAACGCAGCGCCAGCGACGGAAAGGCGGCGATGCTTGAGCGCACCGCTAGCATGGTCATTCCCGCCACTAGCGCCATGTGAAAGCCGGAGATTGATAGGACATGGGCAAGTCCGGTTACTCGCAAGGCGGCTTCGATGTCGTCGGGGATCCCGGCGCGCTCGCCATTGATGAGCGCTGCCGCGACAGCGCCGCGCTCGTCCGGCAGCACGGCGCGAATCCTATCGCCGATCAGCAGGCGCAGCTTGGCGACGTGTTCGAAAACTCCAAGCGTCTCGGGTTCCACGGAGGGGTTCGGCGGCCCGAGGGAGTAGCCGAAGGCTCCGGTGCCGTCGAAATAGGGCATGAAAGCGAAGTCATATCCACCGGGAAAGGCAGGGCCTGCCGGCGGCTGCAGGCGCACGAGGCCCACATAGCGAGCGCCGATCGCCAGGGCCTCATGGCGGCTCGATACGAGCACGCGTACGCGTTCCGGCGGCCGGCTGAGATGCGGGCGCTCCGTTGCCAGGACTTGGATCGTATAGCGATAGCGCCCGCGATCGTCCTGCTCGCGAAGCAGAACACGCCCGGAAATGCGAACCGTTGCATTTCCCGAGAGCATCACCGTGTCGGTTGTCTTCAGCTCGATCCAACTCGTGCCAAGTCCCAGGGCGAAGCCGAGGGGCAACAGGAAAGCGGATCTGACAAAGGGGCGACCGGCCCCAAGGTTTGCGCCAGCGATGCTTACGAACGCGAAGACAGGTCCCAGCCAGCCCGGAGGCCGCCAGCCCGAGCCGAAGACGAGAGCGATCGCGATCATCATTCCGATCGGAAGCCACGCGAAGGCCGACCGGAGGTCTCGTTCGCGCTGTACCTGCCGGGAAAGCCAGAGCCGCAGCGGCCCAATCGGATCGACGCGCGGGATGGACGATGAATTGCCGGCGGCTCCGTCCGGCAGAACGTCCGTGATCACCTGCGATGCCGGCACGTGCGCCCCGCCTTGAGTCCTCTCGATCCTATGTTACACACCCGGCCATCCATGCGCAGCCCGACCGGAGGCGCGCATTCCAACTGAGAGGGCTTGCGATCTCCGTCGCGCCCGGTTTTCAAAGGCACCGAGATGACCGATCGCGTGGTGACACGTTTCGCGCCCTCGCCCACGGGCTTCCTCCATATCGGCGGAGCCCGCACGGCCTTGTTCAACTGGCTCTACGCCCGGCGCATGGGCGGGCAGATGCTGCTACGCATTGAGGACACCGATCGGGAGCGCTCGACCGACGCGGCCGTGAGCGCGATCATCGAAGGGCTGGACTGGCTCGGGCTGAAGGCTGACGGCGAGCCGATCTCGCAGTTCGCTCGGGCGGCGCGCCACCGCGAAGTGGCAGAAGCGCTCGTCGCGGCCGGTAAGGCCTATTATTGCTATGCCTCCCCGGCCGAGCTGGACGAGATGCGCGAGAAGGCCAAGGCCGAGAAGCGCCCGCCCCGCTACGATGCTCGCTGGCGCGACCGAGATCCGTCCGAGGCGCCGGCCGGCGTCAAGCCGGTCATCCGCATCAAGGCGCCTTTAGACGGCGAGACCGTGGTGCGCGATCAGGTTCAGGGCGACGTCCGCTTTCCCAACAAGGATCTCGACGATTTCATCCTGCTGCGCTCGGACGGCACGCCGACCTACATGCATGCGGTCGTCGTGGACGACCACGACATGGGCGTCACGCACATCATTCGGGGCGACGACCATCTGACCAATGCCGGGCGCCAGACCTTGATCTATCAGGCCATGGGCTGGGACGTTCCGGTCATGGCCCATATTCCGCTGATCCATGGCGCGGACGGAGCCAAGCTTTCCAAGCGCCACGGCGCGCTTGGCGTCGATGCCTATCGCGGCATGGGCTACCTCCCGAAGGCGCTCCTGAACTATCTCGTGCGTCTCGGCTGGAGCCATGGCGACGACGAGGTCATGACGATCGAGGACATGACCGCCTGGTTCGACATCACCGACATCAACAAGGGCGCGGCGCGGTTCGATTTCGCCAAGCTCGACGCCATCAACGGCCATTGGATTCGCGGGTCTTCCGACACGGATTTGGTCGAGACGCTAATGGTGGAGCGCGTGCATCTACCCAATGGCGACATCCTGCGCCAGGACGACGACGCGACGGTTTGCCGCCAGCTGTCGGCTGCCATGCCAGGCTTGAAGGAGCGCGCCAAGACGCTGGTGGAGCTGACGGAAAGCGCCGCCTATCTCTTCGCTCGCAGGCCGCTCACGCTGGACGAGAAGGCCGCCGAGATTCTGGCTAAGGATGGACGAGACATTCTGAGCGGGCTCCTTCCGGTTCTAGAGGGCTTAGGCGACTGGAGCGTCGTATCGCTGGAGCCGGCGATCAAAGCCCATGCCGAATCCGTTGGGCTGAAGCTCGGCAAGGTCGCGCAGCCGCTGCGTGCCGCTCTGACCGGCAAGTCCACCTCGCCTGGCGTCTATGACGTGCTGGCGGTCTTGGGCCGAGACGAATCGCTGCAGCGGCTCAAGGACCAGGCGTCCGTTTAACGGGTTGAGATTCCGGACGGTGCGGGCGCGGGGTTGCGGTCTCAGCCCGCGCCCTTGGAAACCAAGAAGCCTGCTTGGAGTAGGCTTGTAGGCCCCGCCTAAAGTTGAGCTTGAGCGAGTGTTGCGGCGCAAAATTGTTCTGCGACGGAAACTTGTTCCTTAACCCCCTTTCCGATACGCATTCGCTCGAAGCTGGCGTTTGGCCCAAGAACGGCCGTTGGCGCCCTGGCTCACGCAGAAGGGGTAACGCATGAATCAATCGGCGAAACTGGCCCTTGGAGACAAGAGCGCGGAGCTGACGCTCCGATCAGGAACCATCGGACCCGATGTGGTCGACATCGCGTCGCTCTACAAGAACACCGGTCTCTTCACCTACGATCCGGGCTTCACATCGACCGCGTCCTGCGAGTCGAAGATCACCTATATCGACGGTGACGAAGGCGTTCTTCTGCATCGCGGCTATCCCATCGACCAGCTTGCGGAGCGCGGCGACTTTCTCGAAACCTGCTACCTCCTGCTCTACGGCGAACTTCCGACCGCGAGCGAGAAGGCGGACTTCGTCTACCACGTGACGCGCCACACGATGGTGCACGAGCAGATGTCCCGCTTCTACACGGGCTTCCGTCGAGACGCGCACCCAATGGCCGTCATGGTCGGCTCTGTCGGCGCCCTCTCCGCCTTCTATCACGACTCGACCGACATCACCGATCCGCATCAGCGCATGGTCGCGTCGATCCGCATGATCGCCAAGACGCCGACCCTGGCGGCGATGGCCTACAAGTATCACATCGGTCAGCCCTTCGTTTACCCGCGCAACGATCTCTCCTACGCGGAAAACTTCCTGCATATGTGCTTCGCAGTTCCCTGCGAGCCGTACCAGATCAACCCCGTGCTGGCGCGGGCGATGGATCGGATTTTCATCCTCCACGCCGATCACGAGCAGAACGCTTCGACCTCGACGGTTCGCCTTGCCGGCTCGTCGGGCGCCAATCCCTTCGCCTGCATCGCGGCCGGCATCGCCTGCCTATGGGGCCCTGCCCATGGCGGCGCCAACGAAGCGGCGCTCAACATGCTGTCGGAAATCGGCAGCAAGGACCGGATTCCCGAGTTCGTGGCGCGCGCCAAGGATAAGAACGATCCGTTCCGCCTCATGGGCTTCGGCCACCGGGTCTACAAGAACTACGACCCGCGCGCCAAGATCATGCAGCAGACCTGCCACGAGGTCCTGAACGAGCTCGGCATCAAGGACGATCCGCTGCTCGAAGTCGCGATGGAACTGGAGCATATCGCTCTGAACGATGAGTATTTCATCGAGAAGAAGCTCTATCCCAACGTCGACTTCTACTCCGGCATCACGCTGAAGGCGCTCGGCTTCCCCACCACGATGTTCACCGTTCTGTTCGCGGTCGCGCGCACGGTCGGTTGGATCGCGCAGTGGAAGGAAATGATCGAGGATCCGCATCAGCGCATCGGTCGCCCTCGCCAGCTTTATACCGGCGCACCGCAGCGCGACTACATCTCGGTCAGCGATCGCTGATCCGACAAGCTGAAACGAAAACAGGCGCCTCGGGCGCCTGTTTTTTTATGGTCTGCCGGATCGCTCGATCTCACGAACGATGAGATCCGCAATCGCCTCCCCGGGCGGGCGGTCGACCCGCATGGCCTGTCGGATATCCTGCATCCCCTTCAGCTGAGCCGCGCGTTCCGGCGTCTCATGCATCAGGCGATCGAGCCTGAGCGCTAAAGCCTGTGGGCGAACGAACTCGTGAAAATGCTCCGGCACGAGCGGATGGCCGGCGATGAAATTGGGCAACGCCGCTGTCCAGCCCGTCACCATGTGGCGCAGCGCATAGGATACAGGGTCCAGCCGATAGGCCAGGGCCATGGGAACGCCGGCGAGCGCGAGCTCCAGCGACACGGTTCCGCTCGCTGCAAGGGCGGCGTCGGCGGACGCGAAGGCCGCCCATTTCGCGTCGTCTCCTTCCAGCACCTCTGGCTTCACGCTCCAGCTTTCCAGTTTGGACTCGATCAGAGAGCGCACGCGGCGCACCGCTGGCAAACTCGCTCTCAGGCCAGGGATGCGGTGGTGAAGCATCGAGTAAGTGCGGCCGAAATCGTCCATCAGCCGCTCGATTTCGCCCCGTCGCGAGCCCGGCAGGATGACGAGATGCGGCGGACTACCGGCAGGCCTCATGCCCGTTTCGGCCTCGCGATCCAGAATGGCGCGCAGGCGCGGATCGCTCAGGAGCGGATGGCCGACATAGGTCGCAGGCGGACCGCCATGTTCTTTTAGAAAACGCGGCTCGAACGGAAATAGGCTGGCGGAATGATCGACGGCTTGGCGGAGAGTTTCGGCCCGCTTGGGCTTGTAGGCCCAGATCGCGGGCGGCACGACATTGACGATGCGCGCGTCCGGCCAGCGCTGGCGAACCTTCAGTGCGACCCGATTGGTGAAGGTGAAGCTGTCGATCGTGACGATCGCATCCGGCCGTTCCTCTAAGAGAAAATCCACCGTTTGCCGCAGCCGACCGAGGAGCTTCGGCAATCGCGAAAGAATTGCCCCGACGCCGATGATCGACAATTCCTCGATATCGAAAAGGCTGGTGAGCCCTTCCCGTTTCAGCGCATCGCCTCCGAGGCCGATGAACTGGATGCTGGGACCGAACCGATCACGCAGAGCACGGGCCACCTCGCCCGCAATCCGATCGGCCGACTCTTCCCCCAGGACGAAGGCGATCTTCATGACGGATCTTCTCCCAGTGCAGTCTCGATGCCGAGAACAAACAAACCAGCCGCCTCGGCTTCTTCCGCAACCCGCTGCGGTTCGATGACGAGGGATCGGTTCGCGCTCATGGCGATCCCGGCAAGCCCCGCTTCCTGTGCCTGGCGTATCGTCTCCGTACCGATGCTGGGCAGGTCGAAGCGGGCGTCCTGCTGCGGCTTGAACGCCTTGAACAACACACAAGGCTCCGACGCACCGATGCGCCCTCGCCCGCGAAGATCGGCGACGCGTAGCAGCATCTCCTTCGTGCCCTCGATCCCTTCGAGGGCAATCACACGATCGGCCGAAGCGACGACGGCTTGGCCGATGTCCAGAAGACCAAGCCGCGTTGCCGCGCGCTGGGCCCGATGGATCGCTTCATGATGGCGCTCACTCAAAGGGCGATTGGTGAGGTTGCCGGCGGGAAGCAGCAGCGTTGGAGAAATGGCCTGGACGCTGACGACTTCGAAGCCCCTTCGCTCGAACGTTCCGGCGACGGCTCGGATCAGGCTGTCGTCCCCACCCCGCGTCATTCGAAGGATTTCGGGGAGCATCCGAAGCGTTTGCAGGCTCGGCAAGATCGAGCGATAGTCCGGGCGAACGGAGATCGTTCCGGAGAAGACGAGCTTCGACACGCCTCGACGTCGTAGATGGGCAAAGACGTTGCCGGTCTGCCCCCAGGTGAGCGAGACCGATTCCCATTCGTCCCAGGACGAATCGCGCCCATCCGCGATCGCGACGATGAACGGGCGCCAGCCCAGACGCTCCGCTTCGTGAGCGATAATCGCTGGCAGGGTCCCGCCTCCGGCAATGATGCCGAGGCGTTCCCCGGGCCGCATGGGCGTCAGCGCTGCGTTTGCGCTCACACCGGACGCGTGCTGCGAGGGAAGCAAAGCGCCCGGTCCCCGCCCGAGCGGATGAAGCCGAGGAGATCCTGCACCAACGGGTCTTCCGGATACTCGGTTTCGACCTCCTCGAGATTTTCGCGGAAGGTCAGATCGTCAGAGAAGAGCATCCGATAGGCCTTGCGGACGTTTCGAATGGCTTCGCGGCCGAAGCCGGCGCGCTTCATGCCGATGACGTTGAGACCAGACAGATAGGCGCGATTGCCGAGAACCATGCCGAAGGGAATGACGTCGCCTTCGACTGCGGCCAAACCGCCGACATAGGCGTGGTGGCCGACGCGGGTGAACTGGTGGATGCCGGACCCGCCGGCGATCGTCGCGTAGTCGCCGACGACGCAATGGCCGGCCAGCATGACATTGTTGATCAGCGTCACGTTCGAGCCGACCAGACAATCATGCGCGACATGCGAGCCCGTGAAAAACGCGCAGTTGTCGCCCACCGTGGTCTCGCTCCGCCCCTGTACCGTGCCGGGATTGAGCGTGACATGCTCTCGGATCAGGCAATTGGCGCCAATCACCAGGCGGGTGTCTTCACCTTGGTATTTCAGGTGCTGCGGATCATGGCCGACCGATGCGAAGGGATAGATTTTCGCGCCTGAGCCGATCCGCGTGTTACCCCAAAGGGCGACATGGGACCGGAGTGTCGATCCCGCACCCAGAACGACCTGCGGCCCGATGTGACAGAAGGGCCCGATCTGGCATCCTTCGCCGATCGTTGCGCCATCCTCGATGACGGTGGTCGGATGAATCCGCGTCTCGCCCGCCATGGATCAGTTGCTGCCTTCGGGAACGAGCATGGCGCTGATCGTGGCTTCCGCCACTTTCTGCTCGTCCACGATCGCCAGACAGTCGAACTTCCAGATATTGCCACGCTTCTTCGTCTGCGTGACGTGATATTCCAAGCGGTCGCCCGGCACGACCGGCTTGCGGAACTTCGCGTTGTCGATGGTCATGAAGTAGACGATCGAGTTGGCGTTCCCGCCCGTCGCCAACTGGCAGATCGCGCCAGCTGTCTGCGCCATGCCCTCGATGATGAGGACGCCCGGCATCACGGGATAGTGGGGAAAATGACCCTGAAAATGCGGCTCGCTTGCCGTCACGTTCTTGATGCCGATCGCCTTTCGATCGCCGTCGATCTCAATGATCCGATCCACCAGAAGGAACGGATAGCGATGCGGCAAAAGCTGCATGATCTTCAGGATGTCGACGCTTTCGAGCGTCGTTGCGGCCTCAACCGTCGTCACGTTCGTCTCCCCGGCCTGACTGACCAATTCGTCTGAGCACGGCCATCTCGCGGATCCACTCGCGCACGGGACGCGCGGGCGTGCCACCCCAGCGCGCACCGGCTGGCACATCGTTCGCCACTACGCTGACGGCGGCGATCTGAGCGCCGTCACCGATATGAACGTGACCGTTGATACCCGTCTGGCCACCGATGGCGACACCGTCGCCCATCGTCACGCTGCCGGCGATGCCGACCTGTCCGACGATAACGCAATTGCGGCCGATCACCACGTTGTGGGCGACCTGCACGAGATTGTCGATCTTGGTGTTTTCGCCGATCACCGTGTCGCGCACGGCGCCGCGATCGATCGCCGAGTTGGCACCGACCTCCACCCGGTCCTGAATGATGACGCGGCCCACCTGCACCATCTTTTCCAAGCCGGTCGCGCCGGGTGCGTAGCCGAACCCGTCCTGTCCGACTCGAACGCCGGGATGCAGGATGACCTTGTTGCCAATCAGCGCATGCTGGACGGAAACATGAGGGCCGATGTAGCTGTCGCGCCCGATCTGGCAGCCCGCCGAGATCACCGCCCCCGAGGCCACGATCGTTCCCGATCCGATCGCAACGCCCGGCCCGATCGAGGCGAAGGGCTCCACCGTCGCACCCGACTCGATGGAGGCGGACGGATGGATCGAGGCCAGTGGCGAGATGTTGCCGACCTTTTCGGAAGAGACGGGCTGGACGGCCTGTGGGAACAGGGCCCGGCCGATCTGCCCGAACGCCGATTGCGGATGGCGCACGATTAGGACGGACAAAGCGTCCTGGACCAACCCGGCATGCCGCCGTGACGTCACCACGAGACCAGCGCGAGATAGTTTGAGATCGTCGCTATAGGTCGGGCTGTCGAACAAAGCGACATCCTGCGGACCGGCGTCCTTCAGTGCCGCCAATCCATCGACGCGAATCGCACCGGCAGAAGGGGCACGAAGCTCGCCGCCACACAAAGATGCCAGCGCGGCGAGGGTCTGACCCTCGCCGCGCTGGAAGAACGATGATGACATCATA
Organism: Aureimonas sp. AU40; assembly: GCF_001463785.1. Classification (NCBI taxonomy): domain Bacteria; kingdom Pseudomonadati; phylum Pseudomonadota; class Alphaproteobacteria; order Hyphomicrobiales; family Aurantimonadaceae; genus Aureimonas; species Aureimonas sp. AU40. Next base: position 436,870 of record NZ_BBWL01000041.1, read on the forward strand.
AGGCGGCTGGATCCTCGCCGTTAGAAGCGCGACGAGAAGCCGAACGAGAATTCCTGCGTCTTGTCGTAGTCTTCCTTCGCCAGCGGTGCCGCGTAGTTCACGCGCAGCGGCCCGAACGGCGATGCCCAGATCAGACCGACACCAGCGGATGCACGGATGGCGAACTCTTCGCCCTGAATGCCGGCCTGGTTTCCGACATTGTCGAGACCCCAAAGCGAACCGGCATCGGCGAAGGCTGCGCCCCGGAAGCCGAGATCGCGCGAGATCAGCGGCAGCGGGAACGTCACTTCGGCCGTCGCATTCGCGTAGTTCGTGCCACCGATCGCGACGCCGTTCTGACGCGGCCCGATGCCCTGGTACTTGAAGCCGCGAACAATGTCTTGGCCCTTGAAGAAGTTGTCGAAGACACGCAGGTCGTCGCCAAGCGCAGTCACGTTGCCGGCGCCACCGCTGACCTGGCCGATCACGTCGTACTCTTCCGACAGGAGGCTGAAGAACGACGCGCGACCCGTGGTCCGCAGGAACTTGGCGTCGCCGCCGAGGCCCGCTACTTCCTGGCCGACCTGAGCAAAGATGCCGTCGCGCGGGTCGCGCTGGTTGTCCAGCGTGTTGTAGGTCAGCGCATAGGAGACCGATGAGGTCGAATACGGGCTATCGCAGATCGCGCGGTTGATGATCGGCGAAAGCGTGTAGAGCGGTCCGACCGGCGTGTTCGCACAAGTGCTGTAGAAAGGCTGGCCGTTGACGAAGATCGGAAGGCCGTCCGCCCCGTAGGTCAGAACGCCCTTGTCGTCGCCGAACGTCTCTTCCTTGTAGTTGTAAGCCACCTGCGCGGTGAGGTTCTCGGTGATCGGTGCCGCCAAGCGCAGCGAGCCACCCGTCCGCTGGATATCGTAGGCCGTCGAGGAAGAGTTCTCCGTCCGGTAGAGATCGAAACCGGCCGCCAGACGCCGACCCAGGAAATAGGGCTCGGTGAACGAGAGGTTGTAATTGCGCGTGTTCTCGCCGAAACCGGCGGACACTTTCACGAATTGACCGCGACCCAGGAAATTGCGTTCGGTAATGCCGACTTCCGCGACCGGACCTGAGCTTTCGCCGCCCGTCGTGTAGCCGCCGCCGACTGAGAACTCGCCGGTCGACTGCTCGTCCACCTGAACGACGAGAACGACGCGATCGGGCTGCGTGCCGGGAGCGGTGGAGACGTTGACGGTCTTGAAGAAGCGCAGCGCCTCGAGACGCTTCTTGGCACGCTGCACCAGAACCTGATTGAACGCGTCGCCTTCGGACACATCGAACTCGCGACGGATGACGTAGTCGCGCGTCTTGGTGTTGCCGCGAATTTCGATGCGCTCGACATAGGCCCGCGGGCCCTGGTCGATCACGTAGTCGATCGAGATCGTGTTGTTTGCGAAGTCGCGATTGCCGCGCGGCGTGACCTGCGCGAATGCATAGCCCTGGTTCGCAACGGCGTTGGTCAGGCTGACCAGCGTATTCTCGACCTGCTCGGCGCTGTAGGTCTCGCCCGGACGCGTCTTCAGATCGCGCTGGAGGGCCTGGGCGTCGATGCCAGGAACGGTCGAGTCGATGTTGACCGCGCCGTAGGTGTAACGCTCGCCTTCATCGACAGTGATCGTGATGAAGTACTTGTTCTGGGTCGGCTCGAGCTCGGCTACCGACGACACGATACGGAAGTCGGCGAAGCCACGATTGAAGTAGAAGCGGCGGAGCGCTTCTTCGTCGGCCCGCAAGCGGTCTTCGTCGTAGATGTCGTTGCGCTGAAGGAAGCTGAAGAGCCCCGATTCCCGCAGCGAGATGACTTCCTTCAGACGAGAGTCACCGAAGGCGTTGTTGCCGACGATGTTGATGCTCTCGATCTGAGTGCGATTGCCTTCCTGAATGTCGAACACGACATTCACGCGGTTGCCCTCGGCCGGCAGAGTGCGCACGGAAACGGTCGCGTCCGAACGGCCGATCCGCACGTAGGCCGCCTTGATCGCCTCGACATCCGCCTGAGCGGTGGAAGCGTTGTAGGGTGCGCGCGTCGCGGTCTGAACCGTCGAAGCCAATTGCTCGTTCTTGATCTTGCTGTTGCCCTGGAAGACAACCTCGCCCACGATCTGGTTCTCGGACACGTCGACGATCAGCACGCCGCCCTGCTGGCGCGCACGGACATCCGAGAAGAGACCCGTCGAGAAGAGCTTCGTTACCGCCGCGTCGACATCGGCATCCGTCGCATTGCGACCGGGCTTGATGTCGATCAGGTTCCGAACCGTCTCGGCGTCGACGCGCTGGTTGCCCCGCACCTCGACGCGATTGACGACTGCCGCACCAGCTTCGGACAGGGTCACAAGACCCATAGTAACGGCTGAAGCTGCGAGCACTGTAGACGAAAGAGCTGCTGCAGACAGTGCGCTCAGTAGCTTCGAACCAGCCGCCATGGCCACTCACCTTTTTTCATTTCGCCGACAACGCCGAAACCGAACGTCGGCAGGCCGTGCGTTTGTATCGGCTTTGCAGACGCATTCAACCAAACTGGACCGATTCCCTTTAGGAATCGGAAAAGCGTTGCTCGCCCGCCACGCGGGCGACCGGTTTGGTGAACGAGTTGCTAACCCCCAATAAGTCCCCGTCCGATTCTCAAGTCAGGCTCGAGAGATCGTTCCAGAATGCGAATACCATAAGCAGCATCACGAGAGCGAGGCCAATCCGGAAACCGAATTCCTGAACACGCTCGCTCAGCGGCCGCCCCCGCACCGCTTCGCAGGCGTAGAACAGCAGATGCCCCCCATCGAGCATCGGAATCGGCAAAAGATTCAGGAGGCCGATCGAGATCGAAAGTAAGGCTGCGAGGTTCAGAAGCGGCGCAAAGCCGAGCGTGGCAACCTGGCTGGACACCTGTGCGATCTTGATCGGACCGCCGATCTGGTCCGATCCCTGGCTACCGCCGAAGATCCCGCCGATGAAGGCGACTGTCCGTTCGGTCACGAACCATGTCTGCGACACACCATATTTGAGCGCATCGATCGGGCTGAGGTCCTCGCGATGGAAGCCTGCCTGCTCGCTATTGGCCACGATGCCGATCACTGGCACCTGAAAATTATTCCCGAATCCATCGGTCTGGTTCTGCAGCTTGGGCGTGACGCTGACCGAGCGGGTTTCGCCGTTCCGCTCAAGCTCGACGGAAATCGGCGTGTCGGCTCGGGTCGAAACATAGCGCTGTAGATCGCTGAAATAGCGGATGCGCGATCCGTCCGCCGCCACGATCCGGTCGCCGGGAAGAATGCCCGCCTCGGCCGCCGGCGAATTCGGACGCACTTCGGAGACGATGGGATCGCCCACGATGATGCCGCTGGCATAGGCCGTCCCGGCGAAGATCGCGATGGCCAAAATGAAGTTCGCGATGGGTCCCGCCGCGACGGTGGCGGCGCGCTTGCCAACGCTGGCGCTTTGGAAAGCGCGGGCGCGATCCTCTGGGCTGGCGGCTTCAAGCGCCGCTTCGCTCGGCACGCTGGCCGCGTTCTCATCTCCGAAGAACTTCACATAGCCGCCGAGGGGTATGGCGCAGAGCTTCCAGCGCGTGCCGTGACGATCGGTGAAACCCAGAAGTTCCGGTCCAAACCCAACGGAAAAGGCCATGATCTTGATGCCGGACCACCGTCCGACGAGATAATGGCCGAGTTCGTGGAAGAAGACGATCACAGTGAGAACGAAGAGGAACGGCACGATCTTGATCAGAGCCGTGTTCCAGATCGCGTCCGGCAAGCTCATGAGATCCATTGGGGCGCCTTTATCGTAAGGAGGACGCGCCGGCTCTAGCATCGAGCCAACCGGTCCGCCGACAATCCGTCATCATTTTTACGTCAAAAATCGAAAATAGCACGCGCCGGGTGCTCCAGGCCCGATCCAAGAAGGCCGACGAAAAGCAGCACCCCTGTCGCGACGATGAGCGCGTCGATCCGGTCCATCAGACCGCCATGACCGGGGATTAGGCGGCCGGAATCCTTCACGCCGAAACGGCGCTTGATCCAGGATTCGAAGAGATCCCCAGCCTGCCCGACGATCGAAAGAATCCCTGAAAGGACGACCACTAGAGCCGTCACGTCCCCAATCAGCCAATACTCGAAGGTCGACCCGAACAGGATGCTGGCCAACAGACCTCCAAGCGCGCCGGAAACGGTTTTCTTCGGGGACACCATCGGCATGAGCTTCGGTCCACCAAAGGTGCGGCCGAAGAAATAGGCGAAGATGTCTGTCGCCCAGACGACGCAGATCACGAGGCCTAGCGCTCCCAAGCCCTCCGTGCCGCTGTCACGCAGAATGCCAGGGGCCATGCCGGCGGCGGCGGCATAGACAAGCCCGCCCATCACCCAGTCCGCCTTGCGCTCGCCTCGGTCCACCACCGCTATAAAGGCCGTGGCCGCGCCGACGATCGTCAGCGCCCATCCGTGAAAGCCGAAAAAGAAGGCGGCAAGGCCGACGTAAAGCGCGCGGCGCGCGAAGATGTAGATGTCGCCAGCCCGCTTGGCGCGCGTCATCCTCGCCCATTCATCGAAGACGATGACGGACGCCGCACAGCACAGAAGCCGGAAAGCGACGCCGCCGATGACGGTGATGAGCAGGACGGCGATGCCGAGGATCACGGCCGAAATGAGCCGTGACCTCAGGTCGGTCCAGGATTGGGTCGCCGCGAGACGTCCGAGCCCGAGCCCCATGCGTCAGGAAGCGATTTCGCGCGAGACGCCGCCGAAACGGCGGTCCCTCATCGCGAAGTCCTGAACGGCGGCGGTGAAGGCCGCGCGGTCGAAATCGGGCCACAGGCAGGGCAGGAAAGCGAATTCGGAATAGGCGGCCTGCCACAGGAGGAAGTTGCTCAAGCGCAGCTCGCCGCTCGTTCGAATGATCAGGTCCGGGTCGGGAATGCCTGCCGTATCGAGATGCTGGTCCACGACGTCCGGCGAGATGGATTCCGCCGTCAACTCGCCTGTCCCCAGTTTCACGGCGATGCGGCGCATCGCGCGGGCCATCTCATCCCTCGCCCCATAGTTGAAGGCGATGATCAGCGTGTTGCGATCGTTGCCGATCGTCAGTGTCTCCGCTTCTTCCAGAAGTCCCCGGATGTCGCGTGGCAGGTTCTCGCGCTCGCCAATGACCCGAACCCGGACACCTTCGCGGTGGAGCTCGGCGAGATCGCGGCGGATGAAGAACTTAAGGAGGCGCAGCAGTTCGCCCACCTCCTCAACCGGTCGCTTCCAGTTCTCCGAGGAGAAGGCGAAGAGCGTGAGGTAGCGGATGCCGAGCTCCCGGGCCGTACGAACGGCCTCGCGAACGGCTTCCACACCTCGCCGGTGCCCCAAGGTGCGCGGCAGACCGCGCGCCTTCGCCCAGCGCCCATTGCCATCCATGATGATGGCGACGTGTTCGGGCTGACGCACCTGTTCCACCGCGTTCTCCGCCTTTCCGCTTGTGACCCTGAATTGGAGAAAGACTAGACCTGCATGATTTCGGCTTCCTTGACAGAAAGCGACTTATCAATCTCGGTGATCGTCTCGTCGGTCATCTTCTGGATTCGATCTGCCATGACGCGGCTGTCGTCCTGGCTTACGTCACCGTCTTTTTCTGCCTTTTTCAAGGTCTCCATCCCATCCCGGCGCACGTGACGAGCGGCTACACGGGCGCTCTCGGCATAGGTGTGGGCGACCTTCGCGAGTTCCTTGCGCCGCTGCTCGTTCAGCTCCGGCAGCGGGATGCGAAGGGTCGAACCGTCGGTGATCGGGTTGAGGCCGAGACTGCTCTCGCGGATCGCGCGTTCCACCGCGCCGACCATGCCCTTGTCCCACACGGACACGGCAACCATGCGGGGCTCGGGCACCGTGACGTTGGCGACCTGATTGAGCGGCATCTGCGAGCCGTAGGCGGAGACCACGATCGGGTCCAGGAGGTTGGCCGAGGCCCGGCCCGTGCGCAGGCCTGCAAGGTCTCCCCGGAAGGAGGTCACCGCGCCATCCATGCGACGCTTCAGTTCGTTCAGATCCGGACCGGCCATAAAAATTCCTCTGAAAGTTCGTGCTGAGTTGAGTCAGTCGGAAACGATGGTCGAGCGGCCGCCGCCCGACAGGATTCGACCGAACTCGCCCTGCTCGTGGATCGAGAACACCACGATGGGAATATGGTTCTCGCGTGCCAGGGCCACGGCGGTCACGTCCATGACCGCCAGACCCTTGTTCAGCACCTCGTCATGCGTCAGCTGATCGAAGCGCGTCGCATCGGGAACGAGCTTGGGATCGGCGGAATAGATGCCGTCGACCTGCGTGCCCTTGAAGAGCGCATGGGCGCCCATTTCGGCAGCGCGCAGCGCGGCGGCCGAATCCGTCGTGAAGAACGGGTTGCCGGTGCCACCGGCGAAGATGACGACGCGTCCACGATCGGCATGGGCCAGCGCCGCGCGCTGGGAGAAGCTTTCGCAGATCTCCGGCATGGCGATCGCCGAAAGAACGATCGCGTCGATGCCGAGCTTGGTCAGCGAAGTGCGAAGCGCCAACGCGTTGATGACGGTAGCCAGCATGCCCATGTGATCGCCGGTCACGCGATCGCCGCCCTTGGAGGCCACGGCGACGCCGCGAAAGATATTGCCGCCGCCGATCACCACGGAGATTTCCACGCCGAGGTCGCGCGCTTCGCGAATGTCGCCGGCGATGCGATCGGCCACGGCAACGTCGATGCCGAAGCCTTGCCTCCCCATCAGCGCCTCGCCCGAAACCTTCAGAAGAACGCGCTTGAAACGGACGGTCATGCAAGTTTCCCGATTTTGGTGCCGGCCTGCGATACAGGAAGGGCGCCCGCTTCTCAAGCGGACGCCCCGAATATAGCTCCGACGAACGATAAGTCGTTCGGGCTTATTTCTTGCCGGCAGCCGCCGCGACTTCGGCCGCGAAGTCGCTCTGCTCGCGCTCGATGCCCTCGCCGAGAGCGAAGCGGACGAAACCGGTGATCTTGGCCGGTGCGCCCGCTTCCTTTGCGGCGGCCTCGAGCGCCTTCTCGACCGTGAGGTCGGGATTGATGACGAAGGCCTGCTTGGTCAGCACGACTTCCTCGTAGAACTTGCGCAGGCGGCCCTCGACCATCTTCTCGATGATGTTGTCCGGCTTGCCCGACTGGCGGGCCTGCTCGGAGAACACGGCCTTTTCGCGCTCGACCGTTGCCGGATCGATCTCGGTCTCGGTCAGCGAGAGCGGGCTCGTGGCCGCAACGTGCATGGCCACCTGACGGCCGAAGGCGCCGAGAATGGCCTTGTCGCCGTCCGACTCGATCGCGACGAGAACGCCCATCTTGCCCAAGCCTTCGGCGACCTGATTGTGGACATAGGTCGCGACGATGCCGTTCGACACGGTCAGCTGAACGGAGCGACGCAGGCTCATGTTCTCGCCGATCGTGGCGATCGCGTCCTTGATCGTGTCCGAAACCGGCTTGCCGCTGGCAGGATAGGTCACGGCGGCGACCGCGTCGATCGAGCCGTCCGTGGTGAGCGCGACGTTGGCGATGTCACGAACGAGCGTCTGGAAGGCCTCGTTGCGAGCGACGAAGTCGGTCTCAGAGTTGACCTCGACGACGACGGCCTTGTTCTCGCCGGCGGCGACGCCGACCAGACCCTCGGCAGCCGTGCGGCCCGACTTCTTGTCGGCCTTGGCGATACCCTTGGCGCGAAGCCAGTCGATCGCGGCCTCCATGTCGCCATTGGTCTCGGCCAGCGCGGTCTTGCAGTCCATCATACCCGCGCCGGTCTTCTCGCGCAGGTCCTTCACCATCGAAGCGGAGATCGTCATGAATTGGCCTCTGTCTTAAAAAATTGGCGCACCGAACCTTTGAGGAAGGGTGCGCCGTTAGGGTCGGCGACGCTGCGGCGCCGCCGGCATGCTAGGTTGCGAGCGATCAGGCCGCGGCGGACGCTTCGGTCTCGTCCGTTGCTTCGCCTTCGAGCGCGGGCTCGATCGGAGCCTCTTCCATCGCGCCGATGTCCACGCCCATCGAGCCCTGCTGGCGCGCGATGCCGTCGACGGCGGCGCGGGCGATCAGGTCGCAATAGAGCGTGATGGCGCGCGCGGCGTCGTCATTGCCCGGGATCGGGTAGTCAATGCGCGAGGGATCGCAGTTCGAATCGACCACGGCGACGACCGGAATGCCGAGGCGCTTGGCCTCTTCGATCGCGATCGACTCCTTGTTGGTGTCGATGATGAAGATCATGTCCGGCACGCCGCCCATGTCCTTGATGCCGCCCAGAGCGCGGTCGAGCTTGTCGCGCTCGCGCTGCAGGTTGAGGCGCTCCTTCTTGGTAAAGCCCTGGGCCTCACCCGACAGGAGCTCGTCGAGCTTGCGAAGACGCTGGATCGAGTTCGAGATCGTCTTCCAGTTCGTCAGCATGCCGCCGAGCCAGCGGGCGTTGACGTAGTACTGGGCCGAGCGGTTCGCCGCATCGGCGATGATCTCGGACGCCTGACGCTTGGTGCCGACGAAAAGCACGCGGCCGCCGCGCGAGACCGTGTCGGACACGGACTGCAGCGCCTTGTGCAGAAGCGGAACCGTCTGCGCGAGGTCGATGATGTGGATGTTGTTGCGCGCGCCGAAGATGTAGGGCGCCATCTTCGGGTTCCAGCGATGGGTCTGGTGTCCGAAGTGGACGCCAGCTTCGAGAAGCTGACGCATGGAATAGTCAGGCAGAGCCATTAGAATGTCCTTTGACCGGTTGAACCTCCACGGACAGAAGCAGATCAGGCGACCTGCCACCGGCGAGAACCAAAGGGATTCGAAATCCCGGATCCTCATAATCCGTGTGTGGAATAGGCGGGCGCATACACCATCCCGCCGACTGGAGCAAGATAGGAGGGATCGACGCCCTTCGCCAGAGGGCGCCTCAAAACCCGCTCAGGGACGTTTGCCGCACTCGTCCGGCAGCAGCTCCAGATGCGACAGGCGCCCCTTCAGCGTGTAGGCGCCGAAGTTCATCTTCAGCTCGTCCGACACGCCGTTCTCATACAGGCGATACCGGGTTTCGAAGATCGGCAAACCGTCCCGGTCGCTGTCGCTGTTGTAATAGGACTCGACGATCATCCAGGAGCGAATCCCTTCGAGCCGCTTTCCGATCGGGTCCGACGCGCGCTCGGTCAACTTAGGACTCGTCGGCGCGATGATCACAGTGGTGGTCAGGTCCTTCTCGGCCTCGTTGTCGCCATCGAAGAGGCGGGTTTCGAAGATGCGCTGGCCGGCCTTGGCTTGCTCGATGATCTCGGCCGTGTGGTTCAGCGGAAAGGCGGCCTTTTCGATCTCGGTTTGGCGGACGACGGGCAGTTCGTAGTCGATGCGCGTCTTCTCGCCCTCGGTCACGGCCTTGCCCTTCACCGCTTCCTGCGGCGCGCCGTCGATCGTCGTGCGCGTTTCGAACTCGAAGCGGCGCCCGTCCCGCGATTCCTTGGACAGCGTATGCTGATCGGTCACGGTCAGCTCTGTGTCCTCCTGAAACCGGACCACGAAGCGATAGTCGAGGCTCATCGCCTCGCAGGTGTCGTTCTTGAGTTGCAGCGCGATCCGCCCCTCGGCGCCGTTGACCACTGAGCCGGGCTGATCGAGCGTCAGGTCATAGACGGCTTCCTGCGGCACGAGGCTCGCGGCTTCGGCGCAAGCGACGCCCAGCGTTGAAAGCAAGGCGCAAAAGGCCAGATGACGAAGCCCCATGATGATCCAACTTTCCCTGTGATCGCCCGGGCCACTCTCGAAGGCCGAGACAAAACCTGCTAGCGGTCGCTCGACCAGTTAACCCACGAGGATTCGCATGAGCAGCACGATCAGCAGCCGCTTGGCCGACGCCGGTATCCAGTTGCCCCAGGCGGCCGCCCCGGCGGCCAATTATGTGCCTTGGGTCCGCTTTGGCAACCTGCTCCAGACCTCAGGCCAGTTGCCGCTGGCCGATGGCAAGATCGCGGTGTCGGGAAAGCTCGGCGGCGGCGTGGCGCTGGAGGACGGCCAGCTTGCGGCGCGCCATTGCGCCATCAACATCCTGGCGCAGGCCCAGGCCGCGTTGGGCGATCTGGAGACGATCGGCCGCCTCCTGAAGCTTACCGTCTTCGTGGCCAGCGAGGCGGGCTTCACGGAGCAGCATAAGGTGGCCAACGGTGCATCCGACTTCCTCGTGCAGATCCTGGGCGATCGCGGTCGTCATGCCCGTTCGGCCGTGGGCGTTCCTTCGCTGCCGATGGATGCGGCGGTCGAGATCGAAGCTTTGTTCGAGATCGCCTGATCGTAGGCCCCTCCATGAACACTGACTGGCTCAAGGATCGCCCGATCGCCCATCGCGGTCTTCATGACGGCAATCAGACGGTTTTCGAAAACTCGATGTCGGCCTTCCAAGCCGCCGTCGACGGTGGCTTTGCCATCGAGTGCGACGTTCACCTCTCCTCAGACAAGGTACCGGTCGTGTTTCACGACAGCCATCTCGGGCGCATGACAGGGCGCGACGCCTTGCTGCGAGAGTTTTCGGCCGCGGAGCTCTCCACGCTGCGGCTCGGCTCCTCCAGCGATACGATCCCGACCTTGGCCGACCTGCTGCGCCTCGTGGATGGCCGCGTTCCTCTCGTGGTGGAACTCAAGGGTGAGAGCGAGGCGGAGGACCAAGGCTTCGCGGAAGCCGTGGCGGCTTTCGCATCAGGCTACGAAGGTCCGCTGGCCTTCATGTCCTTCGATGCTTGGCTGCTTCACCAGACGGATGCTTTCGGCGGCGCCTACCCGATCGGCCTCACGGCTGAGGGAACCAGGCCGGACGTTCTGGCCGAGCACCGCGCGCTTTTCGAGCGGCGCTGCGACTTCACGTCCTATAACGTTCATCATCTTCCGAACGCATTCGTGGAATGGGTTCGAGGTGAGCGCGGCGCGCCCGTCATCAGTTGGACGATCCGCACCCCGGCCGAGGCGCAAAAGAGCGCGCTTCACGCGGATCAGATCACGTTCGAGGGGTTCACGCCAGCGCGCTGACCTTTCTCACCGAGGAGGTCGACATGGACGATTGTGGTCAGGAACCATCCACCACCCCCGGCGAACTGACGCTCCGGGTGCTGGAGAGCGTTTCGGATGTCGAACCAGCCTTGTGGGATGGATTGGCGCTGGTCGATCCCGCCCATTCGCTGAACCCCTTCCTCAGCCACGCCTTCCTCGAATGCCTCGAGGCGTCCAAGAGCGTCGGGCGCAAGGCCGGCTGGCTGCCGCAGCATCTGATCCTGTCGGATGAAACCGGACGGACTGTCGCCGTCGCCCCCGGCTACCTCAAGAGCCATAGCCAGGGCGAATACGTGTTCGACCAAGGCTGGGCGGACGCGTTCGAGCGCGCGGGCGGTCGCTATTATCCCAAGCTCCAACTGTCGGTGCCGTTCACGCCGGTCACCGGCCCTCGCCTTCTCGTCGGCGCCGGATCGGACGCCGAGGTTCTGCGCCATGCGCTGGGCCAAGCCGTGAAAGGCTATGTCAAGGCCACGGGCGTCTCGTCGGCGCACGCGACGTTCCTGACGCCGCCCGACCTCGCCGCATTATCGGACGGCGAGTTTTTGCATCGCACAGATCAGCAGTTCCACTTCATCAATCGGGGCTATGCCGACTACGAGGCCTTCCTCGAAACGCTGGCGTCCCGCAAGCGCAAAGGGCTGCGCAAGGAGCGGCGCGATGCTTTGGCGAACGGCATTACGATCGAGCGGCTCACCGGCGCAACACTGACGGAAGCTGCCTGGGACGCGTTTTTCGGCTTCTACATGGACACGGGCAGTCGCAAATGGGGGCGGCCCTATCTCAACCGAGCCTTCTTTTCGCTGCTGGGCGAACGGCTGGGTGATGAGGTTCTGCTCGTCATGGCGAAGCGAGAGGGCCGCTACATCGCCGGGGCGCTCAATCTCGTAGGAGCAGGCCGCGTCTACGGACGCTACTGGGGATGCGTCGAAGACCACCCCTTCCTGCATTTCGAGGTCTGCTACCACCAAGCGATCGACTACGCGATCGAGAACGGGCTGGAGGTGGTGGAGGCCGGTGCGCAGGGCGAACACAAGCTCGCGCGCGGCTACGAACCAGTGACGACCCATTCGGCCCACTACATTCAGCATCCCGGTCTTCGCAATGCCGTCGAGGATTATCTCGAACGCGAGCGTCGCGATGTGGAGCGGATGCACGATATCCTTTCGGACCACACGCCCTTTCGCAAGTCCGATGGAATGGAGCTCGATCCCTCCTAGACCTGCCCTACCCGTCGCCTATGATCGGCCCATCGGCATTCAGGATTCGGGCCTCTGATGACTCAGTACGACGACACGAACATCTTCGCGAAGATCCTGCGTGGGGAGATTCCCAGCACCAAGATCTTCGAGGCCGACAAGCTCGTCGCGATCATGGATGTCATGCCCCAGTCCAAGGGCCATTGCCTCGTGATCCCCAAGACCCCCTCTCGCAATCTGCTCGATGCCGACGACGCGGTTTTGCAGGATGTCATAGTCGCGACGGCCCGGCTCGCGCGTGCGGCAAAGCAGGCGTTCGAAGCTGATGGCGTGTCGGTGATGCAGTTCAACGAGGCGGCGGGCGGACAGAGCGTCTTCCACCTTCATGTCCACGTTATCCCGCGTTTCGAAGGCGTCGAGCTGCGCCCGCATGGCAGTTCGGGCATGGCGGACCCGGCCGTTCTCGCCGAACAGGCCGAACAGATCCGGCGCCACCTCGCTTAAGGGCTAGAGAAGTCTCATCGCCCAGGGAATGCCGAGCAGAATGATCTCGGCCACGAGGATCGCGACCAGCGTTTGGCGGCCAAGCCAGAGATAGGCGCAGAAGCCGCCGGCCAGCGCCGCGATCCGAATCCAATCCGGGATCGCGGCCAGCGATCCGCCGGGAAACAGAAGCAGGCGCCCGATCACGGCGGCGACCAGACCCGTCGCGATGGCGCGGGCAGCGACGATCAGGGTCGACTTCTCGTCGATCCGACCCGACGACAGGACACCGAGCCAGCGCCAGACATCCGTCGGTAGCCAGCCTGCCAGAAGGATGAACAGGAACGGCCACCAGGGCGCGACAAGCGCCCTGTAGCTGGTATCGAGCCAGCTCATGCCCGCCGCCCCTCCGCCAATCGTCCGACAAGCAGCGACGCGAGGCCGGCAGCTATTCCAGCGATAAGGATGTCGAAATCGGGCGCCAGCCAATTGGCCGGCACGATCGCCGCCATGCCGAGAAACAGCGCCAGCCGTCCGGTGAGGTCGCCCGCCGAGCCATAAAGCGAGGTGAGGAAATAGACCGGCGTCAGAAAGGCCAGCGCGCCTGTGACTAGCGCCGGCAACTGGCCCATGAGATTGAAGGCGAAGGCGACGACCAGCGTGTTGACGACGGTCAGCGTCACGCCGAAACCCGCGAAATAGGCCGTGCGATAGCGCCGTGGCACCGTGGGGAAGCGCTCGCGCGCCACGACCCAGGCGGTGACGGCGACGAAATGCGACAGGACGAGGAGCGTGCGCTTGCGCGTGCCCTCGGCCCGCATCTCCGGCACGAGTGCGATCACCATCGGCATCAATCGTAGAGAAGACAGCCCGATGGCGACGGCCGTGGCCGCGAGCGACAGGCCAGCGGTGATGGCGCCGAGCAGGATGAGATTGGCTGGCAGGGCCCAGATGGTGAAGACCATGAAGGAGGCCTCGAACCAGCTGATGCCGGCATCGCGCGCCAGACCCGCGAAGCCCAGATGCGCGGTGACGAGAATCAACGCTGGCGCGGACAGGATCTGCCCCATGCCCTTGCGAACCCAGAAGCGGGTTTCATCGACCGGCAGGACATCCGAGCCATTCATGGCATACCCCGAAGTTTCGACTCGACGGGCAGCCCAAACAAAAAGGCCGCCCTGTAAGGCGGCCTTTCCTTAACCGATCAATTCAGCTTGCGGGGAACTTTCGGGACCGTTCCCGCCCGCTTTCCGCCGCGAGGCGCGGGCTCCTCGGGCGCCGGCTCGGCCTCCGCCTCGGCGGTGGAGAGTTCCGCGTCCTCGTCCTCTTCGAGGAATTCGTCCTCGTCATCCTCTTCGATCACGTCCTCGCCGTTGGGCCCCACCTTGGCGCGGCGCACGCGCGCCTCGCCGGGCTTGCGCGGCTTGGTGAAGCTCTCGTCGGCGATCGCTTCGAGATGCAGCTTCTTGGCGCCGGTCTCGTCGGTGACGACCGTGACTTTGACCGTACCGCCACGCTTCAGCTTCCCGAACAGAACCTCGTCGGCCAGTGGCTTCTTGACGTGTTCCTGGATGACCCGGCCGAGCGGACGGGCCCCCATGTGCTCGTCGTAGCCCTTCTCCGCCAGCCACGCGATGGCTTCCTGCGTAAGTTCGAAGGTCACGCCACGCTCGGAGAGCTGGGCTTCCAGCTGCATGACGAACTTCTGCACGACCTCGTGGATGACAGGCGTCGGCAGCGCGCCGAACGGGATGATCGCATCCAGACGGTTGCGGAACTCCGGTGTGAAGAGGCGGTTGATCGCCTCCGCTTCGTCGCCCGTGCGCCGGCTGGAGCCGAAGCCGATCGCCGCCTTCTGCGCTTCCGAAGCGCCGGCATTGGTCGTCATGATGAGAATCACATTGCGGAAGTCGATCTTCTTGCCGTTGTGATCGGTTAGTTTGCCGTGATCCATCACCTGCAACAGGATGTTGAACAGGTCAGGATGGGCCTTCTCGATTTCGTCGAGCAGAAGCACGCAATGCGGATGCTGGTCCACACCGTCGGTCAACAGGCCGCCCTGGTCGAAGCCGACATAGCCCGGAGGGGCGCCGATCAGCCGCGAGACCGTGTGGCGCTCCATATATTCCGACATGTCGAAGCGCAGAAGCTCGATACCGAGTGCCGAGGCCAGCTGCTTGGCGACTTCCGTCTTGCCGACGCCGGTCGGACCCGAGAACAGGTAGGAGCCGATCGGCTTCTCCGGTTCGCGAAGCCCGGCCCGGGCCAGCTTGATTGCGGTGGTCAGGTTCTCGATCGCCGCGTCCTGACCGTAGACGACGCGCTTCAGCTGCTCGTTGAGGTTGGACAGAACCTCCTCGTCGTCCTTCGACACGGACTTCGGCGGAATGCGCGCCATGGTCGCGACAGTCGCCTCGATCTCCTTAACGCCGATGCTCTTCTTCCGCTTCGGCTCGGGCAGGAGCATCTGCGACGCGCCCGTCTCGTCGATCACATCGATCGCCTTGTCGGGCAGCTTGCGATCGTTGATGTAGCGTGCCGACAGCTCGACAGCCGAACGGATCGCGTCGTTCGAGAATTTCACATGGTGGAATTCTTCGAAATACGGTTTGAGGCCCTTGAGGATCGAGATTGCGTCTTCGACCGTCGGTTCCGCCACGTCGATCTTCTGGAAGCGGCGCACCAAAGCGCGGTCCTTCTCGAAGAACTGGCGGTATTCCTTATAGGTCGTCGAACCTATGCAGCGGATCGCGCCGGACGAGAGAGCGGGCTTCAGGAGGTTGGAAGCGTCCATCGCGCCACCGGACGTGGCGCCGGCACCGATGACGGTGTGAATCTCGTCGATGAAGAGAACCGCGCCGGGATACTCCTCGAGCTCCTTGACGACCTGCTTCAGCCGCTCCTCGAAGTCGCCGCGATACCGCGTGCCCGCAAGCAGCGTGCCCATGTCGAGCGAGAAGATCGTGGCGTCCGCCAGAACCTCCGGCACGTCGCCTTCGACGATGCGCTTGGCCAAGCCTTCGGCGATCGCCGTCTTGCCGACGCCGGGATCGCCGACATAGAGCGGATTGTTCTTGGACCGGCGGCAGAGGACCTGAATAGTCCGGCTGATCTCGCTGGCGCGGCCGATAAGCGGGTCGATGCGACCCGTCTTGGCCTTCTCGTTCAAATTGACGCAATAGGCGGTCAGGGCATCCTGCGCCGTCTTGCGACGCCCTTCGTCCTCGTTCCCCATGACCGACTGCTCGTCCTCCGTTCCGCGAACCGTGCGGCCTTCCGAGGCCCCAGGCCGCTTGGAAATTCCATGAGAAATGAAATTCACGGCATCGTAACGCGTCATCTCCTGCTCCTGCAGGAAGAAGGCGGCATGGCTTTCCCGTTCGGCGAAGATGGCGACGAGCACGTTGGCTCCCGTCACTTCGTCGCGCCCGGATGATTGGACATGGATCACCGCGCGCTGGATCACGCGGTGGAAACCGGCGGTCGGCTTGGAGTCGTCGTCGCTGCCGCTGACGAGATTGGCCAATTCCGTGTCGATATATTCGACGAGCGATCCGCGCAGCGCGTCGAGATCGACGCTGCAGCCGCGCATGACGTTGGCCGCGTCCTTATCGTCCAGCAGAGCCAGGAGGAGATGTTCGAGAGTTGCGAATTCCTGATGGCGTTCGTTGGCGTAGGTCAGCGCCTGGTGCAGCGACTTTTCGAGGCTTTGAGAAAATGTCGGCAAGCTTCACCTCAATTCTTTTCCATCACGCATTGAAGCGGATGCTGGTGCTGACGGGCGAAATCCATGACCTGCGTCACCTTCGTTTCCGCGACCTCGTAGGTGTAGACCCCGCACTCGCCCACCCCGTGCTTGTGAACATGGAGCATGATGCGCGTGGCCGCCTCTCGGTCCTTTTGGAAGAACCGCTCGAGAACGTGGATGACGAACTCCATCGGAGTGTAATCGTCATTCAGAAGAAGAACTCTGTAAAGATTCGGTCGCTTGGTTTTCGGCTTCGTACGCGTGATGACGGATGTCCCACGGTCGTTGCCGACACCCTCGTCGTCGCCCGCCTGCGCGCGAACTTTCGATGTTGGAGCCCCAATGCCCATGACCATATCGTTCAATGCCGTCACCTTCGCCTTCGGCTGATATGTATGTGCGCGATCGTCCATTTTAAGACGCCATCCCGCCGCAGCCGAATTTCATTCCATCCCGCGATCCAGCCGCGGACTCGACAGGATTCGCCGCGGCGGCGCAAGCGTCTTCTCAAGGCGCGGCAGAGCCTTTGGGGAACGGACGTCGGTAGAGGGAAAGCTCAATCCTTCAGCACATGCAGGGCTTCACGATCTCGAGGAGGAGACGTGTCGTCTACCGCGCGATGCGGTAGAGCCGCGCAAAACCCTTGTCCGCGACCGAAACAAGATTGGGCAGGTTCGTCATGGGGCCGGCGGCGTTCGGCTGATCGGCGTTGAGCACCAGGATGTAGTCGAAGCGGTGCGTCCAATCCGCGAGATAGGGAAAGGCCGCCTGGACTGGCTTGGTCAGAAGATCGACCGTGGGCGGAACGCCTTCCGGCACGGAGATTTCGGTATAGGGCGGCAGGACGGTGATAGGCTGCTTGCCGGCGGCGGTGAACAGGGTCGGGATGAAGGCCTTTTCGCGAACGACGGCGAGCGAACCGTAATGCCAATGCAGCGGCATGTTGCGCCCCAGGAAACGGCCGCTCGGCGCCTGGGAATTGAGCGCCTTGTCGCCTGTGTCCTGCAGCGGCAGAAGCTTCGCGCCCGGAGGCAGGTCCGCGACCGCCGCCTCGACAGCGGCGATATTCTTTTCCGCTTCGCTCCACACCCGGTCCACGACGATCATGCGCGAGGCGACGAGCACAAGGGCAAGCGAAGCGAGCACCAGTCGATCACGCCCGGCTTCGAACAGGCGCAGGCGAACGCCCGCGGCCAGCGCCAGGACCATCATGGAGGGCAGACGCAGATCGATCGCACCCGTCGCCCGATAGGACACCGGGATGAAAGGGGAGACCACGGCCAGAAGACCCGCAACCAATAGTAGGCCGGCATGAGCCGACAGGCGGCGGCGCAGACAGGCCAACCCAATGAGGCCCGCGAAGAGGACGACATAAACGGCATCGACCTGAAGATCGTAGGTCTTGAAGTAGGTGAGCAGAACCGAGATCGCGTTGGTCAGCGATATTTCGCTCCAGACCGTGCCGCCCTGCCCGGCCGCGCTGTTCGACCCCGGAAGCGCGGGTCCGAACGCGAGCAGCACCAAAAGCGGAATGAAGCACGGCGTGCAGGCTGCAAGCACTCGGCCTAGCATGGGCTTCCAGAGCGATCGATCGGCAAGCAGCGAGAGATGCGGTCCGAAGGCCATCGCGGCCTGAAGCAAGACGAAAAACAGAAGCGCGAAGGGATGGGCGATCAGAAGCAGAGCGGACGACGCCGCGCGATAGGCCAGCCGAAGAACCAAGGACCGGGATGCCAGATGGAGGTCTCCCGCCGCTAGAAGGAGCGCAAGGCCGAGCCCGATGCTGAAATTCAGGAAACCGGCCAGGAAGATGACATTCCAGACCAAGATCATACAGACAATGTTCCACCAATGCAATCCGCCGAACAGTGCCCGGTTGAGCGCAGTCAAGCCGATGGCAGGCATCAGCAGCCCCAGCGCGAGAAGCAGCCGGCTCAAGACCTGGAGCGGCAGAATGGGGCCGACCGAGGCGGCGATCATGTCGGTCAAGACGTTGGTCCACGCCGCGCCCCAATCAATCCGGTACATGGCGGCCATGACGGGGTCTTGAGCGCCGCCGGAAATGAGCCAGAGCCGCGCATAATGGTTTGGATAGTCGAGCAGCGGCGGGATTTCGACACGCAGGATCGGCAGCAGAGACAGGACGGCAGCAACGAGAAGGAAGACAAGCATGAGCGCATTGTCGCCTCCTGCGGACTTCGCCTTCGTGATGGGTGGCAAGGGCGCGCGCGATGCAAGATCAACCATGCTGGGATGACTTCCTGAACGTCACGAATTTGTTGAGACCGAAACCGACGACGAAGGTGACGAGAACCGAGGCGAGTTTGGCCGCGAGCGCCGGTGCTCCCATCGTCATCAAGGCCGAAAGGCTGGCTTGCGACACCCCGAGCGACAGAAACGTGACCGCCGCGAAACTGAACACCAGACGCGGGGAATAGCAGGCGCCGGCCTCGCGGAAGGTCAGGTTCTTGTTCAGGATCAGGCTATTGAGCGCGCCGAGGCAGAAGCTGATCGCGTTGGCCGCCAGCGGTGCCAGACCGATCCAAATAAGGACTGCAAAGGCCGCTAAATCGACAGCCGTGTTCACGATGCCGACCAGCGCAAACAGAACCATTTGCCGAAGAGACCCGCCTGAAGGCGAGGCGGCGTCCTTGTTGATTTCCTCATATGCGCGCTGTGATGACATCAGGCGGACGCTTCCACGCCTCGATCGGCCAACGAAGCGGCGCGTCCGGCAGCGAGGCTATCGGCCTCTCGCACCGCGAATGGCTGCACCAATGCGGTCTGCCGAATCTCCGCAATCGTAAAGAGCGGACGCCGCTTCACTTCCTGGACCACCCGTCCGAGATATTCACCGAACACACCCATCACGATCATCTGGACGCCGGAGAAGAAGGAGATTGCGACGAGCGAACTCGCCCAACCAGGGACGACATTGCCGAGCACCCATTGAGCGACGGCATAGGCGAGAATGAGGAAGGCGAACACGGCCGACAACATTCCGAGCCAGACCGCCAGCCGAAGCGGCACGGTGGAGAAGCTCGTCATCGCGTCGGTGGCGAAGGCGATCATCTTTCGCAACGGATATTTGGTCGTTCCGGCGAACCGGGCCTCACGCGCATAGGGCAAAGCCGCCTGCTTCCCCCCGATCCAACTCACCATCCCTCGAATGAAACGGTGCTGCTCGGGCATGCCGCAGAGAATGTCGACCACGGTCCGGTTCATCAGACGGAAATCGCCGGTATCACGCGGGATCGGCACGGCCGAGACCTTATCGAGGAGGCGATAGAAGACCGAAGCCGTCACGAGCTTGAAAGCGGTTTCGCCCGAGCGGGACGCGCGCTGGCCGTAGACCACGTCCGCACCGCTATCCATGATGCCCATCATGTCGGGCAAAAGCTCGGGCGGGTCCTGAAGGTCGGCGTCGATCAGGAGAACGCGGGCGCCCTTGGCAACCGACAAGCCGGCGGTGACGGCCAACTGGTGCCCATGATTTCGAAACAGCCGCACGCCGACGACATGCGCGTCCCGCTCTGCCAGTTCGGCGATCATGGCCCAGGTGCGGTCGGACGATCCATCGTCCACCAGAACGATCTCATGCGCGTCGCCAACCGCGCCGAGGCAGGCCGCCGACATGCGCCGATGAAAATCGGCGAGCACCGCTTCCTCATTGTAGCATGGAGCTACGACGGACAGTTTGATCCCGGCCATGAGATGACGACGCCCCTATCTGCTTGGTCGAAGCGCTGGAGCGGAGCGCTATGGGAGGGGCTACGCAAAGCTTTTCGACGCAGAAAGGAATAGCGCCCGATAAATATAAAATACAGAGCTTATTTGTATTAGGAGTCGGAAAGGGATATTTCTACTGACTTCGCAACGCTGGGTAGTAAAGGCCAGCCGCCCTATCTGCGAACACTTGCTCTACAGCCTCAAAATGACCGTAAGAGCATGGTGAGATACTCAACGACGGAAAGCCCGGCGGAGGCCAGGCTTTCTCGAAATGCAGAACTGATCTTGCAAATGGTGCGCTAGCGCGAGCCGATCAGGCGGCCTGCTGCACCGAATCCTGCGCGTAGGACGCGGCCTTGTTCATGTTGGTTTCCAGCGGCTTGAAGGACTCGCGGGCGATGTTCGTGTAGAGTTCGCCGATCTTCGTCGCCTGCGACATCCATGCCTCGTAGAAGCTCTTGGCATAGGCGCTCTGCAGTTCGATCGCCTTGTCCGGCGTACGGGTCTGCGCCAACTCTTCGAACAGCTTCGCGGAAGTCTCGTAGTTTCGCTTGGTGAATTCACCGGTCTCGGCGGCGATCTGCTGGAAACCCTTCGTCACCGTCGAAACCGACTTGATGAAGTTGTCCATTGCTTCCTTACCGGCCTGACCAGCGTCCGCATACATGTTCATTGCACTGCTCCCGTTCCAACCCAGAGGCCGCACGCCTGGGTGCAGCGCGCTCGTTTATATTGCACCGCACAAAAATCGCAAGATGCAATCTTGGGTTCTCAAAAGAATTTTCCGATCACGTTCAGGTCGTCAAAAATTTGAGATGAATGCCACCTTCCGATCACAAGGTTCCGGCAACCATAAACGGATTGGTAAGGCCCTCGGGCGTATCTTTCCCACAAGATGAGATCGCGACGCCACGCAGTTGGTAAGGTTCGGCTTAGCCGCCGAATCGCAGCATCTCGAAATCGCAGAGACGAGAGTGCTGCCTCATGCTCAAGGCCCCTTCCCGGATCGATGGTCTGACCAAGCGCGCATCCATGGCGATGGGGACACTCCTCGTTGGTGCCAGCCTTCTCGCCACAGTTCCTGGCGCTCACGCCCAGAGCAGCGACGAGCGTTATTCCGCCATCGTTCTCGACGCGAACAATGGCAAGGTCCTCTACTCCAAGAGCAGCGACGAGCGCCGCTACCCCGCATCGCTTACAAAGATGATGACGCTCTACCTTCTCTTCGATGCGCTGGAGAGCGGCCGGGCCACGCTGTCGACGCCGATGAAGGTCTCGGCCTATGCCTCGGCCCGGCCGCCTTCTAAGCTCGGGCTGAAGCCGGGAACCACGATCTCGGTGGAGGAAGGTATCCTTGCTCTCGTGACCCGATCGGCCAACGACGCGGCGGTGGTGATCGGCGAGTATCTTGGCGGGACTGAGAGCCAGTTCGCCGAGATGATGACGGCCAAGGCACGCAAGCTCGGCATGTCGCGCACCACATTCCAGAACGCCAACGGACTTCCGAACCCGGGCCAGATGACCACGGCCCGCGACATGGCGACACTCGGCGTCGCGCTACGCGAGCACTTTCCGCAGTATTACGGCTATTTTAGCCGACGTTCGTTCAACTTCCGCGGTCAGGTCATCGGCAATCACAACCGGCTTCTGGGTCGTATCCAGGGCGTCGACGGCATCAAGACCGGCTACATCAATGCCTCAGGCTTCAATCTCGTGACCTCCGTCCTGCGCGGAAACAAGAAGCTGGTGGCGGTGGTGATGGGCGGGCGCACGGCGCGCTCGCGCGACGATCACATGGCCGAGCTCGTGAACAAGTATCTGCCGGACGTCAGCACGCGTTCGGGTGATCCTGTGATCGCGGCCTATTCCCCGACCGCGCGCGGCCCATCCGTCGCCGCTCATGTCGCCGAAATCCCCGCCAGCGTGCCGCTTCCCACGCGCCGCGCCTCGTCGATCAACGAGCGCGTCGCTCAGGCCTATGGCTCGAATGCGGCCGGCGCGATGAATGCCATTACGGCGCCCGAGCGTCAGGTGATCGGTCGCGAGGCCCTGCGCGCTGCCCTCGGTCGTAAGGAGGTCGACGCGATGGAAATCCCGACCTCGAATGCGTTGGCTGGCGCTCCCCGCCCGCGTGCGTCCATCCCCAACGCCGGACCGTCGCCGGTCGTTGCAACCGCTTCTCTCGCTCCCAGCAGTGGCTGGGTCGTCCAGATCGCGGCAACGCCGGTCGAGGCGACGGCGCTGGAGATCCTGTCCGAGGCCAAGCAGCGTGGCGGATCGGCCCTGTCCCGGGCCAAGCCCTTCACTCAGTCGGTCGGCAACGGATCGCAGACGCTTTATCGCGCCCGGTTTGGCGGATTCGACACCAAGACGGCTGCGAATGCTGCCTGCGAGGTCCTGAAGGCCCGCTCCTATGCATGCTACGCGATCGCCGCCAACTGATCGCCTGCGCCCTGCCTTGACGGGCTTGGAAAGACGTCCGTCCGAGTTTTCCAAATCATCAGTGTATGTGTCAGTTCGAGGTTCCCATGTCCGTTGAACAGGAAATCCTTGGTTTTTCGTCTGCCGGGGAAAAGGCTTCGAACGTTTCCGCGATCGGTCTTCACCCACTACAGCAAGCGGCATCGCGCCTCGGCGATTATCGCGATGGCAAGACGCGCGTGCGCGCCAAGGACCTGGTCGGGCTGCTGCTCTGCCACGGTGCGCGCGCCTGGCGCGCTGCGCAGCCGGAAGGGATGATCTATCTCAAGGTGAACACGCCGACGGGCACGCCTGCGGTTCGCATCTCCTGCGGACGGGTGGATCGTCTCTAAGGGTTAGAGAAGTCCGAGCCCGGCGAGTTCGCGTTGCAGGTCTGCCGGTAGGGGCTCGCCATCCCCTGATGTTCGGTCAGGTGGCGCGTCGTCCTGCGTGAGATAGCGCCATCCCTGGAAGGCGCGCCGAGGTTGCCACCGCGTCGGGATGAAGTCCGGCGCCAGCACGATGCGGCATCGCTCGATCCCATCCTCGGCCGTGAAGGCGTCGAAGCGCAGGATGGGTTGGCGCACCTGCACCTGTGCCTTGATCACCCAGTAAAGCGACCCGCCTGCCAAGATCTCGGCGGCGCGCTTGGGCATGACCCGCGTGACATGGGTCTGCTCGGCCACTTGGCCGGACAGATTAGCGAGCTGCAGGCGATGCTCGACATGGATCTGCAGATCCTCGATCGATTCGACACCGACGCAAAGCTTGATCATATGGAGCGACATGAGCGCTCCATCCGCCCCTATCGCGGCGAGGTCAAGGCCGGCTGACGCGCTCGTTCCAAATTGCAAGACGAGCGATCCTTCGCGTCGCTCCCAGCCCGCGAAGAGGCTCCGCCGTCCATGCCGCTTCAGCAGATCCTCGATCCCGCAAACCTCGTCGCCCTTCTGACCTTCAGCCTCGGCTGGACGATCTATGCCTATGCGGTGGACGGGAGCGCCCTGTCCCGGCGCGGCTTGAGCCGGCGCATGAACATGCAGCGCGAAGCCTGGATGTACACCATGCTGCGACGCGACCTGCGCATGATCGACACGGCCATCATGACGGGTCTTCAGCAAGGCACCGGCTTCTTCGCCTCCGCCTGCATCTTTGCGATCGGCGGCTGTTTCGCCCTAATGGGATCGGCAGACCATATCGCGACCGTCGTGACCGACCTGCCGCTGCAAGGCACGTTCGACCGCGCGCTGCTGGAGTCGAAGCTCCTCGGTCTCGTGACGATCTTCGTTTTCGCCTTCTTCAAGTTCGGCTGGGCCTATCGGCTCTTCAACTATTGCACGATTCTAATCGGAGCCGTGCCCATGGCACGCGAAGCGGAAGCCGATCCGGAGGCAGCGGAACTGGCCGTTCGGCGCGCTCTGAGGATGAACCAGATCGCGGCACGGCACTTCAATTCCGGGCTCCGAGCGATCTTCTTCGCCATGGCCTATCTCGGCTGGTTCATCAGCCCCTGGGTCCTGATCGCGACGACTCTAACCGTCATCCTCATTCTGGCCCGACGGCAGTTCTATTCCGACGCGAACGACTGCCTGGCGACAACGCGAGAGGAAGACGCATCGTGATCAGCCAAGACGAGATCAGAACAACCATCCTCGTGGCTATTACGGAGCGAGGCGTCGGCAAGACGGTCTGCCCCTCCGAGATCGCGCGCCAGATCGCCGGCTCCGACGAGAAGGTCTGGCGGCTGATGATGACGCCGATCCGCGCCGTTGCGGTGGCGCTTGCGGATGCCGGCGAGGTCCGCATCTTGCGCAAGGGGCGTGCGGTGAACCCGCACGACTTCAAGGGTATCTACAGGCTGGCGCTCCCCGACGAAGGCTGAGGCGCCGGCAGCAGCGCGTCGGTCTTGCCCGTCAGGCGATAGGCGAGAAGCCCCAGATACTCGCGGATCGCAAAATGAACCTTCTCCAGATTGCGCACCGTCGCGGTCGAGGGCCGGTAGATCGCGTCACCGGCAGGCGTCTGATAGTCCGTGGGATAGGGAACCACGTCGAATCCGGCCGTGCGAAAGCAACCGACCGCACGGGGCATATGCGCGGCCGAGGTTACGAGAAGCCAAGTGTCGCCGCTTTGAGGATCGGCAAGCTCCTTGGAAAAGCGCGCATTCTCGACCGTGTTGCGCGAGCGGTCCTCCAGAACGAGCCTTTCAGGCGCGAGGCCGAGGTCGCCGAACAGGCGCTGCGCGACGGAAGACTCCGTCACGTCGTCCTCGAACATGGCGGCCGCGCCGCCGCTGAAGACGATCTTCGCCTCCGGAAACTGCCGCGAAAGAGCGAGCGCGGTGGTGATGCGGTCTGCCGCGTCGTTCAATTCCGGTTCGCCGCGCGTGCGGGCGACGCGCGTGTCGAACGAGCCGCCGAGAACCACTATGCCGGCGACGCGCTCCGGCAACGCGGGTTTCGGAAAGCGGTTCTCCAGCGGCGCCAGCATCAGAAGCCCTAGCGGCGAGAGGCTGATGATCGCCAGCACCAGGAAGGCGAAGCCGAGGAGACCAAGGCCTGTCCGAGGCAATTTCAGCAAGAGGCAGAGAAAGCCGACGGCGGAGATCAGCAGAATGCCGACGAGGGGCTGGACCAGATACCAGCCGAGTTTCGAAAGGGCGAAAAACATCGGTCGGCTGATATCCTATTATCGCGAGATGGCATGGGGATCGGCCGTTCGGGCCGCCCCGCTTTCGATGTCAGCCCAAGCGTGGCTCTGTCAAATCCGGTCCCACGCCGGCGCGAAGGCCGGGTCGACCAGACGCTTGCGCTGCCGCGTCATGTCGTTGAGCGCAGTTCGATCCGTCTCAGAAAGTTCGAACGAGAAGACGTCGAAATTTTCCCGCAGGCGGTCGGGATTGGAGGTGCGTGGAATGGCGCCGACGCGGGGCTGCTCGATCTCCCAGCGCAGAATCACCTGCGCCGGCGTGCGGCCCCGGCGCTGCGCGATTCCCGTTACCGTCGGATGCTGGAGCAGCTCGCCGCCTTGCCCGATCGGCGAATAGGCGATGAGAGCCATGTCGTTGCGCTCGCAAGAGCCGAGTATCGCCTCCTGCGACAAGAGCGGATGATACTCGACCTGATTGCAGACGAGCGGCGCCGTGCTCATGGCGGCCGCGTCGTCGAGAAGCGTGCTCGGAAAGTTCGCCACGCCGATATGCCGAGTCAGCCCTTGCTCCTTCGCCGCGTTGAGCGCCGAAATCGAGTCTTCCAGCGGAATGCCCGCATTCGGCCAGTGGATCAGAAGCAGGTCGACCGCGCCGATGCCGAGCGCGTCCACCGCCGCTTCGGCTGTGGCGACGAGCCGGTCGGCGCCGATGTCCTCGTACCATACCTTCGTGGTCACGAAAATATCATCCCGCTCGATGCCGCTCGCGCGAACCCCCTCGCCGACTTCCCGTTCGTTGCCATACATTCGGGCCGTATCGATATGGCGATAGCCCGCCTCGATCGCCTCTCCAACCATGCGGATGCAGGTTTCGCCGGTCAGCTTGTAGGTGCCGAAGCCGAGGGCGGGAATGCGCGCGCCGGATGCCTCGATGATCTTCATGCCATGGTCCTCGAATGGGCTCGAAGGCGAGAGAAGTTCCGTTCGCCTTCCTTCCGCATTTGAGATAGGCGGATCCGGGATCGAACCAGTGGACGCATGATGACGGCACCCGAGAAAATCCGTGGCGAGCGGATCGACCTCCTCGACATCGCGCGGGGCTTCGCGCTCCTTGCCATGCTGGTTTATCATTTCACCTGGGATCTCGAATTCTTCGGCTATCTCGCGCCGGGCTTCGCGCAGGTCGGCGGATGGAAGCTGTTTGCGCGCATTATCGCTTCGAGCTTTCTGATCTTGGTCGGGGTCAGCCTCGTGCTGGCGCATGGTCGCGGCGTGCGCTGGGCGTCTTTCCGTAAGCGCTTGTTGCAGATCGCCGCCGGCGCGGCCGCAATTTCGCTCGCGACCTATCTCTTCACGCCGCAGGGTTTCGTCTTCTTCGGCATCCTGCACCTGATCGCGGTTGGAAGCTTGCTGGGCCTGCCGTTCCTGCGCCTGCCCTTCTGGCTCACCGCCCTCTTGGCCGTCGCCTTGGTCGCAGTCTCGTTCAGCTTCACGACGCCCCTGACCGACAGCCGATGGCTGGCCTGGATCGGCTTCTCCGAGCACCCCCCTCTATCCAACGACTTCGTTCCGCTGTTCCCCTGGTTCGGCGCCATCCTGTTCGGAATTGCGATCGCGCAGGCGATCGGCCGCTTCGACGGATGGCGAGCGCTCTCGCAGCTCAACGCCCCATTGCGAGCGTTATGGCCCCTCTCGACCCTTGGGAAACATTCGCTCCTGTTCTATCTCGTTCACCAGCCGGTCTCGATCGGGATCGTCGCGCTCGTGGCCTTCCTGGCGCCGCCTGATCAGACCGAGGCGTTTCAGGCCAGCTGCCGGCAAACCTGCGAGAAGGATCGGGACGCGGCCTTCTGCCAGAGTTACTGCGGATGCGTCCAGACACGGCTGGAGTCGGACAAACTGCTCGATCGACTGCTTCGCGGTCAGCTGACGGAAGACGAGCGGCAAAAGGTGGGCGAGACCGTCAACGCTTGCTCCTTCGCCCTGCCCGCCTCTCCGTGAGAGCGCGCAGCGACAGGAGCGGCCTACCGCTTAGCTCGTCGGCGAAATCCCGAGTTCCGCCATGCGGGTGAGACACGCTTCCTCGGCCTGATCCAGCTCCGCCAGCAGGTCTTCGATGTCCCGACGTTTCTGCTCGAGTTCGCCCCGCTTCTCGCTCACGCGCCGCACGATCGCTCGAAGCTGCCCGGCTTCGCCAGGCGGCGTGCGGTACATGCCCATGATCTCTCGGATCTCGGCAATCGAGAATCCCAGGCGTTTGCCACGGAGAATCATGCGCAGCAGATGACGATCCGAATGCCGGAAAAGCCGGGTTCGCCCTCGCCGGATGGGCGAGATCAGCCCTTCGTCTTCGTAGAAGCGTATAGTCCGCGTCGAGATGTCGAACTCGCGGGTCAGCTCCGTAATCGTGTAGTAATCGCGCATCAAGATTGTCCGAATGGACGTTTTGTGTGACCCGCCAACGGAAGCAAGTCAATCCGTCGGCCCGTATCCCCAAGCGACGCGCGAGCGAAGATCCGCGTCATCGGACTTGAACGCTTTCCATGCTAGTCGTTCAAATGCAGGAAGCTGGGGTCGAACTGCGCGAGATCGGCCAGTTGCGACCAGTTGAGCACGTCGATTCGCCCTCGATCCCAGACCATCAGTCCTTCGGACCGAAGGATCTGCATGGAGCGGTTGACGCTGACGATGCTGAGGCCGAGCACCTGCCCCACCATCTCCTGCGTCATCGTAAAGGCGAAACCCGTGCGATCGGTGAGCCCAACGGCATGGAAGCGGCACCACATCTCGCAGATGAAATGAGCGAGACGTTCGGTCGAACCGAGCCGGGCGTTGCGCACGATAATGGCGCGGTAGAGCGAAGCGTCTATCAGCGTCTCGCGCCAGAAGGTCGCCGTGAGTTTGGGCGATCCGTCGAGAACGCGCAACATGCTCTCATGCGTCACGAAACCCACGCGGCAATGCGAAACCGAGCCGATGTAATGGTCCATGCGCTGCAGATGCAGGCTCTGCAAGTCCGGCATGTCGCCTGGGATATGGACGGATTGGATTTGCCGCTCGCCCGAGCGAGTGAAGTTCGAGCGGACGACGACTCCCTCCATCAGGAGACAGCATCGGTTTTGAATGTCGCCCTCGTTGATGAAGTCGGTTCGCGGGGGGATATCGACGACGTCCCAGCGAAGCGTCGATATCATCATCTCGTCCTGCGCGCTAAGCCGTCCGATCGCGCGCAGTCGCCGGATCAACATGTCCTGAGCTTCTTCCTGCTTGTCCGAAACCGCGCTCAAAACCGTCACCTTATTTTGGACCGGCGCAAGGATGGCCGAAACTTGCTTGAGTGTCGAGACAATTCATCTCGCGCGATCAGGTGATACTCGTGCGTTGGTTGTAGATCGAGAACCAGAACGCAATGATGGAAGTTAAGTTGGAACGTCCTGCTTCTCGCATGTTCGGCAGGAGGTAACAACTCGCCAATAGCTAAGGTGCGACGACGTAAGAGGTGCGCAGAGGTGCGAAGAAGATCGATGGCGGATGGGGTGAGATTCGAACTCACGGTACGGTTCCCCGCACGGCGGTTTTCAAGACCGCTGCCTTAAACCACTCGGCCACCCATCCATGGTCGGCGTCTTTAAGGGACGCTCGGGCTTGGCGCAAGCGTCTGCGGAGCGACGGGATCGGGAACCAGGGTGGGGACGGCGGTTTCGGCCGGCGGCGGAACGGGTTTGGCGATCGGCTGTCGATTGAGCTGAGGGGTCGGACCCGTGCTGAACAGCGAGGCGGTCGCCGCGACGGCCACGAAAAACGCGGTGTAGAGGCTCGCGAGGAGCGCTGCGGTGGTTTTGCTGCTGCGATCCACCCATGCTTTCAGGAAACGGTAGAGCGCGAGATCGATGATGCCGTAGGGAATGGCCACGAGAAGCGGCACGAGCACGGCCAGACACCACAAGCCCCAGCCCGGCAAGGGCGGATGCTTGAGATAGATGGCCACCACGAGCGGCGCGTGACAGAGGTAGAGCGCGTAGCTCCAGTCGCCGTATCGGTCCGCAATGCGGGAGACTACACCGGGCCGTCCAGCGCCGTGCAGTCGATTCGAGACGACGAGCCCCACGAGCAGGATCGCGGCGGCCGAGGCCACCAAGCGATCGACCCCGAACGAGAAGACGCCGGACAAGAGGAGAATGCCGACCGCCAAGGTGGCGAGAGCGGGCTGAAACAGGCCGCTCGCTCGCAGGCGCGGGATCAACAGGCCGGCCGCGAAGGCGGCATTGACGGACATGATCGGCAGAAGCTCGATTCGCGGCGTCAGAACCGACTGGACGCTGCTATAGGCGAAGGTTCCAACAGTGATCACCACGAGCCAAAGCCCGGCGATCCAGTGAAGCCTATGGCGAAGGCCGAGAAGGCTGCAGATGAACAGGAAGACGTAGAACGTCGTCTCGAACAGAAGCGTCCATTCCACGCCGAGATAGTAGATCCGCCCCTCACCCACGGGCACCAGCGTTACGGCCCAGAGGTCCACTTCGTCGAGCCGGCGCCGCACCAGCAGCAACGACAGGAGGACGATCAGGAAGATCGGGTATATCCGCACGACCCGGTGTAGGAGAAAGCGCCAGGGATCGACCTTCGGGAGGATCTCGGCCATCAGATAACCGGAGATCGCAAAGAAGATCGCGACCCCGATCAGGCCGAAACGACCGTCGAACACGCGCAGAAACGCGCTCTCGCCTGTGATCTGATCGAGATAGACGCTGGCATGGTAGAGCAGCACGAAGAGCGCGGCGATCGCGCGCATCCATTGCAGGTTTCTGTTGCGGAAGCGCGGGTCTTGCGAGGTCGGGAGAACCGACTGTCCCGCCGCGTCTGGCTTGGATTGGTGCACGAGGCTCGGCTTCTCTCTGGTCCGCCGTCTAAACGGTCAGAATGGATGCTCCGGTCGTTCCGCGCGCTTCGAGCGTCTCGTGCGCCTTGGCGGCCTCGGCCAGTGGGAAGGTCTGATTGATGCGGATCTTCACCGCGCCGCTGCGCACGACTTCGAACAGCGCTTGCGCGCTCGCCTGCAACTCGGCCCGTGTCGCGGTATATCCGTTGAGGTTCGGCCTCGTTAGGTAGAGCGAACCCTTCTGATTCAGAATTCCGACGTCGAAGCCTTCGATCTTGCCCGAAGACTGGCCGAAGCTCACGAACAGTCCGCGACGCTTCAGGCAGTCGAGACTGCTCGGGAAAGTGTCCTTCCCGACCGAGTCGTAGACCACATCGCATTTGGCTCCGCCCGTAAGCTCGCTCACGACGGCCACGAAATCTTCCCTGCGGTAGTCGATGACATGATCGTAGCCATGGTCCAGCGCCAGGGCGCATTTCTCCGGCGATCCAGCCGTGCCGATGACACGGGCGCCGAGATGCTTGGCCCACTGGCCGGCGATGAGGCCGACGCCGCCGGCTGCCGCATGGATCAGCACGGTATGGCCTGGGCCGACCTCGAAGGTGCGGCGAAGCAGATACTCCGCCGTCATTCCCTTCAGCATCATGGCCGCCGCCGTCCGGCAGTCGATCTCGTCCGGCAGCGTCAGTGCCTGGGCGCTGGGCAGGATAATTTCTTCGGCATAGGCGCCGTCGACGCCGCAATAGGTCACCCTGTCGCCCAACCGAAGGTCGGCGACCTCAGGCCCCAGTTCGATCACGACGCCCGCGCCTTCCTTGCCGGGCACGAAGGGCACCTGCGGCGCCTTGTAGGTGCCGTTTCGGAAGTAAACGTCGATGAAGTTCAGGCCGATCGCTTCCTGCCGAACGCGAATTTCACCGGGCTCGAGCGCGCGCCGCTCCACGGGGCGCCACTGGAGAACGTCTGGACCACCGATCCGGTCGACGACGATCGCATGGGTCATGGCACGTCCTTTCCTTTGAAAGGCGTCTCCCGCCTCCTCGTCAGCTTGTCGACGATCTGAAGGACGCCGCCGACGGAGAACAGGTAGAGGCCGGTCACGAGGACGCCACTGCGCACCCAGAACGGGGATTCGAACGCATAGCCGATCGCGACGAGACCGAGCACCGACCAGACTGCGAAGACTGCGAGATTGAAGGTGCGGAAGCGCACGACCCGAACGGGATGGAGAAACTTGATCGGGAGGAAGGTCGCGATCGAACAGAAAAGGACAAAGGCGAAGGCCGTCCAATCGTCCGGCTGCACCACGAAGAAGGTGAAGACCACCATGTTCCAGGTGACGGGAAAGCCACGGAAGTGGTTGTCCTTCGTCTTCATGCGCATGTCGGCGTAGTAGACCGCGCTCGTCACCACGATCAGCGCGGCCGCCACGAAGGACCAGGGCCGTCCGATAATGCCGGACTGATAAAGGCCGAAGGCCGGAATCAGCACATACGTGGAATAGTCGATGATCGCGTCGAGCATGTCGCCCGACCAGTTCGGCAGCACCCGCTTGATATCGACGCGCCGCGCGATCGGCCCGTCGATCCCGTCCACGAACAGGGCGAGACCCAGCCAGGCGAACATGTGGACCCAGTTCTGCTCCGCCGCCGCGATGATGGAGAGAAACGCCCAGAATGCACCGCTCGCCGTCAGGAGATGAACGGAAAACGCGCGCCATTGCCGAAAACTCGATGTCACGTCGTTCGCCAAGCCTCGAATTTCATTTCCGCTGCCTAACGCAGGCGACATAGGATTGTCATCCGTCCGCGAGGCCGTATCTCGTTTAAACACTGAAAAGAGATACAGTGCTTTGCGTGCGAGACCATCGGAAAGACGAGGAATCGATGCCCACAATCCGACGTGAGGTCGCCGTGATCGGCGGCGGACTGGCCGGAACCAGTGCCGCCATCGGTCTGGCGAAGGCTGGTTTCGACACGGTTCTGATCGCCCCCCCGGCCCCGGCCGACAAGCGTTCCACCGCGCTGATCGGGTCTTCGCTCGATTTCCTGGCCGGTTGCGGTCTTCTGGACGAGATCGAAAAGGCCGGCGAGCCGCTTCGCGTCATGCGGATCGTGGACGACACGATGCGGCTTTTCCGCGCGCCGAATGTCGAGTTCCATGCCAGCGAGATCGACCGCGACGCATTCGGCATCAACATCCTGAACGCCGATCTCATGTCGATCCTGCGCGAGTCGGCGGATCGACTGGCCGATCGGCTGACGATTCTGCCTTCGCCGCTCGCCTCGATCGAGACAGGGGAAGACCATGCAGTGCTGACGCTCGCGTCGGGAGAGGTTATCCGCGCGAGCCTCGCGGTCGGGGCCGATGGACGAAAGTCCCGCGTGCGGGAAGCGGCGGGCATCGCCATGCGCAGCTGGTCCTACCCGCAGAGCGCGATCGTTATCAACTTTCGCCACCAGCGTGACCATGATGGTGTCTCGACCGAGTTCCACACGCGCACCGGCCCCTTTACGCAGGTTCCCCTGCCCGGTCGGCGTTCGTCCCTCGTCTGGGTCGAACGGCCAGAAACCGCCGAACTGATCCTGGCGGCGCGGCCGGAGGCGCTCTCGCGCATGGTCGAGGAAAGGATGCATTCCATTCTCGGCGCGGTTGAGGTGGAAGAGGACGTTCAGAGCTTTCCCCTATCCGGCGCGACGGCGACACGGTTCGGGGCCGAGCGCAGCGTTCTGGTCGGCGAGGCTGCCCACGTCTTTCCGCCCATCGGAGCGCAGGGGCTCAATCTTGGTCTGCGGGACGTGGCAGAGTTGGTCGAGGTGGCCGGGCGGCACCGCGACGATCTCGGCGGTGTTGCCATGATCGCGGCCTACGAGAAGGCGCGCGGGACGGATGTCGCGACGCGAACCGCGGCCGTCGATGTCCTGAACCGCTCGCTCCTGTCGGGCCTCCTTCCCGTGCAGGTCCTTCGCACACTGGGCGTCGGGCTACTGTCGCACCTCCCGGTTCTGCGTCGCAGCCTGATGCGCGAGGGCGTCGAGCCTGGCTCCTCGCTGCGCGTGCGCCTGCCTTTCGGACCACGCGGCCCCCGGCGTGCCTCGATTTAAGCTTTGATTTTGCGTGAAATGGCTCGCCGCTTGCGAAGCGCGAGGGCCGGAGTTAGACCGCGATCGATGACCGTCAGTTCAACGCAGACCGCCCGCTTCTTTATTGGACAGATCGTTCGGCACCGGATTTTTCCGTTCCGGGGCGTGATCTACGATGTCGATCCCGAGTTCGACAACACCGAGGAATGGTATCAGTCCATTCCGGCAGAGGTCCGACCGCGCAAGGACCAGCCGTTCTATCACCTCTTCGCCGAGAATGCGGAGAGCGAGTATGTCGCCTATGTCTCCGAGCAAAACCTCGTGCCCGACGAATCCGGTCAGGCCGTGCGCCACCCGCAGGTGGGCGAAATGTTCGACGGGCCCTTCGACGGCGTTTAT
Organism: Aureimonas sp. AU40; assembly: GCF_001463785.1. NCBI lineage: Bacteria > Pseudomonadati > Pseudomonadota > Alphaproteobacteria > Hyphomicrobiales > Aurantimonadaceae > Aureimonas > Aureimonas sp. AU40. The sequence goes on from NZ_BBWL01000041.1 coordinate 470,536, forward strand.
CGTCTGAAAGGCCAGCACCGGAACTGAGCGGTCTCACCGCATCCATTCCAATCTAGACAGCAAAACGGCGGCCCTTCAGGCCGCCGTTGGCATTTGAAAAGGCTGGGGCCGCTTTACTGCGTGGCCTTGGCCTTGTTCTGCGCGTCCTCGAAACGCTGGCGGCGAGCCTCGGCCTGACCCTGCAGGGCCTTGTCGAGCTCCTGCTGGCGCTGGGCGAGTTCGGGCTGGGCGCGGGCCGGGCCGTCATAGGCCTGCGTAAAGCCGGAGAGCGAGACGGAGATCGGGTTCGGCTGGCGCTGGAAGTTCACGGACGTGACCTTCAGGACCTTGCCCTTCTTCATCGACGCGACGAGCGCGTCGGAAAGCTCGGCCTCGGCGATGCAGCGGTCGGGGAAGCAGACGGAGTAGTTCAGGGTCTGCGGCTTGTTCTCGTCGATCTGCATCTGCACGCCGGCCGGGACCACGCGGCCGGTCGGGACGACGGCCTGCAGGACCTTCTGATTCACCTTGCCGGTCACATTGATGAGGTTCACGGCGGTGATGAGCTGCCGCGTGTCGGCGATCATCGTGTACTGGGTGTTGCAGATGTTGTTTTCGCCCTGCGGCGAGCAGACCTTGAACCACTCCGCCGGGACTTGCTGCGCGGATGCGCTTGCGACCGGCAGAGCCAGTCCGGCGACTGCGGCCAGACCAGCCAACGCCAACGCCTGCTGAATGTTCTTGGTATGGGTTCTCACCGTCTGTTCTTCCTTCTTTGGCGTGAGCCTCGATCCGGGTCGCGGACTGCAATAGACGCCTCTGCGGTCTTCTGCAAATGAGGCCGTTTGAAGACCTGCCCGAAGCTGGCGGCGGGGCTGCGAGGTGTAGGCAAGGCGCTGCAAAACCGATAGTTTCCGCCGCGAAATGCCACGGAGTTTCCAGCCGAATGCCGACCCGAAGCCTTGCTCGAATCTTGCGCCGCCTCGCTCTTCCGGCCCTGGTATCGCTGGCGACTCTGGCCTCGGGAAACGCGTCGGCGCTGGCGGAGGCGATGCATGGGATCGCCATGCAGGGCGAGCCGAAGCTGCCCGCAGGGTTCGACCATTTCCCCTATGCCGACCCCAAGGCACCCAAGGGCGGGCGCATGGTCTATGGCGTGTTCGGCGATTTCGACAATCTCAACCCCGTCAGCGTGCGCGGCGCGCTGACCACAGCTCGCGGCATCTTCGCCGACCCGGAATTCGGAAACCTCGTCTTCGAGCCCCTGATGCAGCGCTCGGCCGACGAGCCCTTTACCTATTACGGGCTGATCGCCAAGAGCGTCGAGACGGACCCGGACCGAACCTTCGTCGAATTCCAACTCGACCCCGCCGCGCGCTTTTCCGACGGCCGTCCGATCCGGCCCGAGGATGTGCTGGCGACGGTCGAACTTCTGCGTACGCAAGGCTCGGTTCGCCCGCAATACTCCGCCTGGCTCGCCAAGGTGGCCTCGGTCGAGAAGCGCGGCGATCATGGCGTCCGCTTCACCTTCAACGAAAAGGCCGATCGCGAGTTGCCGCTGCTCCTGGCCGGTCTCCCCGTCCTGCCCGCCGGCGATTTCGATGCCGACACGATCGCCCAGACGACGCTGAAGCCGCCTGTCGGCTCCGGCCCCTATCTCGTCTATCGCGTCGAATCCGGGCAGCGGATCACCTATCGACGCAATCCCGACTATTGGGCCAAGGACCTGCCGACCAAGCGCGGACTGGACAATTACGACGAAATCACCGTCGAATATTATCGCGACCAGAATGCCCAGTTCGAGGCCTTCAAGAAGGGTCTGTCCTACGTCTACATCTATCAGCAGCCCAATCCACGCCACTGGCAGACGGCTTACGACTTCCCGGCCGTGCGGGATGGGCGGGTCATCAAGGAAGTGTTTGAGACAGGGCGCCCGGCCAATCTGAACGCCTTCTTCTTCAACACGCGCCGCGCGCCCTTCTTGGACCCGAAGGTCCGGGAGGCGTTGTCGCTGCTGTTCGATTTCGAATGGGTGAACGCCAATCTCTTCTACGGGTCCTACAAGCGCCTCAACAGCTTCTTCGATAATTCCGACCTGTCGAGCATCGGCCACCCGGCGGACGAAACCGAGCTGAAGCTACTCGCCCCCTTTCAGGCCGACGTGGCACCGAAGGCGCTGAAGGGAGAGGACCGGCAGCCTGTCAGCGATGGCTCGGGAAGCGATCGCGGGCTGTTGCGAGAGGCGGTCGATCTGCTTCAGGCCGACGGCTACCGGTTCGAGAACGGCCAGATGGTCGGCCCCGAAGGCGCGCCTCTGCGCTTCGAGATCCTGGTGCAGTACAGCGACCAGCAGAAGATCGCCCTCGCCTACTCCCGCACGCTGGCGCGGATCGGCGTTCAGGCCGATGTGCGGCAGGTGGACGACGCGCAGTATCAGAAGCGCAAGCAGAGCTTCGACTACGACGTCATCGTCTCGGCCTTTTCCGGCACGCTGTCGCCGGGCGCCGAGCAGGTGAACCGCTGGGGATCGGCAGCGCGCGACCGGCCGGGCTCGTTCAACTATGCTGGCGTCGCCAGCCCGGCCGTCGATGCCATGATCCAGGCCATGGTGACGGCGCGCTCTCGCGAGGATTTCGTCTCGGCCGTGCGAGCCTATGACCGCCTTCTCATCAGCGGCCACTATGTCGTGCCGCTCTATTTCATCGGCGAGCAATGGCTGGCGCGCTGGCGTTTCATCCAGCACCCCGAGGTGACGCCGCTGACCGGCTTCTATCTGCCGGCCTTTTGGCGCGACCCCAAAAGCGAGTGAGGTGGAGAAGGCGGCTCAAGCCGCCTTCTTCTGCCCCTCGTCCACGAAGCGGGCAAGCTGCGTCGCGATGCCGGCGGCGCCGTTGAGGCGCTGTTCCGGCTTTTCCCAGACGCGAGCGAGCACGATGGACTGGTCCGGCCGGATCTTCGCCGCCGGCCCCTGCTCGCCGATATATCGCACCAGAGCGGCGGGATTGGCGAAGGTCTTGTCGCGGAACTGGATGACGAGGCCCTTCGGCCCCGCATCGAGCTTCTCGATATTGGCCTTGCGGCAGAGCGCCTTGATGAACACGACCTTCAGGAGATGCTCGACTTCCACCGGCAGCTTGCCGAACCGATCGATCAGTTCCGCGCCGAAGGCGTCGATCTCTCGCGCGTCCTCCAGCTCGGCAAGGCGCCGGTAGAGCGTCATGCGAAGCTGCAGGTCCGGCACATAGCTTTCCGGGATCATCACGGCCGTGCCGAGCGAGATCTGTGGCGACCAGGTGCCGTCGGTCTCGACCTCGACGCCCTTCATCTCGGCTACGGCCTCTTCCAGCATTTGCTGGTAGAGCTCGAAGCCGACCTCCTTGATATGTCCACTCTGCTCGTCGCCGAGCAGATTGCCAGCGCCGCGCTGGTCGAGATCGTGGCTGGCGAGCTGGAAGCCGGCCCCGAGCTTGTCGAGCGATTGCAGCACCTTGAGGCGGCGATCCGCGCCGGCCGTCGGCGTCTTGTTGGCGGGAATGGTCAGGAGCGCATAGGCACGCTGCTTGGAGCGCCCGACGCGGCCGCGCAGCTGGTAGAGCTGCGCGAGGCCGAACATGTCCGCCCGATGCACGATCATCGTGTTGGCCGAGGGAATGTCGAGGCCCGACTCCACGATCGTCGTGGACAGGAGCACGTCGTAGCGACCCTCGTAGAAGGCGTTCATGATGTCGTCGAGTTCGCCCGCCGGCATCTGGCCATGCGCGACGGCGACCTTCAATTCCGGCACCTGCTCGTCCAGGAACTCCTTGATGCCAGCAAGATCGGCGAGGCGCGGCGCGACATAGAAGCTCTGGCCGCCGCGATAGCGCTCGCGCAGCAGCGTCTCGCGCACCACGAGCGGATCGAAGGGCGTCACGAAGGTGCGCACCGCCATGCGGTCCACCGGCGGCGTGGTGATGAGCGAAAGCTCGCGCACGCCTGTCAGCGCCAATTGAAGCGTGCGGGGGATCGGGGTCGCCGAAAGCGTCAGGACGTGGATGTCCGACTTCAGCTCCTTCAGCCGCTCCTTGTGCTTGACGCCGAAATGCTGCTCCTCGTCGATGATGAGAAGGCCGAGATTCTTGAATGTAATGCCCTTGCCCAGAAGCGCATGGGTGCCGACGACGATGTCGACCGTGCCGGCCGTGACGCCCTTCTTGACCTCGTTCAGTTCCTTCGTGGTCACCAGCCGCGAAGCCTGCGCGACGTTTAGCGGCAGGCCACGGAAGCGCTCGGAGAAGGTCTTGAAGTGCTGGCGCGCCAGAAGCGTCGTCGGCACGACCACCGCGACCTGCAGCCCGTTCATCGCCGCGAGGAACGCACCCCGAAGGGCGACTTCGGTCTTGCCGAAGCCGACATCGCCGCAGACCAGTCGGTCCATCGGGCGCCCCTGCGCGAGATCGTCGGCCACCGCCTCGATCGCGTTGAGCTGGTCCTCTGTTTCCTCGTAGGGGAAGCGCGCCTGGAACTCGGCCCAAAGGCCTTCGGGCGGCAACAGTCGCGGCGCACCGCGCATCTCGCGCTCGGCGGCGATGCGGATGAGTCCGCCCGCCATGTCGAGAAGCCGCTTCTTGAGCTTGGCCTTGCGCGCCTGCCAGGCACCGCCGCCGAGCTTGTCCAGCGTCGCGTCCATCCCCTCGCCGCCGTATCGCGACAGGAGCTCGATGTTTTCGACCGGCAGAAAGAGCCGGTCGTCGTTGGCGTAGCGCAGCTCCAGGCAGTCGTGCGGCGCGCCCATCGCCTCGATCGTGCGCAGGCCGACGAAGCGGCCGATGCCGTGATCGACATGGACGACGATGTCGCCTTCGTTGAGGCCCGTGACCTCGGAGATATAGTCAGAGCCGCGCTTCTTGCGGCGGCCCCGCCGGACGAGACGATCGCCCAGAATGTCCTGCTCGCCGACGACGACGAAACGGTCGGTCTCGAAGCCGGCCTCGACGCCGAGAATAGCGGTGGCGACCATGTGGCGCCCGGCTTCGAGTGCCTGCTTCAGCGTGTCGACCGGCTTAATGTTGCCGAGCCCATGCTCCTCGACCACCTGCGTCAGGCGCTCGCGCGAGCCTTCCGACCAAGCTGCCAGGATGACCTGCTTGCCGTCCGCCCGCAGGCGCGAGATGTGATCCACGGCGGCGGTGAAGACGTTGACGTCGCCCGCCTGCCGCTCGGCCGCGAAGTCGCGCCCGCGCTGCACGTCGAGATTGACCGTGTCGATCTGGAAGCCGGCATCGGTTACGGCATAGGAAGACAGGCGCACCGGGTCAGCGCTGGCGAGGCCGCCGCTCAGCTCGTCCTCGGTGAGATAAAGTTCCTGAGGCCCGAGCGGGTTGTAGGGAACGGACTCGGCGCTGTTCTCTGCGACGCCGCGTCGGCGCGCCTCGTAATAGTCCTGCACGAGCTTGCGCCGCTCGCCCACCGCCTCGGACACGAGATGGTCCAGCACCAGCGGAAAGCCATCGATATAGTCGAACAGCGTCTCGACGCTCTCGTAGAAGAGCGGCAGCCAATGCTCCATGCCGGAGAAGCGCTTGCCCTCGCTAATCGAGGTGTAGAGCGCGTCGTTGCGCGCCGGAGCGCCGAAGCGCTTCACGTAGTTGGAGCGGAAGCGCGAGATCGTCTCGTCCTTCAGCGACACTTCCGAGACGGGCGCGAGCTCGAAGCTCTTGCGCTGTCCGGTGGTGCGCTGCGTCGCGGGGTCGAAGGAGCGGATGGATTCCAGCGTGTCGCCGAAGAAGTCGAGCCGAACCGGCTCCTCGTCGCTCGGCGCGAAAAGGTCCAGAATGCCGCCGCGCACCGCGAACTCGCCGCGCTCGCGCACCGTCGTCACCCGCTCGAAGCCGCCGCGTCCGAGCACCTGGACGATCTGCTCCATGGCGATGCGCCCGCTCGCGCGGGCGGAGATCGTCTCCTCCTCCAGCACCTTGCGCGGTGGCATCTTCTGCAGAAGCGCATTGGCGCTGGTCAGAATCAGAGCGCGATGAGGGTCGCGCTGAAGCGAGGCGATGGCCGAAAGAGCCGAAAGGCGGCGCGCCGCCGCTTCCGATGATGGGCCGACGCGGTCATAGGGAAGGCAGTCCCAGGCCGGAAGCGAGAGAACCGGCAGGTCCTTCGCGATGAAGCGCAGCGCGTCCTCGATCTCGCCCATGCGGTTGCCATCGCGCATGACGAAGACGACCGGCTTGTTCTTGCCGCGAGCCCGCGCGATCTCGGCTAGGAGAAACGGCTCGTAGCCGTCCAGCACATTGCCGATGCGCAGGCCGACGCCCTTCTCCAGCGCCTTCTTGACGACGGCGGGACTGCTCACGAAGCCACCACCTGGTTCAGGGCGTAGAAGGTACGGATGCGCTGGAAGACCGGAGTGTCGTAGTTTGCCGGCGTTTCCTCGGTGCCCGTCAGCCAGGAGAAGAGGTCGCGGTCGGGCGCCTCCATCAGAAGCTCGTAGACGCCTAGATCCTCGTCGTTGAGATGGCCGATCTCGGCGTCGGCGAAGCGGCCGAGAACCAGATCCATCTCGCGCGTTCCCCGATGCCAGGACCGGAACAGGGCCTTGCGCCGACGCGGGTCGAGATCGCTGGAGGAGCGTGTGGTTCCGGTCATCGCGATCGTCCGATTGTTTCAGGTCTCAAACAGGTTTCGCCGGATCGCTTCCCCTCTCGGGGCAAGGTCCGGTTCGGTCACGGTCCCTATATAGTTGCCGCGTCCCGGCCTGTCAGCCTATCCGAAAACGAGAACAGACGATAAACACCGCTGCCATGCGCCCCTCGATTCTCGACCCGCTCTTCGCCTCCGTCTCGACGCTGACCGGCGTCGGGCCGAAGGTCTCCGTCCTGATCGGCGGGCTCGTCGCGCCGCCGGGCGCCGGCGGCGTCGCCAAGGTGCGCGATCTCCTGTTCCATCTGCCGAGTGGCGCAATCGACCGGCGTCGCCGCGAGCAGATCGCCTCGGCGCCTGACGGCGTGATCGTCACGCTGGAAGTGCGCATCGACCACTATCAGTTCCCATCTCGCGAGGCCCGCAACCAGCCGACGCGCGTCATCGCGCACGATGCTTCGGGCGAGATCGCGCTGGTTTATTTCCGCGCCCAGTCGCAATGGCTGGAAAAGCTGTTTCCGCTGGGCGAAACGCTGCTCGTTTCCGGCAAGGTGGATCGCTTCAACGGCCGTGCCTCGATGGTGCATCCCGATTTCGTTGGCAGCGCTGAGGATGCCGAAAGCCTGCCGCTGGTCGAGCCGGTCTACCCCATGACGGCGGGCCTTTCGCCCAAGGTGCTGCGGCGCGGCGTCGCCAACGCTCTGGAAAAGCTGCCGGAACTCGCCGAATGGATCGAGCCGAGCATCCTCAAGCGCGAAGGCTTTCCGCCCTTTCGTGCGGCGTTGGAAAGCCTGCACAAGCTCCAAGACCCCAAGGATCTCGACTTCGCCAACCCCGCCTTTCGTCGCCTTGCCTATGATGAGTTTCTGGCAAGCCAATTGGCGCTCGCCCTCTCGCGCCGGCGCATGAAGCAGGAAGCCGGTCGTAGCCTCGGCACCGACGGCGCCATCCGCGTCCGCGCCGAAAGCTCGCTCCCCTTCAAGCTGACGCTGGGGCAGAACGAGTCACTATCGGAAATCTTCGCCGACATGGCGCGGCCGGAGCGCATGGTTCGGCTGCTGCAGGGCGATGTCGGCGCGGGGAAGACCGTGGTCGCCCTGCTTGCCATGGCTGCCGCCAAGGAATCGGGCGCCCAGTCCGCGCTGCTCGCGCCCACCGAAATCCTCGCCCGCCAGCACTTCGCCGGCCTGTCGCGCTTTTGCGACGCCGCAGGCCTAACGATCGCCCTTCTCACCGGACGCGACACCGGCAGGGCGCGCGAGGGTAAGCTCGCAGCGATCGCGTCCGGCGAGATCGACATCATTGTGGGCACGCATGCCCTGTTCCAGGACGATGTCGCCTATCACGATCTCGGCCTCGTTGTGGTGGACGAGCAGCATCGATTCGGAGTGGAGCAGCGGCTTCGCCTCACCCGCAAGGGCAGCGCGCCCGATCTTCTGGTAATGACGGCGACGCCCATTCCGCGCACGCTGGTGCTCGCAGCCTTCGGCGACATGGATGTGTCGCGTCTCCACGGCAAGCCGGCGGGCCGCAAGCCGATCACCACCGTCGCCGTGTCGTTCGACCGGCTGGAAGAGGTCGTCGCCCGCGCTGGGCGCGCCATCGAGGAAGGCGAGAAGCTTTATTGGGTCTGCCCGTTGGTGGAGGAAACCGAGACGAGCGATCTGACGGCGGCCGAGGAGCGCGCCGAGGTGCTTCGGCAGTTCTTCGGCAATCAGGTCGGGCTCGTGCACGGCCGGATGACCGGCGCCGAGAAGGACGCCGCCATGGCCGATTTCAAGTCTGGTCGCACGCGCATCGTGGTGGCGACGACGGTGATCGAGGTCGGCGTCGACGTGCCCGATGCCTCGATCATCGTGATCGAACATGCAGAGCGCTTCGGCCTGTCGCAATTGCACCAGCTGCGCGGCCGGGTCGGGCGAGGCGACAAGCCGTCCTCTTGCGTCCTTCTCTACCGCGCGCCGCTGGGCGAAGCCGCCAAGGCGCGGCTCGCGGTGATGCGCGAGACGGAGGACGGGTTCCGTATCGCGGAGGAAGACCTGAAGCTGCGCGGCGAAGGCGATCTGCTGGGCACGCGGCAATCCGGGATGCAAAGCTTCCGCATCGCCGATCTCGAAGCCCATGCCGATCTGATGGAAACCGCGCGCGACGACGCGCGGCTGCTGATCGCGACCGATCCCGAACTTGGCTCGAAGCGAGGCGAGGCCGTTCGCGCCCTCCTCTACCTCTTCGGCAAGGACGACGCGATTAAGCTTCTGCGCGCCGGCTGAGCGCTGTTCGGCGCGCTATTCGACGGTGACGGATTTGGCCAGATTGCGCGGCTGGTCGACATCCGTGCCCATCTGCACGGCCGTGTGATAGGCCAGGAGCTGCAGCGGGATCGCGAAGACGATCGGCGTTAGGATTTCCGGCATGTTGGGCAGGACCAGCGTGTTCACCGTCTGCACCGCGCCGGATGCAGCGCCCGCCTCGTCGGTCAGGAGGATGATCCGCCCGCCGCGCGCGGCGACCTCCTGCATGTTGGAGACGGTCTTTTCGAACACACGGTCATGCGGGGCGACGACCACGACCGGCATGGTCTCGTCGATCAACGCGATCGGTCCATGTTTCAGTTCGCCGGCGGCGTAGCCCTCGGCGTGGATGTAGCTGATTTCCTTCAGCTTCAGCGCGCCTTCCAGGGCCAGCGGAAAGGAAAAGCCGCGCCCAAGGAACAGCGCATGGCGATGCGTTGCCATCTCGCGCGACAGGCTCTCGACCTGATCCTCCAGATGCAGCGCGGCATTGACGAGACGCGGCGCCTCGGCGAGCGCCCGCGTCAGCTCCAGCTCGCCATCGCCCGAGATCACGCCGCGCTCGACGCCGGCATGCACCGCCAGCGCGGCCAGGGCCATCAGCTGGCAAGTGAAGGCCTTGGTGGAGGCGACGCCGATCTCCGGCCCGGCCAGCGTCGGGAAGACCAGATCCGCCTCGCGAGCCATGGTGGATTCCTGCACGTTGACGACCACCGCCGTCTTAAGCCCGGACTCCTTGGCGTAGCGCAGCGAGGCAAGCGTATCGGCCGTTTCGCCGGACTGAGAGACGAAGAGCGCAAGGTCCACGTCGCCGAGCGGGCTTTCGCGATAGCGAAACTCGGAGGCGACATCGAGATCGCAGGCGATACCGGCAAAGCGCTCGAAGAAATAGCGGCCGACCAAAGCGGCGTAATAGCCCGTGCCGCAGGCCGACATGGCGATGCGACGAACCTTGGAGAAGTCGAACGCCTGGCCCTGCGGCAGGCGCGTGCGCCCGCTCGTCATGTCCACGAAGGCCCCCAGCGTATGGGAGAGCACCTCTGGCTGCTCGTACATTTCCTTCTGCATGAAATGACGATGATTGCCCTTGTCGACATAGAAGGCCTTGCCGACGGAACGCCGAACCGGCCGGTCCACCGGCTGGTCGTGCTCGTCGAAAATTTCGGCGCCCCGATGCGACAGAACGGCCCAGTCGCCATCCTCGAGATAGCGGACGGAATCGGTGAAGGGCGACAGCGCGATGGCGTCCGAGCCGAGGAACATCTCGCCCTCGCCCTCGCCGATCGCCAGCGGGCTGCCGCGCCGCGCGCCGATCAGAAGCTTGGTGTCGCCGTCGAACAGGAAGGCGAGCGAGAAGGCGCCTTCGAGAACCTTCAGGGTGGAGGCGACGGCCTCCTGCGGGCCCATGCCCCGGTCGATCTGCCGCGTTACATAGACCGCGACGACCTCCGAATCCGTCTCGCTCTCGAACGCGTATCCGTCGGCGGCGAGTTCGGTCTTCAACTCGCGGAAATTCTCGATGATGCCGTTGTGGACGACGGACAGCCGCTGGGTCGAATGCGGATGGGCATTCGCCTCGTTCGGCACGCCATGGGTGGCCCAGCGCGTGTGGCCGATGCCGATCGTGCCCTGAAGCGGCTGCTCAGTGAGCACGGCTTCCAGATTGCGGAGCTTTCCGGCCGCGCGGCGTCGTGCCAGCGCGCCGTCTTCCAGCGTCGCGATGCCTGCGGAATCATAGCCCCGGTATTCCAGGCGCTTCAGCGAGTCCACGAGCCGCGAGGCGACGGGGGCTTGGCTGATGATGCCGATGATGCCACACATGAGCGAACCGATCCTTTCGGGAAAGCCCCGGCCGGTCCGGTGCTTCGCGCCGTCTGCTGATAGCGCGACGGCGCAAAACCGTCGCTCAATTTTCATTGCTGGTTTTTAGAGATCGCGGCCGCGCGTCAGCTTTGGCCGGCCTTGCGCGCGGCGTTGCGCGCGTTGATCTCGCGCCCGCGCCCCTCTTTTACCACCTGCCGCGCCCGGCCAAGGGCCAGCGCATCGGCCGGCACATCCTCCGTCACGACGCTGCCCGAGGCGACATAGGCTCCGTCGCCGATCAACAGCGGCGCGACGAGAGCGGAGTTCGACCCGATGAAGGCGCCAGCGCCGATCACCGTGCGATACTTGTTGAACCCGTCGTAATTGCAGGTGATCGTGCCCGCGCCGATATTGGCTTCCGCGCCCACGCTGGCATCGCCGAGATAGGTGAGATGGCTGACCTTCGCGCCTTGGCCGACCGTAGTGCTCTTGATCTCCACGAAGTTGCCGACCTTCGCGCCGTCCCGCAGGTCCGTGCCCGGTCGCAGCCGCGCGAAGGGACCGACGCTCGCCTTCGGGCCGACGGACGCACCCTCGAGATGGCTGAAGGCGTGAAGAACCGCGCCGCTCCGAATGTGAACGCCCGGACCGAAAACGACGTTCGGCTCGATCACGACGTCGGGCTCGACCACCGTGTCGGCCGCGAAGAACACCGTCTCTGGCGCAATCAAGGTCACGCCTGACAGCATCGCCTCATCGCGACGGCGCGCCTGCCAGATCGCTTCGACCCGGGCCAGTTCCAGCCGGGTGTTGACGCCGAGCACGTCCTCCTCCTCGGCCGTGACGAGCCGTACGGACAAGCCCTTGCTTCGCGCCACGGACACGATGTCGGTGAGGTAGTATTCGCCCTTGGCATTGCTGTTGCCGACGCGTTCCAGAAGGTCGAGCGCGCGGCCACCGTCGATCGCCATGACCCCGCCATTGCAGAGATCGATCAGCCTCTCTTCGGGCGAGGCGTCCTTTTCCTCGCGAATGGCGACGAGTTCATCGCCTTCGCGGATCAGACGGCCATAGCCCGTCGGCTTGGCGCTGTGGAACCCGACGACGCATACCGCCGCCCCTGCGGCGATCTCGGCCCGCGCCGCGAGCAGCGTTTCGGGCCGCACGAGCGGCGTGTCGCCAAACAGCACGAGCAGATCGTCGAAGCGGTCGGCCAAAGCGCCGCGAGCCGCCAGCACTGCATGTGCCGTTCCGAGACGCTCTTCCTGCGCGAAATGGCGCAAGGGCGGTTCGAACCCCGAGACCAGGCGCACGACGCTCTCGGCATCGCGGCCGACGACCACGACGGTCTCGCTCGATCCGGCGCGCATCGCGGCATCCACAGCGTGCAGCACGAGCGGGCGATGGGCGACCTCGTGCAGCACCTTGGCGCGCGTCGATTTCATGCGCGTTCCCTCGCCTGCGGCAAGGACGATGGAAAGGCAGGTGCGGCTCATGGGAGGAGTCCTCGAAACAAAGAAGCGTCGTTTGGGGGCGTGGCGATTGGGAGATCAGCCGATTTTTTGAAGGGCCGGGAATGTTTCCAGGAGCCAGAAGGACATGGCCTGCATGCCGCCCGTCAGGAAAAGAACGCCGGTCGCCACCAACATGACGCCCATCGCCTTCTCGATCGCGCTGAAATGCGAACGAATGCGACCCATGGCACGCAGGAAGCTGGCGGAAAAGGCGGCGGCGAGGAGGAAGGGAATGCCGAGGCCGGCCGAATAAAGGCTCAGCATCACCATGCCTTCGCTCACGGACTGGCGTGCGCCGGCAAGGCCGAGAATCAGCCCCAGCACCGGGCCGATGCAGGGCGTCCAACCGAAGGCGAAGGCAAGGCCCATGAGATAAGCGCCGCCGAGCGAGCGGCGCGGTGCCTCCGGCTGGAAGCGCGCTTCGCGCGACAGGAAGTCCAGCCGCAGAACACCCAGGAACTTCAAACCCATCAGAATGATCGCGATGCCAGCGAGCAAGCCGAGCCAGTCCATGTTGCGGCGAAGAAGCTGGCCGAGCGTGCTCGCTCCCGCGCCAAGGAGAACGAAGACTGTGGAGAAGCCGAGCACGAAGACGAGGGCGGTCAGAACAAGCCGCCCATAGCCGGGCACGGCCATCGACCCGCCTCGTCGCAGGTCCTCGGCGGAGACCCCGGCCATGTAGCAGAGATAGGGCGGCACCAGCGGCAGGACGCAGGGCGACAGGAAAGACAGCGCTCCGGCCAGAATCGCCGTCGGATACGAAAGGTCCGAAATCAAGACAGCCGCCCTCACCTACACCGCCCTTTCAGGGGCCTACCAGACGGGTCTTACGACGAAGCCCGATCGGGTTCAAACCGTGTGGATGACATCGCAAAAGCTGTTGACCGGCACCGGCGACCTTTCTATGGTCCGCGCAATCCGTACATGAGTTCATGTAGGTTCGAGCGCGTAGCTCAGTTGGTAGAGCACGTGACTTTTAATCATGTGGTCGTGGGTTCGAGTCCCACCGCGCTCACCATTCTCCCAGTTTTTTGAATGCCCACCAGTCCGGCGGTAAAATTCGCAGCCGGGATCGCTCTTCGCTCAACGCGATTTACTCCGGGATAACGATCCCGCGCAATTTGCGCGCGCTCGTAGGGAAGCTTAGATTTCGGTTCGGTAAGTCTCCGTCCATGCGCATTGGGCCGACGGCGATGGATCTCTCGATCCCCACATTGCAGTTCACGGGTTTCGTCGTGTTCGCGACCTGCGGCTCTGTCTTCGCCGCCTGTTGGCTGCTTCATCGCGAAAAAATCCACCATCTCTTGTTTGGCGCCAGCTTCTTCACCTGCGCGGTCATGTCCGTCTGGTTCGTGGATTTCGGCTATTACGGCAGCGTGTGGTCGCCGCTGGGATGGTCGCTCGGAGGCTCGCTATTCTGGAGTGGCTTTCGGCTGTTTGACAACCAGCGCGCCGTGACCAGGCCCATGGTGGCGCTGTTCGTGCTGCCGACCGTTGTGCATATCGTATGCGCCGCAAGTGGATTCACCCCCTCGACGATAAACGCGGCCAGCACCCTCGCCTACGCGCTGCACGAAGGCGCGGCGGCCCATTACGTGCTGGCGCGCAACCCTTCCCGCTCTCCTATCCGGCTTCTGGCCGGGCTCGCGTTGGGGGCCATCTCCGTGGCGATCTGCCTGCCCCTGCTGCCGTTGCAGCCCTCGCATGTCGCGCTGTCGATTGTCGCCATTTTCGTGGTCGACCATGTCGTGTCGGTCCTGCTGACGACATCGATTCTCGCGCTGGAAGCGGAGAAGGCCTACTCCGCCGTAGCGCGACAGGCGCGCACCGATCCGCTGACGCAGCTTCTCAATCGGGAGGGCTTGGCGGAAGCGGTAAGCCGCCACTCTGGGCCGGCCTGCGTGATCTTCGCCGATCTCGATCACTTCAAGTCGGTGAACGATCGCTTCGGCCATGCGGCCGGCGACGAGGTGCTGCGGGAATTTGCAAGGCGAGCCAAGGCCATTCTGCCGGAGAACGGCCATCTCGCACGGTTCGGAGGCGAGGAGTTCGTTCTCGTCCACGCCACGAAAGACCGGAACGCCGCACTAATTCTTGCCGAACGCCTGCGCTTTGCGATCGGCAGCCGGCCCATTTCGTGGAACGGCCAATCGATCCCCGTCACCGCCAGCGTCGGTGTGGCCTTGTCCGACACGCGGACCAGCCTGGCCCGCGCCCTCGAACAGGCCGATGCGGCCCTCTACGAAGCCAAGCTCGCGGGACGAGACCGCGTTCAGGCAGCCTGATCATCCAGCAAGCATCACCAAGGCGGCTCGACCTCGAAGCTTCGCCTTACGTCTTCGGAATACGCTCGAGATCGCGGAGCCAGGCATGGGCGCGCCCGTCGGACGGCGCGCGCCAATCCCCCCGCGGCGACAGGCTGCCGCCGGCCGAAACCTTGGGGCCGTTGGGCATGGCGGTGCGCTTGAACTGGCTCGTCTGAAAGAATCGAAAGAGAAAACGCTCCAGCCAAAGCCGGATCGTGGCGAGATCGTACTGATTCTTCTTCGCCTCCGGAAAGTGAGCGGGCCAACGTCCCTGCTGGAGATCGCGCCACGCGTGATAGGCAAGAAACGCCACCTTGGCCGGCGGTTGGCCGTAGCGCATGGTGTGGAACAGGAAGAAGTCGTTGAGCTCGTAGGGCCCAATCTTGGACTCGGTGCTCTGCAGGGCACCGCTGTCATCCGCAGGAACCAGTTCGGGCGAAATCTCGGTTTCGAGGATTGCCGTCAGGACCCGGTTCGTTTCCGCGTCGAACTGACCGGTCGTCACGGTCCAGCGGATCAGATACTGGATCAGCGTCTTGGGGATGCCGGAGTTGACGCCGTAATGGCTCATCTGGTCGCCAACGCCGTAGGTGCACCAGCCGAGCGCCAGTTCCGACAAGTCGCCGGTGCCGATGACGAAGCCGTTTCGCTGGTTTGCCAGCCGGAACAGATAGTCGGTCCGCAGCCCCGCCTGCACGTTTTCGAAGGTGATGTCGTAAACCGGTTCGCCCGACGAGAAGGCGTGGCCCATGTCGCCCAGCATCTGACGGGCGGCGGGGCGAATGTCGATCTCGTCGGCCTCGATGCCGAGCGCGCGCATCAGCGCCCAGGCGTTGCCCTTCGTCTCGTCGCCGGTCGCGAAGCCCGGCATGGTGAAGCCGAGAATCGTGGATCGAGGCAGACCGAGCGTGTCGCAGGCCTTGGCGGCGACGATCAGCGCATGCGTAGAATCCAACCCACCGGAGACGCCGATGACCATCCGGTCGCCCGGCGTCGATTCGAAGCGCTTGATGAGCGCATGGACTTGGATGTTGAAGGCTTCGTAGCAATCCTGGTTCAGCCGGGCCGGCATGTCGGGCACATAGGGAAAACGCCTGATGTGCCGCTCCAGCCCGTGATCGGCGAAAGAGGGTTGGTGGGCGAACTCGATGCGGCGGAAGCGCAGTTCCGGGTGGCCGGCACGCGCGGCGGAATCGTTGAAAGTCGGCATGCGCATGCGCTCCAGGCGCAACCGCTGCAGGTCGACATCGGCGACGGTCAGTTGCGGCTCGCGTGAGAAGCGTTCGGACTCGGCCAGCAGGTCGCCAACCTCGTAGATCATCGCCTGCCCGTCCCACGACACGTCGTTCGTGCTCTCGCCCTGCCCGGCGGCAGAATAGACATAGGCCGCCATGCATCGCATCGCATGGGCCGAGGTGAGAATATGGCGATCGGCCGACTTGCCGACGGTGATGTTCGAGGCCGAGAGGTTGCACAGAAGCAATGCCCCGGCTAATGCGCCGTCGATCGACGGGGGAGTCGGCGACCAGAAGTCCTCGCAGACCTCGATATGAAAGATGAAGTCCGGCAGATCGGTGGCGGCGAACAGGAGATCGGTGCCGAAAGGCACCGTCTGCCCTGCGAGATCGATGGCGGAAGAGGTGATGCCGCTGCCGGAGGCGAACCAGCGTTTCTCATAATATTCGCGATAGTTCGGCAGGAAAATCTTGGGCACCACGCCGAGGATCGCTCCGCGCGAGATCGCGATGCCGCAATTGTAAAGCCGGCCGTTGCGCCGTATTGGCGCGCCGATCAGCAGAACCGATGGGAGCGCGGCGGACGCGGCCGCGGCCGCGATGCGACCGACCGCCCGTTCCACATCGTCCAGCAGCGCGTCCTGAAGATGGAGATCGTCGATCGCATACGCTGAGAGGCAGAGTTCGGGATAGACGACCAGATCGACGCCGCGCTCGGCCGCGCGCTCCGCCTCGCGAAGGATTTCCACGGCATTGGCGTCGGGATCGGCGACGAAGACGCGGGGCGTGGCAACAGCCACTCGCACGAACCCGTGCTCGTGCAGGGAATAAAATCGTTCGACGCGACGCTGGGCGGTCTCGAAGGACATGGTAGCCGGACCTTATCTGCGGATCGTTCGGACAGGCAGGTGGACGATGCGCCGGACGAATCAACCGGTGCCTGAAGCCCATTCTAGGTCATTCGCGCGGGTTTTGCGTCTGCCGACGATACTCGACATCGGCCATCCGACAACGTGGCTCTAGCTTCTCTTCGTCTCGCGGTTGGGCAGGAGCACGCATGAGCGAGACGTAAGGGGACCTTCGCTTCAGGTCGTGCCGATCGGTGACGAGGCCTTCCGTAACCGGGTCGATCGCGTCCTGCCCGAGTTGGTCGAGATCGTTGACGTCTATCCGAAAAGCCCTCGTGTGTGCTTCACCCTGAGGAAATGCAGGAGGTGCCGATCGAAGTTTATCGCAGCCGCTGGACAATACGCTGAAACCGTCACCGCCGATCTTTTGTTGCGGCGCTGGAATTGACGGCTCACGTTGGGGAACTAAATCGCCGATCTATCGAGAGGCCGACAATTTGATGACGAACCTTCATCGTGTTGCAATCTTCCCGACCTATACACATTCCAAGCATCCGGTTCGGGCGGCTTTCGGCGTCCCACTCGCCTCTCGCCGCGCCGAACCGGAAGCCATCTCTTGACGGCATTGGCAAGCGATACTTGCGTCGAACTACGCCCGGCCTTCCTCAACCCAGCTTCCGATTGATCCGATGATATCCTGCGATGTTGCCATCGTCGGTGCGGGCGCGGCGGGCCTTGGCGCCGCGTGGCGCCTGGCCTCCACCAGCCGTTCCGTCGTTTTGATCGATGCTCGGGATCGGCTGGGCGGCCGCGCCCATACGGTCACGACCCGCGAGGGCGATCCGATCGACCTCGGCTGCGAGTGGCTCCATTCCGGCGACGTCAATCCGCTTGTGCCCCTCTTCGAGTCCCTTGGGATCGAGATCGACCGCACGAAGCCGAAATGGGATGAGCAGGACGGCAATCGCGGCTTTTCGCCGGAGCAGCAGCGCGAATTCGCGGAGGCTTTCGACGCGTTCGAGGAGCGGCTGGCGGAAGCGGCCGACCAGGGCCGGGACGACGCGGCCTCCCGTTATTTCGAACCGAACGGCCGCTGGAACGCCCTGATCGACGCGGTCAGCAGCTACTACAACGGGACGGAATACGATCGCGTCTCGGTTCTCGATTATGCCCGCTACGTCGACACCGGGGTGAACTGGCGCGTACGCCGGGGCTATGGCGCCGCCCTCTCCGCCATGGCGGGTTCGGTCACCTGTCGCCTCGGCGTGCGTGTCGAGGCAATCGAAGATCGGCCGAACGGATTGATTCTGCGAAGCGCGGGTGGCGATCTCGAAGCGCGCCATGTTGTGCTGAGCGTCCCAACGACCGTGCTGGCTGGCGGAAGGTTGATCCTGCCATCCCGCTTCGATGCGAAGGTCGAGGCCGCCAACGGCTTGCCACTAGGGTTGGCGAACAAGGTCTTCTTCCGCTTGCGGGAGCCCGAGCGTTTTTCGGTGGAGGGGCATCTCTTCGGCCGGATCGATACGGCCGCGACAGGCAGCTACCAACTTCGCCCGTTCGGCCAGCCGCTGATCGAAGGTTTTTTCGGCGGACGCCATGCCGCCGCTTTGGAGGCGGAGGGACCGGGCGCCATGACGGCCTTCGCTCTCGAAGAGCTGCGCGGCCTATTCGGGGCCGAACTCATAAGGTCCATCGAACCGGAATGCGAAACGGCCTGGGGACAGGACCCGTTCGCGCTCGGCTCCTACTCCCACGCCCTTCCCGGCCATGCCGAGGCGCGTCAGGTCTTGGCGCAACAGGTGGACGATCGCGTCACCTGGGCTGGAGAGGCAACGCATGCGCAGGCCTTCTCGACCGCGCACGGCGCCTGGGAAACAGGGCTGCGCGCGGCGGAGGAAATCCTGGCGCTGCGCTAAGGGCGCTGCCAGATCGGCCTCGCGTCAGCGATGGGCCGGGGCGAGCCGCGCGGTCTTCTCGTTTCGCCTTTCACGGCCGTGCAACCAGAGGCGACCGAGCGAAAGGTCGTCGCGCAGCCAGACGAGATCGGCGGGCGACCCCGCTTTCAGGAAGCCGCGATCCGCCTCGCGCCGCAGCAGGCGCGAGGGATTGGCCGTCGCCATGCGCAAGGCTTCTTCCAGCGAAAGGCCGATGGTGCGGACGAGATAGGTAACGGCATCCAGCATGGAGATGTCGCAGCCCGCCAGCGTTCCGTCGTCCAGTGTCAGCTTCCCGCCGTTGCGCGTGGCCCGGCGTCCGCCGAGCTCGAAGACCTGCCCCTCGCTGCCGACGGTCGGCATCGCGTCGGAAATGGCGATCATCCGGTTCTCGCCCTTCTTGGCGCGCAGGGCGAGTTCGACCATGGCCGGGTGAACATGGTGCCCGTCCGCAATGATGCTGGCCCAGACATCGGGCGAATCCAGCGCCGCCCCGGCAACGCCCGGCGTGCGGTGGCCGAGCTGGCTCATGGCGTTGAAGAGATGCGTGACGCAGCTTGCCCCGGCCGAGATGGCGGCCATGACGTCGTCATAGCTGCCGTCGCAATGACCGATCGAAACGTGAATGCCGGCGCGAGACAGCGTGGCGATCTGCTCGGGAGTCACGGATTCGGTCGCGACGGTGATGAGGAAAGGGCGCACGTCCACCGCGCAGAGCTTCGCCACGTCCTCGTCAGTCATGACGCGGACGCAGGCCGGGTCGTGGGCACCCTTGCGCTTCAGGGCGATGAACGGCCCCTCGACATGGATGCCGCCGCAACCCGGCACATGGCGCGCCAAGGCAGTGCGCACGCCCTCGATTGCGGCGAAGGTCACCTCCTCTCGATCAGTGATCACGGTCGGCAGAAGCGACGTGGTGCCGAAACCCAAGTGAGCCTCGCAGATGGCCCGCACACCCTCGACATCGGGCCGGTCGTTGAGGAGGACGCCGCCGCCGCCATTGACCTGAATGTCCACGAAGCCCGGCGCCAGCGTTCCGCCGTCCAGCCGCTCCACCGGCAGATCGGGGTCGAGGTCCACGCTCTCGGCGATTCCCTCGACCATCCCGTCCTTGACGATCAGCGCCGCGTTTCGGCGCGTTCTTACGCCGTCGAAGATGTCTGGGCCGGAAATTGCGAATCGTGCCATGGAAACGACCTCGAAGAAGCAGGTAAGCGAGAGATAGCACCGCGGAACTCGGCGTAATATCGGCGCGACGATCCCTCCGGCGTCCCGGCTTTTGCCCAAAGAAAGGCGAGGTCATGGCTTGCGTCTGCGAGGAGAGGATTTAGGTTCGCTCCGACATGCGGACGGGTCGGCCGCTCAAACCCTCGAATGTGGATGGTCATGCGACAAACGATCCGACCGATCGCCCTCGTCGCGAGCGAGAGCCCGGAGGCGCAGGAGGCGCTCGCCCGGCTGCGATCTTTCTATGAAACGGTCGATCCCGAAGACGCCGACATCGTGGTCGCGCTCGGCGGCGATGGCTTCATGCTCCACATCCTCCATCGCTTCATGGACACGGGCAAACCGATCTACGGGATGAACAAGGGAACCGTTGGGTTCCTTATGAACGATTTCCGCGAGGACGATCTGTCGGAGCGGCTGGACAAGGCGGTTCAGAGCGAAATCCGACCGCTCCAGATGACCGCCATCGACGATGTCGGCATGCGCCACACGGCGCTGGCCATCAACGAAGTCGCCCTGTTCCGCCAGTCCTATCAGGCGGCGCGGCTGAAAATTTCGATCGATGGCCGAACGCGGCTGGAGGAACTGGTCTGCGACGGGGTGCTGGTGGCGACGCCAACGGGATCGACGGCATACAATCTCTCGGCGCAAGGGCCGATCATACCGATCGAAGCACCGTTGCTGGCGCTGACGCCGGTCAGCGCCTTTCGCCCCCGTCGCTGGCGCGGAGCGCTGCTCGCCAACCGGCAGGTGGTCGATATCGAGGTCCTGGAGGCGGAGAAGCGGCCGGTCAACGCGGTGGCGGACCATCGAGAGGTCAAGTCCGTGCGCCATATCGAAATTCGCGAGGTGCGAGATCTCGGCAGCCTGATCCTGTTCGACCCCGAACATTCCTGGGACGAGCGAATTCTGGCCGAACAGTTCCGCTACTGAGGGGCGACAGGACTGCGTCAGGCGGCGAGATAGCGCTGCATACGCTGACGAGCGGTAGTGCGCTGCGCGTCCTTCGACAGGCGCTCCAGAAGCTCGGTGAGGTCCTTCTGGTCCGCAGTCGCCTCCCGGCGCTGGTGGCCGAGCAGCCTCTGCATGACCGAGGCCGTGACGTCGGCCGAGTCGAGATCGTCGATCATTGAGGCATCCTTCCAGACGCGCGTCGCGGCCAGGAGCAGCGGCACGACGACGGGCGGCAGTCCGGCCTTGGCGGCCAGCGCGGCGAAGGAGGGCTGGCGCGCCTCCGCGATGATGGCGCGCACGCGCGGCTCGGGATAGCCGGTCAGCCGCGCCAGGGCGGCGGAGAAGAGATCGATCCGCCCGGCGCAGACCGCCTTGAGCAGCAGGGCCGTGTTCAACGCGCCATCGGAGCGCAGATGCTCCACGAATGCCTCGAGCCCTTCCGCCGATACTTCGTCGACGATCGCGGTCAGGGCGCGCTCCTGCAACTCCTCGCGCAGGCGCTCGCTCCGGGTTTCCCCCAGCACGGCGGCGAGGAAGGGCGAGCGGCCCAATTGCTCGGCGACGGCGTGCACGAGGCGATGGCGCATGTCGGACGGCAGGTCGTCGCGTTCCAGAAGCGCCCCGCGCACCCGCCCGTCGCCGCCGAACGTCGTTGCAAGCTGACGAAGCGTCTCGACAGTCATCTCGGCGTGTCTGTTGCCGGCCAGCGCCAAGGCCGCATCCGGGTCCTCCAGCGCGGCGATGGCATGGCAGGCGTCAGACGGCAGGTGGGGCCGCCGCGCGATGGCGGCGCGAACAGGGCCGCTCGCGTCCATTGCAAGCTCGGCCAGATCCGGCCCGGTCAGGAGGGGCGAGCGCGAGACGACGAGCAGTGCGATCTCGTTCACATCCCGCGCGAGCCCTAAGACGAGCTGGCGCGATACGCGATCGGACGAAGCGACGAGATTGGCGATCGTGCGCCGGACGAGGGGCGAGACGTCCTCCAGCGCATAGAGAAGCGCTGCTTCCGCTTCGCGCGTTTCCTTCGGCAGAAACTTGCGGTGGATCACCGCTTCGGCCAGCAGAGCCACACCCGCGCAACGCTCCACCGTGTTGGCGGTCTCACACCATTTGACGAAGTGATGAGCGAGCATGGGAATCGGCCTCGAACGCAAGGGCATGTGCCCTATTCCTGCCCGCCAATCCTTTAAGAAGCGTTTACCACGTTTAAGAACCCCTTGCTAAGCTTGGGGGTCGAGGTCGCTGGCGTCGGGACGTTTGGGCCGGTTCATCGCGAAGACCTCGCGCGTCACGGCATAGTCGAGATAACCGAGGCGCGTCAGCGGCTGCGCCAGATCCATCGCGATCAATCCGTCGCGCAGGATCCGCTCATCGATATGGATGCCCACCACCTGCCCGATGACCATGAAGGCCACAGGCGATGGTCCGTCGATCCCCATGGGCCGGAAGGACTGGGTGACCTTGCATTCCAGGGCGGCCGGCGACTCCGCCACGCGCGGAGCGGCGACGAGGCGGCATGGCGCTTCGGTGAGCCCGGCGATGGCAAACTCGCTGACGCCGCGCGGGGCCGGCGCGGAGGAGCGATTGAGCGCCTCCGCCAGATCGAACGTGGCGAGGTTCACGACGAACTCCCCGCTTTCGATGGCGAAGCTTGCCGAGTCCTTCATGCCGGACGAGCAGAACATGACGAGCTTGGGATCGTCCGCGATCGCGTTGAAGAAACTGTAGGGCGCGAGATTCACCGCGCCCTCCTTCGACCGGGTCGAGATCCAGCCGATCGGTCGCGGCGCGACGATGGCCTTGAACGGATCGTGGGGCAGGCCGTGCCGGTTCGCCGCTGTCTCGTAGAACATCACGCGCCAGCCGGAACCGCCGCCTCCGAAACCACAGCGGAAAGCTCCGGCCGTGGCCGGTCGCTCGGCCGCTCGGCCGGCGTTCCGATATAGACGAAGCCGACGACCTTTTCCTCGGGAGCGATGCCCATCAGAGCCTTGGCCTTCTCGTCATAGGCCACCCATTCGGTGATCCAGTTCGCGCCATAGCCGCGCGCATGGGCGGCGTGGATAAGATTCATCGTAGCCGCGCCCGCCGACAGCACCTGCTCCCATTCGGGGATCTTGAAATGCGGCTTGGCGGTCGAAACGACACCCACCACCAGCGGCGCGCGGGTGAAGCGCGCTTCCTCGTAGGTCCGGCGTCCTTCGCTCAGAGCCTGTCCCTCGCGCCGCTCGGCAAGATCGGCAAGCCGGGCGCCGATCGCCAGCGCCGCCTCGCCGCGAAACAGGATGAAGCGCCAGGGCGCCAGCTTGCCGTGGTCGGGAACGCGGGTCGCCTCCGTCAGCATCTCGGTGAGCTCGGCGCCTTCCGGCGCCGGCGCGACAAGCGCGGGAATGGGAACGGAGCGGCGGGTCGCAAGCAGGGTCTTCGCGTCGATCACGGATTCGGGTCCTCGTGGTTGCCGCATGAGAGCTAAGAAAATTCCCGCCGTTTGCAAACCGGATTGCGGATCGAACCATGCGCTGTCGCCAATTGGCCTTGAAATGGTCTATGCCTTGCCGTTCAAGACGGCACTTCTGAAATGCAAAAAGGGGAGATGGACCATGCGCCCGATCGTGGGGATCGTCTCGACCTGCCTCCTGTCTTTGATCGCGATTCCCGCGTCTGCCCAGCAGGGCGCCCCTCCCGGCGGCGGGCATGACGCGCTGGAGGCGCCCGGTGCCTATGCCTCGCCGTCCGCCATCCCGCAGGATCCAGCCGCCGTCGATCTCGGCATTCCCTCCGCGCGCGGCCTGAAGCGCCTGGATCCGATTGCACTTCCCGAGCCCTTGCCCAAGATCCAGGGTCCGGACCTGAAGCTGCCCGCCATTCCCGCTTTCGCGCCGCAGCCCCAGCCGCATCTCGACATTGTCCGCCCGCCCAACGCGCTGACGCTGCGCGCGACGCTCGGCAAGGACGGGCCGGCCATCCCGTCCGACCTCGTCTGGCGCCTCTTCGCGCCGGCGCCCGGCGGCGACGGAAAGCTGCCGGTGATTGCGGTGGCCAAGGGCAGCGAGGCCGTATTCGACGTGCCGCCAGGCGCCTATCTCCTGCATGTCGGCTATGGCCGCGCGGGCATGACGAAGCGGATCGACTTCAATGGGCGCGAGACGCACGAGACCGTGGCAATCGACGCGGGCGGCCTGCGCCTCGTCGCCAAGGCCTCCGACACGGCCAGCCTGCCGAAGGAGCGCGTTCACTTCGATATTTTCAGCGAGGCGACCGAGGAGCGCGATCGCCGGCTCGTTGCCTCCGACGTTCCGCCCGGCGTCGTGGTGCGCCTCAACTCCGGCAACTATCACGTCGTCTCGCGCTATGGGGACGTGAACGCCGTGGCGCGGGCCGAGGTGCGCGTCGAGTCCGGTCGCATCACGGATGCGGTGATGAAGCAACGCGGCGCGCAGCTGACGATGAAGCTGGTGCGCGAGCATGGCGGCGAGGCGCTGGCCGACACGGCCTGGTCGATCACCTCGACGCAGGGCGACCTGATTCAGGAAAGCGTCGGCGCCTTTCCCTCCATGGTCCTTGCGGAGGGCGACTACGTGATCGTGGCCCGGAACAAGGAGCGCATCTTCCAGCGCCAGTTCCGCGTCGTCAGCGGCGAGGATGCCGATGTGGAAGTGTTGACCAGCGATCTGGTCGATCCCAACAGCCCGGATGTCGGCACGGGCGACTGACGCGCGACGAAAAAGGGCGGCCCCCGCGGACCGCCCTTCGTTTGTCAGGCTGCCTGCGCGGCGGCCGTGGGCTTGAGATCCGGCGCCACGGCCTCGTCCAGCAGCAGCGCCTTGGCGGCGTCGAAGCTCATTGCCTCCTGATCGCGCGAGCCGAGACGGCGCAGGTTCACCGACCGCTCTTCCGCTTCGCGCTTGCCGCAGACGAGAATGACCGGGACCTTGGCCAGCGAGTGCTCGCGGACCTTGTAGTTGATCTTCTCGTTGCGAAGATCGCTCTCCACCCGCAGGCCCGCGGCCCGAAGATCGCGCGCGACCTCGCTCGCATACTCGTCCGCCTCGGAGGTGATCGTCGCGACCACGACCTGCGTCGGCGCCATCCAGAGAGGGAAATGGCCGGCGAAATTCTCGATCAGGATGCCGAGGAAACGCTCCATCGAGCCGCAGATGGCGCGATGGATCATCACCGGCGGGCGCTTGTCGGAGTTGGAGTCGATGTAGAAGGCGCCGAAGCGCTCGGGCAGGTTGAAGTCCACCTGCGTCGTGCCGCACTGCCATTCGCGGCCGATCGCGTCCTTCAACGTATACTCGAATTTCGGACCGTAAAACGCGCCCTCGCCTTCGTTGATGCCCGTTTTGATCCGGCCGCCGGACTGGGACTCGATCGTCTTCAGCACGTCGCGCATCACGGTCTCGGCGCGGTCCCACATCTCGTCCGTGCCGACGCGCTTTTCCGGCCGCGTCGAGAGCTTGACCATGATCTCCTCGAAGCCGAAGTCGCGATAGACCGAGAGGATCAGGTCGTTGATCTTCAGGCACTCCGCTTCCATCTGCTCGTCGGTGCAGAAGATATGCGCGTCGTCCTGCGTGAAGCCGCGAACGCGCATCAGCCCGTGCATGGCGCCGGAGGGCTCGTAGCGATGCACCGTGCCGAATTCGGCATAGCGGATCGGCAGTTCGCGGTAGGACTTCAAGCCATGCTTGAAGATCATGACATGGCCCGGGCAGTTCATGGGCTTGAGGGCGAAGACGCGCTTGTCCTCCGCCTCGTCGCCCGCCGACTGAACCTGGAACATGTTCTCGCGGTACCAGCCCCAGTGACCCGACGTCTCCCACAGCGACTTGTCGAGCACCTGCGGCGCGTTCACCTCGGCATAGTCGCCGCGCAGGCGTCGGCGCATATAGGCGACGAGATCCTGAAACAGCGACCAGCCCTTCGGGTGCCAGAACACGACGCCCGGCCCTTCCTCCTGGAAATGGAACAGGTCCATCTCGCGGCCGAGCCGGCGATGGTCGCGCTTCTCCGCCTCTTCCAGCATCGTGAGGTAGGATTTCAGCTCGTCGGCCGTGCGCCAGGCCGTGCCGTAGATGCGAGTCAGCATCGGATTGTTGGAATCGCCGCGCCAATAGGCGCCGGCCACTTTCATCAGCTTGAACGCCTCGCCGATTTGGCCCGTGGAGGCCATGTGCGGGCCACGGCAGAGATCGAACCACTCGCCCTGGCGATAGATCTTGAGATCCTGGCCCTCGGGGATCGCGTCCACCAGCTGGACCTTGTAGGTCTCGCCCTTCTCGCCGAACACGCGGCGCGCCTCGTCGCGCGACCAAACCTCGCGCGTGAAGGGCGCGTTGCGCCGGATGATCTCCAGCATCTTCTTTTCGATGACCGGCAGGTCGTCGGGCGTGAAGGGCGTCTCCTTGGCGAAGTCGTAGTAGAAACCGTTCTCGATCACCGGACCGATCGTGACCTGCGTTCCCGGCCAAAGCTCCTGCACCGCCTCGGCCATGACATGGGCCGCGTCGTGGCGGATCAGCTCCAGCGCGCGATCGTCCTCGCGGGTGACGATTTCGAGGCGCCCGGCCCGGCCAACCGGCTCGGACAAGTCGCGCAGCTCGCCGTCGAGCGCGTAGGCGATGGCCTTCTTGGCGAGCGACTTCGAGATGCCGGCGGCGATACCCGCGCCAGTCGTCTCGGGCTCGTAGGTCCGCACGGAACCGTCGGGAAACGTGACGTCGATCATGTCTGTCCTTTCCGCTCACCCCCGCCTACCATGCGGGAAAGCTTTTCGATCGATGGACGCAGCCTCGATACGGGCTGCAAGGCCCCGGCTTCTAGGCGTGGGGCCGCAGGCGCGCAAGCGCCAAGCCTTATCTCCAGCTTGCGCCGAGCTTCGTCTGGCGGTGCCGCGCAGCGTTCAGTCGGGAACGGGGTCGTGCCCGGCGCAGCCGAACGGGCCGCAACGCGCGACGCGGCGCGCCGTCAGCCAGCCGCCGCGCCACAGTCCATGGCGCGCGATGGCCTCAAAGCCATATTCCGAACAGGTCGGGATATGGCGGCAATGTCCGCCCACCAGCGGCGAGAAGACGATCTGATAAAGCCGGATGAAGCCGGTGCCGAACAGGCGGCCCGGCGTCCGGCGCCAGGGACCGGCATAGTTGCGCCCGGCTGCGCTCACGCGGCGGCGCTCGCCTTGTTGGCCTTGTCCCCGCCCGCTTCGGCCTTCTCCAACGCGGCCTCTACCGCGTCGAAGGTCAGGAGCGTCGAGGCATGGCGGGCTTTGTGCTCGCGAACGGGTTCGAGATAGCGCATGTCGGAAAAGCGCCCTTCGGGCGGCGCACCACCCTCCTTCAACATGCGCGTCACGGTCTGGCGCAGCGCGCGCAACTCCTCCGCGCTCGCGCCGACGATGTGCCGGGCCATCATGGAGGATGAGGCTTGGCCGAGGGCGCAGGCGCGAACCTCTTGCGCGAAGTCCGAGACGAGACCGTCGGTCAACTTGAGGTCCACCGTGACGGTGGAGCCGCAGAGCTTGGAATGGGCCGTCGCCGTCCCGTCCGGCGTATCCAACCGTCCGAGATGCGAGATATTGCCGGCGAATTCGAGGATTCGCTCATTGTAGAGATCGTCGATCATCGCCGCCCCGTGGAAGCACCGTTCCGGCCAAGGCACTTTCAACCGCGCCGGACAATCGACATATAGGAGCGCGAATGGGCGATCGGAAGCCGCGCCGGGTTGCAAGGTATGTCTTTGCTTGACGCCTTTGATGCTTTGCAACATCAAGCGGTTTGACGTCGGCTTGGGTCATGGTGGTTTTGCAGCGAGGCGAAGCCACGCCCGAGATCTTGAGTTCGGGATGAGATGATGGACGCGAGCGTCAGAAAGACCAGTCAGACCATGCAGCCGGACGAGACCAAGCGCCCGTCGCGGGAAGAGGCCGAGGCCGCCGTCGAGACGCTCCTGCGCTGGATCGGCGAGGACCCGTCGCGCGAGGGGCTGATCGACACGCCCCGCCGGGTGGTCAAGGCCTATGAGGAACTGTTCTCGGGCTACAACCAGGAACCGGCCGCCATTCTGAACCGCACCTTCGAGGAGGTTGCGGGCTATGACGACATGGTGCTTCTGAAGAACATCGACTTCACCTCTCATTGCGAGCACCACATGGTGCCGATCATCGGCAAGGCGCATGTCGCCTACCTGCCAAGCGGCGGCCGCGTGGTCGGCCTGTCCAAGATCCCGCGCATCATCGACGTCTATGCCCGGCGTCTGCAGACGCAGGAAGCGCTGACCGAGCAGATCGCCGGCGTCATCGACGGCGCGCTGAACGCGCGCGGCGTGGCGGTCATGCTGGAAGCCGAGCACATGTGCATGTCCATGCGTGGTATCCGCACCAAAGGCTCCACGACGCTCACCACCTCATTCTACGGCGCGTTCCGCGAGGACAAGAGCGAGCAGGCGCGGTTCCTCGCCATGGTTGGCGTGAAATGACGCCGGCCGCTCCCTTCGCAACGGCCCCGAGCAAGGCGGAGCTGGAGGAAGGCAGCGTTCTCGCGCCGCGCTTCGACGCGGCCGGGCTCGTCACCGCCGTCGTGACCGATGCCAGTTCGGGCGAACTACTGATGGTCGCGCATATGAACGCCGAGGCGCTCGACCTGACGCTCAAGACCGGGATCGCCCATTATTACAGTCGCTCCCGCCAGAGCCTTTGGAAGAAGGGCGAAACCTCCGGCGCCCTTCAGACCGTGCGCGAAGCGCGGGTCGACTGCGACCAGGACGCCATCTGGCTGAAGGTGGATGTCGCCAAGCCCGAGGACACCTGCCATACCGGCCGGACCACCTGCTTCTATCGCCGGATCGATCCTTCAAACGGTCATCCTGCTTTGATAGAGATCGAACGGCGCGCTGCATCGCAGCATAGTTGACCATGTGTTAACCGCGCCGGTGAGGAAACCGGAAAGCGGTCGTCGGGTAAGCTCTCGATCTGAGCCGAACGACGATGGGAGAGCCGGCGGATGCTCGATCTGGTTTTCAGGCGAAATTCTCATCCGTCCGGCTCGGGCCGAGACGAGGCGAACCATCGCGAGGAAAAGCCGACCCCGCCCGTCAAGCGCGGGGTCGCCCTGGCGCTCGGCGGCGGCGCGGCGCGCGGCTGGGCGCATATCGGCGTCATTCGCGCGCTGACCGAGGCCGACATTCCCATCACCATGATCGCCGGTACCTCGATCGGAGCTCTCGTGGGCGGCTGCTATCTCGCGGGCCGGCTCAACGAGCTGGAGCAGTTCGCCCTGTCGCTCACGCGGCGCGGCATGATGCGCTTCTTCGACATTCGCTGGGGGGGCGGCGGCTTGATCGGCGGCGCACGGCTGCATCGCCGCCTCGCGGCCGAGCTCTCCGACATGCGGATCGAGGATCTCAGCCGGCCGCTGGTTTGCGTCGCGACCGAGGCCCGCAGTGGTCATGAGGTCTGGCTGGATTCGGGTTCGCTGGTTCTGGCGATGCGCGCGTCCTACGCTCTGCCCGGTGTTTTCCCTTCGGTCGAATGCAACGGGCGCCGACTTCTCGACGGCGCGCTGGTCAATCCCGTACCGGTCTCGGTCTGCCGCGCGCTGGAAGAGCCCTTGGTGGTGGCGGTGAATCTCCACTACGACCTGTTCGGCCGCGCCGCCGTGCTGCGCATGACCGCCGAAACCACCGCGCCCGACCGGACGAACGAGGCCAATCGCAACGATCCGCTGCTCGGCACCGACCCGAAGCCGCCTCGACAGCCGGACAGGATCGGCATCGGCCGCTCGGTGGTGGATGCGTTCAACATCATCCAGGACCGGATCTCCCGCTCGCGGCTGGCCGGCGATCCGCCGGACTACACCGTGCATCCGCGCGTTCGCGAGATCGGCCTGTCGGAATTCTTCCGCGCCCGCGAATGCATCGCCTTCGGATACGAGGAGACGATGCGGGGAATGGCCGAGATCGAACGGCTCTGCCACTCCCTGCCGAACCGGTAGGTCGGTCTAACCCCCGGCGTGGATGTAGGTCTTCAGATCTTCCGCCTCTCGCTCGGCGTCCTGAATCCGACGCTTCACGATATCGCCGATCGACACGATGCCAACACAGCGCCCATCCCGCACCACGGGCAGATGGCGGAAGCGGCCTTGAGTCATCAGACCCATCGCCTCGTCGATCGTTGCCTCTTCCGCTATCGTCACGAGGCTCCGGGTCATCACCTCGCCGACGCTGCGCGCGAGCGCGTTCGCGCCCTGCTCGGCCAGGAGGCGAACCACATCGCGCTCCGACACGATCCCCAGCAATCGATTGTCCGCGTCGAGCGCCAGAAGCGCGCCGATCCGGCGCGTGTGAAGCGCCTCGATCACATCCGCCACGGACTGCGCGGGATCGACCGTCGCGACGTCCCGCCCCTTGCTCTCGAGAATGAGTTGCACCGTCATCAGGACCTCCCTTCCTTAGACGACGCATCGTGGAGGCAGAATCGGTGGCGCGCAAGCTCTACCGCTACGGAACCCTCAGATGGCCTCGATCGGCCGTTGCCGGCGCGGATCGAAGAAGGCGAAACACAGGAAGCCGAACAGGAAGCCGCCGACATGCGCTTCCCAGGCGATGGCCCCCCCTTCGCCGAAGATCGCCGCGCCGCCCGAACCAAGCAGCAGGTTGGTGCCGAAGAAGATGAGGATGAAGAACAGGATCGTCCGGTCCGACAGGCTGGCGCCGATGCTCATCAAGGGCGCATGTGCGACCTCGCCCGATGTCAGCCGGCCCATAGCGCCCAAGGCGAAACGCGCCGCGCCGCCCATCAGGGCGGACACGACCCCGGATGCTCCGATCATCGGCTGAACCAGCGTCGGGTTGAGAAGGTAGAAAAATCCGGCCCCCGCTAGCGCGCCCACTGCGGAAAAGCCGAGAAAGCGCAGCCCGCCCAGCCGCCGCGCGACGGGCGTGCCGAAGGCCAGCAGCCAGACGGCGTTGGTGGCGAAATGCGTCCAGTCCCCATGCAGGAAAGCGTGGCCGACCGGCGAGACCCAGCCCGCCCACGTCTCGCGCAACTGACACACGGGATCGAGATCGCGATAGCAGCCGGGGATGAGTGCGAAGTTCAGAAGGGTCCAAACGTCCTCGTCCTGCGATAGGACGCTGGTGCGCAGCCAATGCGTCGCGCCGAAGATCGCGATCAGAGCCAGCACCACCGCCGGAACGTTGATGGGTGCAACGGGGCGCGGCGGGCGGCTCTCGCCGTGCATCGAGGCTGGATCGAGAGACACGCGACACTCCTTCTATCGGCGCTTGTTCTAATGCGCGCCCGGATGAAGGCAAATGCCCGGGGCTGCAAGGCACGGCCAACGCGCCATGCCGGAATTCCATTGCGTGAGCGGCTTTCCGCTTGCGGTGGGCCAAGGAGCGTGGACCAGACCGATCGATATCGGCGCCGGGTCGAACGGGCTCTTAACGCTTTCTAGTTAGGCTTCCTTCACCACGCTGATACAATGGCCTCGATCACCCATGCTGAGCCCCCTGCCCGCGATCCCGCTCGTTTCGGAAGACCGTCGCCACTTCAAGCGGGTGAAGGTCGATCTCCTCGGCCGCTTCATGCGCGAGAGTCAGGAAGAGTATCCCTGCCGCATCGACAATGTGAGTCCGGGCGGCATCGCGGTGATCTCGGCCGTCGAGCCGCGCTCGAACGAGCGGATCATTCTTTATGCCGACCATATCGGCCGCATCGAGGGATCGGTCGTGAGGGCGTTTGCGGGCGGCTTCGCGTTGCAGATTCAAGCGACCGATCGCAAGCGCGAGAAGCTCGCGGCGCAGCTAACCTGGCTCGCCAATCGCCATGAACTCTCGCTGCCGGAGGATCGCCGTCACGAGCGCATCCAGCCGCGCAACCCCATCATCGAGATGGTGCTGGAAGACGGGCGCCGGTATCAGGTGCGCATCATCGACTTGTCGCTGTCGGGCGCTGCCATCGCCTGCGCGGTTCGCCCGGCCAACGGCTCGAAGGTGACGCTCGGCACGATGCAGGGGCGCGTCGTCCGTCAGCTCGAAGACGGTTTGGCCATCGAGTTCTCGACGCTCCAGACGGCGGAAACGCTCAACGAATCCTTCCGCTGACGCCCGGCGTTCGACGGCCTGGACCGGGCCGTCGGGTCCGCTTTTCGGATCACGGATGCCCGTCGAGGGTCCGAAATCGCATTCGCTTGTGGAAAACTCGAAAAAGGGACGTGGCGCTGTTCCGCCGTTTCTTAAGCCCGGAAGCTTGACCCGATGCGGACGGCTCGCGCGCACCGGTTAGCGCGCGTGCCATGCGGAGCGCCCACCCGTTCAGAGGTGTTAACGCGCAACCCGATCAATCGTTAACGTTGGACAGACCGCGCCCCGGCGAGGCGACGGATGAGCGCGGGCTCGTCTTCACCTTCGTGACCGCAAAGCTTTATCCCTAGCGAAAGTTGAACGTAGACAAGACAAATTTCATACTGTTCTCTATTTTTCGAATTGGCTGAAGTCTTACTTTCTGGCCGCTCGAACGAGTAAAATTCGCCGATTCCACTTTCGTATTCCGTCAATCCGAACTGCGATGGTCGTCCCAAGTTGTTGGGAGATCCGCCGTGTTCACCTCGTTTCGTCGTCTTCTCACCCTGCCTCTCATGGTCGCAGCGATGTTCGCATCCCTGCCTTCCGCGGAAGCCACCATGGTGACGCGTGGTGCGACGTCTCAGCCGGTCGGCCATTTCGACTTCTGCAAGACCTACCCGGCCGAGTGCGGCCGCAACGCCGACGTCCGGCCGATCCGCCTGACGGACCGGACCTGGGCGACGATCGTCGAAATCAACGCGGCGGTGAACAACGGCATCACCGCTCGCACGGATCAGGAAATCTACGGGGTGCCGGAACGCTGGGCCTATCCGACCACGGAAGGCGATTGCGAGGACTTCGCGCTCTTGAAGCAGTACATGCTGGAGCGCGAGGGCTTTCCCCGGTCGGCGCTGCTGATGACGGTGGTGCGCCAGCGCAATGGCGAAGGTCATGCCGTGCTGACGCTGCGCACGGACCGAGGCGACATGGTGCTCGACAATCTCGACCAGCGCGTCCTCGACTGGACGCTGACGCCCTACCAGTATCTCAAGCGCCAGGCCGAGCAGGACTCGTCCAAGTGGGTTTCGATCGACGACGGCCGCGACATGCTGGTCGGCAGCGTGCGCTAGAAGTTCGGAGGTCCGAAAACAAAGGCCGGCTTCGAAGCCGGCCTTTGGTCGTTTAGTCGAGGTCGATGTCGAGGATCGTCATCGTGAAGTGATAGGACAACTCACCCTCGTCCGTGTCCTTGCCGAGCGTCCCCACGAACTCGTCGTCGAGATAGACTTCGGCCGTGTCGTTCCGCTTCGGCATCGGGCGTACCTTCAAGTCGACGCCTTTGAAGGTGCGCTTGAAGAAGGCTTCGAGTTTGCGGATTTCGTCTGGTTTCAAGTCGAGGGCTCCTTGAGAAGCTTGGCCGGCGGCGGGATCGGCCGAGCCTGGCTGGTGTGGGCCATGCGGCCGTTGCGGGACTCGCGTGGATCGAGAGATCAATCCCCGCGGCTGAAATTCTGATCCATGGCGCTGGCAGGCTCCGCGCAGCCCGAGGTGCCGACGATCTTGGCGGGAATGCCGGCGACCGTGGAATTGGGCAGTACGTCCTTGAGAACGACCGAGCCCGACGCGATCTTCGAGCAGGCGCCGACATGGATGTTGCCGAGGATTTTTGCGCCCGCCCCGATCAGCACGCCGGAGCCGATCTTGGGATGGCGGTCGCCGAACTCCTTGCCCGTCCCGCCGAGCGTCACGTCCTGAAGGATCGAGACATTGTCGCCGACCGCCGCAGTCATTCCGACCACGAGGCCGGTCGCGTGGTCGAGGAAGATGCCCTTGCCCATGCGCGCGGCCGGGTGGATATCGGTCTGAAAGACCGAGGAAGATTGAGACTGAAGGTAAAGCGCGAAATCCGCCCGGCCCGCATTCCAAAGCCAGTGCGCGAGACGATGCGTCTGGATCGCCTGAAAGCCTTTGAAGAACAGAAGCGGCTCGATGTAGCGCTCGCAGGCGGGGTCGCGGTCGAACACGGCTTGCAGGTCCGTGCGCACCTGGCCGGCCCAGTCGGAACTGGCCACTGCCATATCGGCGAAGCCCTGCTCGATATGGGAGGCCGGCACGTTGGGATGGTCAAGCCGCTGCGCGACGCGGTGGGCGACGGCGGTCTCCAGCGAGCGCTGGTTCAGGACCGCCGCGTAAAGGAAACCGCTGAGCGCCGGCTCGCGCTCGGCTGCGCGATGCG
Organism: Aureimonas sp. AU40; assembly: GCF_001463785.1. NCBI lineage: Bacteria > Pseudomonadati > Pseudomonadota > Alphaproteobacteria > Hyphomicrobiales > Aurantimonadaceae > Aureimonas > Aureimonas sp. AU40. The sequence continues at coordinate 504,551 of NZ_BBWL01000041.1, forward strand.
CTTCCTCTCGCATGCGAGCCCAGATCGGATCGACCGAGTGAAGACGATCCGCAAAGCTAGCGGGAATCACAGTCATCGTCCTGTCGCTTTCGTCTCGTGTTCGTCGCGGCATATGAGCCGACCGGCCTGCTTCGAAGGCCAATCTGCTTCGAAGGTAAGTCGGCGCCGCGCCGTTGCCAGCGCTTGGGCTTAACCTAAATCGGCGCAGCTTCCAACGCGCGCCCTTCAGCGCGCGATCAACGCCCGGTGGACATCCAGAAATTCCAGAACCTTCGCCTTGAACAAGCGGTCCCCCACCGCCAGCATATGGTCGCGGCCGGGAATGTCGAAGGCCTCGCCCGCCGGCAGAAGCGACGCCAGGGCCTCTGGCGAACCGGCGATGTCGTCCTTCGTCCCGACCCCGATCAGCACCGGCTGTCGAATCTGCCGTACCTCGTCGGCCGTCAACTCCTTGCGGGATGTCTCGATACAGGCAGCGAGCGCCAGCCGGTCGCTACGGGTTCGGTCGGCGAAGGCGCGGAACATCCGGCCGCGCTCGTGCGACACGTCGTCGAGCGAGGGAGCGAGCAGCGCTTCGGCGATCGGGTCCCAGTCGCCCACGCCGTCCACCAGGCCCGAACCAAGTCCTCCGAAGACGAGAAGCGGAAACCGGTCGGGATAGCGAAGTCCGGCGAAGGCCGAAACGCGAGCGCCCATGGAATAGCCGAAGAGAGCGGCCGTCTCGATCTGAAGATGGTCGGCTAGCGCCAACACGTCGCTCGCCATGGCTTCAGGCGTGTAGGCCGAACCCTCACGCGGCTTGTCGCTCTGCCCGTGACCGCGATGGTCGAAGGCCACTGCCCGGTATCCCGCGTCGGTCAGCGCCTTGACCCAACCCGGGTCCACCCAGTTCACACGAAGACTGGAGGCAAAGCCGTGCACGAGGAAAATCGCGGGCGCATCCCGGTCTCCCTCGTCGATGAAATGAAGGCGATAGCCACCATTCTCGAACTCAGCCATCTCAGCCCCTTCGTCGTGTTCGGCGCGAGCGGGATTATCGCGATCCGAGCCGCGCGACCACCCTGTTCTTTTTCGGCAGAGGCGATTAAAGTACGCGCCAAATCAGACGAGGGTCGAACGGAGAGCTTCATGGCCGGTTATGGCACGCCCCATTTCCAGAACAGCGCCGGGTATGACGTGATCGAGATCGGCGTCGCCGAATTCATGTGCGTCGGTGCCGACGCGCCCTTCGATCATCCGCATGTCTACCTCGACATGGGCGACGAGGGGGAGAAGGTCTGCCCGTACTGCTCGACGCTTTATCGCTACAATCCGGCCCTGAAGCGCGACGAAACGCTGCCCGTCGGTTGCGCCTATCACGACAAGGCCGCTTGACGGCTTTCCAGTGAACACACCGGACCGGGACGACCGGCCGCTTCTGATCGTGGGTGCCGGCATAGCCGGCCTCGCCTCTGCTCTCGCATTCTCCAAGGCCGGGTTTCGTTCGGTGGTCTGCGAGCGGTCGGATCGACTGGACCCGGTCGGCGCTGGCCTGCAGCTTTCCGCCAATGCGCTGAGCGTTCTCGATCGCTTGGGCGTTCTCGCCTCGCTTCGCGAGAACGCCTTCGCTGCGCGCACTGTCGCGCTGAGGGACGGCGCGTCGGATCGTCTGCTCGCGCGTGTTCCCGTCGAATCCGGGGCGGATGGCTATCTCGCTGTGCATCGCGCCGATCTTCAATCCGTTCTTCTGGAAGCGGTTCAGGTCGATCCCCGTATTGAGCTACGCCTCGGCCGGAGCTTGAAGGCGGTCGAAACCAGACCGAGCGGCGTGCGGGCGAGCTTCGCGCGTTCGGATGGTTCAAGCGAGACCATCGATACCTTGCTTCTGGTGGGGGCCGACGGCGTCCATTCCGCGACCGCCGGACTTCTGTCCTGCCCCCCACCGACAGATAGCGGCCTTGTCGCCCATCGTTTCTCTCTCAACGATGCGCCGGGGGATGAGATCGAGGCTTGGCTTTCGCCTCGCTCGCATGCCGTTTCCTATCCCATGCGCCGCTCGGGCGAGCGCAATCTGGTTTTGGTGGAGCGGCAAGGCAGCGAGCAGACCCCCTCAAGTGACGGCTGGAACCCGCGCCTTGCCGGCTTCATCCGCCATGGCACCTATCTCGGTCGCTGGCCGCTGCTGACGGTGGACCCCGACGAACGCATGCGAGCCTTCGGCCGCATCGTCCTCGTCGGGGATGCCGCGCATGCCATGTTCCCCTTCGCCGCCCAGGGTGCGGCGATGGCTCTGGAAGACGCCTGGGTGCTCGCCGCTTCGCTGGCGACGCAAGCCGACATCGATCGGGCGATCGGCGCCTATCTCGACACGCGGCGGCCGCGCATCGAGCAGGTGTTGAAGCGGGTGCGCTTCCATCGCTTCGTCTATCATCTGGGTTGGCCCGCCAGCCTCGTGCGCAATGCCGCGATGGCGCTGCGGTCCGAGCGAGCCATGCGCGGAGATTTGGCATGGCTCTACGACTGGCGCGCGGCGCCGCTGGCGTAACGGCCGGTCTCGCAGAGAAACCGGCCTGCGTCGCGCCGGCGACGCTTCGGCGATCACGCAAGCGCGAGGTCGCAGCCCCGGCCAGACCCGAGCATTCCCTTCATCCCGCTCCGACCTACCTGCTTTCCTCTGTGTCTCGCCCGTCAAATGGCGATGCGGCTCGGTGCGTTTCCTCTCGGAGGCTGCCGACCGCCACGGTCTGCAAGGGACAGATGGAAAGGTATGACATGCCGAACTTCGTACGCGCCGGGCGACTTCTGGCCATCACGGCGCTCGCCGCCTCCACTGCCCTAATCGGCCCCTTGGCCGCGCTGGCCCAACAACCGCCGCCGCCTCCGGTCGATGGCGCACCGCCGGAAATCCCGGCACCCGCCGACCAATCTCCTCCCGAGACCGCCCCTCCGGCTCCCGATGCGCCGGCTCCCGATGCGCCGGCACCGCGACCGGAGTCCGAGCCTGTTCGTCCGCCCCCGGCCGAGCCCGCACCAGCTCCTGCGGAAGAGCCAGCGCCCGCGCCGGCCGACGAGCCACCGGCGCCCTCGGCGCCGAACGCGCCGCAGCCCGGCGGCCCGTCCACGCCTGCCGCACCGGCTGCGCCGGACACGGGTGCTCCGGTCAACGCCCCGGAGGGCGATCGAAACAAGCTGCCGACCGACGAGGGAACGCTGAACGACGCGGCGCCGGCGCCCAATCCGAGGTCCCCACCGCCCGCGGCGCCAGAACCTACGCCTCCCGCACCTACAGCAGAGCCGGCTCAGCGCGCTGCACCCCCCGCCGCTCCCGATGCTCCGCCTCCGCAGGCTCCGGCGACACCGGAGCCGAACGCCGCGCCTGCCGCGCCGCCGCCCGCCCCTCCCGCGAACGCCCCGGTTCCGCCTGCGCCCCCGCAGCCCGGCAGCGAGCCGGCCCGGCCTGCCGAGGATCCAGCGGCGCGCGCCACGCCTGAGGCCGCGCCCACCGCTCCGACGAGCCCGGCCGCACCACCGGTCGCGCCGAACGCAGCGCCCGTCGCACCTGGCACGCCGCCGGCACCGCTTGTTCCGGCCCCCGGTGAAACCACACCGCCCGTCGCGCCAGGTGCGCCTGTGGGACAGACGCCCACCGCCGCGCCTTCTCCTGAAGGCGCCGCGCCGCCGAGTTCGCCGCAGGCCTCCGCTCCGCCTCCTCCAGCCGAGCCGCCGCGCCCCGTCCCGGCGGATGTGCAGACCGCGCCGGTCCCGCAAGGGGGCGTCGGACAGAGCGACGCGCGCGTCCAGCAGCTGACGCAGCCAGTCGAGATTCCCCCGGTTCGCCAAGTCGAGGGTCAGGCGATCCAGGCTCCGCCGCCGCCCACGCTGCCGCCCAACGTGGAAGTGGTCCAGCGTGTGGGGAACCGCGATATTCTCTCACTCGTGGGCGCCGGCGTCGCGGGAGCCGCGGCCGGCGGACTTGCGGCCTACTTCATTCGCTCGGACGACAACCAGCGACTGACGGAAGGCTCGCAGGACGTTCGCTTCGAGCAGTTGCCGCGTGGACTGACGCGCCAGACGATCCGCCGCCCGAACGGGGTCGAGGTGGTCACGGTCGAGAACGAGTATGGCGACGTGATCCAGCGATCGAAGATCATGCCGGACGGGCGCGAGGTGGTTCTGTTCTACGACCCCTATGCCGAGGATACGAACCGGCCGGATTATTACGAGGACGCCGGAGCCGATCTCCCGCCGCTGGAGCTCACTATCCCGCGTGATCGCTACATCGTCGATGTCTCGCGGCCGGACGAGGACCTCTACTACCAGACCATCGTCGCGCCGCCGGTCGAAACGGTGGAGCGGATCTATTCGGTGGACGAGGTGCGCCGCTCGACGCGCATCCGCGACAAGGTTCGGCGGATCGATCTGAACACGATCAACTTCGCCTTCGGCTCCGCCGACATCGACCAGACGCAGGTTCGCAATCTTCAGGCCCTGGCGGATGCGGTGAAGCGGGTGATCGACGAGAATCCGGGCGAGGTCTTCCTTCTGGAAGGGCACACGGACGCGGTCGGCAGCAACGTTGCTAATCTCGCTTTGTCCGACCGGCGGGCCGAATCCGTCGCGGGCGCGCTGACCTCCTATTTCGACATCCCGGCGGAAAATCTCGTCACGCAAGGCTATGGCGAGGAGAACCTGAAGGTCGCGACGCAGGAGCCCAATCGCGAGAACCGGCGCGTTACCCTGCGCCGTATCACCTCGCTGGTGAAGCCGGTGGCCTCCGCCAGTCGCTGACGCGGCACCATTGGCTTGGAACGAAGAATGGCCGGACGCGCAAGCGCCCGGCACTTTCTCGTGACGCCCCGAGAGAGTCAGGTCGGAGGCGATGCCGGCTCGTCGGCTTCGTCGGCCGCCAGAAAACCGACGAAGGAATGCAGCGAGTCGAAATAGCTGGCGATGATCTTGATGCAGACCATCAGCGGCACAGCGAGGAACATGCCGGTGACGCCCCAGATCCAGCCCCAGAAGGCGACCGAAAGAAAGACCGCCGCTGCGTTCATGCGCAGCCGGCGTCCGACGAGGATCGGCGTGATGAACTGCCCCTCGACGGAGGTGATCGCGAGATAGAGCAAAGGCGGAAAGATCGCCTCGGGGAAGGTGCCGAACTCCGTCAGCCCCACCATGCCCACAAGGCCGATGCCGATGATGGCGCCGAGATAGGGGATGAAGTTCAGGACGAACGCCAGGGCACCGAAGACCGCCGGCATAGGCAGGCCGACCAAAGCCATGGCCGAGCCGATGGCAAGGCCGAGGCATAGATTGATAGCCGTGATCGCGAAGAGGTAGCGCGAGAGTTCCGTCTCGATCTCGAAGGCGATCGACAGCGCGCGCTTCTTGTCGGAAAGGCTCGAAAAGGTCTCGATCGTCTTTCGATAGAAGAGACTGCCGGAGGAGAGAAGGAAGAACAGGAAGATCAGCGCGAAGCCGATGCTGGCACCGATGCGCGGAACGATGGCCGCCATGTTGCCCAAGAGGGAGGGTCCGCTGATCACCACGTCTTCGGGCGGCGTCGCGCCACCGCCATTGGCCGTCGCCTCCTTCGCCTGTTGGCCGGCTTCGCGCACCGTCATGAAGCGTTCGCGCAGCACGGAGACTTCGCGGTTCACCGCCTCCACGTAGCGCGGGGTGTTCTCGGCTATCTGCGCGATCGGGCCACTGAAGGCATAGAAGGAGCCCAGGATCAGCAGTGACGTGCCGAACACGAGAAGGCCGGCGGTGAAAGGCTCCCAAAGACCCAATCGACGCTTGGCGACGCGAACGATCGGGCTCAGCACCAGCATGAAGAGCAGCGCGAAGACGACCGGCAGCACGAAGTCGCGCGACAGGTAAAGCGCGCCAAACAAGAGGATCAGGAAGATTCCGATGACGGCCCAACGAGGGCCGACCTGTATGGTCTGCTTGTTGACCAAGCCGATATTGGGCGAGACGACCGTGGTCGGTTCGCGTTTCGAGGCCAACTCGCCATCTGCCATGTCTCACGTCCCTTATGTGCAAGGGAAATGCGACATTTAAGTCCCCTGTTCCACATTGACGCAGCCGCCTGACGATTTCGCCGGCGGCCGCTTCGATGAAGGCGCTCGGCGCGAGCCGGGCGCCTTCAGGTTCCCGTTTAATGAAGGATCTGGCTGAGAAACAGCTTGGTGCGCTCGTGCTGCGGGTTCGAGAAGAAGGCGTTGGGTTCGTTCTGCTCGACGATCTGCCCCGCATCCATGAAGATGACACGGTTCGCCACCTGACGCGCGAAGCCCATTTCGTGGGTCACGCAGATCATGGTCATGCCTTCTTCGGCAAGGCTGACCATCGTGTCGAGAACTTCCTTCACCATTTCCGGATCGAGAGCCGAGGTCGGTTCGTCGAACAGCATGACCTTCGGCCGCATGCAAAGAGCGCGTGCGATCGCCACACGCTGCTGCTGGCCGCCGGAGAGCTGACCGGGATATTTATGCGCCTGCTCGGGAATGCGCACCCGGGTCAGGTAATGCATCGCGATCTCTTCCGCCTTCTTCTTCGGCATCTTGCGCACCCAAATCGGCGCGAGCGTGCAGTTTTCCAGAATCGTGAGATGCGGAAAAAGGTTGAAGTGCTGGAACACCATGCCGACCTCCTGGCGAACGAGGTCAATCTTCTTCAGATCGTTGGTCAGCTCGACGCCGTCCACGACGATCGTGCCCTTCTGGTGCTCCTCTAGCCGGTTGATACAGCGGATCATGGTCGATTTGCCGGAACCCGACGGGCCGCAGACAACGATGCGCTCGCCGCGTTGAACGCGCAGGTTCACGTCACGCAGCACGTGGAACTCGCCATACCACTTGTTGACATTGGCGAGCTCGATCGCGACCGGGCCGAGCTGGCCCGTGGGAAGAGCGGAGGTTTGGGCGTTCGATACGGTCATGTTGGGGTCCGAAACTTTGTATCCGAGGGGGATCGGTCTGGGCCGATCCGGCGATGGGCGAGGCCGACCGGGCGCGTCAGTGCTTGTGCCCTCTCGAGAGACGACGCTCCATGAAGATGGAGTAGCGCGACATGCCGAAGCAGAAGAGCCAGAACATGAAGGCGGCGAAGACGAGGCCCGTGGCCGGCGTCGTCGGCGTGATCCAAGTCGGGTCGCTGAAACCTCGACGCACTGCGCCCAGAAGATCGGCCAGACCCACGATGGAGACGAGGCTCGTGTCCTTGAACAGGCCGATGAACGTGTTGACGATACCGGGGATCACCAGCGTCAGCGCCTGCGGCAGAATGATCATGCGCATCTTCTGCCAATAGGTCAGCGCCATGGCGTCGGCGCCCTCGTACTGGCCCTTCGGTATAGCCTGAAGGCCGCCTCGAATCACCTCCGCCATATAGGCGGCGGCGAAGAGCGACACGCCGACGAGGACGCGAAGCAGCTGGTTGAGGCTTACACCGCTCGGTAACAACAGCGGCAGCATGAACGTGGCCATGAAGAGCACTGTGATCAGCGGCACGCCACGCCAGAACTCGATGAAGATGATCGAGAAAAGACGCACCGCCGGCATCCGCGACTGGCGCCCGAGCGCCAGCAGAATGCCAAGCGGAAACGACAGCGCGATACCGGTCAGCGCCACGACCAGCGTGACGAGAAGACCGCCCCAAAGATTGGTCGGCACGAAGCTGAGACCGAAATCGCTGGTCAGCATCGCGACGAGGAAAAGGGCCGCGAGCGGCGGGTAGATCAGGCCCAGCGCGGGTGCCTTCTCGTCCAGCGTGGCGAACGCGGTGGCGAGCGCCAGTCCGATCGCCGCGAGGGCGGCCAGAAGCGCGATGAAGCCTAACGTGTCGAAGCGGAAGGTCAGAAAAGTGAAGCGGTCCGAACTGACATACGGGGCGACCAGGGCCGCAACGAAGGCGATGAACACAAGCCCCCAGCCCACCTTCATCATAGGATGCGACGTGGCCTGGGCGCTGATGCCGATGCAGAGGAAAAGCGTGGCCGCAGCTGCGAGCGCGAAGACCAGAGCAATCGACGAGCCCGACATGGCGAAGCGCCCGCCGGTCAGAAGAACCGCCGTCGTCAGCGGGAAGACGAAGAACAAAAGGATCGCGTTCAGGCCCTTGTAGGGCGCGCGCGGAATGGCGAGCGGGATCACTAGCACCACGAGAAGCGCGAAGACCAAGAGTACGCGCCAGCGCTCTTCCACGGGATAGAGGCCGAAGATGAACTGCTGGAACCGCGCGCCGATGAAGGCCCAGCAGGCGCCAACGCCCTCACCGAGACAGGCCGTGCGGTCCGCTCCCGTGAATACGGCGTTGACGACGCCCCATTGGAAGATGCCCCAGGCCACATAGGCCACGAGCAGAAGACAGATCGTGGTCAGCACCGCGTCCAAGGGCGTCGCAAAAAAGCTGCGACGCAGGCGACCCGAAAGGCCGCCGACGGCCTCCGGCGGCGGAAGCGGTTGAAGGTGGCTGCTGGATACGAAGCGAGCGACTTGTTCTTCCATGATGCGACCCTCAGCGCTCGACCAGTTTCATGCGTCGATTGAACAGGTTCATCAGGATCGAGATGGCGATGCTGATGCCGAGATAGACGCTCATCCAGATGACGACGACCTCGATCGACTGGCCGGACTGGTTGAGAACCGTCGAGCCCACGGCGACGAGATCGGGATACCCGATGGCAAGACCCAGCGACGAGTTCTTGATCAGATTGAGATATTGCGAGGTCAGCGGGGGAATGATGACGCGGAAGGCCTGAGGCACGATCACCAGACGGAGCGAAAGCCCGCGCCGCAGCCCGAGCGCGGCGGCCGCCTCGGTCTGGCCTTTGGAGACGGAAAGGATGCCCGCGCGCACGATCTCGGCGATGAAGGCGCCGGTGTAGACCGAGAGCGCCAGAAAGATCGACAGGAATTCCGGCTTGATCTGAAAGCCACCGCTCAAGTTGAACGTGCCGCGCTGCGGAATGTCCAAGGTGGCGGGAAAGCCGGACGCCGCGAAGGCGAGGATCGGAAGCCCGACGATCAGAGCAAGCGCCGGCCAGAGCAGGCTCGGCCGACGCCCGGTCGCCTTCTGGCGCCGGCTGAAAACGCTGGACAGAACGAACGTCGCGACGAGGCCGACGCCGAGGGCGGCGAAGGTCAGCCAAGCTTCCGCGCCGAACTGCACGCTGGGCGTCTGCAGGCCGCGATTCGACAGAAAGGCGTCGAAGGGAAGCTCGATCGCCTGACGCGGCTGCGGCAGCAACGACAGGACGCCGAAATACCAGAATAGGATGACGAGCAGCGGCGGGATATTGCGGAACGTCTCGACATAGACCGTCGCAATTCCGCGCACCAAGGCGTTGTGCGACAGACGACCGATGCCCACGACGAAGCCGAGAATGGTGGCGAAGACGATGCCCGTGCCGGCGACGATCAGCGTGTTCGTCAGGCCGACGAGAATGGCCCTGCCATAGGTGGCGTTGTTCGTATAGGCGATCGGCACCTGAGAGATGTCGAAGCCGGACCGCGTCTGCAGGAAGCCGAAGCCCGAGGCGATGTTGGCGCTGCGAAGATTTTCGGCCGTGTTGCTGACGATCCACAAGACGAAAAGGGCGAGGCCCAGAACCAGCGCGACCTGGATGACGATGCTGCGCACGAGGGGATTGGTGAAGACCGAGTCGCGATCGCGACCCGCTGGCATCGTTCCGGTTTCGGCTGTCATGAGCATCCTTCGACGGGAAAGGAGAACCTGCCGCCGGACAAGCCGGCGGCAGGGGGTGAGACGTTAGCGGCGTCTTAGCGGACCGGAGGCGCGTACTGCAGGCCGCCCTTGGTCCAGAGCGCGTTCTGGCCGCGAGCGATGCCGAGCGGCGAGCCGGTGCCGACATTGCGCTCGAAAAGTTCGCCGTAGTTGCCGACCGCCTTCACGATCTTTACGACAAAGTCGTTGGTGAGGCCGGCATCGGCACCAAACGTGCCCTCGACGCCGAGAAGACGACGGATCTCCGGGTTGGTCGAGGCCTTCATCTCGTCCACATTGGCCTGGGTGATGCCGAGTTCTTCGGCGTTCAGCAGCGCGAAATGCGTCCACTTCACCACGTTGAACCACTGGCTGTCGCCCTGGCGCACGGCGGGGCCGAGCGGCTCCTTCGAGATGATCTCGGGTAGAACCAGATGGTCGTCCGGCGTGCCGAGTTCGAGGCGCGAGGCGTAGAGGCCGGACTGGTCGGTGGTCAGCACGTCGCAGCGGCCGCTGTCATAGGCCGAATTCACGTCGGACTGCGCCTCGATGACGACCGGGTTGTACTGCATGTTGTTGGCGGCGAAATAGTCCGCCAGGTTCAGCTCCGTGGTGGTGCCGCTCTGCACGCAGACCGTGGCGCCGGAAAGCTGGAGAGCGGAGTTCACGCCAAGCGACTTGCGGACCATGAAGCCCTGGCCGTCGTAGAAGTTCACGCCGGCAAAGGCGAGGCCGAGAGACGTGTCGCGGCTCATCGTCCAGGTCGTGTTGCGGGCGAGAACGTCGACCTCGTTGTTCTGAAGGGCCGGGAATCGCTGCACGGCTGAAAGCGGCGAATAGACGACCTTCGTCGCATCACCGAAAATGGCCGAGGCGATCGCCTTGCAATAATCGACGTCGAGGCCAGCCCACTCGCCCTTGTCGTTCTGGTATCCGAATCCGGGAAGCCCGGTGTTGACGCCGCAACGGACGGTTCCGCGTGCCTTGGTGTCGTCCAAGGTTCCGGCGGAAGCGCCAGTCGTCGCCACTCCCATGACTGAGAGGCAGAGCGCGGCGGCCAGAAGCTTCAGTTTCATCCCAATACCTTCGAATTGCGGGTTGAACGTTCGTTCGCCGCATGCCTGCGCAGCATGGGCAATCCAGTCGAGTTGCGAGCGAAAGGATCATGCCATAAAACTGCGCAGGTCAAGCATGTGGCAAAATTTTTCCCAAGGATTTGTTCGGCTTGACCAAATCCTCTCTTCAAAATGTTTTCAGAAAGCCCCGCGCGTGAGCAGTGAAACGGACGACAAACATAAGTTCCGAACCTCCACCCGTCTTCTTCACGCCGGCTACGACCCACACGTCTTCCATGGCTTTGTGAACCCGCCCGTCGTGCGGGCCTCAACCGTGCTGTTCCCGGATGCGGCGACGATGCGCCGGCGCGATCACACCTATCTTTATGGGCTGCGCGGCACGCCGACCACGGAGGCGCTGGAAGCCGCGCTCGACGATCTCGAGGGGTCGGCCGGCACGATTCTCGTGCCGTCGGGGCTTGCGGCGATCAGCGTGCCGCTTCTCGCCTTCCTTGGGCAAGGCGACCACTGTCTGGTGATCGACAGCGTCTATGGTCCGACCCGGCATTTCTGCGACACGATGCTTCGGCGCATGGGCGTCGAGATCGAATATTTCGACCCCGCGATCGGCGCCGGTCTGCGCGATCTCATGCGCGAGAATACGCGCGTCGTCTTTTTGGAAGCGCCGGGATCGAACACGTTCGAGATGATCGATATTGGGGAGATGGCCGACATCGCACGTGAAGGCGGCGCGGTTTCGATGATGGACAACACCTGGGCGACGCCGCTGTTTCTGCGCCCGCTGGATTTCGGCGTCGATCTGTCGATTCATGCACTCACCAAATATCCCGGCGGCCATTCCGACCTGATGCTCGGCAGCGTTTCGGCCAATGCCGCGACCTACAAGCGCCTACGCGATGCGCAGATGCAGATTGGCGTGAATGCCGCGCCGGACGACGCCTATCTCACGCTACGCGGTCTCAGAACGATGGAGGTGCGCCTACGCGCGCACGAGCGCGCCGCGCTCGATCTCGCCCAGTGGCTGGAAGCGCGGGCGGACGTGGCCCGGGTGCTTCACCCCGGCCTGCCCTCCTTCCCCGGACACGATCTTTGGCGACGGCAGTTCAAGGGCGCCAGCGGTCTCTTCTCGATCGTTCTGAACGGCGGCGGCCAACGCGAGGCGGAGGCATTCCTCGACGCTCTGCGCATTTTCGGCCTCGGTTATTCCTGGGGCGGTTTCGAGAGTCTGGCGCTGCATGTCGATCTTTCCGACCGGCTCTTCGCCAAGGGGCCAAGCGAGGGGCCGGTGATCCGCCTGCAGATCGGCTTGGAGGATGTCGAAGACCTGAGAGAGGATCTGGCGCGCGGCTTTGCCGCGGTCCAAGCTCTCGTCTAACGTCGTCAGGGCGCGATCCAGCGCTGGATCGCGCCCGTCGGTCGATAGACGATCTCGGCGCGCCGCTGCCCTTCGGGTTTAAGACGGAGCCAGTCGATCCGCTCGACCGTCAGCTGCGCCACCACGAAGTTTCGCCGGGCGGCATCTTCGGGAAGCGACGCGCCCAAGGCGTCAGGACTGTCCAATGGCAGGCCCGCCGCCGTCTGCGTGCCATAGGTTTTGCGCGCGCTCTCGCTCAAGGCTTCGAACCGTTCACGCGCGAGGTCCGTGCCCTCGGCGAACAACACGATCCGTCCCTCGGCGCGCACTTGAAGGCGCTCGGCCGGGTCCCAGACCAGTAACGTGGCGTGCGGGTCGGCCTGCAGTTGCTCGACCTTCGGGGAGCGGACATCCGTGTGGAACTCGAGCTGTCTCTCCTGCGCCTCGACGCCCCGCAGAACGACCATCCGCGCGTATCCACCGCCCTCCAGACCGGCGCTCGCCAGCATGAGCGTGCGAAACGGATCGTCTTTTTCGCTCAAGGCATGCTTCCAACGGCGCCAAACGGAGGTTCCGAGATCGTGAAGCACTTCGCCGTCCTTTTCCATCTCGCTCATCCTCTGTTCGTCGCCACCCAGGCGTTCGTCGATCGGCAGACAACGCAAATCGGAGCCTGCCTTGATCTTGCAACATACATGCTCTATTTCGCGCGCCTTCGATGAAAGGAGGTGAACGATGACCCAACACTCGCTGATGACCCGCAACGATATCGTCAAGCGCGAGGGCGAAGACGCCCGGTCGCGCCGTCGTAGCCGCAAGGACAACCCCTACCGTCCGGGAAGCGCCGACTGGCGTGCCTGGAGCGAAGGTTTTGGAGAGACGTTCTAACGTCCAGTCCCCCGAAACGTCACCTGGAGCACCGGCGCCCCTGCGCGCAGTTGCTTCAGGTGTGAGCGGAACCGCACTGGTCGTTATGGAAGGCCGGAGCAAACACCGTCGGCTTCCGCCAAACAAAAATTCGCCCCGTGCGAGACCCCACGTGGCGAAACAATCAATCGGAAAATAGGTGGCGACCCCGGCAGGATTCGAACCTGCGACCATCGGCTTAGAAGGCCGGTGCTCTATCCACTGAGCTACGGGGCCGGTTGGGCGCCGCAGGTCTTGCGGCGCTGGCGTGGCTCAATGCGTCCAGGGCGCGATGCGGTCGTAGCGGAAATTGTCGGAATAGGAGACCTTCGGGCGAACCGACACGTGCTCTTCTTCGACACGGTAGGGAATGCCGTAGCGATCGGCATAGGCGATGGCCTGTTCCTTCGTTTCGAAGGACAGCCGCACCTGCGACAGCATGTCGGACGACGACGTGTAGCCCATCAGAGGCTCAACGACCTTGGGTGCGGCGGGCTCGTACTGGAGCAGCCACTCCTTGGTCTTCGCCTTGCCGGACTGCATCGCCGTACGGGCGGGACGATAGATCCGGGCAACCATACAGAGATCTCCAATCAATCAAGCCAACCAGTCCCTCGAGACATGGTCGGAGCGGCAGGATTCGAACCTGCGACCCTCTGGTCCCAAACCAGATGCGCTACCAGACTGCGCTACGCTCCGAACGGCCCCGAACGACTGGAACAAGGTGGCATATGCCCTGCCGCACCCCTCGGGTCAAGCGAAGCCTTCGCGGCGAGCGCGCTTTCCCGGCGAAGCCCTCAACAATCAGTTTCGGCGAGGGATGATCGAATGCTCCAATCGGTCCCCCGGCGCCGCGCCGTAGCGCGCGGCCGCCCCACCGTTGATCTCGAGAACGTAGCGCACCGGGCCACCAGAGGAGATCAGATCGAGCGACAAGGGCTGCGCGTTCGCTCCGATTCGAACGATACGGCCCGTCTCGTCGAGAAACAGCATGTCGAGCGGAATCAGCGTGTTCTTCATCCACATATCGACCGGCCGCGCCTCGCCGAAGTCGAACAACATTCCGCTATCCTCGGCAAGGGTCTCGCGGTTCATCAAGCCGGTTTCGCGCGTGCTCGGGGTGTCCGCGATCTCGATCTCGATGGGAAACTGCCCCTTGCCCGTTACCAGCGTTGCCGTGGAGCCCGAGGAATGCGTCGTCCAGGCCAGGACGCCGGCAACGGCGACAGCCGCGAAACCTAGCACCGCGCCGGTTTGTCTGAGGGAGGATCGAGCCATCAGTCACCATCATTCATGGAAGCGTCGTCGACCGGGTAAATCTCGGCGGCCATCAGCCCCTTCGACCCCATGCCGAAGCGGACCATGACCAGCTGCCCCGGCCGAAGCTCGGTCATACCACAGCGGCGCAGCGTCTCCATATGGACGAAGATGTCCTCGGTTCCCTCGCCGCGCGAGATGAAGCCGTAACCTTTGGTCCGATTGAACCATTTGACGACGGCCTGCTCGCGGTCGCCCGTCGCCTCGACCTGCACATGTGTCCGCATCGGGCCGGTTTGCGAAAAGGGTTGCACCGCCGTGGAGGAATCCATCGAGAGGACGCGGGAGGCCTGCAGCCCCCGTTCGCCCCTTTGCACCTCGCAGACGACCCGCGCGCCTTCCAGAACGGTGGAATAGCCGTCGCGCCGCAGGCAGGTGACGTGGAGAAGAATGTCGTCCGACCCGTCGTCCGGCACGATGAAGCCGAAACCCTTGGCGACGTCGAACCACTTGATGCGGCCCTCGATCACGGGATGGCCGTCAGAGGCGGCGTCGAACGGCAAATCGCGTTCGGCTGTGCGAGATGAACCTTGCTCGGTCATACCCACCGCCGCTTCGCTCGCCCATACCCAACGCGCATTCCAAACCCCCGTCCAAACGATATGCGCCCGGCGGCCCTCACATCGATTCGCGGCTAACCGTCGTCCGAACTCACATTAAATATCAGAATAGATGGCGCGGTGATTTTGGGAATCCTCAAGCCGGCATTTTATGGATTTTGGACACGCCCTGGTCCAAATGCATCCGGTCACCCCTATCGAAACAAGGGGCGACAATGTTTGGAGACTGGGAACCTTTTCGCATAGCACTGGCCAAACAGTTCGTAAGCGCTACATCCCGGGAGCGTTTCTTCGGGGGAATTTCATGCGCTATCTGCACACCATGGTTCGCATCAGCGATATCGATCGCTCGCTCGAGTTCTATTGCAAGCACATGGGCATGACGGAGGTCCGCCGCAGCGAGAGCCAAGCGGGCCGCTTCACGTTGATCTTTCTAGCCGCCTCGGAGGATGTCGAGGCTGGGCGCGCCGACTCCGCGCCGCTTCTCGAGCTTACCTACAATTGGGACCCTGAAACCTATGGCGGCGGGCGGAACTTCGGGCATCTCGCCTACGAGGTGGACGACATCTACGAGACCTGCCAACGCCTGATGGACGCTGGAATTACCATTAACCGGCCGCCGCGCGACGGACGCATGGCCTTCGTGAAGTCGCCGGACGATATCTCCTTCGAGCTTTTGCAGAAGGGTGAGAGCAAGGCGCTCGCCGAACCTTGGGCGAGCATGGAGAACACCGGCTCCTGGTAAGGCTTGGGGCCAGTAGCCCTACTTGCGCCGTAGTGTTAAACATTTTGTAATGTGAGAGGGTGCGCCCGCCAGGGCGTTCGCATGGGGACTTGAGAAGCCTGCACGGTTTTTCGGCATCGATCCCGCCAGGGAACGATGCCGAACTTTAACGCGTCGACCGTGCGGCGCTCCAGAGGGTGGACTAGCGATTGACGACCACGAGTAATTGGCGGCGCGCACGCTGCGTATTGGTTGTCGCGGGCCTGGCAAGCGCATCGACGCTTCTGACCGGCTGCGTTTCGGCGGTGGACGAAAGCTCCGCCTTCGGGTTTTCCAATCCGCCCAAACCCAACGAGGCGAAGGGCGGCCCGTCGATCGCCGAGGTGATCGCGTCAGACGGCAAAGTCGCCGAGCAGGCCGAGGCGCCCGCCGCAAAGGATGGCGGCGAGGCTCGGGAACCATCCAAGGGCGAAGCGCTCAAGGCCGTCGCCTCCAGCGACGCCGCCCGCCGCATCGCCGAGGCCAGCAAGCCAGCGTCCAAGGACATGCTAGTCGCGGCGGCCAGCCGAGCCATCGAGCCGGGCAAGGCTCGCAGTCTTCTGACGCCGATGTCGGGACCGGCGGTCACCGCCTTCGCGCAGCCACAACGCGACGGGCGCGAGGCCGATCACTCGCTCTACGCCTCGCTTTATACGCAGGCCGAAGCCAAGGTGCCGCTGCGCAACGCGGAAGCCGGCAAGAGCCGACGCGTGATCGTGCACCAATCCGACAACGAGAAGCCCAAATCCGTCGACAACGGCCTGCCGGGCGTCGATCCCAAATCGCTTTTCGAGATCGGGCAGCGCGCCTCCGTCGATTCCGAACTGATCGACGATCTCGGCGACAGCTACCAGATGGCTTCGCTCAGCGGCATCGCCCGCCTCGCGCCGAGCGGTCTGATGATCCAGCGGCAGGATGTCGTCACCAACTGCTTCGACTCCAACCTCATGTCGCTCATCTCGCAGGTGGAAGCGCGCTTCCACCAGAAGGTGGTCATCACCTCCGGCTATCGCTCCCCTTCGCACAATCGCAGCGTGAACGGCGCGAAGGCGTCGCTGCACATGCAGTGCAAGGCGGCCGACCTTCATGTGCCGGGCGTCAATGGCCAGGAAGTCGCGCGCTTCGTACGCGCCCTGCCGATGCGCGGCGGCGTCGGAACCTACTGCCACACGGCTGCAATCCACATCGATGTCGGCCCGCGCCGGGACTGGAACTGGCCCTGCCGCAGCTCGCGCCGCGCCACCTGACATAAATCCTCTGCGAGCCCGAAATGGGCTTGCGACTCGCGAGAAGTCCTTTTATAGACCCGCTTGTCCGCGCCCATCGTCTATCGGTTAGGACGCCACCCTTTCACGGTGGAGAGAGGAGTTCGATTCTCCTTGGGCGTACCACTTCCTTTCCTCTTTTCTGAACCAGCTGCCTATAGCATTCGCTATGGAGCAGATCTTTTCGCGGTTTAAGTGATCTCCTCGAGTTCTGCGACAAAGGCTTGTCAGAACGGTCGAATCATCTTATAGACGCACTTGTCCGCGCCCATCGTCTATCGGTTAGGACGCCACCCTTTCACGGTGGAGAGAGGAGTTCGATTCTCCTTGGGCGTACCACTTCCTTTCCTTTTTTATATCTTCGAAGTCTACACGGATCGCCGTCATCGGCTTCGTTTGGACTGTAGCTGGACTACGTCTGCCTCCGCCCGATAGGTTTGCAATCGACTAAGTTCATCGAAGGATTTCGATCTCGAACAATCCGACGGACGACGCGCCTGCTGGATACGGCTCTCCCGTCTCGATCGCACTGAGGACAAGCGAGTTGAATGGCTGAGCCTTAAGGCTCTTCCGACGCCGTTCAGTCCTTCGGGATTGCGATGTCAACGACGCGCAGCGTGACCTTCTCTCGTCCGCCATAGCGATCCATCGCCAGCGTCCCCGCCGCATGGATCACCCGATCGCGCGAGGCGATCAAGGCCTCGCCGAGAGGCGTTCCCTCAGCGCGGAAGGCGATCGCGGAGACCTGGGCTCCATCCGCAGATTTCAGCGCGAGGCGGATGTGCCCGCCCGTCGCGACATGCGAGGCCTGGACGAGACGATGGCGCGGCAGCGCGAAGATCGGTGCGGCATGGCCGGCGCCGTAGGGGCCGGCCTTCTCCACCAGCGAATAGGTGTCCGGCGTGAAGGCCGAGGCGGACATGGCCGCGTCGATCGCAATGACTTCGCCCGCCATAAGGTTCGGCACGATCCGCTTGGCCTGCTCTTCAGCTAGCGCTCGGAAATCGCCCAACCGCTCGCGCTCGATCGTCAGCCCCGCCGCCATGGCGTGGCCTCCGCCCTTCACGAGCACGCCCGTTTCCACCGCGCGCCGCACGAAGCGCCCGATGTCGAAGCCCGGAATGGAGCGGCCCGAGCCGGTGCCGCGGCCGGTCGCGTCGAAGGATATGGCGAAGGCGGGCCGCGAGAAGCGCTCCTTCAGCCGCGCGGCCAGAAGACCGACAATGCCGGGATGCCAGTTCGCCCGCGCGGCGATCAAGACGGGCGGCCCGTCTCCGCTGCCGATCTCGGTGCGGATCTCGGCCTCCGCCTCGTCCAGCATCACGCGCTCCATCGCCTGACGCTCGGCGTTGAGGAGGTTGAGCTGCTCAGCGAGTTCCTTGGCTTCGAGATCGTCCGACGTCAGCAGCAGGCGCGTTCCAAGATTGGACTCGCCGATGCGCCCCCCGGCGTTGATGCGAGGGCCGAGGAGGAAGCCGAGATGGAACGTGTCGATCGGGCCAGACAGGCGCGCGACTTCTGCAAGCGCCTTCAGGCCCGGCTTGTGTAGATGGCGCATGGTGAGAAGGCCCTTCACCACCAGCGCACGATTGAACCCCTGTAAGGGCACGACATCGCAGACCGTCGCCAGCGCGACGAGATCGAGATCGTCCATCAGCGGCGGAAGCGGGGCATTGGCATAGCCGCGCTGGCGCAGGACGCGCGAAACGGCAGCGAGCGTGACGAACACCACGCCCGCCGCGCAGAGATGCCCCTGCCCCGACAGATCGTCCTGCCGGTTCGGATTGACGATGGAATGAGCCGGCGGCAGCAGACCGCCCGTCTGATGGTGATCCAGCACGACGCAATCGATATGCCGGGCGGCGACCGCCTCCAGCGCCTCGAAACTGCCCGTGCCGCAGTCCACCGTGACGACCAGAGTCGCGCCATCCTCCATCAGGTCTCGCATGGCGCGCGGATTGGGGCCATAGCCTTCCGTCATGCGATCGGGAATGCGGATCGCGGGCGTCAGGCCGAAATGCCGGAGATAGCGGGCGAGAAGGGCGGCGGAGGCCGCGCCGTCCACGTCATAGTCCCCGAAGATCGCGACCTTTTCCCGCCGTGCAATGGCGTCGGCTATCCGCTCGGCGGCGCGGTCCATATCCGTCAGCGTGGACGGGTCGGGCATGAGGTCGCGAAGCGTCGGATCAAGGAAGCGGGCCGCGCCCTCGGCATCCACGTCCCGCGCGGCCAGAACCCGTGCCACCATCTCGGGGATCGCATGAAGCTGAGCGATCCGTGACGCCGTCGCCTCCGCCCTCAGGTCGAGCGCGTGGACCCAGCGACGGCGGGAGGCCGACTGCTCGACCTGAAGAAAAGTCCGGATTTCGGTGGTCATGGGTCCTGAAAGGGGGCGCGGCCGCTAAATGCGGCTCCGCTCTGACTGAGCATGACGAGACGCTCGGCCGCTGGAGTTACAGCCCGAATTTCTCAAACTCGTAGTGACGGGCACGAATGTCGCGGATCGTGCGGCCTTGCTTGCGCATCACCAGCGTATGGGTCTCGATCCGCCCCTTGCGGAAGCGAACGCCGTCCAGAAGGTTGCCGTCTGTGACACCCGTCGCGGCAAAGACCACGTCGCCGCGCACCATGTCGTCTAGCCGGTAGATCCGGTCGGGATCACCGAGGCCGAGCTTTTCGGCACGGGTGCGCTTCTCACCGGTGTTAAGCTGGAGACGCCCCTCCATCTGCCCGCCCATGCAACGAAGCGCGGCCGCCGCCAGAACGCCCTCGGGCGCGCCGCCGATGCCCATATAGATGTCGATCCCGGTTTCCTTCGGATCGGTGGTCTGGATGACGCCGGCAATGTCGCCATCGCCGATCAGGCGGATCGCGGCGCCGGTTTCGCGGATCGTCTCGATCATCTTGGCGTGGCGCGGACGATCGAGAATGCAGGCGGTGATCTGGCCGACCGGCACGCCCTTGGCTTTCGCCAAAGCGTTGAGATTTTCGGCAGCGCTGCGGTTGAGGCTAACGATCCCTTCGGGAAAACCCGGGCCAACCGCGATCTTCTCCATATAGACGTCGGGCGCGTGCATCAGCCCGCCCTTGGTGGCGATGGCCAAGATCGTCAACGCACCGGGCAGGTTTTTGGCGCAGATCGTCGTACCCTCGAGAGGATCGAGCGCGACGTCCATCGGCGGCCCTCCGGCGCCGATCGTCTCTCCGATATAGAGCGAGGGAACCTGGTCCTTCTCGCCCTCGCCGACGACGATGGTGCCGTTAATCGACAGGGCTCCGAGCTCGCGCTTCATCGCCTCGACGGCCGCCCGGTCGGCGGCGCGCTCGTCTCCGCGCCCGCGCAGGGTCGCGGCGGCAACCGCTGCGCGCTCGGTGACGCGGGCGATCTCGATCGATAGAACGCGGTCGAGCGATTGCAAGCCTTCGTCCACTCGCTCCGGCATCGTTCTCATCCTCCGGCTTCGCGAACCCTCGCTTTCACCTGTTCCCGCTCGAGAAGCGGAGGCGAAAGCAAGGGCTCCGGCCTCGCTCAGTCCAAAGCCTCGATCCGCACCATGCGCGGCTCGCTCTTCAGGTGTCCATCCTTGGAAACCGCATCGAGCGCCTTGCGAACGGCCGCTTCGGTGGTCTCGTGCGTGATGAGGATCACCGGCGCGGCGTCCCGCTCCTCCTCGCCCTCGCGTTTGCGCTGGACGATGGATTCCAGGGAAATGTCGTTCTCGGCCATGCGACGCGCGATGGAGGCGAAGGCGCCCACGCGGTCGAGCACGCTGAGACGGATGTAGTAGCCGCCCTCGTGAGCCCGCATCCGAGCGCGCTTGTAGGGCGCCAGATGCGTCGGCTCGACGGCGAAGGTCGGAATCGCGATCCCGCGCGCGGCATCGAGCACGTCCGACAGGACGGCCGAAGCCGTGGCATTGCCGCCCGCACCGGGGCCGACGAGCAGGATGGAGCCGAGAAGATCGGTGTCGACCGCCACGGCGTTGGTCACGCCGTCGACCTGCGCCAGCGCCGAATGCGCCGGGATCATGGTCGGATGGACGCGCTGCTCGATGCCCGTTTCCGTCCGCTGGGCCACCGCCAGCAGTTTGATGCGATAGCCGAGATCGGCCGCCGCCTCGATATCCTCGGTGGTCACCGCCTCGATGCCCTCGATGAAGATCGATTCGAGATCGATCTCGCAGCCGAAGGCGAGCGAGGTTAGAAGCGCCAGTTTGTGCGCGGCGTCGAAGCCGCCGATATCGAAGGTCGGATCGGCCTCGGCATAGCCCAGCCGCTGCGCGTCGCGCAGACAGTCGTCGAAGGCGATGCCCTCGCGCTCCATGCGAGTCAGCATGTAGTTGCAGGTGCCGTTCAGGATGCCGTAGACGCGGCTGACCTTATTGCCCCGCAGCCCCTCGCGCATCGTCTTGATGATCGGGATGCCGCCGGCGGCGGCGGCCTCGAAGAAGATCGTCGTGCCCTTGCGCTGCGCGAGCTTGGCAAGCTGAACGCCGTGATGAGCGAGCAGCGCCTTGTTGGCGGTGACCACCGGAAGGCCGCGATTGAGCGCGGCCTTCACGCTGTCGAGCGCCACACCCTCTGCCCCGCCGACCAGTTCGACGAACAGGTCGATCTCGCCGTTCGTGGCGAGCGCCACGGGATCGTCGAACCATTGAACGCCCGACAGGTCCACGCCCCGGTCCTTGGTGCGATCCCGCGCGCTGACGGCGACGGTCTCGACCGGACGCCCGGCGCGCAGCGTATAGGCGTCCTTGTTCGTGGCGATCAGCCGGGCGAGCGAGGCGCCGACCGTACCGAGCCCGGCAATGCCGAGCCGCATCGGGCGATCCATGGTGTGTCCTTGGGGTGAGCTCTGCGAAAAGGGTTCGGGCGGCCGTTACCTCGCGGCGCCGGCTGCCGCCTTTTGGCCTTGATCCTGCTCCGTTGCAAGGAAGCGTCGCAGATTGCGCGCGGCCTGCCGGATGCGGTGTTCGTTCTCCACCAGGGCGATGCGCACGAAATCGTCGCCATACTCGCCGAAACCGACACCCGGCGCGACGGCGACATCGGCCTTTTCGATCAGCATCTTGGAGAACTCCACCGAGCCCATGTGCCGGTAGGGCTCGGGAATCTGAGCCCATGCGAACATGGTGGAGGACGGCGGCGGCACGTGGAAGCCGGCGCGGCCGAAGGATTCCACCAGCACGTTGCGCCGATGGCGATAGACACCGCGCACCTCTTCGATCGCCGCATCGCCGGCGTTGAGGGCGGCGGTCGCGGCCACCTGGATCGGCGTGAAGGCACCGTAGTCGAGATAGGATTTGACGCGTGCGAGCGCCGCGATCAGCCGCTCGTTGCCGACCGCAAAACCGACACGCCAGCCCGGCATGGAGAAAGTCTTCGACATGGAGGTGAACTCCACCGTCACGTCCATTGCGCCCGGCACTTCCAGGACGGACGGCGGCGGCGCGCCGTCGAAGAAGATCTCGGCATAGGCAAGATCGGACAGGATGATGATCTCGTGCTGCTTGGCGAATTTCACGACCTCGGCATAGAAGTCGAGCGTCGCCTCGTAGGCCGTCGGGTTGGACGGATAGTTCAGGATGATCGCGATGGGCTTGGGGATCGAGTGGCGCACGGCGCGGTCGATCGCCCGCAGGAAGTCCTCGTCCGGCTGCGCAGGGATGGAGCGGATCGTGCCGCCCGTCATCAGGAAGCCGAAGGCGTGGATGGGATAGGTCGGGTTCGGGCAGAGGACCACGTCGCCAGGCGCGGTGATCGCCTGCGCCATGTTGGCGAAGCCTTCCTTCGAGCCCAGAGTCGCAACGATCTGCGTGTCGGGATTGAGCTTCACGTTGAAGCGCCGCTCGTAATAGGCGGCCTGGGCGCGGCGAAGGCCGGCGATCCCCTTGGACGCGGAATAGCGGTGCGTGCGCGGATCGCGAATCGCCTCGCACAGCTTGTCGACGACGAATTTCGGCGTCGGCAGATCGGGGTTGCCCATCCCGAGGTCGATGATGTCTACGCCCCGGGCGCGCGCGGCCGCCTTCTTCTTGTTCACCTCTTCGAAGACGTAAGGCGGAAGGCGGCGGACTTTGTGAAACTCTTCGGTCATCGGATCTGCTTTCGAATCAGGACGGACTGCCGGAACCGCAACGCCATTCGTCTGGCGCGCGCCGGGGCTCATTCTTCTGTTGAGCGTCCGCTGAGGCCGGGCACATCGACCCTTCTCGGGGGTCGGCGGCGCTCTACTGCGCCCGGCTGCTGGCGGCGTCTCCCGCCGCCTCGCCCGTGCTTGCGGCGCGCAGCCGCGCCTCGGCCTCCGCCTGCTGCCTGGCCGCAAGCGTCTGCATCTCTCCCACACGGCTGCGATAGGCCGTGTCGGACGGCGGGACGGAACGCGCCTCGACATTCGCAAAACGGTCGCGAGTCGCCTGTACGTCCTCGTTGGAAACCTGCTGCGTCGCCGCCTTAGGATAAGCGCCGATCAATGGATATCCGTTCGCATCCATCCGCTGGGCCGAGGGGCCGGAATTCGGGGCCGTCGCCAGGCGCGGCAGGATGGTCGGCGTGTCGTCGCGCGGAAGCAGCGGCTGGCAGGCGGAGAGAGGCGCGCCGATAAGGGCGAGCGTCGCCACCAATCCCAAGCGTCTCTTCACCATGTGCCGCATCCTGATCCGATCCAGGCCTTCTTTACCTAAAGCTGTGCGGGTTGGGAATGGGTCGATTCCGGTCCGCTCTTGCTGCGCCGCCGCGACGAATTCCGCCCGCCAATCCATCCCTCCCGCTGAAAGCGGACCCAAATCATGCTTATGTCGCCCGCAGAAGGAGACCTCATGAACAGCACGCGGCCCGCCTCCCCGAACCCCGATGCCGATCCGTTCAAGGGTTATGCCGTGCGCGACCCGGAAGCCTTCGCGCGCAACGTCGCGCACATGCTGGAGCATCTGGGCAAGGCGGCTTCGGCCTGGGTCGAGCCGCGCGAGCGGGGCGAGGTGCGTGACGGGCCGATCAGCTATAGCGACGTGGTCTCGACCTTGTCGGAGGTCGGCGACTATTGGCTGAGCGACCCGCAGCGGGCCTTCCAGGCGCAGGCCAAGCTGATGTCCGGCTTCATGGGCGTCTGGGCCAATTCACTGGCGCGAGCCTCCGGCCAGCCGGTCGCCCCGCTGGCCAAGCCCGACAAGCGCTTCGCCGACGAGGACTGGCATCGCCATCCGCTCTTCGCCTTTCTGCGCGAGGGCTATGGTGTTCTAAACGACTGGTCGAGCGCTCTGGTGCGCGACGCCGACGGGCTCGACCCACACACCAAACACAAGGCGGCCTTCTACACACGCGTGATCCTCAACGCCCTGTCGCCGGCCAATTTCATCGCCACCAATCCCGAACTCTACCGCGAGACCATGGCGGAGAACGGCGAGAATCTGGTGCGCGGCATGCGCATGTTCGCTGAGGACATGGCGCGCGGCGAAGGCTTTTTGAAGCTGCGTCAGTCCTGCGAAGAGACCTTCCGGGTCGGTGAGAACGTAGCAACGACACCGGGCAAGGTGGTCGCCGAAAACGAGCTTTGCCAGATCATCCAATATGCACCGCTGACGGAGACGGTCGCCAAGCGACCGATCCTGATCTCCCCGCCCTGGATCAACCGTTTCTACATTCTCGACCTCAATACCGAAAAATCCTTGATCCGCTGGATGGTGGAGCAGGGTCACACGGTGTTCGTGATCTCCTGGGTCAATCCCGACGCGCGCCATGCGGACAAGGACTGGGGCGACTATATCGAGGAGGGGCTGGTCTTCGGCCTCGACACGGTGAAGGCCTCGACCGGCGAAGAGGATGTCAACGCCATCGGCTATTGCGTCGGCGGCACGCTTCTCAGCGCTGCGCTGGCCTATCTCAAGGCACGCGGCGACGAGCGCATCCGCTCCGCGACGCTGTTGACCACGCAGATCGACTTTCGCCATTCCGGCGATCTCAAGGTCTTCGTGGACGAGCAGCAGCTGGCCGAGCTCGAAAAGATCATGGAGCGCGGCTATCTCGAAGGCACGCGCATGGCGACGACTTTCAACCTTCTGCGCTCGGGCGAGCTGATCTGGCCCTATGTCGTCAGCAACTATCTGAAGGGCAAGGAGCCGGCGCCCTTCGACCTTCTCTTCTGGAACGCCGACGCCACGCGCATGGCCAAGACGAACCACCTCTTCTATCTCCGAGCCTGCTATTTCGAGAACCGGCTGGCGCGCGGCGAAATGGAGATCAAGGGTGTGCCGCTCGATCTCTCCACCGTCACCATTCCCGTCTACAATCTGGCGACCCGCGAGGATCATATCGCCCCGGCGATCAGCGTCTACGAGGGCAGCCTCGCGCTTGGCGGGCCCACCACCTATGTCGTGACGGCCTCGGGCCATATCGCCGGCGTCGTGAATCCGCCGGCCAAGCAGAAATACCGGTTCTGGACAGGCGCGGCCCCCGCCCGCGACATTCCTTACGACGACTGGTGGAAAACTGCCGAGGAAACGCCCGGCTCCTGGTGGCCACATTGGCAAGCCTGGATTTCCGCTCTGGGCGGAAGCGAGCAGGTGCCGGCGCGAGAGCCCGGCGGCAGCACGCTCGCGCCGATCGAGGACGCGCCGGGGCGCTACGTTCGCGGCTGACGCCGCGTCCGGCCGCCCAGGCGCTTCGCGCAAGGCGCGGCCCCTGGCGCTTTGGGGTTGAAGACCGTTCGCATCGATGCGACATCTGCATGCAAACGCCGCCCTCGCGCGGCCCATGGATTCCAGTGTTTCCCGATGACCATCTATCTTGAGGCCGAGGCCCAGCCCCTTCGCAACACCGGCTCGATCCGCCTCTACGGGGCGGAAGCCTTCGGGGGCATGCGCCGCGCCTGCCAGTTGACGGCAACCTGTCTCGACAGGCTGGCGGACATCGTGAAGCCGGGCGTGACCACGCAGGCGATCGACGATTTCGTCTTCGACTTCGCCTTGGATGCCGGCGCCCTTCCCGCGACGCTGAACTATCGCGGCTACATGAAGAGCGTCTGCACTTCGATCAATCATGTCGTCTGCCACGGCATTCCCAACGACAAGCCGCTGCGCGAGGGCGACATCGTCAATATCGACGTGACGCTGGTGGTGGACGGATTCTATGGCGACTCGTCGCGCATGTATCCGGTCGGCAAAGTGAAGCGCGCGTCCGAACGTCTGTGCGAGATCACCTATCGCTCGCTGGTTCTCGGCATCCGCGAGGTGAAGCCGGGCGGCCATATCGGCGATATCGGCGCGGCGATCCAGGATTATGCCGAAGGCGAGCGCTGCTCGGTGGTGCGGGATTTCTGCGGCCACGGCGTCGGCAAGCTGTTCCACGATTCGCCGAACATCCTGCATTATGGCCGGCGCGGCGAAGGCGCCGAAATGCGCCCCGGCATGATCTTCACCATCGAGCCGATGATCAATCTCGGCCGCCCGCATGTGAAGGTGCTGCCGGATGGCTGGACTGCCGTGACGCGCGACCGCAGCCTGACCGCGCAATACGAGCACACTGTGGGCGTGACCGAGGGCGGCTGCGAGGTCTTCACCTATTCTCCGGCCGGGATCGACATGCCGGGCTTCTCGGCCGATCGGCTGGCCGAAATTTCCGCCTGACGCCCGTCGCCATGCCGCCGCGCAAGGACCGCAAAGGGTTGAACGAAGCCGGCGGGTTCCTGTCGGCGGAACTGCTGCGGGGCGCCGAGCCGGTGGCCTCACCCGTTGCCAAGGCGACGCCCGAGCCCAAGCATCACGACGGCCATCGCGACCGGCTGCGGGACCGCTTCGCGGAAGCGGGTGCCGTTGCGCTGGCCGATTACGAACTTCTCGAACTCGTGCTCTTCCGCTCCATTCCCCGGCGCGACGTGAAGCCGATCGCGAAAGCCCTGCTCCAGCGCTTCGGCTCGCTGGAAGATGTCTTGAACGCGCCGACTCATCTCCTTCAGGAGATGGATGGCATGGGCCGCTCCTCGGCATTGGATCTTCGGATCGTCGCCGCGCTCCTTCAGCGCGCCATGCGCTCAGGCATCCGTTCGCGCGAGGTCCTGTCCTCATGGTCGGCGGTGATCGACTACTGCCATGCCGCGATGGCGCACGAGACGCGCGAGCAGTTCCGCGTTCTGTTCCTCGACAAGAAGAACACGCTGATCGCCGACGAAGTGCAGCAGACGGGGACGGTGGACCATACGCCGGTCTATCCCCGCGAAGTCATCCGCCGAGCGCTGGAGCTTTCCGCCTCGGCTCTCGTCCTCGTCCATAATCATCCATCGGGCGACCCGGCCCCGTCCAATGCCGACATCGAAATGACCAAGATCATCGTGGACACTTGCCGACCGCTCGGCATCGTGGTCCACGATCACCTCATCATCGGGCGCAACGGCCATACGAGCTTCAAGAGCCTTCGCCTGATGTAGTCAGTGCAGATGGCCGAGCTCGCGGACCATGCGGATTTCCTGCGGCCCAATCAACGACCGATGCGTTACGCGAACGGAATGGATGCGCGCTTCGATCTCCCGTTCCCAATGATCGAGAAAGCGGCGCAGGCGGGGGTAGTCGGGCGCCACATCCTCGAACTGCCAGGAGAAGGTCTGAAGGAAACTCGGATGATCCGGCATCCGGTAGAGGACCTCGGCAAAGGTCATTCCGTGGCCCGAAAGCATCTTGCAGAATTGCGGGTCGGGCATGCGTGCAGTCGGCATTTCGCATCCTTTCGCAGATGGCGCGGAACGGCGCCGAGAGAAAGGCTGCGCCTCCAAGCTTAAGGAAGCCTTGCGGTCTGCCTAGTGAAAGCGCCAGCCCAAAACGTGCGCAGACTGTGATCATCGACTTTTATGCGGCGTTAGAAGATCATTCTTCAAATCGCTGAAATTCCTATAGAATTCTTGTTCTCGTCGGACGGTCTTTTTCAGCAGAGACCGACGGTCCCTTGCTCATAATCTGATGGAAGCCATTTCCTTAACATGCCGAAAATGCGTGGAAAAAGCGACCTTCCATCCAAGTCTTGCGTGGAGTGCGGTCGTCCCATGGTCTGGCGCAAAGCCTGGGCAAAGACTTGGGATCAGGTTCTCTACTGCTCCGATCGCTGCCAGAAAGAGGCCGCCGCGAAACGGAAGATAGCCGGACGGCGCGACCTGCCCGATTGAATGGGAGGCGTCCGCAGCGTCAGGCTGATCCGCCATCGCTCGGCGGATTTGCCAAGATGCCGCCGGCTCTTGAAAGAAGTTCGGGCGTGTCGACGTCGAACGACGCGGCCGGGCCGATTTCGACCTCTCGCACGAGATCGCGATGCTGCTGCACGATGCCGCGCGCGCCGACATCGCCTTCAAGCGAGGCGACATCCGGTCGGAACCTCGACGACAGCACCACGGGATTGGCCCGTCGCCCGCCGTCGCAGGCAAGGACGATCGCCCCTTCGCCAAGGGGTCGAAAGGCGGAGATCAAGGCGTCGAGATGCTCGGCGGTCAGAAGCGGCTGGTCGGCCAGCATCACCAGAACGCCGTCCGCCTCGCCCGCCGCCTGTTCGAAGCCAAGCTTCAGCGAGGTCGACAGTCCGTCGGCGAACTGCGGGTTCTCGTGCAGAGCGACGTCGAGCCCCGCCAGCGTTGCTCGCAAGTCCGCTGCCTGATGGCCGAGCACGACATGCACCGCGCTCGCGTCTGCCCTGAGCGCCGTCTGGACGCTGCGGCGCAGGAGCGGAACGCCATCGAAGGTGGCGAGCAGCTTGTTCGGCCCGCCCATCCGGCTTGAACGCCCGGCCGCAAGCACCACGACGGCGACCGCAGGCTTGCGGTCTGGCGTCGGCAAGACATCGCGCGGCTGCGGGCGGGAGGCGATTTCCATGAGCAATCCTCCGACCCCAAAGCCGGTGATGTCGCGCGGCGTAACCGTGAGATCGGCGAGCAGTCGATCCAGAACCCAGTCGAAGCCGTTTTCGCGCGGGCTACGGGCACAGCCGGGCGCGCCGAGAAGGATCCGCTCGCCGAGATGGCCGAGCAGCAGGAGATTGCCGGGATCGACTGGCATGCCGAGATGATCGACCTGCCCGCCCGCGCCTCGAAGCGCCGCAGGCACCACATCGCCCTCGTCGATCACCGCCGACGCGCCGAAGACGATCGTCATCTTCTCCTCCGGGTGGCTCGCCGCGATCGCCGCAGCGAGTTCCCGCTCCGCGTGCCGCACACGCGTCTCGCGTACCAACCGAGAGCCGGAGCGTTCCAAGCGCTTGCGCAGCACCCGCGCCGTCTTGTCGAGGACGCTCGCCTTGGTCCCGTCCAGAATCGTCTGCACCAGCCCGATCGCACGCGGGCGGAACGGCGCGAGGGTGAAAGCGGGCTCGGCGGATAGGAGCGAAAGGACCTCGTCCAACGCGGCGCGCGGCACCGCCAAGGGGATGATCTTCACCGTCGCCACCATGCGCCCGGCCTCGACCGCGGCGAATTCACCGAGCGTCGCCAGCGTGATGCCGGGGTGAACCCGGTTGATCGCATCGACCACCGACCGACGCGGTAGGAACAGGCCGGCCTCGCCGGCAAAAAGGTTGGCCCGCCCCGTGGCGGCAGGTGCCGCGCCGATCTCGGCACTTGCCAGCCGCTCGGCCAGATCCGCCGCTGCCTCGTCCTCCGGCACGTCGCCCGAGTCCAGTTGCGCCACGACAAGGCTCGGCAAGCCGGCCTCCGCCAGCGCCGTGATGTCGCTCGCCGTCAGCCGCGTGCCCTTGGCAAGGTGCACGGCGCCGGCCCGCGTCGCATGGGCGAGAATGGCGCCTTCGGCGGAGGCAGTCTCGACTGGACCGAACCTCACGCAGGCTCCATCTCGCCGCGCCGCTCGGCATGCATCTTTCGCTTGCGAAACGCCGAGATGACCGAACCGAGAATCGCAACGGCGATTTCCGCCGGGGTCGAAGCCGATATGTCGAGGCCGATTGGCGCTTCGATACGCGCGATCCGATGTTCGGGTAGCCCGGCCGCGATCAGGCGCTCGACGCGCTTGGCATGGGTCTTCCGGCTCCCCAAGGCGCCGATGTAGAAGCACCCTGCCTTAACCGCCTCGATCAGGGGAAAGTCGTCGATCTTCGGGTCGTGCGTCACGGCGACGACGGCGCAATAGGAGTCCAACGGTCGATCCTTCAGCGCAAGGTCCGGCCACTCGGCGCGCAATTGAACGCCGGGAAAACGCTCGGGCGTGGCGAAGGCGGTGCGAGGGTCGATAATCTCCAAGTCGAAGCCGGAAATCGACGCCATGGGCGCCAGAGCTTGGGAGATATGGGCAGCACCGATCACCACGATGCGCGGCGGCGGCAGATGCACGTTGAGGAAGATCGTCTCCCCCAGCTTTCCTGACTTGCCGCTGCCGAGCGCCTTGGCGAGATCATCCGCCAGTTCGTCCGCCTCCACGTCCGCTTCGCGAACCAGCCGCTGGTGGCCCTGGGAGAGATCGGTGACGAGGACGCAGGCGCGGCGTGCGGCGCGCTCGGCATTCAGGGCATGAAGCAGGGACAGGTCCATCAGGCGAGCTTCTCGACATAGACGCAGATGCGCCCGCCGCAGGACAGGCCGACCCGCCAAGCGGTATCGTCCGCGACGCCGAACTCCAGCATGCGAGGCACCCCCGTCTCGATCACCTCGGCGGCTTCCGCGACGACCGCGCCCTCGACGCAGCCGCCGGAGACCGAGCCGGCGAAATCGCCCGCCGCATCGATCACGAGATGGCTGCCGACCGGACGGGGCGCCGAACCCCAGGTTTCAACCACGGTCGCGAGCGCGACGCCGCGCCCCTTTCGCGCCCAATCCTCGGCGACGTTCAACACGTCGGTTCGTCCCTGCAGGGTGTCCATCATCACTCTCCCTCAAGCCCCGGCCACATCCTGAAGCCAATCGCGCGGTGAACGCGGCGCCGGGCCGGCGCGCGCGCCAGACAAAGCCGCGCTCAGCGCTTCCAGCGAGGCGACCGAGTGGACCGGCCGGAACTCATCGACATGCGGCAGCATCGCTCTCATTCCCTTGGCCTTGGCGGCGAACCCGTCGAAACGCAGAAGCGGGTTCAGCCAGACGAGGCGCTTCGAAGAGAGATGGAGTCGCTTCATCTCGCGCTCAAGAAGCGTCGTGTCGTCCCGCTCCAATCCGTCGGTGATGAGAAGAACGGTGGCGGCTCCGGACAACACCCGGCGTGACCAGTCCTTGTTGAACAGCGCCAGCGCCTCGCCGATCCGCGTGCCGCCGGACCAGTCGCGAACGGCGGCCGCGCTGCGATCCACGGCCTCGTCCGGGTCTCGCCGCGACAATTCGCGTGTCACATTGGTCAGCCGCGTGCCGAACAGAAACGTGTGAACGCGCCGACGACGCGCCGTGACGGCGTGAAGGAAATGGAGAAACAGCCGGCTGTACTGGCTCATCGAGCCCGAGATATCGGCCAGCACGACGAGCGGCGGTGGCCGCCGCTGCGCGGTGCGCCAATGCGGGAGGAGAAGATC